>CANIHD010000001.1 GCA_947467345.1 Alphaproteobacteria bacterium
AACGTGACACGTTTCCGACCCGCTGAAAACTGCATTAACAGATTGATTATAATGAAGTTCTATGTGGCGGGGCGGCTAAATTTGTCCACCTTTTCCCGCGAAGAGCCTCAAAATTGTCAGCCATCGCGCGAAACTCAACCTTTCCGGGTTTTCCAATCGACGAAGCGGTGGCTTGTATCAAACAACCTCGCCGATCTCCAAGCGGGCAAAGCTTTCCATTCCCAGGTTTGAGATGATGGCGGGCGCCAGGCCAAGGACCTAAGCCGAACGCCTATCCGGGCCAAGAATTCAAAAGAGGCCTGTCGCCGAGGAACCGTTCCAGATTCGCTGCGAACAAGGCACGGTGTTCCTGGTACCCGCTCGCGCCTGCCCCTGCGCTATGAGGCGAAACAGTCATTTGTGGCAGATCCCAAAGCTGGCTCGAGGGCGGCAGCGGCTCGGTTTGTTGAACGTCGAGTCCGGCGCCCGCCAGCCGGCCGGACACCAAGGCATCGATCAGCGCGCCCTCATCCACGAGGCTTCCGCGCGCCACATTGACGAGGACAGCACCGGGCTTCATCGCCGCCAGTGCCGGGCCATCGATCAACGCCTGCCTGCTCCCGTCGGCCGATGTGGCAATAATCACGGCATCGGCAAGTCCCAGCGCCTCGTGAAGCCGGATCCGTGAATAGACGGCGGCGACACCGTCGCCGGCAACGCCCGCGCGCGAAACGGCAATGGGGACGGCGTCAAAGGCGCGTAATTTGCGGGCAATCTCGCGTCCGACATGTCCAAGACCGACAATGCAGGCGGTCGTGCCCGCGAGCGAACCCATTGCCGCACTGATGTCTTCGCGGCGCCAAAGATGCTGGCGCTGGTCCAGCAGAATATCCGGCAGCCGGCGCCGCAACGCCAAAAGCAGTGCCAGCGCATGTTCGGCAACCGAGGCGGCCTTGACGCCTGCCGCATGGCTGATCGCCACATGCGTGGGCAGGCCCATGGCGATGGCATTGTCCATGCCCGCTGTCAGGAAATGAATCCATTTCAACGCGCTCGCGCGCGTGCGCAATATCTCGCCCAGCTCTTTGGTGCAGGCGCGGTTGGTGATCAGAAGAATATCGGCATCAGGAATGTGGTGCGCGAAATCCTCGAGCCGGTCCGAAAGCGCCCATTCGTGCTCGGGAAACGACGCGGCAAGAGCGGGATGCCAATCTTCCCGCATGATGTGATGGACAAGGATTTTCACGTCAGAATGCGCGCTGCACCGAGAGAAGCGCCGACGTTTCTTGCTTTCCGGCAATATGGCCGGCGTCGAACCGATGTGCCATCGCGACAGACGCGGACCACGCGCCAAATCCCATGCGATACGAAGTTTCGAACGCTTTCTCGCGGCCCGACGGTACCAGGGAGGCACTTTCGTGTTCCGTGCCGGCGCCGGACAGAAACCTGACGTCCCCCGACTCGACGCGCAGTCTTTGCGTCACGGCAATGGTCCACACATCGCCCTCGGAAATGAGATTTGCGCGCGCCACACCTAAAGAAAATTGACTGGCCATAATTGGCGCCACATCAGCGAAAAGACTTTGCGCTGGCAGGTCGGCGCTGCTGCGGGCCAGTGTCGCGGTCGCTTTGATCGACCACATCGGCGCGAGCGAGGCTTCCGCGGCGATGCTCGTCCATAATGTTTGGGATTTTTCCGCCAGACCAAGCCCGCCGGACGACAGCGTGCCGAGAAGCGCGCCCTCTTCCCACGCCGAACCGATTTCAACATTTACGCGCGCCGCTTCGAGCGTGTGATCGTAACGCAAAGCCGCCATGCGCATGTTGCGCCGCGCTGCTTGCGCGGCAATGGGACGAAAATCGTTGTGATCGCCACCCTCGGACAGCGCGACCGAAAGCGTATCGCCGTCATTCACCGTGAATTGCAACGCCGCGAAAACATCAGGCGCCGCATCCAGCGCCGGAGCAAAGGCACGCGTCAACGGCGCGAAACCAAACCGCCCCGCTCCATCGACGGCATCACTGACATGAACGCCGTTGCCGGCGCTCCACGAAAATGCTTCGGTGGAACCGGACAGCCTGACTTGCGCCTGCGGCGCCCGCGCGGTTTCGAGTCCATTGTCGTCGTGGAATGCAAAAACAGAATCGTCATGAAAGCTGAAGGCGACACGCCCGAATTCCAGCGGTACTTCGGTGACGTGCCAACCCATTTCCTGTTTGACGACGCCGAGAATGTTGATGTTGGCGGGTCGCGCCAAGGTCAGCTTGGATGCATCGAAGCGAAAATCGCGGCCAAAGCCGTCGAATATGGCAACGCCATTCAGTGTCGCGCGAAGAGCCGGCGCGTCGCCGAATGCCGGCCCCAGCACAATGGCAGACGACGTAACGGCGCCGGTGACGCCCGGTGCTGCAAAGCTCGTGACACCAAGCGGCTGCAATGCGGCGGCGACATTGAGAAGTCCGTGGCCAAAAATAGCGTCGACGCCGGGCGCACCAAGATCGGTGGCGCTGGCAAATAATATGTCTGCGACTTGCCGTGCCGTCAGCGTCGGCCAGCGCTCCATGACCAAAGCTGCGGCGCCAACAACAAGCGGCGCCGAAACCGATGTGCCGCCGACATAATAGAGTTCGCCGTTAAAGGGCGCGACGATATCGACGCCCGGTGCGACCATGAAATTGTTGCGGGCGATTCCCGCGCGGTTGGAGAACGACGCCATCTGCTTATTTTCGTCAACCGCGCCGACGATGATGTAGGCACCCGGGCCGTTGGTCAGCCCTTCGGCGGCGATGTCTTCAAGTGTGTCGAGATTCGAACGGATGGGATCCGCACCGCCGCTCGCACCACGCCCGAAATTATTGCCGGCGGACGCAACGAGAAGTGCGCCATTGGCAATTGCGGCGACCGGCAGTTCAAGCACATAGGCGTCCGTCGGCCGCGGCATGCCCGGCGGAGGATCGGGAATGAAATCTTCGTCGTCGTAACCGAAGGACTCTCCGATCACGCGCACGCCGCGAGAGGTGAGGTAAGTCCATGGATCGGAGACGTGGTAGGTCACACCCTGATAGAGAAACGTGTCCGGGTTGACGTTGGAGAAATAATCGACCGCAAGAACGCCGGCGTTAAAGGCCACGCCGTGAATGCCGTTATTGTTCTTCACACCCGCGGCGATGCTGGCGACCATGTGGCCATGGGTGTCGGTGTCCGGCGCCTCGCCGATTCGCGCTGTGTACCAGGCAACGGCCTGCGCATTGGGACCGCGACTGGCCAAATTGTAGCGCACCTCAGAACTGCTCAATTGGAAATTGAAATCGACGAATCCCACCGTGACGCCGTTTCCGGTGGGACCTTGCGCATAGGCTTCGGCGCTGTGAATGGCCTCGAGCGCCCAAGACCTCTGATATTCGGCTGTGCGAAATTCCGCAGCCGATGGCCCCGAAGGCGGTGGCGGGGGCGGATTGACCGGCGGGTTCGGCACGGAAGGCTGCGAACTTCCGCCGCCCCCAGCACAGGCAAGTAGCGCAAGCGCAAGCGCGCTGACGCCGGCACGCAACGGCAATTGCAGCCACCGGCTGCGGCGAAAAGATTTCCCCACCGTCACAATTCCCGCTTAGGCCAGCCCCCCTGGGCATGATCTTGACCGCGCCGATAAAGCGCGTCCAGGGGGAAATCCGCCTGACAGGCGCATGCAGTGCGTTCAATCCGCGCGGCTGATATCGCGGTCTTTGGTTTCGGGTAGAAAAATCATGCCGATGACAAATGTAATGAGCGCGACAGCGACGGGATAATAAAGACCCGAAAAAATATTCCCATTGGCTGCAACGATGGCGAATGCCGCGGGCGGCAGAAACCCGCCGAACCAGCCATTGCCGATGTGATAGGGCAGCGACATTCCGGAATAGCGGATACGCGTGGGGAAAAGCTCGACCAAAAGCGCCGCAATCGGCCCGTAAACCATTGTCACATAGAGAACTAAGACGGTGAGTATGGCGATGGTGAGCGGCATGTTGATGCGGGCGGGGTCTGCCGCGGCGGGATAGCCCGCATCGCGGATCGCTTTCGTCGCTGCATCATTAAAGGCTGTGGTGCGGGCTGCGGCATCGGCGCCGGCCGCACGCGCATCGAAGGATTCCATTTCCACCGTGCCGATGCGAATGCGCGCAAGCGTGCCAGGCGCACCTTGTTCGTTTTCATAATTCACCGCATTGCGCGCCAAAAAGGATTTCGCGATGTCGCAGGAACTGGTGAAGCTGGCCGTGCCCACCGGGTTGAATTGAAACGAACATTCCGCCGGATCGGCGATGATCGTGACGGGGGCGCGCGTTTGCGCCGCCACCAATTCCGGATTCACAGCGCTCGCCAGAGCATGAAATAGTGGAAGATAGGTCAGTGCCGCGATCAAACACCCGGCCATGATGATGGGCTTGCGCCCGATGCGATCGGACAGCCAGCCGAACACGATGAAGAACGGTGTGCCGATCAAAAGCGAAGCAGCGATTGCGATATTCGCGGTCGCGCCATCCATCTTCAATGTCTGGGTGAGGAAGAACAGCGCGTAGAACTGCCCCGTGTACCAGACCACAGCTTGCCCGGCTGTGGCGCCGAACAAAGCGATCAACGCGATTTTCAGATTCTTCTTCGTGCCGAAAGCTTCCCGCAGGGGCGCTTTCGATTGCGTGCCCTCAGCCTTGATCTTCAGGAATGCCGGCGATTCCGCGAGTTGCAAGCGAATCCACAGTGACACGCCAAGTAGGAAGATCGAAATCAGAAACGGCACTCGCCAGCCCCAGGCGGCGAATTCTTCCGGCGTCATGTTTTGGCGCAATACCAGAATGACAATGAGAGAGAGAAACAGACCCAAGGTCGCGGTGGTCTGAATCCAGGCGGTGTAATACCCCCGCCGCCCCTCAGGCGCGTGCTCGGCCACATAGGTAGCAGCGCCGCCATATTCACCTCCAAGCGCCAGACCCTGCAGCAGCCGGCAGGCGACAAAGGCAATGGGTGCGGCGATGCCTGCAACGGCGTAACCCGGAATAAGCCCGACGGCGAAGGTGGCGAGACCCATCACTGTCATGGTGACGAGGAAGGTGTATTTGCGTCCCACCAGATCGCCGAGGCGTCCGAACAGAAGCGCACCGAATGGGCGCACGGCGAAACCCGCCGCGAAGGCCAATAAGGTAAATATGAATCCGGCGGTCGGGTTCACGCCGGAGAAAAAGCTGGCGTTGATATTCGCCGCCAGCGAGCCGGCCAGATAAAAATCATACCATTCGAAAATAGTGCCAGCCGACGAGGCGACAATGACTTTGCGCTCCTCGGGGGCCATGGGCCGGTGTTTGGGTGTGCTGGAGGCTGCGGTCATGGTCACTTGTGTCGATCAAATGAAGCCGGGATTGATACCGGCCGGCGGGAACCGCCGAAGCCCCAGGGAACTGGCCCAAAAATACTAGGCAAAGCCCCGAGGCCAGGCAACGCTTGGAATTCGCCTCGGGCATGGTTCGAGACGGCGGCTTCGCAGCCTCCTTACCATGAGGGCGGTTACAATTCCTCATCCTGAGGAGCGCCGAAGGCGCGTCTCGAAGGATGAGGACTGGGGGCACGAAAAGCCGCAAGCTCCCGGACTAGCCGGGCGGCGACCGCATGCTATAAGCGGCGCGGTTTTTGGCCTCGAATGGCCGATGAGTGCCGAGAGGCAGGGTGTTGGACCCTGGGGCAGTACGCTACCGGGGCTTACGGGAGGATTTGATGGGACGGACCAATTTACGGCTTACGATCGCGACCACCGATTACGATCATTTTCGCGACTTCCGCACCGGCGCGGTCAACGCCGAAGGCATCGACCATATCTGGCTGACGCATGGCCACCACGAGGTCTTCGCCCGTTTCACGCTGAACCGGGAATGGGACGTCTCCGAACTTTCCTTCGCGAAATTCACCACCCAGATCACGCGCGACAATTCCGACATCGTCGGTCTGCCGGTGATCTGCTCGCGTCTGTTTCGCTTCGGCTCCTTCTACATCAACAAGAAAAGCGGCATCAAAACAGTCCAGGACCTGAAGGGCAAAAAGATCGGCTCGCCGGAATGGGCACATTCGGCCGCCGTCTATATGCGCGGCTGGATGCACAACGAGCAGGGCGTGAAGCTGCAGGACGTGCATTGGTACCAGGCCGGCGCCAATGATCCGGGCCGCGTCGAGAAGGTTGAGCTGAACCTGCCGGAAGGCGTGAAGCTGACCCGCGTCAGCGACAAATCGCTCTCCGAGATGCTTGCCTCCGGCGAGATCGATTGCGCCATCATTGCGCGTCCGCCCACCTGCTTCCTGCAGGGGCATCCGGACATCGTTCGCCTCTATCCGAACTTCGTCGAGATGGAAGAAGAATATTTCAAGCGCACCAAAGTCTATCCAATCATGCACATCATCGCCGTGCAGAAGCACATCATCGATGAGCATCCGTGGGTCGCGCGCAATCTCTACAACGCGTTTCTGGAATCCAAGAAGCGCAGCCTCGAACGCCTGCTGGACCCCGCAGTGTCGCGCTATCCGCTCGCGTGGCTGCCCGCCTATGCGCGCAAAATGCGCGACATGTTTGACGGCGATCCGTTCCCATACGGCATCGAGGAAAACCGTCCGACCTTCGAGCAGATGGCGCTGTACACCTATCAGCAGGGCATCGCGCACAAGCACATCGATATCGATAAGTACTTCCCTAAGGGGATCATGACCAAGATCGTGATCTAGTTCGCCTATCGGTTAGCGTCCCGGACTGCTCGAAAGCGGTCCGGGATCGGAGCCCACACTGAAACATCAAAATTCAACCGCAGAGATTTCCCGATGCGCCTCGCGACTTTCAAGGTGAACGGCAAAGAGACCTATGGCGCAGTCATCGACGACGGCGTCGTCGATCTGGGCAAAACGCTCGGCGCCAAATATCCGAAACTGATCGACCTAATCCGCGCCGGCGCGCTGGCAGAAGCGAAGACTCTCGCAAGATCCCCGGACCACAAGCTCAGCGACGTCGAATTTTTGCCGCCAGTGCCGGGCACGGAGAAAATTCTCTGCGTCGGTATCAACTACCCGGAGCGCAACGCCGAATATAAAGACGGCCGCGAGAAGCCGAAATATCCCAATCTCTTCGTCCGTTTTCCCGGCTCCGTCGTCGGACACGAACATCCCATCCTCCGGCCCAAAGCGTCGGAGCAATTCGACTATGAAGGCGAGATCGTCATCGTCATCGGCAAAGAAGGCCGCAACATTCCGCGTGAGAAAGCGCTCAGCCATGTGTTTGGCTTGACGCTCGGCAACGAAGGCAGCGTGCGCGATTGGCTACGCCACGGCACGCTGAACGTGACGCAAGGCAAAAACTTCGACAATTCGGGCAGCATCGGCCCGTGGATTGTTACCTCGGACTCGCTCGATCCCGGCGCGGATTTGCATCTGATGACGCGCGTCAACGGCGTGCTGCGCCAGGACGACCGCACCAGCCGCCTGACCTGGGATTTCGCCGAGCTGATCCGCTACATCTCGATGTTCACGACGCTCAAGCCAGGCGACCTTCTGTTCACCGGCACACCCACCGGCGCCGGCGGACATCAGAAGCCGCCACAATGGCTGGTTCCGGGCGATGTCGTCGAAGTCGAAGTCCCGCAAATCGGCGTGCTCAGCAACACCGTCGCCGACGAAGCCTGATTTTCGCTATGCTCCCGCGTAAAGCGCGGAGCAATTGCTGAGATTTACTCGTAACCCTCTTCGCCCATGGTCTTGCCGTTGGGCAATTTTACGACGACCAGCGAGCCGCCGGGATTGCCGTCCTTCAACGGATGGATCGTCACGGTGACCTTATCACCGGGAAGAATTGTCTTCGGGCGCCAACCGCCGCGCGAAAGCCCCGCCGGTGATCCCATTTCAAGCGACCATTCCTTGGTGACGCCGTCTTTGGTGACCACAACCTGCAACCAGCTATGCGGGTTGGTCCATTGGAATTCCTTCACCGTGCCTTCCATGACGATTTTCTGCGTATCGTCGAACATGGAGTGGGAGTGATGCGCGAACGCGGGCACCGCAAAAATCGCGGCGGCGATGGCAGCAAAACCGACAATGTTCTTCATGGCGTCCTCCGGTCATTGCCTATTCAGCGAATAGGTGGAGGGACCATAACATGAACTTTAATCTCGAAGTATCAGCCGGAGCCGAGCCTAAGCCGCACGAATGCTTGAGAAAATACGTCCTCACGAGGAGTTGTCCGCCCCAATGCGGAAACTTCACTGCGTCTGCGCGCGCAAAAATTGGTCGGCGGTCTGCCACACACGGCCTGTTTCGCCGAGGGTGAGGCCTTGGGCAAACAGCGCTTCCATGGTGGCGCGGTTGAAATCGAGCGGACCTTCGGTAACCAAATCCGCCGGCACGCGGGTGAACTGAAACTGCATGCCGTTGCGCTCGGCGAAATTGACCGCGACGGCAAGCGAGTCACGCGTCTGGACGATCTGATTGATCTCAAGGCTTCGCGCCAGAATCGGAATGCTGTTGCGCGGCGTCTGGGTTGCCGGCGGCTCAAGCTGGCCGTTGACGATGACGAAAGCATGCGCGCCGCGAAGCTGGGCCTGCGGAGCGCGCAGCAGAGATTCCATGTCCGGCAGCAGGAAGAACGGCGTGGCGACGCCGCCATCGACATGCATTTCCTGGAAGCGCGTGCCGCCCGATTCCACCGAGATCATCACCGGAGGGAAGAACGCTGGCACGCTGGCAGACGCGAGAAGAACATCACGAAACAGGCGGAGTGCCGGTTCACCGCGCCGGGCGATAGCCCCCATGTCCCAAATAACGGCGTCACCGCTGTCGAGATTGGTTGTGCCCACTAAGAGCAGGCGCCCGCGCGCATCTTCGCGTGCAATTGCGGCTAGAAGCTGAGGCGTCACGAAGCGGTCGATCATCGCAATCAGAGGTTCGTTGCGATAGAGCCCCGGCCAAAAGAGCGCACCCAAGCCGCGCGAGAGCAAGAACCCGCCGGTCGGCTGCTCCGTATAGGCTTCCGTTAGAAGCGCGTCCCATTCGGGCCCCAGAAACGCGAACGGGGCGATAAGCGCCCCGGTGCTGACGCCGGTGACGATCTCATATTGTGGCCGCATCTTTGCGCGCGTTAGGCCGACCAGCACGCCGGCGCCGAAGGCGCCGCCCGATCCGCCGCCCGACAGCGCCAGAATATCGACCGAGCCGTCCGCCGCCGCGGTGAAACGGGAGATAATCCGCGCCGCGTTTTGTGTGCTCTCGGGCCCGGCGCCGTCAATCATGCGAATGTCGGCTGGGAAACCGACCGGCGCCAAGCCCGCGAGAGCTATTGGCGGTGCATTAATGCGCGGCGGGGTGATGCAGGACGCCAGCGCAAGCGCCAGCATTGCCGAGGGCAGAACCCGAAATAGAATTTTTGAGAGGATCATAGGCGCGGGCACTCCGGTGCGAAGGCTTGCCCGCGTCCGACGTATGGCGCAAGCCCGCTGATGCGCGCAGGCCCGCCAGAAACCGTGCCATTACATATCTTTATAAGGCCTCAGGGCTGAAGACTTGCTGCATAGGCGGCGAGCGCCACCATGTCGGCGACATCCAATTTGGCGACCACGGGCTGCATCAACGCTGCCGTTCCGCCGCGCTTGCCGCTCTGCATGTCGAAGAGTTGGCGGACGATAAAGCTGGGCGAACGGCCAGCGATGGGTGGCACATCGCCCAGCCCCTTCAAATCTGGCCCGTGGCAGATCGTGCAGGGAATCGTTTTCCCATTGGCGCCGGTAGCCGCCATATCCGCGCCGCGTTTGATGCTGCCGATTGGCACATAGGCGGTGAAGGGCGTTTTGGAATCGCGATGTTCGAAACGCTCCACGGTTTCCGGCACCTCGACGATGCGGTTGCCGAGCGGTTCCGTGCCGCCTTCGGGCAGACGCGCCAAAATACTTCCGGTGACGAAGGTTTTCGGCGCGGTCGCGGATTCGACGACACGAACATAGGAAACAGGTTTGATCTTCGCGTAATAGGCAGCCGCCTCGTCGATCTCGGCATCGGTGACCAATTTGGAAATCTCGAGCATTAGATTCTGCGGATTGCGGTTTGCTTCGGATCCTTGCCGGTGCCCATCGCGGAAATTGTGGACCTGCTGTTTGAAATAATTCGGCGTCAGACCCGTGAGGGCGGCGTTTTCCGGACGCCCCGCGCCACTCGGCATATGGCAATAGGCGCAGGCCCGCATCGGGTTTCGCCCGTTAACAACCACCGGTGGCATTTTCGGATGTTCGCCCGGATACCAGTCGACCACCTTGAAACGGTCGAGAATCTGCGTGAGCGTGAAGGCGCTCGTGCTCCCCGGCAGTTTGATTTGAACGCCGTTTTCCGGCGGCGCCGGTGGCCCCGGTGGCGACACTGGAAAGGCCCAGGCCGGAATTTCGGCAGACGCGGCGGGCAATATGCATGCAACGGCGCCCGCCAGCGCGAGCGCACACACGGCATGTATTCTCATGGCACTCCCCTTTTTTTATCGACAGTTTCCTGGGCGTCCGGGGTGCATTGAGGATGGAACTGCGGCGCGTCTCTGGCAAGGTGTTGGAATGGACAATCGACTGCGTGACATCGCCGATTTTCTAATAGGGCTAAAAGATTCCTCGGAGTTCAGCCCTGCCCGAATCGGCTCAAAGCTTCTGCCTTATCTCTTCATCCTGGACGTTGAACGCGATCCGCTATCGGATGCTATCCGTCTACGCATCCAGCTGATCGGCACCTCCATCGATCAGTTTTTTCGTCGCCCCTTGCGGGATCGCATGTTGGGAGATTTCATCCACGGCCCGCGTGGCCGCGATGTGATGGAGGCCTTTCACCACACGGCGGAAACGCATGAGCCGTTATGGATGCGGCAGATCATGCAATTGGATGGGCGCCC
The DNA here is from genome assembly GCA_947467345.1 of Alphaproteobacteria bacterium. Classification (GTDB taxonomy): domain Bacteria; phylum Pseudomonadota; class Alphaproteobacteria; order Micropepsales; family Micropepsaceae; genus CAIYRG01. The sequence goes on from CANIHD010000001.1 coordinate 10,896, forward strand.
GCCGCGCTTCGTTGAAGGCGTGTGCATCTATCTGGAGCCGAACCGCATCTATGGCGGCTTGGTGATGGGCGATACGGCGGAAAACGTCACGGCGGGCTTTGAGCAGGTCTCGCTGTCAAAGACACCGCCTTCGTCATAGCGCGCTAGAGGCTTAATATACCCCTTCGGCGCAAGGAACCGCATTTCCGTGGAGCAGGGACAGACGCGAAAAATCATCCATGTCGATATGGATGCGTTTTATGCCTCGGTCGAACAGCGCGACGATCCCACATTGCGCGGGCGCCCTGTCGCGGTCGGCGGCTCACGGGCGCGCGGCGTGGTGGCCGCGGCGAGCTACGAGGCGCGTAAATTCGGCGTGCGGTCGGCCATGCCGTCGGTAACGGCCCTTAGGCAGTGTCCGGAACTCATTTTCGTCAAGCCGCGCTTCAATGTTTACAAAGAGGTATCGGGGCAGATCCGCGCGCTCTTTCTGGAATATACGAATCTGGTCGAGCCGCTCTCGCTGGACGAGGCCTATCTCGACGTGACGGAAAATCTCAAATCCCTGCCGTCGGCCACCGCCATTGCGCGCGAGCTGCAGGCGCGGATTTTTACTGAAACAAAGCTCACCGCGTCGGCTGGCGTGTCCTACAACAAACTGCTGGCGAAGCTCGCTTCCGATTACCGCAAGCCCAATGGGCTCTATGTGATCACGCCGGAACGCGGCCCCGCTTTCGTGGAAACGCTTGCTGTCGGAAAATTTCACGGCGTTGGACCCAAGACCGCAGCGAAAATGAACGGACTGGGGATTTTCACCGGGTTGGATTTGCGCGGGCAAACGAAAGAGTTCTTGCAACGAAATTTTGGGAAAGCCGGCTCCTATTATTTCGGAATGGCGCGCGGGCTCGATGTGCGCCCCGTTATTGCCGACCGCGTGCGCAAATCGATCGGCTCGGAAACCACCTTCGCGAATGATCTGACCACCGGCGGTGAAATGATTGCGGCCCTTGCCGATCCTCTCGATTCCGTCTGGACCTATTGCGAAGCAAGGCACGTCGCTGCCCGCACCGTAACCGTGAAAGCGAAATATGCCGATTTCACTTTGGTCACGCGGGCACGCACATTGGCTCATGTCATTCCCAACCGGACGGCGTTGGAGAGCGTGGCGCGGGAATTGGTCGCCTCGCTCCTTCCGTTGGAGAAAGGCGTGCGTCTTCTCGGCGTCACGCTTTCCAGCCTTTCATTTCCGGGTGAGGCCTTGGCCGAGAATGCGGCGACGCCGCAATTGACGCTGGCGCTATAACGGGCCTTCGCCCGCCCTGGACAGGCCGGGGTGATCTCATGAAGATGGCGGCCGCTCGCATAAGGGAGTTGCCGATGAAGCCGCATTCCGCATTGATCGCGGCAGGCGTGGTTTGCGCTCTAAGTTTCGCAGCTACCGCCGAAGCTCACGCCCAAACCGCGATACCGGATTTCTACAATGGCGGCCTGACCTGGACGTCTCGCCAAGCCAATGTCATGCCGCCTATGCCTGGTTCGCCTGGCGCGCGCGGGCCGATTGGCGACCATCCGCGTTTTCCGCACTACGCCAATAATAGCGGCCGTCCACCCACTTTGCGCATCGGCAACGACGTTAGCCCGCTTCTACTACCTTGGGCAGCAGCGAAAACGCGCGAGGCCAATGAGAAAGCGTTGGCCGGCGCTGTGCCGTTTACGGCGGCCAATCGCTGCTGGCCACCGGGCGTACCTGGCATTCTTGGCTTCACCGCTGAGCCGGTGCTGTTCCTGCAAACGCCGACGGAATTGACCATTCTCTACCAGCGTGGCCAGATCATTCGGCGTATCCATCTTAATGAAAAACACCCCGAAAATCTGAAGCCCTCCTGGATGGGCCATTCCATTGGCCGTTACGAAGGCGACACGCTGGTGGTCGATACAATCGGCCTCAACGACAAAACCTATATGGACAATTTCCCGATCCCGCATTCGGATCAAATCCATGTGATCGAACGCTATCGCATTGTGCCGGGCTCGCCCGATCTCATCACCGATGGACCGCGCCCGCGCGACGACGAGCGCTATTACACCAACCCGACCAAGCAAGTGTTGCAGGTGATCGCGACCATCGAAGACCAAGGCGCCTTCACCGCACCATTCTCGGTGATGCAACTTTACGAGAAGCTCACCGAGAAAGACCCCTTCGAAGAATCGATCTGCCAGCAAAACAGCGACGACAAGCTGGATCAGGGCCTCGTTCCGGTCCCGACCGCGGCAAAAGCAGATTTCTAGAATTCAAACATCATAAAGATCAGGGAGAGAAACATGGCGTGGCAGAGCATTACATCGGCGTGCATCGCGACCGCAATTTCATTGGCGGTTGCCCTGCCCGCAGCGGCGCAAGTTGGACCGCGCCTGGTGCAGCTTGGCCCCGCAAGCGCAGCGGTGCATATGCCGGCTGGTGGACCCGCCCCGCATGTCGCGTTCCTCGTGTCGCACCGCGTCGCCAATGTGCTCAACAACAATGCCTGCCGTGAATTGGCGCAGCGCGGCTTCATGGCGCTCTGCTTCAACACCCGCTTTGTGAACAACGAGCCTGCGGTCAAATGGGAAGAGATCGGCCTCGACGTGAAGGCGGCGGTCGAGTTTGTGCGCAGTCAGCCTGGCATCACCAAAGTCGTTCTGTTCGGTCATAGCGGCGGCTCGCCGATGATGACGCTCTATGAAGGCGTGGCGGAAAACGGCACCGGCTTCTGCAAAGGCGCCAATAAGCTGACACAATGCGGCGAAGAGCTGGCGGGCGTGAAGGCGGCGGACGCACTCGTTCTGGCCGACGCGCATCCCGGCAACGGCGTGAATGTGATCCGCAACATCAACCCGGCGATTTCGCTGGTGAACAACAAAGTCGTGGTCGATCCCTCGCTCGATCCCTTCGATCCCAAGAACGGATTTAATCCGAAGGGCAATTCGAAATATTCGGCGGAATTCCGCGACCGTTATTACCGCGCGCAATCGCGCAAAATGAATGAGCTGATCGCCGAGGCGCAGAAAATCCAAGCGTCCATGAAAGCCGGCACGCATCGCTTCCCCGACAACGACGTGTTCATGGTGCCGTTCAGCGAGCAGGAAGGCTCCGCGCTTTTGGGCGCCATGGATCCCGCATCGCCGGAAACGATGATGACGGCGAGCCCGCGCAAGCTCTTGAAGAATGACGGCACCATCGTGACGCGAATCGTCAAAGGCGTTTCGGTCGGGCAATATGATCACGCCCGCACCAACCTCACCTTCGAAGACGGCAACAGATTGCTTTCGGTGCAGGCTTTCCTCAGTGCCAATGCCGTGAAATCGACCCACGCCATTACGGGTGTCGATCACTGCTCCAGCAACAATTCCACCACCTGCGGCGTGCGCTCCATCAAAATCCCCACGCTCGTAGCCGCCATGGGCGCGTATAATTTCATCCGCGATCAGGAGATCATGTACGAGACCTCCGCCGCGACCGACAAAGACTACATCGTCATCGAAGGCGCGCTGCACGGTTACAATGGCTGCCGCCCTTGCGAAACCACGCCCGGCCAATATGCCAACGCGACCAAGAATCTGTTCGACTATGTCGCGAAATGGACGAATGAGAGGTTTTGAGGGCTAAGAAGCAATTTTAAAGGCGACTGCCAAATTCCTGAGCGAGAGTCCTGTTCGCAAATTGCTCGACCAATGTGGCGAACACATCGGGATGTTCGAGATACATTAGGTGGGCCGTATCGCGCACGACAATCCGGTTTGCGCCTAGGATCAGGGCTTCGGCTGCGCCCGCCTGGGCATGATTGTCGGCGATGTCGTATTCGCCGATGAGGATGAGTGTTGGCGCCTTGATCGAAGGCAATAGCGGCTTCGCAACAGGCGCGGGACGGGCAGGATCTTCATGATTCAGGTCTTGAGGATTCGCAATCAGTAAGGCGACTGCTCGTTTCAGCGCCGCCTCATGTCCCGGCGCGAAGGCCCAGCTGTCGCGCAGGGCGCCCTCTAAATCGCCTTGTTGTATGCGCCGCCCCATCGCGTCCACGCGATCTCTAAAATATTGCGATTGGGCCAAGTCCGAAATGGCAGGTCCGACGAGAACCATGCGTTCTACGGCTTCCGGATGTTGCAACGTGAAATCCACCGCGAGTCCACCGCCCGAGGAACTGCCGACCAGCACAAATTGATCGAGGCCTGCCGCGCGTATTACTGCTGTAACGTCATCTACCGGAGAATAGTGCGCGGTCGCGGCAGGTGAGCGCCCGAAACCGCGGCGGTCGAAGCGAACCACACGAAAATCCTTGCACAGGATTGGCCATACGTCATCCCAGACGGCGGAATGCAGAACGCCGTCGTGGATCAACACGATGGCTTTAGGCCCAGAGCCCCAGGTCTGGTACCAGACCTGCCCATTTTCGACGGCAATGAAGGTGCCGGACGTGGGTTGAGCTGCCACCGCCGCGACCAATGTCGGGAGCAGAGAAAGCACAAGAATGAAGACTGAGCGCACCATGCCAGGGAATCTCCGGAACGCACTGGCTACGCTACGCCATCATCCGGTGCCCGTAACCTAGGAAAACGGAACCGCATGGGCCGCCACTTGACAAACAGTGCATTGTCTTATTGTATGAATATATTCATACAATAAGACAATCAAATGCTGAAAGACCTTCGCCTCCAGGACAACGGAATTCCCATTTACGTGCAGCTGCGCGACCAGATTCTCGCGGCGGTTGGGCGCGGAACGCTGGCGCGCGGCGCGCAATTGCCCACCATGCGTCAAGTCGCGGTGGACTTAAGGATTGATCTCAATACGGTACAGCGCGCTTACGCCGAGCTGGAACGTGAGGGTGTCCTGACCACGACGCGTGGGCGCGGCAGCTTTGTCGCCGACGTGCCACGCGCGCCGCGCAACAAGCGCAAAGATGCGCATGAATTGGCACTCCGGGTCGCAGCCCAAGCGCAAGCTCAAGGCATCGCGTTGGAAGATTTAACCGCCGCTCTGCTCCACCTCAAAAGGGACGCGGCGTGACGTACCATCACCCAAAGTAGTCAGACAGGAGACGCATTTGATGAACCCCATTAGCATCGCGCTCATTCTGGTTTTTCTTGCCGCGGCAACGCTTTCATTCCTCATGCATTTACCGCCTGCCGTCGGCATTGTCCTGATCGCGGCCGGAATCTTAGCCGGCACGTCCCTGAAAATGGCGCAGCAATGGGAGAAGGCCGTCGTTCTGCGCGCCGGAAAACTTTCGGGCATCAAAGGGCCTGGGCTGTTCTTCATCGTGCCCGTCGTCGACACAATTACGTCTTGGATTGATCAACGCATCCGCACCACTGCGGTCAACGCCGAACAGGCGCTTACCAAGGACACTGTTCCCGTCAACGTCGATGCCATCGTGTTCTGGATGGTGCATGACGCCGAGCGCGCGGCGTTGGAGATCGCGGATTACGCCAGCGCTGTGCAGCGTGTTGCGCAAACAAGCTTGCGCGAAATGATCGGGTCTTCGCTGCTGTCGGAGCTTTTGTCCGAGCGTAAGTCCGCGGACGAAACGCTTAAGTCGGTTATCGGTGTCAAAACCGGAGAGTGGGGTGTTACCATCAATTCCGTGGAAATTCGCGACGTGGCAATTCCCGCGACATTGCAGGATGCGATGAGCCGCCAGGCTCAGGCGGAACGCGAAAAGCAGGCGCGCGTCACCTTGGGTTCGGCGGAAGAGGAAATCGCGCAGAAATTTTTCAACGCGGCGAAACTCTACGCCCACAACCCCGAGGCGCTTCAGCTGCGCGCCATGAACATGATCTACGAAACCACGAAGGAACGCGGCGCCACCATACTCATGCCTTCCAGCATGGTAGACGCCATGAACCCTGGCGCGATTTCCTTCGCCTTGAACATGGCCCGGAACGATGCGCCGAGACCGCTTCCGCCACTCTCGTGAAGGCCTGCGCCTCGTCATCTAATCTCACCCGCCGCACACTTGCCGCACACCAGCCACGAACCTGCCATAGAGGCTTGTCAAAGAAGCCTCCATGGCACTGGCTCGAATCTACAGCGTGGCGTTCGAAGGCATGGACCCGCGCGAGGTGGACGTGCAGGTGCATATCGCGCCCGGCTCTCCCGTGTTCTCGGTGGTCGGGACTTGGCGCGGAGCTATCTCATCCAGATCAATGTCCGGCGCGAAGATGCGGAGAGTCGCCTCGACGTTATCCAGCGCGAGAACGGACTCGCGAACTTGACTCTGTAGATGTTCGATGAGTCCTGCCAGTTCGGCGCGCTTCTTTACGAGCGCTGTTACTACATGCGGATCGGCCATGCGGGACTATTTGATTATCAAAGTGTCCCATATACCTTCCATTGGTCGGTAACGGTGGCGATACCAATTTAGGTGTGGTTGCTACCTAATACCGGAATTCGCGCGGCCCGTTCTCGATTCGTTACGCCAGCCCGTCGAGACCGGCGCGGCCGTCATCGCGCGCGCCAACGCGCATGTGCGTTTCCCCGCACGCTTCCAATTGGTGGCAGCGATGAACCCGTGCCGCTGCGGACATCTCTCCGATCCCGCGCAAGCCTGCGGCCGCGCGCCGAAATGCGGCGCGGACTATCAAACGCGAATCTCCGGGCCCCTGCTCGACCACATCGACATTCATGTCGATGTCGCTGCGGTTTCGGCGGCAGATCTCGCTCTGCCGCCGCCATCGGAAGATAGCGCAGTCGTCGCCGCGCGCGTCGCGCGCGCCCGCGACATTCAGCGCGCACGGTATGAAACGAGCACGGCGACGGTGCGCACCAATGCTGAAGCCGAAGGCGAGCTTCTGGACAGCGTCGCGAAACCCGATGCGGGCGGGCAGCAGTTGCTCACCGACGCCGCCGAGCGCATGAAGCTCACCGCGCGCGGCTATAGCCGCGTGCTTCGCGTGGCGCGCACCATTGCCGATCTTTCCGGCGCCGATGGCGTCGGCCGCGCCCATATCGCGGAGGCACTGAGCTTCCGGCGGCTGGTTCATGCGGGGTGAAGTCGCGTAGTCAATGGAATATTGTCCCAGAACCGGGTCATCAGGACGTTTCATATTGTTCAGTGCCTGGGAACTAAACTGTAAGATGTAGGGGATTGCGCCAGCGCAGGGAGAGCGCGCCATGAAGGATTGGTTTCAGGCGTCTTTGACTTATGTTCGGGAAATAGTGCGGCTGCCTGTTCTCGGGTTGGTGCTTGCTGGGCTTCTGGCATCACCGCAAGCGGCTCATGCGGCCGAAGATGCCCCGTTTATCAGTGCTGCAAATGAGGCCGTGGATCGCATCGCACGCGAAGACGGATTTTCGGGCGTAATCCTGATGGCCCGCGGAGACGAAGTGTTGTTACGGAAGGCGGCGGGACTTGCCGACCGGGAAAAAGGCATCGCGATCACACCCGAAACCAAATTCTCGCTCCAGTCGGTCACCAAACAGTTCACCGCAGCGGGGGTTATGTTGCTCGTTCAAGACGGTAAACTTTCTGTCGACGACCTCGCATCGAAATACTATCCGGGCATTCCGCCAATTTGGAGAGATATCACGATCAAGCATCTCCTCACGCACAGCTCAGGCATCGCTGACTTCGATAGCGATGACGATCTTCGATTTCGGACGTACGAAGACGCCGTGACGATTGCGGTAGGACTTCCTGCACTTTTCAGTCCCGGTGCACGCTACGAATACAACAACGCAGGCTATGCGCTACTTGCGGCGGTGATAGAGCGCGTCTCAGGTCAGCGATATGGGGATTTTCTACGCAATCGCATATTTGCACCGCTTGGAATGCGAAACACCGGATATGGCGCTATCCCCGGCGATGTTATTCGAGGGTATATGCGCTCAATTGCTGGGGAATGGCAGCGCGGTCGATCAATAGACTTCGACGTTTTGGGCGGCGAGGGCGGCATTTATTCCACGCTCGACGACATGCTTATTTGGAGCAATGCGCTGGCGCGCGACCAGATACTTGCGCCGTCTTCTCGAAACAAGATGTGGACCGACTATGGCTACAATTACGGCTTCGGCTGGAGATTTGCCACAAAACATGGGCAACGACTGATTTGGCATACTGGAAATTTTACCGAGGCAGGCTTCGCCGCGATCTTTGATTACTTCCCAGATGAAGCACTTACTGTGATTCTGATGACGAACAACACGGGGCTCACAAACTCCACGGCCACATTGGTGATCGGTGGGCGAGAGACTACATTTCCGGCCAACTCTGCTCGAAAAGTGGTGGAGTATGTAGAAAACCTCTATTTCACTGGCATGCCGTAAGGCAACTCAACTCCACTAACCAATGTCGCCTTTGGGTTAGAAGCAGACGCGCTGAGCTTTCGGCGGTTGGTTCATGCGGGGTAGCCCCTCCTCTCATCTCCGTGAATTGCAAGTTGCACACGTACGCCCGTTCTATGGGCCGGGCCGCACGCGGAAAAAACCCGCGGCGAAATCACAAACCGGGGAAAGCTCATGGATCACCGCGCGATGGATCGCCGCCATTTTCTGGCAGGCGTAGGCGTCACTGCACTTTGCGGGTATATCGCGGCGACAATGCCTGCGTTGTCCGCTGCTGCTGCGCCTCAGCGCAAAATCATCACCGTCGCGGGTCGACGCATGCGCGTGGTCGATATCCATGCCCATTGCATGGTGCCGCGTGTCGCCGAGATTGTGCGCGGGACAAATATCGATCCCGGAAACTTCAACGCAAACCAGGTTCTAAATCCGATGCGCACACCTGAGCGCCTCGCCGCGATGGACGCGCGCGGTATCGATGTCGCCGTGCTCAGCATCAACGCCTATTGGTGGTATGACGCGAACCGCGATCTCGCGGCGCGGATCGTGCGCACGCATGACGAAGGCGTTGCCGCTACGTGCAAAGAACATCCCGACCGTTTCGTCGGTCTCACCTCGGTGGCCTTGCAACATCCCGATCTCGCGGCGGAGCAGCTTGAATATGCTGTGAAGACTTTGGGCTTTCGCGGTGCGTCAGTGGGCGGACGCATCGCCGGCGAAGTGCCATCAACCGAGACATACGATCCCTTCTGGCGCAAAGCGCAGGAGCTGCAGGTTCCGGTGTTCATGCACCCGAACAAAGCCGATGGGCTGGTGAACGAAACCATATTCGAAGGGCGTGGCGATCTCGGCAACATTATCGGCAATCCCGCCGAGACCACTCTATTTCTGTCCAAGCTGATATTCGACGGCACACTTGATCGTTTCCCTGGCCTCAAGATTTGCGGCTCGCATGGCGGCGGCTATCTGCCGTCCTATTTCGGGCGCACCGAAGTGGCGTGCGACGTGCGGCCCAATGCCAATTGCACCAGCAAGAAGCCAGCGCGTGAATATCTGCGCAACCAGATCATGGCGGACTCGATGGTCTTCACGGATGAGGGCCTGCGCCATCTAGTGGCCGAGATGGGCGCGAGCCAGGTGGTCTACGGTTCGGACATGCCCTTCAACTGGCCGGACACGATCGATCTGGTGGCGAATGCAAGCTATCTAAGCCCCGCCGAGAAGGAAGCGATACTGGGCGGCAATCTCATCCGCCTGCTGAAACTCTAGCCCGCCCTTTCGCCTTGGCCGCCCGGTCTTGGCCATCACCCCATAGGATAGTATGGGAAGGAGTGAAGCCGCCTCTTCCCGCTAGGCTTCGACGCTCCTTCAGCAGGTGAGAGTTTTGCGCGTTCTCAAGCTTCTCTATGTCCAGGTACTGATCGGCGTCGCACTCGGCATTCTCGTCGGCATTTTGTGGCCGACCGTCGGGGAATCTTTGCGCCCGCTCGGCGACGGATTTGTCGCGCTGATCAAGATGATCATCGCGCCGGTCATTTTCTGCACCGTCGCCACCGGCGTCGCCCATATGGGCGATTTGCGTAAATTCGGCCGTGTTGGGGGCAAGACGCTGATCTATTTCGAGGTCGTGTCTACGGCGGCGCTCGCCATCGGCCTCGTGGTCGGCAATCTTGTGGCGCCGGGTTCCGGTCTCAACATTGATGTCGCGGCGCTCGATCCCACCATCGCGCAAGGCTATGCGCACGGTGCCGAAGTGGCGCCCTCTTTTGTCGAGCATGTGCTGCGCATCATTCCGACCACGTTTCTGGCCGCGCTCACCGGCGGCGACCTTTTGCAAGTATTGCTGATCGCGCTTCTAACCGGCTTCGCCACATCGCGCATGGGCGCAACCGGCGAAACCATCATTCACGGGTTGGACCTGGTGGCGCAGCTTTTCTTCGGCATCATCCGCATCATCGTGCGCTTGGCACCGATAGGCGCGTTCGGCGCCATGGCCTTCACCATCGGCCGCTACGGCGTCGAAACTCTGTGGTCTCTGGGCGCGCTGATCGGCACCTTCTACATCACGGCGGTTCTGTTTGTCCTGCTCGTGCTCGGTGCCATCGCCAGGGCCGCTGGTTTTTCGATCTTCAAATTCATTTCCTATATTCGCGACGAGCTTTTCATCGTGCTGGGCACGTCCAGTTCGGAATCGGTTCTGCCGCAGCTGATGCAGAAATTGGAACGCCTCGGCGCCTCGCGCTCGGTCGTGGGTCTCGTCATTCCGACCGGCTACAGTTTCAATCTGGACGGCACCAATATTTATATGACGCTGGCCATGCTGTTCCTGGCGCAGGCGACGAATATCGATCTCACGCTCACACAACAGCTCACCATCCTGGGCGTTGCGATGCTGACATCCAAAGGCGCCAGCGGCGTCACCGGCGCAGGGTTCATCACGCTGGCGGCAACATTGACCATCGTGCCGGACATACCGCTGGCGTCACTCGCCATTCTTGTCGGCATCGATCGCTTCATGAGCGAATGCCGCGCGCTGACCAACGCCATCGGCAATGGCGTCGCCACATTGGTCATCGCGAAATGGGAAGGCGAGCTGGATACGGCCAAACTGCACCGCGAACTCGCGGCCGGCGCCTAAATCAGGGCTGCGAACAATTCTTCGGGCGCCACACGTCGCGGCGCAAGGCCCTGCTCGTGCACATAGCGGCACAAAGCCTCCAGCGATTTGCGGTTCGGCTCCAAGCCGTACGCCCAATAATCCTTGCCGAAGAAACGCCACGTCTCTTCGATATGATCAAGGAGCCACGGCAGCCCGACGGCCAGCGCGTCGGTGTCGTAAAGCGGCGACAGCGCCAAAGCGCGCGCGCGGCAAAACGCATCGAATATGGATTTTGCGGCCCAGGGGTAATCGCGGATCACGTCGTTCCGCAACACCACCATATGCATGATCGGGAATATGCCGGTGCGGCGGAAATAATCCTGCTCAATTTGTTTGAAATTCGGGAACAGCCGCTTGATGCGCGGATTGCCATCCAGAAATATTTTCGGAAAATAAATGGAGAACAGCGCATCGAGTTCGCCGTCCAGAAGCATCGCTTCCAAGGTCTGTCCCGGCGGCAGAAACGTAAGATCCACATTGGCCGGCAGGTTGAGCGGAATCAGCGGCGCTTCCATGGGCGCCGAAAGCCCGCCGACAAACCATGACATCTCATGCGGCGCCACACCGTATTCGTCGTGGATCATACCCTTCATGTAGACGGTCGCCGTGGCGCCATATTGCGTCGTGCCCACGCGCTTGCCGCGCAAATCCTCCGGCCTCTCTATGCCGGCGCCCTCCCGCACATAGATGCAGGAATGGCGGAAGATTTTCGACAGCGCGACCGGAATGGCGGTGAATTTGTTTTGCCCACGCGCCACGAGCGACGCATAAGACGCCAGGGACATTTCGCTGATTTGGAATTCCTGATGGTCGAGCATGCGCGGAAACAATTCGCGCGGCTTGATCCGCTTGATGTCGAGTGTGATGCCTTCGGGCCTCACGCGCCCGTCGAACAACGCGCGGCAGCGGTCATAGTCGTTGCAGGCGAGAGAAAGTCTTACGTCGGACACGCTATCCGAAGCGGCGGCGGAAGGTCGCGTCCAGGCGCGAGACGGGCAAATAGATCAGCACATCGGTAGTGCCGAATTGGCGATCGACCACCGCGCCCTCGCCGATAAAGGTGCCAGAGCGGACATAGCCTTTGATCAGCGGCGGCAGTGCGCGCAAGGCAGCCTTTGGGTCGATGTCCTCTTTCGCCATGCGGTTCATATCGACACATAATTCCGAGCGCGCGCGGATGCGGATATTGTCCGGGCACGGATGAAAATGGTGCAGATAGGAAAGCGGCAGCGCCAATTCGTCGAGATCCGTTCCGGGCAACGAACCGCAGCCGAACATCACGTCGATGGAATGGCGGTTCACATAAGCCATGATGCCGCGCCACAGAAGCTGCATGGTCATGGTCTTGGTGCGGTAGGTTTTCAGCACGCAAGACCGGCCCAATTCCAGGAAGCGCGTTCCCGGCGGATTGCCGTCCAGCATCGACGTCAAATCGAATTCGGATGAGGTGTAATAGCCGCCATGCAGCGCGGCGACTTCGCCGCGCAAAAGCCGGTAGGTGCCGACAACCGCGTCCAATCCATCCGGGCCGCGTGTGTCGCGGTCAACGACCAGAAGGTGGTCGCAAAAATCGTCGTATTTGTCGAAGTCGCGCCGCTGCGCCCGCATTTGCGGCGAAGGTATCGCGGACATTTCTTCGTAGAAGACGTGATAGCGCAGCTTCTGTGCTGCCTCGATTTCACGACGGCTTTGCGCAATGCGCACTTCCAGCGAACCAGACGATGCAAGAACGGGCCACGTCTGACGCGGGCGCGGCGCTTCTGCCGGCGCGGTTACAGTTTCCTGTTTGGGGCGCGTGCCGAAACGCGGGCGACGCGGCACGATCATGTGATGGCGCGAAAAACCCCAGCGCCGACCCGCATTGCGCAGACGAAGACTGAAACCGACGCGGCGTGCACTTGCCATTTCGCGTATGTCCTATGACCTGTGCGGTTGGTCCACTGCGACGCGGGGGCTGGCCGATCCTACGATCCGGGCCGCGCTGCCCGCGTCCTTGTTGGTAGATTCTTAGCACAATGGTCAATCCATTTCACATCAATTCGCGAGGAGCGCTTCAGATGCCAACATCCTGAACGGGCGGCAAATCTCGAGGAAACACCGGTTGGTTCGGGCGTTGCCGAAAATTTGTGCTTATGCCGCCGGATTAAATTTTTGCTCAGGCTTCGGTTCCCGCCGCCATAGCCACCAAAGAAGACCGAGACCGGGAAGCGCCAGCACAGTTCCTATTATGTAATAGGTGACCCACCCGAGTTCCGCCGCCACAAATCCGGACGGTGCGGCGAGCGATACGCGGGCTTGCGCGGCGAATGACGAGAGCAACGCATATTGCGTTGCGGTATAGGCGCGGTTTCCGCACAGATGTGACAGATAGGCGATGAAGATGACACCGCCGAGGCCCGTCGCGAATTGCTCGAGCGCGATTGTTCCGGCCATGGATGTCGTGGCCCAGAACGCAAGGTCGCCACCATTCTGCAACGCGCCGAATGTGAGTTGCTTCACACCTGCATCGTTGGCCACGCCGATCTCGGCGGTGATCTCCGGTAAAATAAGCGCGGGCCAGATGAACACCAGATTGGTCAGCATCTGCGAAATGCCTGCAATCCACAGCGCGCGCATCAAGCCGAATCGATAGGCGATGAAGCCGCCGGCGAAACCGCCGACCAGCGCCGAGAAAAACGCGAAGGGCCACTGGATGGACGCATAGGCCGCGCGCTCGAAACCCATCGTGAGAAAAAACGCCGTTCTGAGTTCCGATGTGAAGGCATCGCCGAGTTTGAACAGAATGACGAACAGAAGAATGACCCACCACAAATCCTTGCGGATGAATTCGCGGAATGGCTCGAGCACCGCAGTGCCGAAACGCTTCGCCGTCGCCTTCTCGAAACGAACGCGTTGCTGCGCCCAATCCTCGCGCGCCAGTAGCGTGCCCAATATGCCGACACCGATCAGCGCGCCCATCAAGGCGTAGCCCGCGCTCCACGCTTCGCGCTGGGTCATACCGCCGGCTTGGCACCAGGTGACGAAGGCAACTCCGCCGGTAAAAGATAGTAGCAGCGCCACGCGGTAGGCCGCCGAGTAATTGGCCGTACCCGCCGCCAATTCGCTGTCATCGAGGGATTCGATGCGAAACGCATCGACCGCGATGTCTTGCGACGCCGCTAGGAACGCTACGATCACCGCCATAGCGGCGACAGCAACAGGTTCCGTAGCTGGATCGAACCTTCCCAACGCGACAATGGAAATCATCAGCGCGATCTGGATGAGCAGAAGCCAGGAGCGCCGGTGTCCCATCAGGCGGGAGAGGCCGGGAATGGCGATGCCGTCGATGGCCGGCGACCACAGGAATTTCCAGCCATAAGAGAGACCGACAAGGCCGAACAGGCCGATATTCTGCAGCGACACGCCGCTTTCGGTGAGCCAGGCCTGCATCAACGAGCCGGTACCGACGAGATATAATGGCAGGCCCGACGAGAAGCCGAGCAAGATCATCACCGCCACGCGGGGGCGCAAATACACGCTCCACGTTCCTTTGGCCGCGCTCTGCTCGGAATTGCTCGGCTTCGTGGAATCGGCGGATGTGGTCATCGAATCGTCTTACAGGAACGCACGCGCGGCGGAAAGTTAAGCGGCCACGCCAGAAGCCACCTTACTGCCAACCTGCGCGAGGATTGCATCAATTTCGGCGGGGTCGACGGGCTTGGTCAAAAACCCATCCATGCCGGCTTCCAGACATGCTTTGCGCCCGCTTTCTAGCGCGTCGGCGGTGAGGGCAAAGATCGGCAACCGAGGCATCTGCGATGTTTTCTCGGCGTTCCGTATGCGTCGTGTCGCTTCAATGCCGTCCAGGCCGGGCATGTGGAGATCCATGACCACCATATCGAAACGGTTGCGGGCGCAGGCATCGACCGCGGCTTCGCCCGTCGTTACCTCATACACAGTGTGGCCACGCCGACGCAGCAATTCGCGCGCCAGCAACGCGTTCACCGGATTGTCCTCCGCCAAAAGCACGGCGAGCGCTTTGCGCCCCGTCCGGCGTTCGCCGGATGTTTGCAGGAGTGCGGGTTCAAGCGAATCGTCGCCGCGCAAGACGGCAGCGAGGCGGGTCTCCAGTGAGGCCTGCCGCACCGGCTTGGTGAGATATCCGCGAATGCCTCTTTCTCGTAGCGTGGACAGCATGCCGCGATATTCAGGCGACGCCAGGGCGACGGTGGGAATGCTCAGGCTCCTGACATCGGGCAAAATGCCGTTGTCCCCAGTCGCCACATCGAGGATCAGAAGATCGCACGAGGCCGCGTGCAGTTTCACGGGGTCGAGCTCTTCGCTCTCGTACATCTCCGCGCCGCACGCCTGCAATTGCAGCCGCAATCCGGCCCGCAAGATTTGGGATGTGGAAATAACGGCAATGCGTTTGCCGGCAAGCGCGCCTTTATGAGGCTCCGCGATTTCGCCCGGCAAAGGCAGATGCACCCAGAAAACGCTGCCGCGGTCCGGCGCATCGGTAATCCCGATCTCTCCGCCCATGGCGTCCACCAGGCGTTTTGATATGGCCAACCCTAAGCCCGTGCCTTCGAACCGGCGCGCATAAGACGAATCCGCCTGAACAAAATCCTCGAATATTTTTGCGTGTTTGTCTTTGGCAACGCCGATGCCTGTGTCACGCACCGATAGCATCAGCATCATCCCGTCCGCCCTGGGTTCAACCATGGCTGAGATATGGACGCCGCCGTTCTCGGTGAACTTCACCGCGTTGCCCACCAGATTGGTGAGCACCTGACGCAACCTTGTTGCATCGACATGGATGGTCGGCGGCACATTCGCTGCAATCGACGTAACGATGTCGATGCCTTTGGCATGGGCGCGGGTCGAAAGAAGCTCGGACACGCCCTCCACAAGCGGACGCAACGGAACGTCGGAGGCTTCGATAGCCACCGCGCCGGATTCGATTTTGGAAAAATCCAGAATCTCTTCGATCAACGACAGCAGCGAAAGGCCCGATTGGCGGATCGCCTCCGCGTAAGTTTTCTGATCGGGCGCCAGATTGGTTTCCAGAATAAGCCGCGCCATGCCCAGCACACCATTCATAGGTGTGCGGATTTCATGGCTGATCGTGGCTAGAAATTGCGACTTGGCGTGATTGGCTTCCTCGGCGCGGTCGCGCGCTTCCACCAGTTCGGCTTCAAGCCGTTTGCGCTCGGTGATGTCGCGCCCGACGCTTTGAATCTCGACCAGCCGCCCCTCGCCATCGCGGATGGCGTAATCTTCCCATACGATCCAGCGATAACCGGCGACAGTCTTTACGTGCTGATCGTAGGAGACGCGTTCTTGCCCCAGCTCGCGGCCAGCGAACCGCCCGGTGACGGGCGGCGGCGATTCCGGATGCGAGGACGGACGGAACATCGTTCCCAGCGTCTCGTCAGCGGTGATTCCGAAAAACCGGAAGAAAGATTGATTGGCGTACGTTACGCGGCCAGCCGGCGTGCGGCGGACAATCGCGTCTCCTTGCGCATCCACCAATCCTTTGTACCGCTCCTCGCTGGCGTTGAGGCGCTTGTTCGTCGCTTCCAATACGGAGATTGAAAGCTCGAGTTCGCCGGTCAGGGCGGCCAAGCGGTCGGCCCGTATTTCGGAATCGGCGGCACGGCCTCGATTCTCCAGTACGCCGAAAAGGAGGTAACCGACGCTGACGAGAACAACCCCAATCAAAGCGACCGGGTGAATAAATGTCATACGCCCATGCAACAGCACATCGCCGACCGCGATGAGCGGCAGCGCGAACGCCAAGGCAGCAAAGGCAGTGAGACCAGCGCGCTTAAACATGGATTCCGCTCGTAGAACCCAATTTTGACGGAACCGCCGTTGAGAAAGGCTTAACCACCGCCAGATCTCTCAAGCCCGCCTGCACTGTCATGTAATCGTCATATTGCTGTCGCCTGACCGTCACGCGGCGCTGGAAAGAGGGGGGATGGGTCCGACTCGCGCGGGCCCAAGCGTGATGTGGATGCAACAGGTAAGCGGCACAACGCGCTTTCGTCACAGAGATAGGAGACGGGTATATGCGCAGATCGGCCATCGTTTCGGGCAGCGCCCTCCTGCTGACTTTAGGGAGCCTGGTCCCGGCCGCCGCGCAAAATCCGGCCGCTCCTATATCTCTTGAGGAACGCGTGCGCCGGCTGGAAGAATTATTAGCCGCCCGGCCCGCTCCTGTTCAGCAACCTGCACTCCCCGCTGAACAAATAGCGCCTGTCGCGCAAATTCCGGCCGCAGAACCGGCCTTCCTTCCCGCCCAGCAATCGGATGCTCCCACCGCCGTTGCCGCCGAGCCTTCGCTGGATGAACGCGTGCGCCAGCTTGAAGCCGAGCTCGATGTGGCGCGCGACAATGAAATGGCCCTACGCACCCGCCTCTCGACACTCGAGCAGTCAACGGCCGATGCGTCGTGGATTTTCGACTACAACCGCGCCAGCGTGCGTACCGCCGATGGCCGCTTCGTTCTCACCTTGCGCGCGCGCTTCCAGTTCGATGCCGGTTCCTTCTTTCAGGACGGAGATTTGCCGGCCGCCGTGAACGTCGGCCGCGATTTGCACAACGGCACCTATTTCCGCCGCGCACAAATCGGCTTCGAAGGCCGCGTGTACCGCGATTTTCTCTATGAGATGGTGTTCGATTTCGGCAGCTCCGGCACAGAACGCGCCGGGCAAATCTATCTCTTGCGCGTCGCCTATGTCGGCATTCCGGATTTCACCTTCAATGTCGGCGCTATCCAACCGAAATTCTCGATGGATGATTCCACGTCGTCCGCCGACATCACCTTCCTAGAACGCGCCTCAATCGTGAACACGATTTTGGATCCGTTCGGCGGCAGTGATTCACGCCGCGGCGCGGAAATTCTTTACAACAAACAGGGCTTTCTTTTCGGCAGCGACAATCTCTTGATTTCTGCCGCCTACACAGGCGAACGCATCGCCACGGTGAAGAACGACGACGAAGGCACGCAAGTCTTGGGACGCGTCGCCTATCGCTTCTTTTCCGACGAGGAGTCGAACTACCAAATTGGCGTCAATGCGGCGCGCATTCTCAACAAACCCAATCGGCAAATGTCCATTAGCGACCGCCCTGAATCGCGCGTCGACGGACTTCAGCTTGTGGGCTTCGGACCCACGGGCCTAGCCGCCGCCGTAAACGCGCAAACGGCATGGGCGTGGGGCGTTGAAGCGGGAATGAATTACGGGCCGTTTTATATGGCGGGCGAATATTTCCGCTACGGCCTCGACCGGACGGACGACACGCTGAAGGACCCGGAATTCGACGGCTGGTATGCGCAGGCTTCTTATTTCCTCACCGGCGAAATGCGGCCCTATGTTCCCGCATCGGCCGCGTGGGGTTCCCCGCCCAGCAACAATCCCTTCGCACTCGACGCCGATTCCTGGGGCGCTTGGGAAGTAAAGGCGCGTTACAGCGTCAACGACTTCGACGCCTTCATATCTGATCCGGTGTCGGCGAACCGCGTGCGCGGCGGCGAACAACGCATCATCACTGCCGGCATGAATTGGTATTTGAACCGCAACCTACGCTGGATGTTCGATCACATGTGGGTGGATGTCGATCGCTTGAACAGCACCGGCGCGCAAGCTGGTCAAAAGTTCAACGTCTTCGCCACGCGGCTGCAGTTTTCCTATTAGGCCCGTCCCGATTTGAACCGGGTTCCAGTGTGACATTCATTGGACGTCGGCGATCCTAGGGGTGCGATAGGCGCCAAACGTGCTAATCTCGGCTCCAAGGGGAGCAAACTCCCTTGGCGTTGGAATATGGAGGACACGATGCAAACAAAATGGTTGTGGACGGCTGGATTGGCCCTCGCCCTCACGGTGAGCGGCGCGATGGCAGCGGAGTTTAACGCGCCGGGCGGCGTGAAAGTCGCCAATGGCAATCTGGTCAATGCCGCCGGGCTGACGCTCTACACCTGGGACAATGACAAAGAGGCCGGTAAATCGGCCTGCAATGGCATGTGTCTGATGAATTGGCCGGCTTTGATGGCCAATGCCGGTTCGGGAAATATGGGCGATTGGACCGTCATCACGCGCGACGATGGCGGCAAGCAATGGGCCTATAAGGGCAAACCCCTGTATACATTCCGCATGGACGCCAATCCCGGTGATGTGACCGGCGATGGCCGCGGCATGACCTGGCATATCGCCAAGCCGTAAGCCTGCGATTACCTGACGGTTTCTTGAGAAAATCAGGGCGTGTCCGATGCCGGGCGCGCCCTTTTTCTTACCCCTCGCGGGGCGCCAGAGCCCGGCCCGTCGGATGTAACGTGGCCGACGCGCAACTGTCATAAATCCTTCTTCGAACCGTGGCAGTTGTTGCGCGCTTTTCCAGTGTCCTGCCATCCGGGCAGAACACCCACCAGGCTGAACGAAAAAGGGGCACGCATGACAGTCTCGACGAAATTTCTCTCCGGTCTTTTCGCGGGCATCGCCGCTTTTGGCGTGGCAACTACCGCCCTGGCCGTGACCATCTCCGGCGCCGGCGCCACCTTCCCCTTCCCGATCTATGCCAAATGGGCCAATTCCTATCGCAGCGCGAGCGGCAATGCGCTGAACTATCAATCGATCGGCTCCGGCGGCGGTATCGCCCAGATCCGGGCCAAGACCGTCACCTTTGGCGCAACCGACATGCCCCTGACCGTGGCCGAGCTGACCCGCTATGGCCTGGTTCAGTTCCCTACGGTGATCGGCGGCGACGTGCCGATCGTGAACATCCCGGGAATCACGGCTGGCCAGCTCGTCCTTGATGGGCCCACGTTGGCGAACATCTTTCTCGGCAAGATCGGCAAGTGGAACGACCCGGCGATCAAACGCCTCAATCCCACGGTCAGTCTGCCGGATATGGCCATTGCGGTGGTCCATCGTTCCGACGGATCGGGAACGACCTTCATTTTCGCGGACTACCTCTCGAAGGTGAGCCCGGAATGGAAAGAACGCGTTGGCGCTTCAACCGCGGTCGATTGGCCGACCGGCATTGGTGCCAAAGGCAATGAAGGCGTGGCCGGCAATGTGCGCCAGACGCGCGGGGCCATCGGCTATGTCGAATATGTCTACGCAACACAGAACAAGCTCGCGCATACCAAAATGTTGAACGCCGCCGGCAAAACCATCGAGCCGTCATTGGCGAGCTTTGCCGCCGCCGCGAACGGCGCGGCCTGGGACGCAAGCCAGGGCTTCGCCTCGATCATCACCAATCAGGCATCGCCTGAAGCCTGGCCGATGGCCGGCGCCACCTTCATTCTCGTTTACAAGCAGCCCACCGATCCGGCGATGACCGCCGAGGCCCTGAAATTCTTCCAATGGGCGTACAAGAACGGCGACCAAGCGGCGCAGGACATGCATTTCGTTCCCTTGCCCGATGCCGTGACCCAGAAGATCGAGGCCAGCTGGACCCAGGTTCAAGGCTGGAAGGCAAACTAAAAACGCTGCAGCGCAAGGACCAAAAGCCGCCTTCGCAAAGCTTACACAATTGGCGAATATGGGAGCGGGAGGGGCCGCCATCGGAAGTGGCCTCCCGCTCTTGGTTTTTGTGGCATTCCATCCTTTCCGAATCTCATGGTCGCTGGTCCCTTGAGCCTTGATGCGCCCCCTCAGTTCAGTTCGGCGATCATCCGCCGCGCGCATCGTCGCGACTGGATGTTCCATCGCGTAACGCAAGCGAGCGCGCTTGCCGTGCTGGCGATCTTCCTCGGCATTATGTGGTCGCTGCTGTCCGGCGCCTGGCCCGCCATGGCCGCCTTCGGCTTTGGCTTTCTCTGGACGGAAAGCTGGAATCCAGTGCGCGAAGTGTTCGGCGCGGCGGCGCCGATCTATGGAACGCTGGTCACCTCGGCCATCGCCATGGCCATCGCCGTTCCGGTCGGCATCGGCATCGCAATCTTCCTCACCGAACTTTGCCCGCGCCAGCTGCGCCGCCCCATCGGGGTGGCGGTGGAATTGCTCGCCGGCATTCCCAGCATCATTTACGGCATCTGGGGCCTTTTTATTTTGGCGCCGTTCCTGCAGCAAAATGTGCAGCCCTGGGCCATCGACGCCTTCGCCGGCATTCCCGTGCTTGAGGATCTGTTCGCCGGGCCGCCTTACGGCATCGGTATTTTCACCGCCGGCCTCATTCTCGCGATCATGACGCTGCCCTTCATCTGCGCCATCACGCGTGACGTGTTCGAGACCGTGCCGCCGGTCCTCAAGGAAGCAGCTTACGGCCTCGGCGCAACGACCTGGGAAGTGTTGTGGAAAGTTGTGCTGCCGTATGCGCGCGGCGGCGTCGTTGGCGGTATCATGCTGGCGCTCGGCCGTACCCTCGGGGAAACCATGGCGGTGACCTTTGTCATCGGCAACGCACACCGGATTTCGGAATCGCTGTTCGCGCCGGGCACCACCATCTCGGCGGCTATCGCCAATGAATTCACCGAAGCGCTCGGCGACCTTTACGTCTCATCGCTGATCGAGCTCGGCCTCATTCTCTTCTTCGTAACATTCTGCGTATTGGCGGCGGCGCAATACATGCTCTACCGCCTTGAGCAACGCGCAGGCGGAGCCCGCGCATGAACACCGGAATTTACGCGCGGCGGCGATTTATCAATCGCATCTTCCTCGGGCTTTCCGTGGCGGCGACCGCTTTTGGCCTGGGCTGGCTCGCGCTCATTCTGGGCGTGCTGGTCTATCAGGGCTTCTCGGGGCTCGATCTTGCCCTGTTCATGGAATCGACGCCGCCGCCCGGTCTCACAGGCGGACTTCTGAACGCCATTGTGGGCAGCCTGTTCATGTCCATTGTCGCTGTCGCCGTCGGTACGCCGATCGGCATTCTTGCCGGCACCTATCTCGCGGAATATGGACGCTACACGCGCCTCGCCTTCGTACTGCGTTTCGTGAACGACATTTTGCTGTCGGCGCCGTCCATCGTGATCGGCCTGTTCATCTACGAAGTCATGGTGGTGAGCATTGGTCATTTCTCGGCCTGGGCCGGCGCGACGGCCCTTTCCGTCATCGTCATTCCTGTGGTGGTGCGCACCACTGAAGGCATGCTGCTGCTGATCCCCAACACGTTGCGCGAAGCCGCCGCCGCCCTTGGCGCGCCGCGCGCCCATGTCATTCGGACCGTGACGTGGCGCGCCGCGCAGACCGGCATGGTCACCGGCGTATTGCTCGCCGTGGCGCGCATTTCCGGCGAGACCGCACCGCTTCTTTTCACCGCGCTGAACAACCAGTTCTTCAGTGTCGATCCCAATCAACCGATGGCGAGCCTTCCCGTCGTCATCTTCCAAATGGCCATGAGCCCTTATGACGATTGGCACCGCCTGGCATGGTCGGGCGCACTTCTGATCACCATGACGGTGCTGGTGCTCAGCATAATCGCGCGGACGTTAGAGTCGCGATCGGAGCAGAAATAATGTCCGACACAGTGAAGGTTGCGATCAACAAGCTGTCGTTCTTCTACGGCCAATTTCAGGCGCTGAAGAAAATCACGCTGCCGCTTTACAGGAACAAGGTCACCGCCTTTATCGGACCCTCGGGTTGCGGCAAGTCCACGCTGCTGCGCGTTTTGAATCGCATTTACGAGCTCTATCCGCGTCAGCACGCCGAAGGCGAAGTGCTCTTGGACGGCGTCAATATTCTATTGCCGTCGCAGGACCTCAACATCTTACGCGCCAAAGTCGGCATGGTGTTTCAAAAGCCGACGCCGTTTCCAATGACCATTTTCGACAACATCGCCTTCGGCTTGCAGCTTTACGAAAAGCTTCCGCGCAGCGAGTTGGAAGCGCGCGTGGAAACCGCTTTGCGCCGTGCCGCGCTCTGGGACGAGGTCAAAGACAAACTCAACGCCAGCGGCACTAGTCTCTCCGGCGGGCAGCAACAGCGCCTCTGCATTGCGCGCTCGGTTGCGACCAAGCCGGAGCTCATCCTTTTGGACGAGCCCTGTTCGGCGCTGGATCCGATCTCGACCGCGAAAATCGAAGAGCTGATCTACGAACTCACCAACGACTACACGATCGTCATCGTCACCCATAACATGCAGCAAGCCAGCCGCGTGTCGGACCACACCGCCTTCATGTATCTGGGCGAGTTGGTGGAGTTCGGTCTCACCGAGCAGATTTTTACCACACCCGGCAATAAGCGTACTGAGGACTACATCACCGGCCGCTTCGGCTAGTTGCAACGGACCGCGCGCCTGCGATAGATTTCGCTTCGGGGACGCAGACTCCCCTTCAGACGGCCCCTCGTCCAAGCTCTGCTTCAAACGCGGCCCTTAAGGTTAGCGGAGGAGCGTTGACGTGGCCGATTTTGTGAACCCAAGTAAAGATTCTCCCACCGACGCAGGCGCGAACGCTGTTCCATTCGCGGAGGCGTTACGCGTCTGGATGCGCATCGCGGCCTTGAGCTTCGGCGGACCCGCCGGACAGATCGCCGTGATGCATCGCATCCTGGTGGAAGAAAAGCGCTGGATCGGCGAGCGGCGTTTTCTGCACGCGCTTAACTACTGCATGTTGCTGCCGGGACCCGAAGCGCATCAGCTTTCCGTCTATATCGGTTGGCTCTTGAACCGTACCTGGGGCGGCATCGCGGCGGGCACATTGTTCGTGCTGCCGGGCCTCATCGCGCTCGGCATTCTCAGCTGGATCTACGCCGTTTACGGTGATGTCGGCCTGGTCCAGGGAGTGTTCTTCGGATTGAAAGCCGCTGTGCTCGCCGTCGTTCTCGAAGCGGTGCAACGCGTCGGTAGGCGCGCACTCAAGGGGACTGCCGCCTACGCCATCGCCGCCGCTGCCTTTATCGGAATCTTTTTCTTCGCGGTACCATTTCCGCTGATCGTCGCTGCCGCGGCCTTGGTGGGATATGTCGGCGGACGGATGGACGCGAAACTCTTCTCTGCCGGCGGCGGCCACGGCAAGGCGTCCGGCACGCGCGATGATTCCGAAGCCGTCATCGACAAATTATTCGCGCACGGAACGCCGGAGCATGTGCGCCCGTCGCTGGCGCGGGCCATCAAAATCGCGGAGATCGGAGCCGTTCTGTGGCTCGGACCTTTGCTGATTCTGTTTGTCTGGCTGGGCCCTTCGAATGTGTTCACCGCCATCGCCGCCTTCAACAGCAAAATGGCGGTGGTGACCTTTGGCGGCGCCTACGCGGTTCTCGCTTATATGACTCAGCAAGCGGTCGAGAACTATGGCTGGCTGCAACCCGGCGAAATGCTGGTGGGCCTCGGCTTCGCCGAAACGACACCGGGACCGCTTATCAGCGTCGTCGAGTTTGTGGGCTTCATGGCTGCCTTTCGCGCGCCCGGCCCGCTCGGTCCGCTTGTCGCCGGTGCGCTCGGCGGCTTCCTCGCAATGTGGTCCACCTTCGTGCCGTCCTTCCTCTGGATATTTCTCGGCGCGCCCTATGTCGAGGCGCTGCTGGGCAACCGCGCGCTCACCTCGGCGCTTTCCGCCGTCACTGCCGCCGTCGTCGGGGTCATTCTCAACCTCGCCGTCTGGTTCGGGCTGCACGTGCTGTTCGGCCAGGTGCATGAAATCGCGTTTGGCCCGATGCGCCTTTTTGTTCCCGTGCTGGAAACGGTCGATTACGCCGCCCTGATTTTATCGGCGGCGGCGATGATCGCCATCTTCCGGTTGAAAATCGGCATGTTGTGGGCACTCGCAAGCTGTTCGCTTGCGGGGCTTCTGATGCGCGCTGCGATTACATTCTAACAGCGAACTACTCCGGCGTGGGGCCGAAAGCTTCCGCTGCTGGAACATTGGCGATGATGCCGGCTTCATTCCCCGCTTCGCAGCAGGGAATGAGATCGTAAAACCCGCTGAGCTTCACCTTCACCACGACGGGCCCGACCGACTGGTTCTGGAAATACCAGCCATGCACGCCGTCGAACGGCGCGATCAACGTGCCGTTCGCAGTGATGCCAGTCGCCTTCTTATAATACGCGACCGTCATCGCTTCTTCGTTTTCGGTCAGCGTGTGGCCGTGAAACTCGGTGTAAAATTCTTCCGGGTTGGAAATGCCTTCGACGGTCCACGAATAGATCAGCGTCGCGCCCTTCTTCATCCGCACTTTGTATTCGAGTTCATTGCCGCGGCGGCGGTCGTCGCCGCTCGCCAGCGGAATCTCGACCGTGTCGCTGCGGAAGGGCATGTCATATTCATGGGTCAGCGAAACGCCGCTATTCGCGACATCAAGCTCAACTTCCGGCGGCGCCCACAAACGGCTGAGACCCGTTATGCGGCCAAGGCCCAGCGGGTCCTGGTTGAACTCCGCCGGCAGAATGGCACCGAAGACGATCAGCGTTGCCGCGATCAGTCCACCGGCCGTCAGTAGCAGAACCTTGCCTGCGGATGGCGGCCTCGCCATGCGTCCTTCATCGGCCATGTCAAACCATTCCTTCGTTGAAGTAACCGGCGATCTGATATTCCGTCAGCACAAAGCCGGCGGTGAGAATCGCGACATTCGCCGCAATCGCCATGCGGTGAAAACTTTCCGTCCGGCGCCACAACACCATGACCGCCAGAATGATCGAGAGCGCGATAAGCTGTCCGATCTCGACGCCGATATTGAAGCCGATCATGTTGGTGACTAGACCATTCTCGTTCAAATCGAGCGCTTGCAATTTCGTCGCTAGGCCAAAGCCGTGAATGAGACCGAAACTCGCAACCGCGACCCTGTTGTTCGGCTCGAAGCCGAACAACGATTTGAAACCGCCGAGATTGTCGAAGGCTTTGTAGACGACCGACAGGCCGATCACGGCATCGACCAGAAAGGGGTTCACGCTGATTTCCATCAGCACGCCAGCCAGAAGTGTCGCGCTGTGGCCGAGCGAGAACAAAGTCACGTAAATGGCGACGTCGCGCATACGATATAGGAAAAAGATCACACCGACGATAAAGAGCAGATGGTCGTAGCCGGTGACCATGTGCTTGGCGCCGAGATACATGAACGGCAAAATATCTGGCCCGTCCGTCGCCGCCACGAAGGCAGCATCCTTTCCGCCTATTGCGTGTGCGAAGGCGGAAGGCCCGAACACGATGCACAGCAAAGCGGTGAGAGCGAATAAAAGCCAGTGTCCCTGGTGTTTTTGCATATACGTGCCCATGGCTGCGCGGTTCGTTTCAAGGCTTCTAGCATCTACCCTTAGGCAGCGCTCTGCGACAGTGCCCACCTCACGGCATTCTGACTAAATATAACGCGTGGCGGTGACGTATCCCTCAAGCATGTGATGCAGGTGCTTGCACGCCTATTGCCCATGTCTCGTTTCTTAAACCGCGCCGCCCATGCACGATCCGGTAGAGCGCGGGCAAAACGAACAGAGTAAGAAGTGTGGATGAAAATATCCCACCGATAACCACCATTGCGAGAGGGCGCTGCACCTCGGCACCGGTGCCGACATTGAATGCCATTGGCACAAATCCGAGACTGGCGACCAGAGCTGTCATGAGAACGGGTCGCAGTCGTGTCACCGCGCCTTCCAATATCGCGTCGTCCAGCGCACCGCCTTGTGCGCGCAAGCTGCGAATGAAAGACAGCATCACAACGCCGTTCAGCACGGCAACGCCGGAGAGTGCGATGAAACCGATCCCCGCCGAAATCGAGAGCGGCATGTTGCTGAGAACGAGCGCCGCCACGCCGCCGGTCAGCGCCAATGGCACGCCGGAAAATACTATGGCCGCATCGACAACCGAACGGAACAACGTATAGAGCAGGCCGAAAATCAGCAGCAACGCCACGGGCGCGACAAGTTGCAGACGTTGCGAAGCTGAGAGCAATTGTTCGAACGTTCCGCCATAGGACACCCAATAGCCGGGCGGTAGAGCAACTTCCTCCGCCACGCGCGCGCGCAGTTCGGCGACAAACGTGCCGAGATCGCGGCCGCGCACATTGGCGGTTACCACCACGCGGCGTTTGCCTTCTTCGCGGTTCACCTGATTCGGGCCTATAACAAGATCGACCTTCGCGACCTGCGACAACGGAACGAAGCGCCGCTCGCCGTTTTCGTCCCCATGCAGCGGAATGCGAAGCCGGCCGATGCCGGCCACATTGGTGCGCATCGATTCCGGAAGACGCACAACAACATCGAATCTGCGGTCACCCTCAAAAATCTCGCCGGCCACCATGCCGCCGATGGAAGCCTGCACTACGTCCTGAACATCGGTGACGTTGAGACCGAGCCGCGCCAGCCGGTCGCGGTCCGGCGTTATCTGTAGGATCGGCAGGCCGGTGGCCTGTTCAATGGCAACGTCCTGCGCGCCTGCGATTCCCGCAACGACACCTTCGATGGCCTGGCCCGCTGCAAGCAATTGGTCCAAATCGTCGCCGAACACTTTGATGGCAACGTCCGCGCGCACGCCGGAAATCAACTCGTTGAATCGCATCTGGATCGGCTGGGTGAATTCATAATTGTTACCCGGAACCTGCATCACCGCGTGCTGAAGCTCAGCCACGAATTGCGCCTTCGGTTTACGCGGATCAGGCCAGGCTTCGCGGTCTTTCATGATGACGAATGTATCGGCAACAGACGGCGGCATGGGATCGGTAGCCACTTCCGCGGTTCCGAGCTTGGCAAACACCTGATCGACTTCGGGAAGAGTTTTAATGTGCGCCTCCAACATGGCTTGCATCGAAACCGCTTGGGAGAGGCTGGTTCCCGGAATGCGAAGAGCGTGCAGCGCGATGTCGCCCTCATCGAGCGTGGGCAGGAATTCGCTGCCGAGACGCGACGCCGCAAATGCGCTGACCATCACCAAAATTACCGCGCCCAGAACAATGGCGAAGCGCGCCCGCAAAGCCTGCGCCAACATAGCCTGGTAGAAGTTTCGTGTGCCACGCATCACAACGCCTTCGGATTCGGAAACCCTACCGGTCATAAAAACGGCAATCGCAGCCGGAACCAGGGTGAGCGAAAGCACGAGCGCGGCCGAAAGCGCCAGCACCACGGTAATCGCCATCGGATGAAACATTTTTCCTTCGATGCCCGTCAGCGCAAAGATCGGAATATAAACAATCATGATGATCAGCACGCCAAACAGGCTGGGCTTGATCACTTCGCCAGTTGCCGAGGCCGTGGTTGCAAAGCGCTCCTCGCGCGTCAGAACGCGGCCCATTGCGTGTTGCGTTTGCGCGAGCCTTCTGAGGCAATTCTCCCCGATGATCACCGCGCCATCGACAATCAGTCCGAAATCGAGCGCGCCGAGGCTCATCAGATTTCCTGACACGCCGCCCTGCACCATGCCGGTGATCGTGAGCAGCATGGCAAAGGGGATAATCGCCGCCGTAATCAAGGCCGCACGTATGTTCCGCAAAAGAAGGAAGAGAACGACAATAACCAGAAAAGCGCCTTCCAGAAGATTCTTCTCCACCGTCGCGACTGTCCGCTCGACAAGATTGGTGCGGTCGTAGACTGCCTTGGCGATCACACCCGGCGGAAGCGAGCGGCCCGCATCTTCGAGTCGCGCGGCAACGGCGCGCGAAACGATGCGGCTGTTCTCGCCGACCAGCATGAAAACCGTTCCCAGAACGACTTCCTGTCCGTTCTGTGTGGCGGCGCCGGTGCGCAATTCTTCGCCCATGGTTACGTCCGCGAGATCGGAGACGCGAATCGGAATGCCGTCCCGTTCGGCGACCACAATCTTGGACAGATCGGCGAGGCCGCCGGCCTGTCCCAGAACGCGGACAAGATATTGCTCGCTGGAATGTTCGACATAGCCGGCGCCGACATTGCCGTTGTTTTGCCTCAGCGCCGCGATCACATCGTTCATGGTGAGGCCGTAGGCGGAAAGCCGCTCCGGCCACGGTGTCACGTGAAATTGCCGCTCGAACCCGCCAATGGAATTGACCTCGGTAACGCCAGGCACAGTGCGCAGCTGCGGGCGGATCACCCAATCCTGCAGAGTGCGCAAATCCTCCGGAGTCCACGCCGTTCCGTCCGCCTTCTTTGCGGCGGGCATCGGCTCGACCGTGTACATGAAAATCTCGCCGAGCCCGGTGGCGATGGGCCCAAGCTCGGGTTCGATTCCGGGCGGCAGGCGCGACGCCGCCGAACGGATGCGCTCGCCCACCAATTGCCGCGCGAAATAAATGTCGGTTCCGTCACGGAAAACGACTGTTACCTGTGACAGACCGTAACGTGACAGCGAGCGCGTCTGTTCGAGACCTGGCAGACCGGCAATGGCTGCCTCTATCGGGAATGTTAGGCGCTGCTCCACTTCGAGCGGCGAGAAGCCGGGCGCCTCCGTGTTGATCTGCACCTGGACATTGGTGATGTCGGGCGTGGCCTCTATGGGAAGGTGTTGAAAGCTCCAGACGCCGAGCGCGCCAAGAGCCAGCACGAGACCCAGGACTAGAAAGCGCCCACGGATCGAAGATTCGATGATGCGTTCGAGCATGGTTCGCGCCTAGTGATCGTGCGTCGCGCCGGATTTCTCGACGTCGGCGCGAATGAGAAAAGCATTTTCGGTCACGTATTCCGTGCCGGGCTCCAATCCGCCAAGCACTTCAGTCCATTCTGGCGTCTGGCGTCCAAGCTGCAGCATGCGCACTTCGTAGGTGTCGCCGACACGGGCATAGACGACCATGAAGTCGCGAAAGCGCTGCAGGGCATTCGTGCGCACAGCAAGCGGAATCTGCTGCGTGTCGATGGTGACCACGCCTTCGATGCCCATGCCGGGGCGCCAATTTCCATCGCCCGGCAGGTCGACGTGAGCGGCGAGGGTCTGCACCGATCCGTTCGCCTGCGGCAAAATCGATTCGATTTTCAAATCCGCGCGCAGCGTGCCGGCAAGATTGCGAATCTCCACCTTCTGTCCGGCGCGAACCCTGTCGGCTTCTTCGGGATGAATATGCAGATCAGCGTGCAGACGGCGCAGATCGGCAATGACGTAAAGCGCTTGCCCCGCCGCGACGTCGCCGGGATTGCTGACGCGTTCGAGCACCACTCCGGACATCGGCGCTGTCACAGTGTAGGTTTGCAGGCTTTCGCTGGAACGAATGCGCGCGATCACTTCACCACGCGTAACGTTCTGACCGAGAGCTTTGGTCATTTCGAGAATCGGCCCGGGATAGATGCCCCGCACTTCGACACGCGCTTCGGGTTGAATTTCAACGCGCCCGGAGAAATCCAGCGCCTCCTCCATCTCCGCCGGACCTGCCGTTTCCACCTTCACGCCGGCTTCGTCGGCCGCCGCACGCGCAATGGTCGTGCGGCCTTCATAGGTCGCGTAGCTCCACATGGATGTCTGATTGCCGTGCGCCGCGTTGACGCTGACATCGAAGGAATGCGGCTCGACCACCGAGCTCGTTGCCTTCAGAAATTCGCCCTGCGGCTGGAAAGCAAAGCGGTCGACTCTACCGCCGAGGCGCGACACCGCCATGGCTAAGCGCACGCCGGCTGGATCAACGGCCTCGTTCGCGACATAGGGATAGAGGCGAAATTCCGGCGGCACGCCTTCTTCGTAGATCGTGATTTCCAGCGCGAAATCGCCATCGCGCAGCATTCGTCCGTTGTGAGGACCGCGCTCGAAATCCGCCGCGGTGACTTCTGCATGTTCACCTGCCGCTTCTGGCGGGGGTGCGTTGCAACCCACAGCAAGGAGAAGAACGGTGCCGAGCACAGCGATATGTTTCGTCATCATGGCAGTGACTCCGTGGCGGGAGGAATGAGATCGGCATAGCGATCGGTAAGCCGATCGAGCGCCGCACGTTCGGTGTGGAATGATTTGAGAATGGCGATGCGGTGAGACTGCGTCTCGATCACCGCCCGCTGGGCATCGATGATGTCGATATAAGAGAAGCCGCCTTGCCTGTATCCGTCGCGGACGAGGCGCAACGTCTCCTCTGCCCGCGGCAAAATCTCAGCGTCCAGCCGGCGTACTTCGGTGATGTTCGCTTGCAGGCGCGCCCGTAGCCGAACGACCTCGCGGTCGCGCTGGACACGCGCCGCCGCGATTTCGCGTTCCACCGCCACGCGTTCGGCTTCGGCGCGTTCGATATTGCCGCGATTGGTGTCGTTGGTCCCGAGCGGCATCGAACCGCCGACGACCAGCGCAACCTCATCGCCGATGCCGAAACTACGCAACCCGCCGCGAACAGTCGCGTCCGGACGGGCCCGAACCTGCTCCACGCGAATGCGCGCCGTAGCGGCATCACGCTCGCGTTCCAGTAGTGCAAGATCGGTGGTGAGAGCGGGTGTCGCGGCGAGCGGCGCGGTCAGATCGCCCAACGCGGCGGGATCGACGCTGAATGTGCCAACGCCGAGATAGGCGCCCAAGGCCGCGTTGGTGTTTTCCGCCGCGATCTCGGCTTGTGCCAGCGCGATTTCGGCCTGCGACACTTGCATCTCCGCGCGCTGGCCGGCGAAGAGCGGATCGCGCGCTGCCTGCACGCGGCGATTGACGTCATCGCGAAGCGCTTGCGCCACGCCTAATTGATCACGTGCGATGCGAACCGAAGACGAAGCCGCTACCGCCTCGGTCCAGGCAAGCTGCACCTGACGGAAAAGATCCAAGGCGCGAATGTTCCGGCGCAGCCGTGCAATGTCGATCTCGACATTCGCGGCACTGACGCGGGCAATGCGTTTCTCGCCGCGCTCAAGCTGCTGCTCGTAATAGAATGTCGCCTCGACCTGATCGACGAGACCGTGGGCGCCGGTAGCCGCAAAATTCTCGACATCCACCCCGACGACAGGATTGGGCTTCACACCCGCCTGCCGCACCGCGGCGGCAGCGGCAGCGGTGCGGGCATCGCCGGCCGGAAGGCCAAGATCGCGCTCCGCGGCCAGCGACAAAGCCCGTCCCAGAGTTAAAGTCTGTGCCGATGCGCCGGGCGTCGTCAGGCCAAACAAAAGTACTGCAACGACGCACGCCGCGGCGGCACGCCACGCAGGCGTGCGCGCGCCATAAATCATACCCATGATGATCTCTCGAAAGAGGTTTGGGCCGCGCGGGTTACGCGCAGCCGTTCAAGCCAGGCTTTCGAGCTGGGATTTGGGTGGTCGTTCGCGGCGCCAAGTGGCGGCGTCGGGATGGGCCCCGATGCTGTGGCCGTGCACCACAGCTGGGACGGACTTCATCGTGACATCGATGGAGGCCGATACGATCCAAGGAACAAACACGCCGCCGCCATGATGATGATGCGCGACCGGCTGTCCATCATCCGGAAAGCTTTCGTCTTGATGATGGTGCCCCAGCGACTGGTCATGGTCGGACAAACCGTCATCGTGATGATGCGGCGCAGACCATTCATCGGCGTGATGATTTTTGTGGCCGAGATCGAATTCGCCCGCGAGAATATTCGGCGCGTGTTGGATACCGAACGCATGCTGCAGACGTTCCAGCATGGCGATGCTCAGCTGGGCGCAGAGCGCAAGGCAGAGTGCCGCGCAGAACAGCGCAACGCGTCTTTTTGCAACTGCAATGTTGCTGCCAAGCATGGGCACCCTCCGCCGCTGACCATAATCGCGCCGGTTCCGGCCCGCAACGGGCGGGTGTTGGAGTTAACCAGATACGAGCATTCCCAACCGAATGTTGATATACGCCGCGGCAAGGGAAATCCCTTAGAGGCGCCCTGACGACGAAGACGGTAAAATGTTCCGCCGGTAAGGATTCGAGCATTGGCGCATAGTCACAGCCATAGTCACGGACATCATCACGGCGCGGGCGCGAAGAACGAGCAGCGCCTCGCGCTGACGCTTGGGCTTACCAGCCTCTTCGTTGTTGTCGAGATCGCGGCCGGTATCTTCAGCGGAAGTCTAGCGCTGCTTTCCGATGCCGCCCATATGTTCAGCGATGTTGCAGGTCTGACGATTGCACTTCTGGCCATGAAAATCGGCAAACGTCCGGCCAATGCGCGCAAAACCTATGGCTATTATCGGTTGGAGATCTTGGCCTCGGCCTTCAACGCCATCCTGCTGTTCCTGGTCGGCATCTACATCGTGTACGAAGCTTGGCGGCGCTTCGCGGAGCCTGCGGAAATCCATTCACTCCCCATGCTCATTGTTGCCGCGCTCGGGCTCATCGTCAATTTCATCGGCATGCAGCTTCTCGCTGACGGCAAAGAGCAGAGCCTCAATATGAAAGGCGCTTATCTGGAAGTATGGAGCGACTTTCTGGGTTCGGCGGGTGTGATCGTCGCAGCGCTTATCATCATGGCGAGCGGCTGGCTTTGGGTGGATTCGCTTGTTGCCGTTCTGATCGGTATTTGGGTGTTGCCGCGCAGCTGGACGCTGCTGGGCGAAAGCGTGAATATTCTTCTGCAGGGCGCGCCGAAAGGCATTGCCGTTTCGGAGATTGAAATGGCGCCGCTGTCCATCTCAGGCGTGAGCGAGATTCACAATCTGCATGTCTGGTCGCTGACCAGCAGCCGCAACGTCATCACGGCGCATATCGTCACCAAAACACCCGCGGAGCGCTTTGCCGGAATTCGCAAAGACATCGAAAAGCTTTTGGAGGAACGTCACGATCTTCATCTCTCCACAATCCAGATCGAAGACGAGAGCGAAGCGTGCAAAATCGGCGCCGGCCATGCACATGGCCAGGCGCACGAACATCCTTGAGCCCGCTTACAGCTTCTCAATATCGCGCTCAAAAGTTTCCGGCAGATAGAAAAATGCAAACGCCGCCGAGAAACTGGCGATGATGACGATGTACCAAATCCAGCTGAAAATATCGCCGGTCGCCGCCATTGTCGCGAGCGCGATAGCGGGCGTGAATCCGCCAAACCAGCCATTGCCGACGTGATAGGGCAGCGACATGGCGGTGTAGCGGATGCGCGACGGAAACAATTCCACGAGCACCGCGGCCAGCGGGCCGTAGATCATGGTCGCCAGCACCATCAGAACAATCAGAATCAGAATGATGCTGGTGGCATCGACGCCTCCCGAATTGGCCGCAGTCGGATAGCCGGCGCCGACCAAAGCCTCTTTCAGGCGCGCGTCGAGTGCGGCGCGCAGCGGCGCCAATTCTTCGCGCGACAGGCCGCGCCCTTCCACGCTCGGGATGACGATGTCGCCGATCCGCACCTCCGCCAGAGCGCCCGGCGGCGCAGCAATGTTTCTGTAGCCAATGCCGCTGGTCGCCAAAATGTTTTTGGCGATATCGCAGGAGGTGACGAACTGCTCAGCACCAACGGGATCGAATTGCAGCGAACACGCGCTCGAATCGGCAATGACGGAAACTGGTGATTCCGCTTGCGCGATGATCAGCGACGGATTGGCTGAAACCGCCATCGCTTTGTAGAGCGGAAAGAACAGCAGCGCCGAAAGAGCGATGCCCGCCAGCATGATCGGTTTGCGTCCAATGCGATCGGACAGCCAGGCGAAGAAAATATACAGCGGCAGGCTGACGATGACAGCCACGATCAGAATATCGCTCACGGTCGCGCCCGGAACTTTGAGAACGCGTTCCAAAAACACCTGCGAGTAGAAGTGGATCGAATACCAGATTACCGCATGCGCAGCCATGAAGCCTGCCAGCGCGATAAAGACATATTTGAGATTGGCCCAATGCGCGAAAGATTCCGCAATGGGCGCACGCGAGAGCGTGCCCTGGCGTCGCATGCGCTCGAACACCGGCGATTCTTCCAGCCGCATGCGCATCCACAGCGAGATGGCGAGAAGAACCAAAGAAATCAAAAATGGAATGCGCCAACCCCACGCAGCGAAGGCTTCTTCGCCCAGCGCTCGCCGCGTCAAGATCACAACGGCCAAAGCGGCAACCAAACCCATCGAAGCCGTCGCCTGCAGCCAGCCGGTGTAGAGACCGCGCTTTCCCGGCGGCGCATGCTCGGCCACATATACAACCGCGCCGCCATACTCGCCGCCGACAGCGAAGCCCTGAAGCAACCTCATCGAAACAAGAAGTATCGGCGCTAAAATTCCGACTTGTGCGTAGGTGGGCAAGAGTCCGATAGCGAAGGTCGCCGCGCCCATGATCGACATGGTGATCAGAAACGCTTTTTTGCGGCCCAAGCGGTCGCCGATACGGCCGAAGACCAGAGCACCTAAAGGGCGCACCGCGAAGCCGGCGCCAAACACGAGCAGGGCAAAAATATAGGCTGCGGTTTCGTTCAACCCGCCAAAGAATTGACGCGAGATGATCGCGAGGATCGAGCCATAAATATAAAAATCGTACCATTCGAACACGGTGCCCGCCGCCGCAGCAGCCACCAATGTTGCGAGATTGCGGGACGATTCGACGCGCGCGCCCTTCACCTTAGCCGCCATGCTATCCCCCTATTGGCCGCTTTCGGGCCTTGGGTGCATTGGCGCATTGTCCTGCGCCCTCGGCAAGTCCCGGCTATTTCTGCGAGGTCAGCGTGAACCAGCCGACGCCCGCCAACACCAGAATCGTTCCCAGTATCGCGATGACCGAAAGCTCCTCGCCCAGAACAATGGCCGCCAGAATGATCGTCACCAATGGGCTGAGTGTGCCGATCGCGCCATTGGCCGCCGCCGAGATGCGATGCAGCGCTGCGCTCATAAAGAACGACGGAAGCACGGTGGAAAAGACCGCGATGAGAAACCCGTAGCCCAAGACGGGCGGACTTACGGCCAAAGCGGAAAGGTTGTGCGTCAATCCAAATTGCACAAAGGCGCCGAGCGACGCCGCAATCATCGCGATGCAGGTGAACATTCTTGGGCCGGTTTCGGCGATCGCGTTCTTGGCCAGCAGCTGATAGAGCGCGAAGGAAATCGCCGAGCCCAGAACGAAGGCAGAGCCCAGCGTCACGTTCTCGCCCTCAAGCTTGAAATTCTCACCGAAAATAAGCGCGAGACCGAGATAGCTGACGATGACCGATAAAATGACGCGGCTATGAACGCGATAGCCGAACAGAAGCGCACCCATGATCACCACGAACAGCGGATAGGTGAACAGGATCAGGCGCTCGAACTGGGCCGAGATATATTGCAGTCCGATAAAATCCGTGTAGCTGGCAACCCAATAACCAATTAGCCCGATGATACTGGCGCGCAGCAAATAGCGGTACGAGGGAAGCGCGACGCCGCGCTTCTGGCGATCCGCCACCGCCAAATAGCCGATGAAAAGATAGAAGGGCAGCGACAGACCCATGCGTAAAGCCAGCAGCGTTTCCGCATCCACCGCTTCCGCATAAGCGAGCTTGACGAATATCGCTTTGGTGGAAAACAGAACGGCGCCTACCGCCGCGAACACATAGCCGATCTGCGTTTCGCGTTTGAGCCTTGCAGCCTCCAGCGCAGATGGTGCCGGCAGAGTCGGCAGCGGTGATGCGGGTTCGGATTCCATGAAATGAATCTACCGCTTGGCCATCGCACGAGGATGCGCCGCTTGATAGACAGCAAGAACCCGCGCGCCTTCTACCTCGGTATATTTCTGCGTGGTGGAGAGCGACGCGTGTCCCAGCAATTCCTGTACGCTGCGCAAATCCCCGCCGTTCTGTAAGAGGTGCGTGGCGAAGGAATGCCGCAAGGCATGCGGCGTCGCGCTGGTGCCGAGACCAAGACGTCCACGCAGACGCTGCATCAGGCTTTGCGCATCGCGCGCGCTCATCGGATTGCCCCGCCGCGACACAAAAAGTGGGCCGCTTCTGCCCGGATCGTAAGGGCAGATTTGCGCGTAGCGCGAAACCGCCTCGCGCACCGCCGGCAGCACCGGCACGGCACGCTCCTTGGAGCCCTTGCCGAGCACGGTCAGCGACTCGCCCAAAGGCGTGTCGCCGCGTTTCAAACTCAGCGCCTCGGAAATGCGCAAGCCCGTGCCGTAGAGCAACGTGACCAATGCCGCGTCGCGCGCCGCGATCCACGGCTCTTCGTCTTCACCCGCCTCATGAATGGTGCGCGCGGCGTCCGTTTCGCTCAAGGGGCGTGGCAGCGTGCGCGGCAATTTGGGCGAGCGCACGGATTTCAGCGCTGCACCTTCAGCAATGCCTTCACGTTCGAGGTAACGATAAAAAGAGCGCATGCCCGCCAGCGCACGCTGAATGCCGCGGGCACCCAAGCCTTCGCCACGGCGCAAGGTGAGAAACGCGCGAATATCGCTAGGCGCGATTTTGTTCAGCCCGGCCGCGCTGATGCGTTGCCTGCCGCGATGCTCGCCAAGAAAGCGGACGAAGCGCTTTGCGTCGTCGCCATAGGCGCGCAGCGTGTGCGGCGAGGCACGGCGTTCATGCGCCAGCGATGCCAACCAGGATGTAATCAGCGCTTCGGCGGAACTGGCCATGCGCACCTTACGAAAATAAGATTCACAAAATCGATTGGCCGCTGCGCTTCCAGTCTTCCATGAAGGCGGCGAGGCCCTTGTCGGTCAAAGGATGCTGAATGAGGCTCCGGAAAAGAGCGGGTGGCAGCGTGGCAATATCGGCGCCCGCCATCGCGCAGGCCCGCACATGCGTGGCATGGCGAACCGACGCCGCAAGAATCTCGGTGCTGAAACTGTAATTGTCATAGACAAGCCGAATCTCTCGGATCAAATCCATCCCATCATGTCCGGCATCGTCCAACCGCCCAATGAAAGGCGAAATATACGTCGCGCCCGCTTTCGCCGCCAAAAGCGCCTGATTGGGCGAGAAGCACAATGTGACATTCACCGTGTGCCCGGCGCCCGACAAATGTTTGCAGGCCATCAGCCCGTCCCATGTCAGCGGCACTTTGATGGTGATGTTCGACGCGATCTTGGCGAGTTTCTCGCCCTCGGCGATCATCTCCTTGGCGGTAAGTGCTGTCACTTCGGCACTGACGGAACCGGGGACCATTTCGCAAATCTGGCGCAAGGCATCGAAGAGTGGCATGCTCGTCTTGGCAGCCAGCGACGGATTGGTGGTCACACCGTCAATCAAGCCGGTGGCCACAAGAGCCGCAATTTCCTTCGGATCCGCGCTATCGAGAAAAAGCTTCATACCCGTCCCTGTTCGCTATGTTCGCGGCGCTTGCCAATTGACGCGCGTCCGCGAAAGTGTAGCCGATGAATTCCGCGATCCCTAGCCCCACAGATGCCGCTTCGGCAACAGGCGCGTTGCCGCGCGCTGCCGTTTTGCTGCCGCTGCCGCTTGCGGGCGCCTATGATTATGCGCTCGCCGGTGCCGAACCGCAGCGTGGGCTTGTGGTGCGCGCGCCGCTGGGAAAGCGCGAAATGCTGGGCGTTGTTTGGGGCGCGGCCGAGGGCGGCGTAGCGGAGGCAAAACTTCGCATCGCCGCGCCGATGCCACATCATCGCGTGCTTCCCGCTTCGTTATGCGATTTCGTGGATTGGGTCGCGCGCTACACACTGGCGCCGCCGGGCGCGGTTCTCGCCCAGGCCTTGCGTGTGCCCGCCGCCTTCGATGAAGAAATTTTCAGACCCGCATTCGGAAGAGGGGCGGGCACACCCGACCGCCTCACACCGGCGCGCACCCGCGTGCTCGCACTCATGGATGACGGGCTGGTTCGCACCGCATCCGACATCGCGGAACAAACATCGGTTACACCAAGTGTCGTGCGCGGCCTCGCAGATTCAGGCGCACTTGTCTCCTCGCCTTTGCCGGAATTTTCTCCGCTGCCTCTTCCTGATGGGGCATTCGACAATGTCACGCTCTCGTCCGATCAATTTCGCGCGGCGGAGCATCTGCGCGAAGCGGTGAAAAGCCACGAATTCTCGGCGCATCTTCTCGATGGCGTCACCGGCTCCGGAAAAACCGAAGCCTATTTCGAAGCCGTGGCCGAGGCGATAGCCGGCGGCGGCCAAGTGCTGATCCTGCTGCCCGAAATAGCGTTGACGGTGCAGTTCCTCGAACGCTTCGCGGCGCGCTTCGGCTGCCGTCCTGCCGAATGGCATTCCGATCTTACACAACGCGCACGTAAACAGGTGTACCGCGCCGTGATGAGCGGCGAAGCGCGTGTAGTGGCTGGCGCGCGCTCGGCGCTTTTCCTGCCGTTCCAGGATTTGCGCCTCATCGTCGTCGATGAAGAACACGAACACGCCTACAAGCAGGAAGAGGGCGTCATCTATCACGCGCGTGATATGGCGGTGGTGCGCGCGCGCCTGGAGCATTGCCCGATCATTCTTGCCAGCGCCACGCCGTCGCTGGAAACCTATATGAACGCCAAGAGCGGGCGCTACGATTGGCTTCGCCTCGACTATCGTCATGGTGTCGCCGAAATGCCGCGTGTCGAACTCGTCGACATGCGAAAGGATTCGGAACCGGGACGCTATCTGTCGCAAGCTCTGCGCGGCGCGCTGCAACACGTTCTGGAGTCGGGCGAGCAGGCGCTTCTGTTTCTCAACCGTCGCGGCTACGCGCCGCTGACTCTGTGCGCCGCTTGCGGCCACAAAGAGACGTGCAAAAACTGTTCAGCCTGGCTGGTGGAGCATCGCTTTCGCGGCCGCCTCGTCTGCCACCATTGCGGCTTTGAGACTCCAACGCCGGTCCACTGCTCGCAATGCGCGGCGGAACAATCTCTTACGGCCTGCGGGCCGGGCGTCGAACGCGTCGAGGAAGAATTCCGCGCAGCCTTTCCCAATGCGCGCGTTGCCGTGGCATCGAGCGACACGTTTTCCGGTCCCAATGAAACGCAGGCTGCCATCCGCGCCATGAGCAAAGGCGAGATCGATGTTTTGATCGGCACGCAGATTGTCGCGAAAGGCCATCACTTCCCGCAATTGACGCTGGCCGGCGTGGTGGATGCCGATCTTGGTGGCGGCGCCGGCGATCCGCGCGCGGCGGAACGCAGCTTCCAGCTTTTGCATCAGGTTTCCGGGCGTTCGGGCCGCGCTGACAAACCGGGATTGGTCTTGCTGCAAACACGCAACCCCGAAGATCCGGTAATGCGCGCTTTGGTGGCCGGAACACGCGATGCGTTTCTCGAAGATCAGATCGTCACCCGAGAGCGTAGTCAGACGCCGCCTTTCGGGCGACTAGCCGCTCTCATTCTTTCAGGCACCGAGGGAGATGCTGTGCGCGAGACTGGCCGCTTGCTGGCAGCGTCAGCGCCAAAGGCACGCGGCGTAACCGTGTGGGGGCCAGCTCCCGCGTTTTATCAAATGTTGCGGGGTCGCACACGCGAACGCCTACTGGTGCAAAGCGGACGCAATATCGACATTCAGTCTTATGTGCGCAGCTGGCTTGCGGACGTGAAGATTCCGTCTTCCGTCCACCTCGCCATCGATATCGATCCGGTCAGTTTTTTCTGACCGGATTTTCGCTCAGCGCGTCGTGCTGCCTTTTGAGAAATATTTGGTGGTGAACTCGAACGGCACCAGCAAGAAAGCCGTGTTCGAGGTATCGCCCCAATCGGGGTCGGCAACGGGATGCGGATTTTTCACCACGATCTTACGCTTGCCGGCATTGGCCAATTGCGCGGGATCCAGCGTCACGCGAATCGTGTCATGTCCGACGATTTCCACGGGCGCCAATTTTCCGTCCACCAGAACAAGACTGCCCTTCACGAAACTGAAGCCCTTCAACGTCACCACGGCCCCCTGCGTGAGGCGCGGAATCGTATGTGGCGTTAGCGAAACAATACCTGGTGTTGGTGAGATGCGCGGAGACGGTGCAGGAGCCCCGGCAGCAAAGCGGTCGCGCGCCGGAATCGTTCCCTTCAGCGCTTCCGCCCAGGCCTGACCGCCTATAACGGCGCGGTCGTCATTCTGCATCGAATTGGCAAACAGACTGCCGCCATAATCGGCGTGATAAAGTCGCACTACGACCTTGCCGTCTTTCAGCACCATGTGGATCTTGCGGGTGTTCATGATGTCGATCAGAGGATCGGCATCGAGAATCAGAATGTCGGCAAATTTTCCTGGCTCGACCGATCCGACGTCGTGCAAACGATGCGCATCAGCGCCCCATTTGGTGGCGGCCTGAATGATCTTCATGCGCGGCATATGCACGTCTTCCTGCATGATCGCCATTTCCTGATGCACGCCGATGCCGGGCGCGGCCTGCGTGATGTCGGACGACGCGACAACTTTTCCACCGGCCTCAACAAAACGGCGAATGAAATCCGCCTTCTTCTTGAAGCCTTCCGAACGCTCCGCAATCGTTGCGGCCGTGAGATATTCCGACGGCTCGCGCACATTGTCGTAAAGATCGAACAGGCTGAAATCCGAATAATATTTCCGCAGCGACGGATCATTGAACTGGCTGTGCGCTTCCGCACGTACGCGCGCCGCGCTTGAATAAAAGCCGCGATCCAGTGCGACAAATTCCGGCGAGATAAAGGTGTTGTTGGCGACGAGTGTGCGGATCGCCTCCGGCACTTTTACTTCGTCCATGGTGGCGAATGCGTCCGACGTCCCCGTGGGTTCGGGACCGCCGCGTCCCGTATTGCCGGCATCTTTCCAGCGTTCGGGATCTGTGGTCAGCGCGGAACCGAGATTGCCGGCATGCACCAGCACATCGATGCCCATGCGCGAGGCTTCAAGCCCGCGCGTTTGCGGGCCCATGCAGCGGCAGGAAACGGCAAGCCCGGCGCGGTGCGCTTCTTCCACCGCAGGCGCCCACAATTCCGGCGGGCCGTCGCCATCGCCGAGCACGATGAAGTCGGCGCCCGCCGCGATGATGTCGCGCGTGAGCTGGCGCGTCTCTTCCGGCGTATACGGAATAATATCGCCGGCACCTGGCTCGTAGCTTTGCCGCCGATTGAGCATGGGGCCGGGACCGCGCAATCCGAGAACGGTTTGATACAGACGCGGGCCTGCGAAAATCCCGTGATTAATGGCATCGCGGTCGGCATTGCCTTGATCGTTGCGCCCGCCGCTGACGATGGCGCCGGTGACGCCCCAGATCAGATAGGCTTCGCCATATTGGAAATTCCAATTCGATTTGGAATCGATCAGGCCGGGAAGAATGAACTTGCCCGCGGCTTCGATCGTCTGCGCGCCTGCCGGAATGGCGACACCCGCACGAGGACCAGCGGCGACAATGCGATTGCCCTGGATGACGATGGCGGAATTTTCCACCGGTGCGCCGCCCAGCCCGTTGATCAGCGTGCCGCCGACGATCGCAATCGCCTGCGGACCTTGGGCCGCGTGCGGCGCTTCAACTCCGAATACAGCCACGGCTAAAGCAGCGGCGACGACAGCGCGAATTTTCATAATGCCTCCCCGGAAGACCGTTGGTTCGGCCTCTATGATCCGATCCTAGCGGAGGGATAGATGACGGGCGAGAGCGCCTCTAGTATTGCGGTTCTGAGATTCGCAGCGGGCGAATTTCAGAATCGGGACACTAGTGCCCATTTATGTAGAGCACGAGCATGATGATGATGATGGCGATGAGCTGGGCGACGACGCGAAGGCGCATCAGTCGGTTGGAGAGGTTCGGCCTTCCCCCGCGGATCATTACCACCAGACCCGCCAGCAGGATGAGCAGAACGGCCCCTAGAGCTAGGGCGACAAAAATCGATCCGTTCATGGAGGCTCCTTGATAGGCCAGCGGCGATAACCACCCGCGCATAGCACGATCACGCCTTGGTGCGTCCAATGTCCACCGTCGCGCGTTTCCTAGAGGTTGGCCATGATGGCACCCCCGCGCGGGTTTGAAGTTCCCTTATGCGAATGCCATGGTGCCGCCTGAAAATTTCAGCTCTTGCGAACCGGGAACACCAGACGATGAACCACGATATTCACCGCACCGGCCTTGCCGCCCTGGCAGTAGCTTCGCTTCTTCTGGCAGGCGCGGCTCCCGCTCCTACGCCGGCTGCCCCTGCCCCGGCAGCTCCGGCACCTACTTTGCCCGCCACTCCGGATGCAGCTGCCCGCGAGGCCACCGCCGCCGCCAATGCCGCCAAGGCGAATATCGAGGTGGGCGAAGCCTGGACGCGCGCCAGCCCTGCGAATGCCACAACCGCCGCCGTTTATTTGCGCATTTCCATCGTCAAAGACGCGGACCGCCTAATCGGCGCTAAGGTGTGGAACTCCGACAAAGCCGAAATTCACAACACGACGACCGTGAACGGCCAGGCGAAAAAGGCGCTGGCTACGCCGCTGGCCATTGCCGGCGCTAGCCGGGTGGCCTTCGCGCCGGGCGGGTTGCACGTCATGCTGACCGGGCTGCGGGCGCCGCTGCGCCAGGGCGATTCTTTCCTAATTGCGCTGGAATTCGAAAAAGGTGGCACCCAGACGACGGCGGTTCGGATCGCCGCCGCGAACGCCAATGCCGCCCCGCCGCCGGTTGAGCGCTAAGCAGACAGCCACCTAAAAGTCGGAAACGATGCCTTTGCGTTCCCAATCGCCGTAGCGCGTGGGTTCCAGCCCCCTCGGGCCGTTAACTTCCTTGGTGACGGTTTGCGGCGGGTTTTGCGCGGCTTGCCGGCGGCGCTCCTCGGCTTCCGCCAAAGCGCGGCGGGCTTCGGGCGGAAGGTCGCGATTTGGTGACGGATCGGGTTTCGGGCTTTCGCTCATGTTCCCTTTTTCTAAGGCCTTCCATCACCTACATAAAGGCCAGCCAGGAATGATGGCTAGAGATTCGAGGTCTTGAGAATGAGCATTATGCGCACCGGTTTGTTGATGGCGGCATTGACCGGCCTGTTCGTGACGGGCGGATTTCTGCTCGGCGGCCAGAGCGGCATGGTGCTGGCCTTCCTGATGGCGCTGGGCATGAACGCCTTCGCCTACTGGAATTCCGACAAAGTGGTTCTGCGTATGTATGGCGCGCATGAGGTCGACGAGACCACGGCGCCTGATCTTGTCCATATGGTCCGCCGCCTTTCGGAAAACGCCGGCATCCCCATGCCGAAAGTCTATTATTCCGAGAACCCGCAGCCGAACGCCTTCGCGACCGGGCGCAGCCCGAGCCACGCCGCCGTCTGCGTGACCACGGGCCTGATGCAGCAGCTTTCGCAGGAAGAAGTCGCCGGCGTTCTGGCGCACGAGCTGGCGCATGTGAAAAACCGCGACACGCTGACGATGACTATCGCCGCAACAATCGGCGGCGCTATTTCCATGCTGGCGAATTTCGCCATGTTCTCCAACATGACCGGCAACCGCCGCGAGAGCCCGCTCGGTGGCATCGGCGTTATCCTCGTTATGCTGGTGATGCCGTTCGCCGCCATGCTGATTCAAATGGCGGTCAGCCGCACCCGCGAATTCGAGGCCGACCGCATCGGCTCGGAAATTTCCGGGCGCCCGCTTTGGCTGGCGTCGGCGCTCAGCCGCATCGAGCAGGCGTCGCAGCGCGTCGGCAATGCACAGGCTGAGCACAACCCGGCCACGGCCCACATGTTCATTATCAATCCTTTGCATGGCGGTGGCATGGCCAGCCTGTTCTCGACCCACCCAACAACC
Source organism: Alphaproteobacteria bacterium (assembly GCA_947467345.1). Lineage (GTDB taxonomy): Bacteria > Pseudomonadota > Alphaproteobacteria > Micropepsales > Micropepsaceae > CAIYRG01. Next base: position 55,113 of record CANIHD010000001.1, read on the forward strand.
GCCGCCCGCGTGGCGCGTCTGCAGAGCCTCGCGGCCGAGCTCGGGCAGCGTTGAACGGGCGCCGGGCGCCGTCGCGGGCGCCTGCTCCCAACAGGAAAACTGACATCGCCGGTTTGGGTGCGCGCCGCGCAGCGCTCGCCGCCATCTCTGATGTGCTGCGCAAACGTAGGCCGCTCGATGTCGCGTTGGAGCAGGCGCTGGCGGTAGCGAAATTGGACACGCGCGATGCCGGCTTCGCGCGCGCCATCGCCACCGAAACGCTGCGCCGCTTCGGCCAGCTCGATTCCATCTTGCGCCATTTTGTTCCCAAATCGCCGCCACCGCACAAGGCCGGCACGACGATGGAAATTCTGCTCGCCGGCGCATGCGAACTTTTATTCCTCGACGTCGCACCGCACGCCGCTGTCGACGCCGCCAATCATCTGGCGCAGGACGATTCCAAGGCCGTCCATTTCAAGAGTCTCATCAATGCGGTGCTGCGGCGCGTATCGCGCGAAGGCAAAGCATTGGCCGAAACCACCGACCAAGCGCTTAACACGCCGGATTGGCTGTGGCGGCGCTGGCTCGCGGATTTCGGCGCGGAGGGCGCCGGGTCGATTCAAACAGCTCACCTCTCCATTCCGCCGCTCGATCTCGTGCTGAAGAGCAATGATGCAGCCACATTATTTCCGGATGCCGTTGCGCTCGCGCCTGGCCGCTTGCGCCTTGGCAATTCCGGCAATGTCGAAGCGCTGCCGGGATTTCACGACGGGGTTTGGTGGGTGCAGGATTTCGCCGCCAGTCTGCCCGCGCGCCTCTTAGGCGATGTTGCGGGCGCGCGCGTAATCGATCTTTGCGCGGCGCCCGGCGGCAAGACCGCGCAATTGGCGGCAGCGGGCGCGAGCGTGACCGCCGTGGATTTGGTGCCCGAGCGCCTTCGCATGGTCGAAGAAAATCTCGCGCGGTTGCGTTTGAACGCCGAATGCATCGCCGCCGATGCGCGCGATTGGCGTCCCACTTCGCCGGCACCCTTTGTTTTTCTCGATGCGCCATGCACCGCGACAGGCACGATACGCCGTCATCCCGATTTGCCCTGGATCAAAAGCGCCGCCGACATTCCCGCCTGCGAATCGCTACAGAGCGAGCTTCTATCAGCGGCGGCAGATATGACCGCGCCGGGCGGCACGCTGGTATATGCGGTGTGCTCGCTGGAGCCGGAAGAGGGCGTGGACCAGATTGAGGCGTTTCTCCGTACAAGAACGGATTTCACGCGCGTGCCGATCACGGCAGATGATGTTTTCGAGTCCGCCTTCGTGTCATCCGCGGGGGATTTACGCACGCTGCCATATTATTGGCACGACAAAGGCGGCATGGATGGATTCTACGCGGCACGCCTAAAGCGCAGCCTCTAATTGCCGTCGAATTCTTTGCCGTCGAGTTTCAACGTGCCAAGAAGTCCGCCGCCGTTGCCATCCCGCAACGGATGCACATCGGCAGTGACATTGTCGCCCGGCTTGAAACTATTCGCTGCCCAGCCGCGTCGCGACAGCGTGGCCGGTGATCCGCCTTCCAATACCCATTGCACCGGCGTGCCGCTGGCGTCGCGCGTTTCCAAATAGACCCAGACATGCGGGTTCATCCAATGAAACGACACGATCGTTCCGGTGAGCGCGACATTCTTACTGGTGTCGTACATCGCGTGGGAGTGATGCGCCCATGCCGCCGGCGCAAACATGCAGACCCCGAGCAACGCGGTGCCGATGCGAAAGCGGATCATCATGCGCTCCGGAATATCTCTCAAGCCTAAAGCCTATTCGAGGCGTCCCAGCGCATAGGCGACAGCAAGATAGATTTTTCCGGTGTCTGCACTCAGTAACGATGACGCCAACAGGCCGCCGCGATCGCCATCACGGGCGCGTGTGAGAAGCGTTTCGAACTCCGCCAAATAAGCGTCGGCTGCTTCGTGAAAGCACGTGTTGTCGCGATATAGCGCCGAAATGCGATCGACAATCTCCGGCCCGATGGAACCGGCGAGCCGGCGTGCGAACACGCCTTTGTCACCGTCGAGATAGCTCCGCCACATTTGCGGATTCTCGGTGCCGCTCATCGCGGTGTCGAGATCGACTGCGAGATCCGCGAGCGCCGATTGCAATTGGCCGAGCGCGGCGGTCGCGCCGGATTTGAGACGCGGCGCGGAATCGCTTGCCTCAGCAGCAGCGAGAACATCGGACAACGCATAGCTGCCGCGGCCCTGCCGCATATCGGGTTTCTCATCGACGCGGCGCTTGGGCGCGGTCATGCGACGGGCTAACCCACGCAGGCCCTCGCTTTGCGGCTCTACCGAAACCGCCGGTGTTTCGTTGCTGGAGTTATCATCGATGGTTTGCTTGACGCGTTGGCCCGACGAGCGCGTTTGCATGGTTGCCAATGCGCGCGCCGAAATATCGAGCATGCGCTCGGTTTCATTGCGCAGGGCTTCGCGCACGCGCTCGGCTTCCTGCGCCGCGACGCCGGGGATTTTCACAATGTGGCGTTCCGCTTCATCCGCGGCCTTCGAAAGCGCGGCACGGGCCTTTTCCGCTTCCTCGGCAACCGTGGTCGCGGCGCGCAGCAATTGATCGCATTGCCCCATCGCCTCGCCGACGAAATCTTTCGCGTGGCGTTTCGCGTCGGCGGTGGAATCCGCGATTAAAGCTTGGGCGCTGGTTGTGGCTTCGCGCAGTGACTCGACCAGACGTGCCATCGCCGCCGAGGCACCGTCGGAGGCTTCCTTCACGCGATCGGTCTCGCGTCCGAAACCCGCCGCGAGCTGCGCGGTGCGCGCCGAGGCCAAACCCATCGCAGCTTCAAGCCGCTTCAAACCCTGATCGCTCAACTCGTCCAGGCGCTGCGATTCTTTCGCGAGCTGCGTGGTGGCGCGCTCGAGCGCACTGCTCTGAGACACCAAAATCGTTTCGAGGCTGCCGGATTCGTCCTTCAACCGCGTGAGAAGTTCCTGCATCGCCTGGCGTTGACGTTCTTGGCGCGCCAGCACGAACTCGGCCCGCGCCACTGCCGTGTCGGCAACGCCTTCGATGAGCTTGGATTGCCGGTCGAGTTCAACCGCCGCCGCATGCGGTGCGCCGGCGGCGCGCTCGGCTGCTTCGGTGAAATGGTGGCTTTGATCTTCAAGCAATTGCCCGGCGGCGCGCAATTCGCCCGCCGTCGCTTCAATCATCGCCTTCAACTGGGCACCGCGTCCGGCCAGCGTTTCAGTGGCGCGTGCGAGTGTTTGCTCGAACGCTTCGGCAATTTGCTGCGTCGAGCCGCGGAGTTCGCCGGTCGAGGAATCGATATTGGCGCGCAGCTGCCCGGCGCGCCCGCTCAGCATTTCGGCGGCCTGTGATGCCGCCTGCCCGATATCGTCAACCAATTGACGCGCCGACGCGCGCATCTCGCCGCCGGCGTTTTGCAGCGTGGCCTTGAGCGCGCTTTGATGGCCTGAGAGATCACCGGAAGCCTGCGTAGCCGCCTGACTCAAGTCGGTCGCCGCTTTCTCGGAAGCGATCCGAACCTCGGCGCTGGCCAGATGAATCGTAGCCCGAAGTTCTTCGCTGTGACCGACCAAAGTCTCCGCCGTTTGCAGCGCTGCGAGATCGAGGGATTCAGCAATTTTCTTCGTGGTGGCGTGCAGTACGTCGCCGGTGCTTTCGATGGAAAGATTCAGCTCTGCGCTATGCCCGGCCAAGATTTCCGACGCCCGCGTGGTAGCCGCCTCAAGGGACTCGGTAATTTTCTTCGTGGTGGCCTGCAGCGCGTCGCCGGTGCTTTCGACGGAAAGCTTCAGCTCGGTGCTGTGCCCCGCCAAAGTTTCCGATACGCGTGCGGTCGCCGCATCCAGCGTTTCGACAATGGTCTGCCCGGTGGCACGAAGCTCGTTGCCGCTGGCATCCATGCTTATCTTAAGCTGAGCACCGCGCGTCGAAAGCGTGTCGGCGGCGCGCGATGCCGCTTGTTCAAGCCCAGCAGCCATCTGTTCAATGCCGTCGCGCTCTTCGCGCAAGCGCTGTGCAATCGCATCCGTCTTCACACCGGCGCGGGCGCCAGCCTCGTCCAATTGCGCGATCCGTTCCTCAAGAACTTTCTCGATTGCGCGCATGCGGCCATAGGCGGCGTCCAATCCTTGCGACAGCGCGTCGAGTTCGCGCCGCACCGCGCGGCCCAAGCGCTGCGCACTCGCGACGGCGCTGTCATCGGCAACCATCAAACGTTCGGACGCGAGGGCCAGGCGCCGCGCCACTTCGCCCATCGCCTGTGCCCGAACCAAGGCATAGGCGGAGGCGATGAAAAGGAAGGGCGGAAGGAAAGCGATCGACGCCGCGAAGGCGAGAATATGCGGACCCAAGCCCACCAAGCCGGCCGGACCGAAAAAGCCGAACAGGAACGCGGCGGAAGCGCCGATCCAGAAGGCGGAAAGAATGGCGGCAAAAGCGAACGCCATGCGTCCGCTGCGAACCGGCGGCTCGGATTCGATCCGGGGTAAAGGCGCAACACCGGCGCCTTCGCGCACTGTATCGCTGTTGACCATCAGAACGGGTTCGCCTGGGTCAGGCCTGCCGGTAAGTTCTGCGCGAAGCGACGCCATAAGCACCCCACTGCCAGCCTCGCCACAGAATTGGCGAACCGGCGCAAATTCGCGGTTGTGGCGCGGCGCCTTAAGGCCCCGCGGTCTATTAAGGATAAACCATTTTCCCCGGCCTGTGCAGCTGCACCATGTCGGCTAAGGCCCTCACATTAACCCGGCTTTGAACCGCCCACGTCAGAATAAAGAAGAGACAAAGAGCCGAGATCATGCCCCGCAGCGCGCGCCGTCCCGTCGATATCGATCACCTCAACCGCTACACGGGGGGCGACCACGCGATCAACGAAGAGGTGCTTCGGCTCTTCGAGACATCTTGCACGAACATCGTCGCGGAATTGGAGCGCTTGGCGGAGTCGTCCAAATTGCCGCAACCGGCGCCAGAACCGGCCCCCGAATCCGCTAAAGCCTGGGCCCATGCGACGCATACGCTGAAGGGAGCCGCCCGCAGCGTGGGCGCGTTTGAACTGGCGGATGTCGCGGAAGAAGCGGAAAAATGCGGGCCGGCGGATCGCCTGGCTGCCATCGCGGCCATTCAGAAATTAAAGGGCCAGGCTGAAATGGTGCACCGCTTCATCGCGGACTTTCTCCGCGCTCCCGCCTAAAGATAAAGCATAGGCGCTTTTGGCCATTGCGGCGCTCGCCGATTTTACATATGAAATTGGCGAGAATAAAATTTCCCACACTAAAGATATGTGAAATACCATGAGCGATGACGCCACCATAGAAACCGATGTCATTATTATCGGCGCAGGCCCGATCGGCCTGTTCGCTGTATTCGAACTCGGGCTTTTGGATCTGAAATGCCATTTGGTAGATATTCTCGACCGTCCCGGTGGGCAATGCGCCGAGCTCTATCCCGAGAAGCCGATCTACGACATTCCCGGAATTCCGATTGTCACTGGCCAAGAACTGGTCGATCGCCTGCTGGAACAGATCCGCGCCTTCCATCCGCATTTCCATTTCAGCGAAATGGTCCAGAGCCTGACCAAGCTGCCCGATGGGCGCTGGCAAATTACCACCGACGCGGACACGACCATTACCGCGCACGCCGTGGTGATCGCCGCAGGCGGCGGCAGCTTCGTTCCCAAGCGCCCGCCCATTCCCGGCATCGAAAATTACGAAGGCAAGTCGGTCTTCTACGCCGTGCGCAAGATGGAGCAATTCCGCGGCGGCAATATTTTGATCGCAGGCGGCGGCGATTCTGCGCTCGACTGGACGCTGAACCTCGCGCCCATCGCCAAGAAGCTCACGCTGGTGCATCACCGCGATGGGTTCCGCGCCTCGCAACACAGCGTCAATCAGATGCGCGAGCTGGTGAACGAAGGCAAAATCGATTTCCATGTCGCCAGCGTGAAAGCTTTGCACGGCGAAGATGGCGTGCTCGACGGCGTGACATTGTCCGGCGCCGACAAGACTGAATGGCACCACGAAACCGACGCACTGTTGCCGTTCTTCGGATTGACGATGAAGCTCGGACCGATCGCGAATTTCGGTCTCAATCTCCATGAGAATTTGGTTCCGGTGGACACCGAGAAATTCGAGTCGACCACGCCCGGCATCTTCGCCATCGGCGACATCAACACCTATCCGGGAAAGCTGAAGCTTATTCTTTCAGGCTTCCATGAGGCGGCTTTGATGTCGCAAGCCGCCTTCCGCATTGCGCGACCCGGCGAAAAGCTGCGCTTCCAATACACGACGTCCTCGTCCAGTCTGCAAAAGAAATTGGGCGTGAACTAAACATCCCGCCTCACACGCATTCGAGAGAACCATGAAAATCATCGCCACCGACCGCAAAGGCAAGATTCACGAAATCGACGGCAATGACGGCTGGACGGTGATGGAAGCTTTGCGCGATGCCGGTCTTCCCATCGCCGCCGAATGTGGCGGCGCCTGCGCCTGCGCCACCTGCCATGTCTATGTCGATGGCGAGTGGTTCGAGAAACTTCCTAAGCAGCGCGCCGAGGAAACCGACATGCTGGACATGGCTGTTGCGGCGGAGTCGAATTCGCGTCTCTCCTGTCAGATCACCTGCACGCCGACGCTAGATGGGCTCAAGGTAACGCTGGCGCCAGAGTAGAAGCCAGCGTCGGCGCAAGAAACAGAAACGCCGCCTGCGCCAGGAATACCAGTCCGAAGCCGGTGACGATCCAGCGCGTCCATTTCAGAAAATTCGTGTCGCTCATCAGATCGAGCGCATAGCCGCCGAGCACCGCGCCCAGCATCGCCAACGGCGCCGCCACCGCGAAGAACCACAGCGGCGGCATGCCGGTTAGGCCGGTCATTGTCAGTAGCGGCGCGCCGTAGAAAATCACTTTCACACTATGCGCGAAAGTCTGCGTCGCGGCCTTGGTCGCTACGATGCTGTGGCGTGTCATGCCGGTACGCACAAAGAATACGTCTATCAATGGGCCCGACACGCCTGCGGCCACGTTCATGCCGCTGACCAGAAAGCCGCATAGAATCGCATCCGGCCGCCGTGCCGCATCCAAATGCAGCCTTCTCTTCGGTATCCACGCCGTTATCGGCGCCAGACCGAGCCAAAGATAGACCCACGCTTTTGTCGGCTGATAGGTGACGATCACCAATATAAGAGCGGCCAGCGTCGACCCAATGGCGTAGTGCCCGACGATGCGCCAGCTGACATGGCGCCGGTGCAGAATGGCGCGCCAGCCATTGGAAACGAATTGCACCGCGCCATGCGTGACCATGGCAGCGGAAACCGGCAGCGCATATGCCAGCGCGCCCATCAGCACCATGCCGCCGGCCATGCCGAACACGCCCGACAGCGTCGAGGCGAAGAGCACAACAAACAGAAGCGCGAAATATGTGGCCAAGCCCGATGTGCTTTCCGATCAATCCAGGCTTGGCTTGGAGCGCGCTTTTTTCAACGTTCCGCGCGCGGATTTCCGTTCCAGATGGCGGCGCTTGCTGGCTTTCGACGGACACGTGGGAATGCGCGGCGCTTCTATCTTGGCGGCCTCTGCTACCAATTCCGCCAGGCGTTCGCGGGCATCGGCACGGTTGCGTTCCTGCGTGCGAAAGCGCCTGGCATCGATCACCAACACGCCGTCTTTGGTGAGGCGCCGTCCGGCCAACATCATCAAGCGCGTGCGCACATAATCGGACAGCGATGGCGAACGCATCACGTCGAAGCGCAATTGCACCGCCGTGGCGACTTTGTTGACGTTCTGCCCGCCGGGACCGGACGCGGTGATAAAGCGCTCTTCAAGTTCGCGTTCGTCGATAGCGATATTTAGCGCCGAGTCACCCGGCATCGGTCGCGCTCACAATGTCCCGCTTACAATTTCTCAAACGTATCGCAAGCGGCAGGATCGGCCGCTTGATAGCCGCGGCGTAGCCACATCACGCGTTGTTCGCTGCTGCCATGGGTGAAGCTGTCCGGCACAACACGGCCTTGGCCTTGACGCTGCAGCGTGTCATCGCCGATGGCGGCGGCCGCAACCAAGCCCTCTTCCAGATCACCAGCTTCCAGTGCGATGGCGCCGCCGGAAACAGTGGCCGCATTCGCCGCCCACACGCCGGCAAAACAATCCGCCTGAAGCTCCAAAGCAACCGAGTAGCGATTGGCTTCCGCTTCGCTGCCGGCGGCTTGCTGTGCGCGGCGCACTGTGGCCGCCGTACCCAGGAGGCCTTGCACATGATGGCCGACCTCATGCGCGATGACATAGGCTTGCGCGAAATCGCCCGGCGCCGCGAAGCGGCTTTCGAGTTCACGGAAGAACCCGAGGTCGAGATAGATGCGCTGATCGCTCGGGCAGTAAAACGGCCCCATCGCCGCTTGGCCGGTGCCGCAGCCCGTGCCGGTGGCGTTCTCGTAGATAACGAGGGATTTCGGCGGCTCGTAGGTACGGCCCATGCGCTGAAACGCGGCGCGCCAAACATCCGTTGTGGAGCTCAGGATCGTATCCAGGAATTGGCCGGCCTGATCCTCCGGCGTTCCCTGGCGTCCCTGCTCTTGCTGGGGCGCGACCTGATTCACCGCCTCCATGATGGTCAGCGGATTGATGCCGAAAATAAAATAGCCAAGCAGGCCAAGCGCCAGCGCGCCTATGCCACCGCCGGCGAATTTGCCGCCCATGCCGCGCCGGTCTTCAACGCCGCCATACCGATTGCCGCCTTGCCACCGCATTGTTCAAACTCCGCTGGTCTCAGACGAGACAACGCCAGAAATGGCCATTCGCCGCACAACTCCACGACATATGTGGCAGACGGACAAGAATATCCAGCATCTTAGCCGCCCCCTACCGGCCTCGCCGCTATCACTGGCCATGCCGTCGGCCGCCGTCATCTCACTGTCGCGGCGAATCGTTAGGTTTTCCGGGATTGGCGCAGCGGCTTTTGCTCGCTACAGTCCGCTTCGCGAATTGGCTTTCTTCTGTTGGAGATCAAACCTTCAGTACAGGAATGCAATCGTGTTAGCCGCCGCGCGTGTCCCCGACCACTGCCCGGCCCTCGTGCTCAACGCTGACTTCCGTCCGCTGAGCTACTTCCCGCTGTCGCTGTGGTCCTGGCAGGACACGATCAAAGCGGTGTTTCTCGACCGCGTGAATATCGTCGCCGAATATGATCGCACCGTGCGCTCGGCGGCGTTCGAAATGCGCGTTCCCTCGGTCGTCTCGCTGAAAGCCTATGTCAAACCGACGCGCAATCCGGCCTTCACGCGATTCAATGTTTTTTTGCGCGATCGCTTCCAATGCCAATATTGCGGCGAACGCAGCGACCTCACATTCGATCACGTCATTCCGCGTTCGCGCGGCGGGCGCACCACCTGGATAAATGTCGTAACCGCGTGCGCGCCGTGCAATTTGCGCAAAGGCGGTCACATGCCTGCGCGCGCGGAAATGTATCCGCGCATTGCGCCGCATCGGCCGAGCGTCGTCGAGTTACAGAACAATGGCCGTCAGTTTCCGCCCAATTATCTGCACCAATCCTGGGCGGACTATCTCTACTGGGATAGCGAACTCGAGCCTTAATATTGTGCGCGAGTTGCGCGCGCCGGCCGCCACATGGCGAAGAGCGGCGGCGCGTCGCGGCGCGCCACCACTTCATGCGTCACGGAAAATCCGGCGCGTTCATAAAGCTTGATGTTGCGCGGATTGGAATTTTCCAAAAACGCCGGCGCGCCCGCCGCGTCGACGCGTGCCAGCGTATCCGTCAGAAGCGCGCTTCCGAGGCCCGAGCCCTGAAAGCGCGGCGCCACACCGATAAAAGCGAGATAGAAAAACGGCTCCTTCGGATGCGCGGCTTCCAAGGCCTGCGCCATAGCCGCGCCGCGCGGAAAGCGCGAGAGACCCGTGAGGCCAAGAATAACCGGCAGAAGACGCATGTCTCCGCGAAAGGTCGGCGGATTTTTCTTGCTGTCAAAATACGGCGGAATCCACGCGGCGGCGGCATAGCCATCGGGCGCCATCCATGTTTCGCCATGCGGCAGGCTGCGTTCGCGCAAAACCCAAAAGAAGAAGCGCTGCAGCGCCGTGGCGCGCGCGCCGCCATCGCGTGCCAGCCAATGAAAAACCGGATCGCGATCGAACGCGGCCGCAAACAGTCGTGCTAGACGCGCGGCATCGTCGATGCTGGCGCGTTTGATAGCGGGAACAGCAGGCGTTTTACGTAAGAGAGCTTGTTCTGTGTTGCCGCTCACAGCCGTTCCGACAGGTGGATAGCCAGGCGGCATCCCATGCGGATGGCGGCCGACAACGCAGGGTACGCCGGCGCCGATTCCGCGCCATGCGCCAAGGCTTCCTTGCGGTGCTCGCCTTCGTCGTCACGGAAGCGTTCCACCGTCGTCTTCAGCGCCGCCTCCTCGGGCACGCCCTGCAATTTCTGGATCTGCGCCGCGTAATGCTCGTCGATGGCGTCTTCCACCGCGACGGTACACGCCATGGCGGCCTTCTCGCCCATCAGCGCGGTCGCGGCACCCAGCGCGTAGCCCGCGACATGCCATAGAGGCTGCAGCGCCGTCGGACGGACGCCGCGCTCTTTCACCATCCGGTCGAAGGTGTCGAAATGATGCTGTTCCTGCTCCGCCATCTTGCGGATCGCCGCCGCTCCGGCGCCACCGCGCGGACCCAGCACGGCCAGCTGACCGGCATAGATCCGAAGCGCACCGAATTCACCGGCATGATCCACCCGAATCATGGACGCAATCTCGTCCGGCGCCGCCGCAGCCGTCACCGAACCGCCCGGAGAGGCGGGCCGAGTCTTACGCGGAAGACTGGCTTTGCGCGGAAGCGGCGCGGACATCGCGTTCACCTCTTTGACCTGGCCAGCACCATGCTCAGCCCGGCGATTCCAAATGATATCAGCGCATTATAACCCGCGAGCGACAATCCCATAAGGCGCCATTCGGCGACGTCGCAGCGAACGACATTGAAGACGTCGAAGCCTGTCGTGGCTCCCGGCACATAGCCGCTGCCGGTGCAGTGCGCCGGGCCTTCCCACCATCCCCATTCGACCCCGGCTTGAAACACGCCGATAGCGCCGGATATAATAAGGGAGAGAATCGCGAGGGGGGCGAGGATTGCCGCGGGGCCGGCGCCGATCTGCTTGTTCCGGGTCAGGAGATACCCCCCCAACCCTAGAAAAGCGGCGATCCCGTGCGGCCAGCGCTGCCAGATGCACATCTCGCAGGGGCTGAGCCCGCCTATGTACTGAAAGAGCAGCGCGCCCAGCAGCAGAGCTAGGCTTGTGCCCCCTGCCAGCGCCCCAGCCCGGGCTGGATTTGGGTTCCTCATGGTGCCGTCGCTTCCTACCAGTCTCGCCCCTTTCTCATAGGCTAAGGCTGGCGCCCCAGACAAATCCAAGCCCCCCGCTAGAGTGCCACAAAATTAGGCCAAGGCATCATCTTCCGAACACTGTACGTAATTTCGTTATGCGTGTGGCATATTTCCATTCCTATTTAGAAAATGCGTTTGATTTCAGTCACATAAGAAATTTTCGCGACTCGCGAAAATCCCCTTTGAGGGGGCCGAAATGCGCGCTTAAATGGACTGGTCGGGCGGTCAGCAGGCGGGTCGCGCGACGCTCCAAAAGCGAATTGTTTTGTGTGAGTCATCCACGTGCGCGGCAAACGCACGAACGACTCGGGGTCTTATCCTTTGAATTGAGTCAGACCGATGGATAGAAAAAAAACCAAGAACGGTTCACGCACCACCGCACATGCGAAGCGGGAGTTGCTCAAGATCGATGGACGTACGGTGGAGATCATATTGCGCGCCAATCCGCGCGCGCGCCGTTACATCGTAAAGGTCGATCCATCCACAGGAGAAGTTTTCGTCGTCGCGCCGAGTTCGCGTTCGCTGGACCGCGCCCTCGACTTTGCGCGGAAGGAACGCAGCTGGATCGCGGATCGCCTCGCCGATATTCCGGTGCCCGTGCCGCTGGCCATCGGCGCGCCCATTCTCTTGCGCGGCGTCGAACATATCGTTCGTCTCGGTGAGCGCGCGCCGGGCGAAGCACGTCGTGGCCCAGTGTGGATCGACCGCGATGCGGCGCGCCCGACAATACGCGTGAGCGGTTCTCCCGAACATGCACCGCGTCGTGTGCTGGACTGGCTTAAGAAGGAAGCCAAGAGCCGCATCGATGAGAACGTCGTGCATTACGCGCAAATCGTCGGCATGCGCCCCAAGCGCATAACCATCCGCGATACATCAAGCCGCTGGGGTTCGTGTTCTTCGACGCGTTCCCTTTCGTTTTCATGGCGCCTGATCATGGCGCCGCCTTTCGTGCTCGATTACGTGGTCGCGCACGAGATCTGCCATTTGCGGGAAATGAATCACGGGCCCCGCTTCTGGCGCCTGTGCGAATCCTTGGTTCCGAATATGGAAAAGCCGCAAAGCTGGCTCAGCGATAACGGTGCGTGGTTGCACCGTTACGCGCCGCGCCGCGCGGTTATGTAAGTCGACGCGTCCCTCTACGCGGGCAAGAGCCCTCATGCTTCGGCATGGGGGCTTTTGTTTTTCTGGGGTGCGAAGCGGAACTGCTCAGAACAATTTGTTGAGCACATCCTCAAACGCATCGAGAAGGTTTTGCGGCTCGCGTTCGGCGCGCGGCGCATCGGCGACAGCATGTGCATCACCGGCGGCCGGAGCTTCGTAATTATCCGCCATGAATTGCTGCGTGCCGGCCAGCGCGCGCACCGGCATGTTCTTTTCGGCCGCCGTCATGAATGTCTTGAAAATGCGCGCCGGCATGCCGCCGCCCGTCGCACGTTTCATCGGCGTGTTGTCGTCATTGCCGATCCACACGCCGGTGACGAGATTGCCGGAGAAGCCGACGAACCACGCATCGCGATAGGATTGCGAGGTGCCCGTTTTACCAGCGCTAGGACGCCCCTTAAGCCTTGCGGCAGTGCCCGTTCCTTCAATCACCGTATCTGCGAGCATCGTGGTCATATTGGCGTTGTCGACTTCGCTCATGACACGGCCGAAGCCGGAGCCGCGGCGCTCATAAAGTACTTTGCCGGAGAGCGTCGTGATGCGCGTCACCGCATAGGGGAAAACGCCGGTGCCGCCATTGGCGATAGCCGCGTAGCCCGTCACCAATTCCAGCGGCGTCACTTCCGATGTGCCTAATGCCAATGCCGGAACTTCGTTCAAACGCGAGGTGATGCCGAGCCGATGCGCGACACGCGCAACCTGCGCCGGGCCAACTTCATTCACCAATTGCACGGCGACCGAATTAGACGAACGCGCCAGCGCACGCGACAAGGTCATGTCGCCTTCGTATTTGCTTTCGTAATTTTCCGGCGACCATTTGCCGATGGTGACCGGACCGTCAAACACGAGATCGTTCGGCATCCGGCCATTCTCAAGCGCCGCGAGATACACAAAGGCCTTGAAGGCGGAGCCTGGTTGGCGATAGGCGCTGGTGGCGCGGTTGAATGCAGAGTCGTCGTAAGAACGGCCGCCGACAATGGCGCGCAATGCGCCATTCGGTGTCATAGACACCAACGCGCCCTGTCCGGCATTGAGCTTGACGCCCCCTTTTTCCAAGGCCGCATCCAGCGATTGTTCCGCCACGGCTTGGATGTCGAGATCGAGAGTCGTCTCAACAATCAGACGCTCGCTGACATCCGTACGCTTGCCGATCAAAACCGGCACAAGCTCAAGCGCGTAATCGACAAAATAACCTGCGCCCGGCGTAGCGTGAAACCGCGCAATGCTCGGCTTGGCCTTGAGCGCCGCCTGATGTTTCTTGTCGTCGATATAGCCCTGATCTTCCATCGCGCGCAGCACGAGCGTGGCACGCATCCGCGCAGCGTCGAGATCGGTGGCGGGATTGTAACGCGACGGCGCCTTGACGCTGCCGGCAAGCATGGCGGCTTCAAGCAAGGTCAGCTCATGCGCCGGCTTTGAAAAATACCGTTGTGACGCGGCTTCGATGCCGTACACACCGGCGCCGAAATACACGCGATTGAGATAGAGCGTGAGAATTTCATTCTTGCTGTAGCGATTCTCCAATTGCAGCGCGAAAAACGCTTCGTTCACTTTACGCCGCAACGCGCGCTCAGGCGTGAGAAACAAATTCTTCGCCAATTGCTGCGTGATGGTGGAGCCGCCCTGAACGAACGCGCCGCCGGAAATATTCGCGCTGAGCGCGCGTGCGATGCCCAACGGATCGACACCGAAATGCGAATAGAAGCGCCGATCTTCAATGGCGATGAAGGCTTGCCCAACATGGGCCGGCAGGCTTTCGACGGTGACGACCTCGCCCTGGGTAAGCCCGCGGCGCGCGATGGTCCGGCCCTCGGTGTCCAGAAGGGTGACGTCGTTGCGCGGCTCGTAGGTCAGGAGATTTGCGATCTGCGGCAGGTCGGCCATCAGATAGGAGCCGGCGACCACCGCAACAAAAAGCAGCCAGGCAGCGCCAGCGAACAGCACAAAGCGAAAACCGGACCGGCGCGGGCTTGCGCCCTCGTTCTGGCCCTCGTCCGATGACTCCTCGTCATCGTCCCGTTTATGCCTCGCCATGGTCCTGGCTATCTCCGGATGGTGAAGCGTAGGGGGTCCAAAAACCCTTTCCCCCTATGCAGTACGTCTTTCATGGTTAATGAAAATTAAACGCGGCCATGCCCGCCCCTCTCATACAGCCCGTAAAATGGGGCCGCTTGAGGGCTCGAATGGGATATTTTTCGGATATTTCAGGCACCTACCGGCACCGAGGGGTGGGCGGCCGCAAGGTTTTGGGCCTGCCGCATGGGCGTGGGACGCACAGACGGGTAGAATAAAGTTTAGAACCAGACCCCGGGCCCGCGAAATATTGGCCCGGGCGCACCATTTATGTCCCGCCGGCCCCGTAGGATCCCCACGATGAACGAACGCATTGCGACGTCGGAACCTGACGCGGACATGGTCCGGCGTCTGGGCGTAGGCGCGCCGCGAAAGCGGGGCTTCTGGACGAAGGGGCGAATCTGGCTCGCGAGCACTCTTGCCGTCCTCCTTGTCATCGCCGCTTCGAGCGCTTATTTCCTGCGCGCGCGTCCGGTCGAATATCTGACGGCCACCGCGGCGCGCGGCGATATTCTGGTGACGGTGGATGCGACCGGCACGTTGCAGCCGCGCGAAAAGGTTGATGTCGGCGCCGAGATATCGGGCCGTATCGATTCCGTGAATGTCGATTTCAACGATGAGGTGAAGCGCGGCCAAATTCTGGCAGAACTCGACACGGAGCAATTGCGCGCGCAATTGCAACAAAGCGAAGCGTCATTAGCGGCAGCGCGCGCCACCGTACGGCAGTCCGAAGCGACACTTGCACAGACGCGCACCAAGACGACGCGTACCCAGGAACTTTTCAACCGCAACACCATTGCGCGGCAGGATTTGGAAGCGGCAGAGGCCGATCTCCAGCGCGCCGTCGCCACCCTGCAAAAGTCGCAGGCCGATACGACGTTAGCGGCGGCACGCGTGACCTCCGATCGTACCAATTTGCAGAAAACGCGCATTCTTTCGCCGATCGACGGCATCGTGCTCGACCGCCGTGTCGAACCCGGCCAAGCGGTAGCGGCGACCATGCAGACGCCGGTGCTGTTCACATTGGCCAGCGATTTGAAATCGATGGAGCTGCAGGTCGATATTGACGAGGCCGATATCGGCACCGTGCATGAGGGGCAAAGCGCCGTTTTTTCGGTGGACGCGTTTGCGCAACGTAAGTTCGACGCCAAGCTGATCGCCGTTTACAACGCGCCGAAAACCACCAATGGCGTTGTGACCTATCAGGGCATTCTTCTGGTGGACAATTCCGATCAGTCTTTGCGTCCGGGCCTTACGGCGACGGCCGAGATTTTGGTCGCGAATATCAAGGGTTTGCTTTTGGTCCCGAACGGCGCACTTCGCTTTGCGCCCGATAAAAGCATTGTCGATGCAGCCCCAGCGCTTCCCCCTGCCGCCAATGGCGAACGTGTCAGCCGCGTCTGGGTGCTTGAAGAGGGCAAGCCGCAACCTCGTGCGATCAAACTGGGCGCCACAAACGGCACCAACACCGTCGTGCTTTCCGGCGAACTCAAGGCCGGCGAGACCGTCATCGTCGATACAAGCACGCTCGCTACGACGCGGCGATAATCGTGACCGGCGTTCCGCTCCTTCACTTGCGCGACGTGCGCAAAATCTATGGCAAGGGCGAAGCGGAAGTCGCGGCGCTTGCCGGCATCGATCTGACTATTGAGGCAGGCGAGTTCGTTGCCGTGCTTGGCCCGTCGGGTTCGGGAAAATCCACCGCGATGAACATTCTGGGTTGCCTCGATACACCAACATCCGGACATTATTTCTTTCGCGGCCTCGATGTCGGCACGCTCAGCCGCGATCAGCGCGCTTTGCTCCGGCGCAACTATATCGGCTTCGTCTTTCAAGGCTTCAATCTTCTTAAGCGGACGACCGCATTGGAGAATTTGGAGCTGCCGATGATCTATCGCGGCGATCCGCCGGACGTTCGTAAGGTACGCGCGCTAAAGGCCCTCGAAGTTGTTGGACTTTCCGACCGCGCGCAGCATACCGCCTCCGAACTGTCCGGCGGCCAGCAGCAACGTGTCGCCATCGCCCGCGCCATCGTCACCGATCCCGATGTGATCTTTGCCGATGAACCAACCGGGAATTTGGACAGCGCCAAAACGCATGAAATCATGCGCCTGTTCAAATCGCTGAACGAAACGCTTGGCATGACCATTGTCCTCGTGACGCATGAAGAAGACGTCGCCGCCTATGCCAAGCGGCATGTGCGCTTCCACGACGGCCTCATCGCATCGGATGTGAGGCGCTGATGTTCGGTAACGCTCTCATTCTCGCTTTGCGCGAAATCCGCAGGAATCTAATGCGCGCGATTTTGACCACGCTTGGAATTGTCATCGGCGTTGCCGCAGTGGTGATCATCGTCACCATCGGCAGCGGCGTTTCGCAAAGCGTCTCAGACAGCATTTCTTCCCTGGGGCGAAACCTCATTGTCTTGCAGCCCGGCGTACGGCGCGGGCCGGGCGGCGGTGGTGCCAATGTCGGCGCCACGCCGTTTACCTTGGACGATGTGGAAGCCATCCAACGCGAAGTCCCTACTTTACGCGCTGTCGCAGCCGTAGCCACGCGCGCCGCGACTGCGGTTGCCGGCAACGCCAACTACCCGACGCAGATTGCGGGAACCGAGAACGCCTATATGGGCGTGCGCGATTGGCCATTGGGAGAGGGCCGCGCCTTCACCGAGGCCGAAGAGCGCAACGGACGTGCCGTGTGCATTCTCGGTCAGACGCCGAAAAATAAATTGTTCGGAGCGCAAGACCCGCTCGGGCTGGAGCTGCGCGTCGGTCAGATTCCTTGCCAGGTTGTTGGCGTTCTGAGCGCGAAGGGGCAATCCTCATTCGGGCAGGATCAGGACGATTTGATCCTCATGCCTCTGCGCACGGTTCAGCGGCGTCTGATCGGAAAACCCGACGTGACGAATATTTTGGTCAGCACCAATCAGTCCGAAGAGATCACCGATGCCAAAAGGCGAATCATCGATCTGATGCGCGAACGGCGCCTGCCCAACCCCGACGCGGAAGATGATTTTCGCGTCGACGACATGGTGGAGATCGCAAACACCATCCAGTCCACCACGGCGGTACTGACCGCCTTCTTGGCAGCCATCGGCGCCATCAGCCTGATTGTCGGCGGTATCGGCATCATGAACGTGATGCTGATGAGCGTGACCGAACGCACGCGCGAGATCGGTATTCGCATGGCAATCGGCGCGCGCGAACGCGACGTGATGATTCAATTTCTCACCGAGTCGGTGATGATGTCGGGCCTCGGCGGCGTGATCGGCATCGTTCTCGGCCTCGGAATCACGGTCGCTCTAACGCGCTTCATGGCGGTGCCGTTCGTGCTTTCACCATTGGTCGTCGTCGTAGCCTTCGTGTTCTCGGCCGGCATCGGTATCGCCTTCGGCTATTTCCCAGCGCGCCGCGCCGCGCGCATGGACCCGATCGAAGCACTACGTCACGAATGATGTCTTAGAAAATTTTCCGGTACTGAATGAAGCCGGAGCGCCCGGCCACTTGGTCATACATCGCGCGCGCATCCGCATTGTCTTCCTTGGTAAGCCAATAGAGTCGCCCGGCGCCCGCTTCGCGCGCCGCAGCTTCAACGGCTTCAATCAATGCCCGGCCCACGCCTTGCCGGCGCGCCTGGCGGGCAACATAAAGATCCTGCAAATAGCAATAATTGCTGACTGTCCAGCAGGAGCGGTGAAAGAGATAATGCGCGATGCCGACGAGGCGCGCGTCCGAAAACGCACCAAGCGCGAACATCGGCTCGGCCGGATAGTTGAGCCGCCGCCACGTCACCCCGCTCAGCGAGTCCGGCAATTGCGTTTCATAGAACTCGAGATAAGCGTTCCAAAGCGGCTCCCACGCATCGCGTTCGCTCGTTTGCAGCGGACGGATGGCGAGAGTGCTCGTGCCCATTTGATCGCCTAGGCGATCAGACGATAGCCGCCGGTTTCCGTGACCAATATCTCGGCGCGGCTGGGATCTTTCTCGATCTTCTGGCGCAACCGATAGATGTGGGTTTCCAGCGTGTGGGTCGTGACCGCCGGGTTGTAGCCCCACACTTCGTGCAGCAGAACTTCACGGCTGACCGTGTCGCCGGAGCGCTGAAGGAATTTCAGGATATTGGTTTCCTTCTCGGTCAAGCGCACGCGCTTGATGCCTTCCAGAAGAATCTTGGCGCTCGGCCGGAATGTATACGGCCCGATCTTATAGATCGCTTCCTCGCTGGTTTGATGGCTGCGCAAATGCGCTTCGAGGCGCGCCATCAGAACGTTGAAGCGGAAAGGTTTGGTGATGTAGTCGTTCGCGCCGGCGCGTAGGCCTTCAATCGTGGCGTCGTCGGAATCCGATGCGGTCAGCATCACCATCGGGCAGCTAATGCCGCGCTCGCGCAGCTCACCGCACAAAGCACGGCCATCGCCATCGGGAAGCCCGACATCGAGGACGATGAACTCATAGAGTCCGTCCTGTGCCTTGGCTCGGCCCTCGGCGCAGTTGGCAGCTTCAACCGGCTGATACCCGTTTAGGGAAAACTGCTCGGCCAACGAGCTGCGCAGCATCTCGTCGTCATCGACAAGAAGCACCCGCTTCGCACTTGGCATTATATACCTCCCAATTGAAATATAACGGTTTTTCGCAACTCTATGCCGCCCGGCTAAGGCAGTGTATGTCCGAGCCATGACGGCGCAAAACAAAGATGGGCAGGCTGCCGGAGCCGGACAAGCCGCTTCTCTGATTCATGATCCGCATCGCGTGGAACGCGCGGCCGGCGATTTGCGCCGGGGCGTTCCCATTTTCATCACGGCGCCCAGCACAGGCGGCAGCGTGATCGCGGTTGCGGCGGAAACCATGCGTAACGAGACCTTGCGGGCGCTCATCGCGGACGCGGGCACGGAGGCACGTCTGATCCTGACTCATGCGCGCGCCGCCACCCTGAAAATCCCTCTCTACACACCGGAAATCGTTTCCGTTCATATCCCACCCGAAGCCGGCGCCGAGGCGATCCGAGCCATCGCGGATCCCACTGCCGATTTGGACAATCCCCTTAAGGGGCCCTTCGTCACCGACCGCGCGGCCCCGCCCGAAGGGGCGGCGGCCTCGTTGAAGCTGGCGAAGCTGGCGGGGCTTCTTCCAGCGACTCTTGTGTTCCAGCCTGGTGACGAAATTGCGGCAAAGCTCGCCCAGGTTGAGGGGCTCTCGCAGGTTAGCGCCATCGCCATTCGCGCCTACGAAGCAGACACCGCGAAGGGATTTCAGCTGGTAACGCGTGCACGCGTGCCCTTGGCGGGCGCGGAATCTTGCGAATTGGTGGTGTTTCGCCCCCGCGACGGCGGACCCGAACATTACGCCATTGTGATCGGCGTTAAGACCAGTGCCTCGCTGGCAACGCCGGGACCGGTGCTCGCCCGCCTCCATTCGGAATGCTTTACCGGCGATCTTCTAGGCTCGCTGAAATGCGATTGCGGCGACCAGCTGCGCGGCGCCGTGGCCGCCATTGCCGCTGCCGGCGGCGGCGTTTTGCTCTATTTGGCCCAGGAAGGCCGCGGCATCGGCATGATGAATAAGATGCGCGCCTATCGGTTGCAGGACGAAGGCTTCGACACGATCGAGGCCAATATGCGCCTCGGCTTCGAGCCGGATGAGCGGCTCTACGATATCGCCGCGCGCATGTTGGGACGTCTGGGCTATCGCTCCGTGCGGCTGATGACCAACAACCCGGAAAAGATCCGCGCGCTGGAAGCCGCCGGCATCACGGTCGCCGAACGCGTGCCGCATCATTTTCCCGAGAACGTGCACAACCAGGCCTATCTCAAGGCAAAGTCCGAACGCGGCGGACATTTGGCGTGACGCGCGGCAATATCTTCGTGCGGCGCCAAAGCGGCATTTACATCGCGGATTGGGACGAAGGCGCGAGACGCTGCGCGGTAGGCCGCGCCGGCATTGGCGTGAAAACACGCGAAGGCGACGGGCTTACACCGGTCGGACAATGGAAGCTGCGCTGGGTTCTCTATCGCGCCGACAGGCTGCGTGCGCCGCGTAGCGCGCTGCCGGTTAGCGCCATCGCGCCTGACGACGGCTGGTGCGATGCGCCGAACGATCCCGCCTATAATTGCCCGGTAAAGCTTCCCTACGATGCCAGCGCGGAATCGCTGTGGCGCGAGGATTCCCTTTACGACGTAGTGTTGGTCGTCGGATACAATGACGATCCCGTCATTCCCGGCAAAGGCAGTGCGATTTTTCTGCACGTGGCCAAGGAGGATTTCGCGCCGACCGAAGGTTGCGTCGCGTTTGCACGCGACGACCTTCTGGAGGCGCTGACGCAAATCTCCGCGGATTCTTATCTTACGGTTGAACCGTAACCCGCGTGCCGAATATGGCGGTGCCGATGCGCACATGGCTGGCGCCGAAGCGTATCGCGGTTTCGAAATCGTCGCTCATGCCCATGCTGAGATGCGCGAGCCCATTTTCGCGCGCGAGTTTCTGCAGCAGCGCGAAATGCGGCACCGGATTTTCGGCGACAGGCGGAATGCACGTCAGTCCAGCCACGGCAAGTCCCAGCGCGTCGCGGCAATGGCGGACAAATTCGCTGGCATCTTGTGGCGCCACGCCGGCTTTTTGCGGCTCAACACCGGTGTTCACCTGAATGAAGAGTTTGGGAGCGCGCGCCCCGCGGGCGATTTCCGCTGCCAGCGCCTCGGCGAGTTTCGGCCGGTCGAGCGAATGGATCGTATCGAACAGCTCCAGCGCCTCGCGGACCTTGTTGCTTTGCAAGGGGCCGACAAGATGAAGCTCGATGTCGGCGAAGCGCTCACGTAGCGCCGGCCATTTGGCTCTGGCTTCCTGCACGCGGTTCTCGCCGAACACGCGATGGCCGGCTTCAAGCACCGGAAGAATGCGTTCGGCCTCATGCGATTTGGAGATGGCCACCAGAATTGTTTTTGGCGCGGGCGCCACCGCCGCCTTTCGTGCTGCGTCAATCCGGGCAAGTATGGTTTGAAGATTGGCCGCCGGTCCGCGGTCGATTTCAATATCGGGGGTCATATTTTGGCGTCGCATTTGGCGCGCGCGAAGCTAGCAAGAGCGGCACGCCGACTCAATCGCGCCGCCGCCAATACCAGGCTTCCAGCGCTTATTCTCATGACCGACGAAGCGCGCGTGCCCGATCCCATGCGTGCGCTCCTGGCATTGCCTATAGGCGCTGCGCTGATCCTGCGCCACCGCGACGCGCCTAAACGCGCGCGGCTGGCAATGGAACTGGCGCCGGTGGCGAAACGCCGGGGCGTTTTATTTCTCATTGCCGGCGATCCTCTATTGGCCGCGCGCGTCGGTGCGAACGGCATTCATATTCCCGAAGCGCGCATGATTGATGCGGCGCGCTGGCGCGTCAGGCAACCGCACTGGCTTATCACCGTCGCCGCCCATTCCGAACGCGCGCTTTTGCGTGCGCGGATTGCCGGGGTCAACGCCGCTCTTTTCGCGCCGGTGTTTCGCAGTGCCAGCCATCCTGACAATCCAGGCTACGGCGTTTTGCGTTTTCTTCTGACATCGCAGCGCGCGCGCATTCCGGTGTTTGCTTTGGGCGGCATCTCGGCCGCAAACGCGGAACGCTTAGCTGGCGCACATCTCGCCGGCCTCGCCGCCATCGAAGCTCTGCTGCCTGATTAAAGACGCTTACGGAATCTGATAGCCGATGCTCAGAAAACCTGCGTCCTCATCGAATGGGCGAGCAGGAAAATTTGGATCCAGTTTATTATAGTTATAGAACTGCCAACCAAGGCTCACATAAAGATTGTCGTTGGGACGATATGCGGCCGCAAGCTGATAGGCATCAATTATAGCGGTTCTCGGCCCGAAATCAGTTCTGGAAAATTCCCCGCCAACGCTGAATCTATTCCACTCTGCCATCACGCTGGTATGCACGCGGTTATCTTTTCTACTGCCAGTCACATATTGCGAAAATTCAATTCCATTGGAAATGCGATAGGCGACGCCGCCGGACAATCTGACATCGCCGATCATCTTGGCGAATTGCAGGCCGAAACTCCAATCGGATAGATCGCCGCCTCCCATCACGGACGGATTGCGCAACGCCCCATGCGTGTAGGCGGCGGAGAGTCCTATCGCGATGTCGGAAACGAAGGTGTTGTAGCTGGCGACACCTTCCACCAATGACGCTTGCTGGTCTGGCCCGTTTGAAGGATTTCCGAGAAACGGCAGCGGCGCCTTCACCAGATTCGGCGTGTAGGAAAAACCGATTTGCGCGCCAAACAAACGCGGCGAGATATAGGTGAATTTCGCCGCATTGGATGAAGTGTTCTGGCGCGTGACTTGCGCGACTTGGTCGAACTCAAGAAATCCACATTTGCAGAACACAGGAGAATCGCGAAACAAAATACTGTCGGGATTTTCCAGACTGATGTGGTCGTCGACCGTCGGTGCCGTCACGCCGACCTGATAGGCGGCGCCGTCCTGCTGTCCGATCTCGAGCCGGCCGAAACCTGTCTGCAAATAAAGATAGGCCTTCTGAATCGTGTCATTGCCGTAATTGTCGCCGGAGAGCTCATCATGCGCGAGAAGGAAGCTCATCCAGCCACCGACAATGAGCCCGCTATCGTAAATGCGCTGAAGGCGGAGTCGCGCCTGAGCTTGCCCGACGAAATCGGAATCTTCCTGGTCTGGGACAAAGTCGCCGCCCTCTTTGGCCGCCGTGTACCCAGCGCCATAGGCGAAACCTTCCAGGAGCAATTCGTAATTCTCGAATTCCCAGGTCGGCGGCTCGGCAGCGAGCGCGTCGGCCCAGCCTTGGGCCGCGCCTGGGCTAACCGCGAAGCAAGCCAGCGCGACGCCCAATGAAGGGGCTACCAAACCACGCACCATCTTCATTGTCCGATCCTTGGCGACGCCAACCCTTGGCAGTAGCGGGAACTGCTTAGCCGCCTTCATATGCGAAATCATGCCGGACGCGCCATGCCGTGGTGGCCGCGGCACCGGTGCGGCAATTGTTGCGCCTTTTGATCGGCGTGGATTATAAATCTCAACTGCCTCACCCGACGGGCGCACCGGACTGCATCAGCCGAAAAGATGCCCGCGTGGATTGTGGCTGGGGTGCATCGCGGGAAAGTGAGTCAAACATGCGCGGAATCTATCGGTTCGCCGCTATTGCCTGTGTCGTTACGGCCGGAATGGCCGCTGCAGGTTCCGCGAATGCGCAGGGCGAGGTCCCTTGCCGTAAGGGCATTTTGTGGCCCTTCTCGCGTGAGCCCGGCGACTGCCTGACCGACGTCGAAAAAAGAAACGGCCAAACCGGCGTTTACGGCAATGCGAACGCCGTCGTCGCGGCGCCGGCGCCGGCGCAACCGCAGCCGAACGACAGTTTGAGCCGTCTTTGGAGCAGTTTCGGAACGGCTCCCGCCGCCGCGCCGCAAGTGGCCGCCCCGGTTACAGCTCCCGTCGTGACGGTCGAAAATTGCTCCAAAGGGTTTTTGTGGCCGTTTTCGCGCGAGACCGGCGACTGCCTGACCGACACTGAAATCCGCAACGGACAGACCGGCGTTTATGGCAATCCAGCCACGGTGCCAGGCGCGCAAGTCGTCAATCTCGCCCCCGCCACTTCGAGTGGAGGCATGTTTGGCCTATTCGGGTCCAACCCCAATAGTAATCGCGGCCTTTTGGAAGATGCTTACGCCCCGGTGGTGACAGCCGCGCCGCCGCCCGCGAACACCTTCCAAGCCAACGCGGCGCAGGTGAATGCCGCTCAGATGAATTCGGGGCAATCAAATGCCGCCCCAGCGATGGTCGCATCTCTGCCGCCTGCCAATGCAGAGGCGGCTTGCAACAAAGGATTTTTCTGGCCCTTCGCGCGTGATCCCGGCGATTGCCTGACCGACACTGAAAAGAAAAACGGCCAGATTGGCGTCTATCGCGGGGCCGAAGCGAGTGCTGCAAATGTGGCGGCAACGCAGGTTTCTCAACCGGTTCCCAATGCGCCGGCTCCTGCCGCGCCCGTCGTTACGGTTGCTCCCGCCGCACCGGCGGCAGCGCCAGCACCGGCCGGCGAAGCGGCCTGTACAAAGGGCTTTTTCTGGCCCTTTTCGAGGAGCCCGGGCGATTGCCTGACCGACACTGAAAAGAAAAACGGACAGACCGGCACCTATGGCGGTGGTCGCTAGCAGCGTTGCGCCAGCGCGGGGCGGTCAGTATAAGCGGCGCTGCACGCGGCAGACCGGGGGGCGCCGGTCCAACGCGGCACTCGTTTCGAACAGCAATAAGGACCAGTCGATGCGGATTCTGATTATCGCCGCGTGTGCGTGTTTACTTGCCGCCTGCAGCACCGATGGCACCGCCCCTGCCGCAACTGCCCCCGCCACGGCCACTATCGGCACGCCTTCCAGCAGCGGTTCATGGGATTGGCTTTTTGGCACCGGTGAAGAAACGGCAATTGATGCCGGCGGCCCGCAGCTTGGCGTTAACGCGTTTTTGTGGCGCGCCACGCTCGACACGCTGAATTTCATGCCGCTGTCTTCCGGCGATCCGGTCGGCGGCATCGTCATCACCGATTGGTACTCCGCGCCCGAGACCCCGAACGACCGCATGAAGGTCACCGCCTATATTCTCGATCGCCGCTTGCGCGCCGACGCGTTGAAGGTCGCGGTATTCCGTCAGGCCCGCACCGCCGATGGCTGGGTCGACGCGGCCGTGAATCCCAATACGCCGGTCCGGGTCGAGAACGCGATCCTTACCCGCGCCCGCGAACTTCACCTCGCTTCGCTGCAGTAATCGCTCCGCCTATTGCGGCGAAGTTCGCCTCCGCCACATCTGCGCGAACGCGCGTCCGGATTTAAACGCGGGGCTTGAACTCGGGTTTGAACTTCTGGCGCGTCGATGCCATGAAGCTCTGGGCCATGAGGCTTTGGGGAATGGCGTGCCCGCCATTTCAAATACCAAGTCAGAACAATATCTAGGACACGCATATGGCGCGCTATAACGCCAAGGAATCGGAACGTATCTGGCAGTCCGTCTGGGACGGAAAACAATCGTTCCGGGCCGAGAACAATTCCACCAAGCCCAAAGCCTATGTGCTCGAGATGTTTCCCTATCCGTCGGGGCGCATCCATATGGGCCATGTGCGCAATTACACCATGGGCGACGTCATCGCGCGCTTTCGCCGCGCGCAAGGACATAACGTCTTGCATCCGATGGGATGGGACGCGTTCGGCCTCCCGGCTGAAAACGCCGCCCGCGAAAAAGGCGTGCATCCGCGCGCCTGGACCTACGCCAATATCGCCGCGATGCGCGGGCAGCTCAAACAAATGGGGCTGGCGATCGATTGGTCGCGCGAATTCGCCACTTGCGACGAAGCCTATTACGCGCGCCAGCAAAAATTGTTTCTGGATTTTTTCCGTGTTGGCCTCGTCTACCGCGCCGAAGCCGACGTCAATTGGGATCCGGTCGACCACACCGTGCTTGCCAATGAGCAGGTGATCGACGGCCGCGGCTGGCGTTCCGGCGCCATCGTCGAGCGGCGCAAGCTTTCGCAATGGTTCTTCAAGATCACATCCTTCGCCGACGACCTCATCGGCGCGTTGGACGGTCTCTCGCGCTGGCCGGAGAAAGTCCGGATCATGCAGAAGAACTGGATCGGCCGCTCCGAAGGCATGCGTTTTTCCTTCGCGCTGCGCGGCGCGCGCGAGCCCGCGATCGAAGTATTCTCGACGCGGGCAGATACGCTGTTCGGCGCCAGCTTCGTGGCGCTCTCGCCCGATCATCCGCTGGTGCAGAATCTCGCGGCGCGCGATCCCAAGCTTGCGGCCTTTGTCGCTGAATGCCGTCGCCTCGGCACCGCGGAAGAAGCCATCGAGACCGCCGAGAAGCTCGGCTACGACACGGGCCTTCGCGCGGTCCATCCCTTCGACGACAGCTGGGAATTGCCGGTCTATGTCGCCAATTTTGTGCTGATGGGTTACGGCACCGGCGCTATATTCGGCTGCCCGGCGCATGACCAGCGCGATTTGGATTTCGCGCGCAAATATACATTGCCGGTATTGCCGGTGGTCGTTCCCGAGAGCGCAGATGCTTCCACGTTCGCGGTCGGCAACGAGGCCTATACAGGTCCCGGGCGTCTCGCCAATTCACGCTTTCTCGATGGAATGGATGTCGAAAGCGCCAAAGCCGAAATGGCGACGCGCATGGAAGGCAAGGGCACCGGCACGCGCACGGTGAATTATCGCCTGCGCGATTGGCTGGTCTCACGTCAACGCTATTGGGGCTGCCCGATTCCGGTGGTGCATTGCGCTGCGTGTGGCATCGTTCCCGTGCCGGAAAAGGATTTGCCGGTCGTTCTGCCGGAGGATGTGCGCTTCGACGTACCCGGCAATCCGCTGGAGCTGCATCCCACTTGGAAGCAGATCAAATGCCCGTCGTGCAGCGCGGACGCGCGGCGCGAAACCGATACGTTCGACACGTTTGTCGATTCCTCCTGGTATTTCGCGCGTTTCGCCGACACGGAAGCGGAAGCGCCGGTGAACAAGGACGCTGCCGATTACTGGCTGCCCGTCGATCAATATATTGGCGGTGTCGAGCACGCGGTTCTGCATTTGCTGTACGCCCGGTTCTTCACCCGCGCGATGCACCGCGCCGGCCACGTGTCAGTGGACGAACCCTTCGCCGGCCTCTTCACGCAAGGCATGGTGTGTCACGAGACCTATAAGGACCAAGACGGCAATTGGGTTGAGCCCGCCGACATTGAGAAGCGCAGCGATGGCGCCGTGCGCAAAGGCACAGGCGCACCCATCGCCGTCGGCCCTTCCGAGAAAATGTCGAAGTCGAAAAAGAATGTGGTGGCGCCGGAAGCCATCATCGACACGTTCGGTGCCGACACGATCCGCTGGTTCATGCTTTCCGACACGCCGCCGGAACGCGACATCGAATGGACGCAGGAAGGCGCCGAAGGCTGCTGGCGTTTCGTGCAGCGCATTCATCGCCTGGTAGGCGAAGCGGCAAATCTGCCGCCGGTGGGAACACCCATCGGACAGATAGACGGCGCCGCATTGGAATTGCGCCGCGCCACCCACCGCGCCATCGATGCGGTGACCGACGATCTGGCGAATTTGCGGTTCAACCGCGCCGTCGCGCGCATCTATGAGTTGGCCAATGCCATCGGCACAGCTGGCGACACCGACGGTGCCGTGCGGCGCGAAGCGCTCGAAACCATCGTGCTGCTGTCGGCGCCGATGATGCCGCATTTGGCGGAAACCAATTGGCAGCGGCTCGGCCATTCTGTTCTGATTGTGGAATCGCCATGGCCGAAGGCCGATGCAATGCTGGTGCGCCGCGACACGATCAAAATCGGCGTGCAGGTCAACGGCAAATTGCGCGGCGAAATTGAAGTTGCTCCCGATGCGGAAAAGGCCCTTGTAGAGGGCATGGTCATGAACCTGGACTCTGTGCAGCGCGATCTTAGCGACAAGCAATTTGTGAAATTCGTCTACGTGCCGGGTCGTGTTGCCAACGTCGTCGCAAAGATTGCCTGAACCCGAGCAGGGCTCGCTTCGAGAGGTGGGGCCGGGAATGACAGTATTTTTTCGGACAGCTCTTGCGGTTGTCGCAATCGGAACATCGCTGTCGGCGTGCGGATTTCAGCCGCTTTACGGCACGGCCGGCGTAACCGCTGGCGCGCGCACGCCGGGCGCGCTCCTCCAATCCATCTATGTGGAACCCATTCCGGAACGCGTCGGCTACCGCCTGCGCAACAATCTTCTGGATCTGTTCAGCGCCAATGCGCGCGCTCAGAACGCGCCCTACAAACTGAAGCTGACTTTGCGCGAACGCAAAGATGCGGTGGCGTTGCAAACCAACGCCTCCATCACGCGCTACAATTACTCGCTGATCGCGCATTACGAATTGACGCCAGCCGGCGCATCCGCGCCGGTGCGCAGCGGTGAAGTCAGCGCGCTGTCGGCCTACAACGTTGCCACCTCGCCCTTCGCGACTGTTATCGCCGAGCGCGACGCCAGCGACCGCGCCGCCAACGACATTGCCGAGCGCATTCGCACCGAGCTTGCGGTCTATTTCCGCGAAGCCAATGGCGGAATCCAATGATTGTGAAGCCGCAGGATGCGGAGCGCTTTGCGCAGCGGCCGCCGTCGCACATCGCGGCCGCGCTGGTCTTCGGTCCGGACCAGGGCCTTGTGCGCGAGCGCGCCGAGGCTTTGGCAAAATCCATCGTGCCAGACCTCAACGACCCGTTTCGTGTCGCCGAATTGGACGAGAGCACGCTTGGCGCCGACCCTGCGCGCCTGTGGGATGAAGCCGCCGCCATTTCGATGCTGGGGGGACGACGCGTCGTGCGCGTGCGCAATGCCGGCAATGGCGCCGCCAAATTATTCGAACGCTTTCTCGATGCGCCGACCGGCGATGCGCTGATCGTCGTCGAAGGCGGCGATCTGGCGAAGGGCTCGTCGCTGCGCCGCATTTTCGAAGAGGCGGAGAACGCCGCCGCGATGGCGTGTTACGGCGATTCGGCGCGCGATCTCGGCGACGTCGTGCGCAACGCGTTGAAGGCGGACGGACTTTCAATTGAGCCCGATGCGCTGGGTATGGCGGTGTCGCGGCTGGGATCGGACCGCGGCATCACCCGCCGTGAATTGGAAAAGCTGGCGCTCTACGCCACCGGCGACAAGACGGTAACGACCGCACATGTGCTGGCCGTGATGGGCAACGAATCCGAGCTTCGGATGGACGAAGCCTGTGACTCGGTCGGCGAAGGCGATTTCGTGCGGCTGGACCAAGCCCTATCGCGGCTGTGGGAGGCGGGCATGTCGCCGGTCGCGGTGTTGCGCTTAACACTCGGCCATTTCCAGCGCCTGCTACAGGTGCGCGGTGAAGCCGATTCCGGGGGCGATGTGGGGTCTGCCGTCCGCAAATTGCGCCCGCCGGTGCATTTCTCTCGCGCCCGCTCGTTTGAGGCGCAAGCGTCGCGCTGGGCCCGGTCGAAACTGGAAGAAGCGCTGACGCTGATCTACGAGGCGGAGGTTCTGACCAAGACCACGGCCGTTCCGGCCGAAGCGGCAGCGGGGCGCGCTTTGCTCTCGGTTGCCGCTCTGGCGCGCCGATAGATGAGGCTATAAGGCTCTCGCCCGTGCTCAAGATCCGCATCATTCCCTGCCTCGATGTCAAAGACGGCCGCGTCGTCAAAGGCGTGAACTTTGTCGGCTTGCGCGATGCCGGCGATCCCGTGGAGCAGGCGATCATCTATGACGCGGCCGGCGCCGATGAACTGTGTTTCCTCGACATAACGGCAAGCCACGAGAAGCGCCCCATTCTGCTCGACGTCGTGCGCCGCACCGCGGAAGCCTGCTTCATGCCGCTGACCGTCGGTGGCGGTGTACGCACTATCGACGACATTCGCGCTTTGCTGCTGGCAGGCGCCGACAAAGTGTCGATCAACACCGAAGCCGTGAAGCGGCCGGACTTCGTGCGCGAAGGCGCCGAGAAATTCGGCAGTCAATGCATTGTCGTTGCCATCGACGCCAAACAAGTCTCTCCGGGCCGCTTCGAAGTGTTCACCCATGGCGGACGCAATGCCACCGGCATTGACGCGGTTGAGCATGCGAAGCGTCTGTGCGAATTCGGCGCCGGTGAAATTCTTCTCACCTCGATGGACCGCGACGGCACGCGTAAGGGCTATGACCTTCCGCTGACGCGCGCCATTGCCGATGCCGTTCCAGTGCCGGTGATTGCCAGCGGCGGCGTCGGCACGCTCGACGATCTCGTCACCGGCGTGCGCGAAGGCCACGCCAGCGCTGTGCTGGCGGCGTCTATATTCCATTTCGGCGAAGCGACTATTGCCGACGCAAAGCATCGCCTGGCCGACGCTGGCATTCCCGTTCGATTGTGAAGAGACGCGCCTTAGCGCGCGGCGGTCAGCCCGGTAATCCCGTGCGACAATGCACCTGCATAGGAGCGCGGTCCCGCGCTGGCAATCACAGGCGTAACTTTTTCCGACGCCGTGCTGCCGAGAAATTCGATACCGATGCCTTCACCGTGATGGCGCACGATTCGCCCTGCGCGATTGCCGATGAGAATATGTTCGCCGATCGGCGGACGCGCATCGGAGCGTACCGAAACGCCGGTAAGCGAGAGATCCAACACTTCGCAGCGAATCTGATCGCCGGTGAACCGCGTGAAATGCGTGAAGCTTCCCGACGCCGCTTCAACGCGGTCATGGCGGCGCATATCGCCTTCACTGAGGAGATGGCGATTGGTTTCGAGAATGAGCTGATCGGCAAGCTTCTCGCGCTTTTGCGTCGAGCATGTGAACGTCATGACGAAACCGGCGGATTTGACGCGCACCACCGGGCCTTCAAAGCGGCCGAACCCACCTAGATAGATGACGCAGCGCCCTTGCGGCTCGCGTTTGAGTTCGCAGATCAACGATGCATCGCCCGGTGAAATATCTTCGACCGTGCAGATTGCTTCTTCTTGCGTCGCAGGAACGTAAAGACGGCCGGTGGCAGATATCGTCACGCGCCGGAAACGCCGCCGCTCTTGCGCTGCGCGCGCAATCACATCTTCCGGCGGCGGTTTGACGATGTCGGTCTGCGAGTCCATGGACGCCGGGTTGTCCTGCATCTGGTTTTTCATTGGGAAATCTAGCCGTCTACTGCTCAACAAAACGTTTAAGCGGCCCGGAAATATTGTGTTCCGCGTTAGCCATGACGATATTTTCGCGAGGTGGCGCTGCGGTCCGGCCCGGCATAAGATAGCGATGAAAAACCATTGGAGGCGCCGCATTCCATGCGCAATTCCATTTTTATCCGTTCTCGTCTCGCGCGCCTTGCCCTGGGTGTATCCTTAGGCTTGGCGTGGCCTATGGTTTCCGAGGCACAAACGCCGGCCGCTACAAGTTCGGTCACCGGGCAAGTAAATTCGCCGCCGCGCACCTTCGACGTGCGCAATCAGGATTTTTCCTATTGGTGCCAGGAAACGCAGCGTTATCCGCGCGAACGTTGCGATGCGCGGCGGCGTGACGATCTCGACGCCTTCGATAGTTTTCGACTGACCGTCGAGCGCTACGAAGTGGAGTTCATGCGCAAGCAAGAGCGCGACCGCGCTGCCATTGAGCGCATGAACCGCGATCCAACGGCGACCGAACGCACCCTTCAGGATGCGCCGGCGCGCTAATCTTCTCGTTAACGGATCTTTACCGGCGTTAATCGCGAACGCGGCAACGGCGTGCTGAGCAAGGAATAGAGCCGGCTTAGCGCACGATGCGCATCCGCGGTCAGCGGGTCGGATATTTCCGCCGCAATATTTTGCGACACGACGAGGCGCAAATGCGGCGCGCGCGGATGAGACGTTCCCTCTTCGCGGGGACGCAGGCGTGGCGGGGGCGGCGGCGGCGATGCATCGTCGCTGATGTTCTCGGATGCGCCTTCGCGCACCAAGGACGCCGAGACCAACCGTTCGAAGGTGAGGGCACGTCCGAGAATTGGCCCGACATCCGACAACAATTGGGCCACGGCAATAAAGCGCTCGGGCTCCTCGCTGCCGAAACTGATGGGCATCAGCACGGTTTCAATTTCTACCATGCGGCAATCGTCAGTGGCTCCGACCGACGTCACGCAAAGGGGCGTGCGCGTCTTGAGCGATTGACGCAGGAGCACGGAGAGGCGCTCACCGCTATCGGCATCCCAATGCGCCAGAAAATCGAGCCCGCGCAATTCCATGCCGAATCGTTCGCACAAAGTCGTGCCGGCCAGGCGGTAGACGAATTTGCCATCACGGCTGGCGTCGAGAAGAAAAACGAAGGGAAGCAGGCGTTTTAGGGCGCGGGGATCGATATCGGCCTGGTCCGGAACGGCACGGCCGCGGCGAAGGCGGCTCCAATATCCGATAGCGAAATGACTGTTGCGATGTTTCATTGACCCACACCCGTACCGGTTGTTCCACCTTGAACCATTGCGGCCGGTTTTTAGGGGCCGCGACGGAACAAGAGCGAAAGCCGTGCCAAGCAGGGGGCAGAGCGCGGGTGTGGACGTGACGTCAGATGGGAAGCTGGATCAGCCCCAGGGACCGAGGCGGCGCCGGCCGAACAGGGGGTATTGCGAAAAAAACGGGATCAGAATGGCGCCGGCGATAAACCCGCCAATATGCGCCCACCAAGCCACCCCGGGCTCGCCCGGATTGGCCATGGCCGCCGACATCAGCTGGAGGACAAACCAGAAGCCGACCACGAAAATGGCTGAGATTTTCATCGGGTAGAGCAGAACCCCAAGCGGCACAACTACGGTGACGCGAGCCCGGGGAAAAACGAGGACATAGGCGGCAAGAACGCCGGAAATCGCGCCCGAAGCGCCGATCACCGGGATGGTCGAGGAGGGATCCATCAACCCCTCGGCCGCCGTGGCAGCGATGCCCACCAGCAAATAGAACACGAAATAACGCCCATGCCCCATGGCGTCTTCGACATTGTTTCCGAAGATCCAGAGGTAAAGCATGTTGCCGCCGAGATGCAGCAAGCCGCCATGCATGAACATTGAAGTAATCAGCGTCAGCCAGGCCCAATCGGGGAAGGGGAACGCGGTTGAATCGCCGCTGCTGCCGAAAACACTGACCGGGACAAAAGCGAACGCTCCCAGGGCCGCGTCGTGCTGGTCCTCGGTGAGGCTGATCTGCACCAAATAGACCAGCACGCAACTGGCGACCACAACCCAGTTCACGATCGGCCGGCGCCTAGTGGGATTGTCGTCCGAAATCGGGATCATCGCTGCCGTCGCACGGTGGCCGGGGCACGCCGCCCTGCCGAGACTGTTCCGTTATGGCACATGATTCTGAAACCCGGGGGTGAAGAGCGGGCACAGAGGGCCCTTCGATGTGGCACGGAACATGAAACTGAAGCGCTGGGACCAAAGCCTTTGTCAAGGCGACCGGATGACGACATGCGGCCGATTCGACCGAGGTAATTTATTCGATCTTTCGCCACGGGACCTCTTCATGAGCCTGCGTTCGAAAACTCCACATACGGGAACTTGGCGTCCGGCCATTTCCGGTATCGCCATGTGCGCCCTCATCGGCGCCGGCATGCCTGCCTACGCCGCATCTCCAATAGGAAATTTCAGTTTGGCACCCGCGCCGGCCCAGCTCTGCGGTGGGCCCAATAACGGCGGGCATGGCGGCAATACATTCAACTTGAACAAGACCATCAACAACAACAAGACCAATAATTTCGACTTCTCCAAGAAGATCATCATCAACAAACCGATCACGATCAATAAGCCGATCACCATCAACAAGAACATCAATATCGAGAAAAACATCGACGCGTCGAAGACGATCATCATCAACAAGAATATCGACGCGTCCAAGAACATCACCATCAATAAGAACGTCAATATCGACATTTCTGCGCAAGTGAGCGCCTACGCTTCCGCGCAAGCCTCCGCACAGGCACAAGCAGAGGCCCAGGCACAGGCCTTCGGCTTCATACGTGGCGGCGGCTCCAGCTATGTCACCATCATCAACCGCAGCGGTGATTTCGGCCAGATTGCGGTGACGACACAACCGGCGCAAACCGCGTGCGAACAGCAAGCCGCAACGGTGGTGAAATCCATTCACGCGATCTGCGTTGACGTGCGCGGCCGCGAGCATCCCGCGGCGCGCATGATTCCGGAGACTTGGGTCGATTCAAGCTTCGACAAGGAATTATATCGCTGCCTCGAAGGCTCGTCGCTGAAAGTCACGATCGGCGATGTGGTTCAAAGCAGCCAAGGACTTGCCGGCCTGTTTGAAAGCGGCGCTGTGCTAACCTGCAAACGCGGTGAGGCCCTACGGCACTATCAGGATGGCTTGGTCAAATGCGCCATCGCCGAAAAGGTGCCGGACTGTACCGAGCGCGAGAACATGCGCCGTTATGGCGTCGGCAATTTGTTTTACACCTATGTGGAAAATGTTTGCGTGCCGACGCAGAACATTTCCGAAGCCTATTTCCAAAATGGCGACAACGCTTCCGCTCCTTCACCCGGCGGGGAGGTCGAGATCTCCGGCAATTTCAATGGGGGAGTGGGTTACGCGCCTTAACCCATTCGGGAGCTGTAAAATCGCCTTATTCCCGGCCTTGCGTTGCGGTAGCGGAACACTCGCTCGCTTAGCGTTCTTATTTCGTCCCGCACGCAAAAATATATGATTTACGAGACGTTTTCGTATCAGAAGGCTTTGACGAACACGCCTTTTCTGCCGTAAGCAGACATCACAGTTTAATTGGCGAACGCGAGCGGGAGCGGATTTCGGCAACGAAATCCGCTTTACGTTTTTAGGCGCCTGGCTCTCAAGACGCCCTCACTTAACTCCGACGCGTCGCGCCTCCAGCGCGAATGCAAGCGGAAGAAACGGCGCCCCATCGGGAAGCGCCCAATAGACTTCGTCGCGCTTGATCAATTGCGGCAGCGCCGCCCAATGAACGCGATCAAGCTCTTCGAAGCTTCGAATTTCAAACCCGGCGGCAATAGCTGCATTCAATATTTCTCCGACACCATGCGACCATATGAAGATCTCTCCCTCTATGCGAGCGCTCGGATCGGCATAGTCGCGATCGAATTCATTCATCTCCGGCATTCGCGATTGATAGGGATAGCGCATCGTGAACGGCGACCTGGGTGAAACATGCTCGTCCATCATCATCATCGCTGGATGTCCTTCGACCAAAAGCAAACGACCACCGACGGCAAGTGCCTTCGCCGCCGCGCGCATCCAGGCACTGATGTCTTCAATCCACATGATCGCGCCCCACGATGCAAAGACGATATCGAACGCGGCCGGTGGAAGCGGCGGTGCAGTGACGTCACCCTCCACGAAGCTGGCGGATAGACCTGTTTCGCTTGCCAACGCTTTCGCTGTCTCTATCGCGCGCGGCGAGAAATCGACGCCCGTTACCTCGGCGCCCATGCGCGCCAGTGACAGCGTGTCCAGCCCGAAATGGCATTGCAGATGCAGAAGCCTTTTGCCGCGAACATCACCGATGCGTTCGCGCACGATGGGATCGAGCACATTGACGCCCCGCCGAAATTCGTCGACGCGATAGAACTTGGACGCGAGGTGTATCGAAACCACGCTCTCCCAATAGGCCAGGTTCGATTGCCGGTACAAATCCATATGATTTGCCTCCAATGGCAGCCCTATAACCAAGCCCGAACGCCAAAGACGAAGCGGAATTTCTCGGTGTCATCGCCATGGCTGCGCGCCAAGCGCCGTGTCTTTCCAAACGAGCTTTCATACGAGACGCCCACGTAAGGTGCGAATTTGCGCGTGATCTCGTAGCGCAGACGCAAACCCGCTTCGAGATCGGAAAGACCGGAGCCGATGGCCCGGTCGGATTCGGACTGCGTGTAGAAATTGAGTTCGAGTTGCGGTTGCAGAATGAGTCGTTGGGTCAACAAGAGATCGAACGAACCAGCGGCGTTGCCGGCGAAATGTCCTGCATCGCTGGCGTAAAGCGTCGCTGACACTTCGAAGAAATTCGGCGCAAGGCCCTGGATACCAATCGCGCCCCAGTTTCGCCCGGCGCGCGAATCCGCATCCACACGCAATCCCGCCTGCAGGTCGAAATAGGTGGAGATCGGCCGGTCATAGAGAATTTCGTGTTTACCGTCTTCGAGCTTTCCGTCATCCCGCAATGTGGCTTCGCTTTTCAGCCAGACGCGGTTGCTATCGGTCCCCATCCAGGCCTGCGCGTCCCAATTCAATCCGCCGTCGCCACCTGCGCGGTACTCGAAACGATCAAGAAGAATGTGACTCCAAACATGCTGATCAGCGGTGGGTACGCCATAAGGCGCCGCTTCGCTGGCCTCGCCGCCATGCTGCATTTGCGCATGCGCCGGGCACGCAGCGCAAAGAAGCACCCTTACAGTCATGCAACGCGCAACATTCACGACACGAGCACCGTGCGGAACATGCCCATGTCCATATGATAGAGAAGGTGGCAGTGAAAAGCCCAATAGCCCTTCGTGTGCGCCATGAAGATGAAGCTCATGCGCTCGCCCGGCTTGACATTGATGGTGTGCTTCAGCGGCAGCGCGCCGTCATTTCCGTTCTCCACCGCGAACAGAAATCCGTGCAGATGGATCGGATGTTCCATCATCGTGTCGTTGATCATGACGAAGCGCACCGTCTCGCCGTGCTTCACATGAATGGGTGCCGCTTCGGAAAATTTCTTCCCGTTAAAGCCCCAAACCCAGCGTTCCATATTGCCGGTCATATGAAATTCGATGTTGCGTTCCGGCGGATTCATATACGGATCCGGCTTCAGCGCTTTCAGATCGGTGTAGACGAGAACGCGGCGGCCATTATTTTCGAGGCCGGTGCCGGGCTCGCCTAAGCGATTGATCGGCTGCATTGCGACATTGTCGACATTGATCTGTCCGGCCAGAGACTTCGGATCGACGCCATCAGCGTTGATGGCAGCGGCACTGACCGTAACCGCCGCGCCATGCCCCATAGCGGCGTGATCCATGCCCGGCATCGCCATCGCGGGCTCCATACTTGGCATCACATGCCCCATGGCGGCGTGATTGACCGCGCCCGCTTGCATATGCGCCATGTCGTGCATCGCGCCCATGCCCATATCGGCCATGCTGCGTAGGGGCCTCGGATCCATCGGCGGAATGGCAGCGCGCATGCCGGCCCGCGGTGCAAGCGTCGCGCAGGCATAGCCGCTGCGGTCCTGTGCCTGCGCGAAAATCGTGAAGGCCCCGTCTTGCGGCGTGACGATCACATCGTAGGTTTCCGCCACACCGATGCGGAATTCTTCGATTTCAACCGGCTCGACATCGCTGCCGTCGCTCGCGACGACACTGAGTGGCAAGCCCGGGATGCGCACATCGAATGTGCTCATCGAGGAGCCGTTGATGAAGCGCAAACGCACTTTCTCGCCGGGATTGAACAACGCCGTCCAATTCGCGGCAGGCGCCTGCCCATTGATGAGAAACGTGTACGTGGCACCCGACACATCCGCGATGTCGGTGGGGCTCATGCGCATGCCGCCCCACATCAGACGGTCGCGCAGCGCGGCGCCGAATCCGGCGCGCCCCGCATCGGCCACGAATGTGCCCAGCGTGCGCTGCTGAAAATTGTAATAGTCCGATTGCTGCTTGAGATTGCCGATCACCGCCATCGGATCTTCGTCGGTCCAATCCGACAGCAAGATCACGTAGTCGCGGTCATAGGTGTAGGGCTCTTTCTCGCGCGGCGTGATGAGCAGCGCGCCATACATGCCGGTCTGTTCCTGCATCCCGCTATGGCTGTGATACCAATAGGTGCCGCTTTGCTTCACCGGAAAGCGATAGGTGAACGACTCGCCCGGCTTGATGCCGTGGAAGCTGAGGCCCGGCACGCCGTCCATCTCCGACGGCAGCAAGATGCCGTGCCAATGCAACGACGAATCTTCGCGCAAATTGTTGGTGACGTTGATGGTCACGTCATCGCCTTCGCGCCAGCGCAAAATCGGCCCCGGCACTGAGCTATTGACGCCGGTCGCGATGCGCCGCCGTCCCGTGATGTTTACCGGCACCTCATCCAAGGTCAGATCGAAACGATCGCCGCTCAGAATGGACGGCGCCTCTGCCGCCAAAGCGGTGCCACGCCACAACGCGCTCGCGCCCCCCGTCGCGGCCAATCCGGTCACAAAACGCCGGCGCGTCGGCGCGGGCGCGTGCGCCCCTGGCGGAAATTCTCGTGTCATCGACATCCTTATACGCAGGACTCTGCGCCTATTAGCCGACAGAAGCTGAGGTTGCCACAACCCCTGGTGGTGATATGGCCATGCTCCGTCCGCAACCTTGCATATTTGTGAGACTCCGTTCGGTCACATGTGGGACCCGCATGATCAGATGATTTTCGTCGGCGGACATGCCGCCCGACAGAAACTCTCTGAAGGAGCCCTCCAATGCGTCAATTCATGATCCCCATCGTTCTCATTGCCGGGCTCGGCCTGGCGCCGGCCTGCGCCAAGCTCCATGGCGGGACGTTATCGCTGGGCGACAATCATCCCGGCCTGCGCGCCGTTTTGGAATTTCCTGCAACGGCGTCCAGCGATTCACATAGCCTCGTCGTGTGAAATGAAAGTGCCGCCTCATGGTTCGAGACGGCAGCTTCGCTGCCTCCTCACCATGAGGAACTCCAAAAATCCTCATCCTGAGGAGCGCCGAGAGGCCCGTCTCGAAGGATGAGGGTGCCCGGCACAATCTTGCAGATTTGTGAGGCACGCGTCGAAGACCTGTGGGCCCTTTATGGTTTCTTATTCTCGCCACGGAGATTCCATTCGCGGCAGGTAGGAAATGCAAGCGGGTAAGTGTCATGAACCAAGTTACACTCCGGAACCTCGACGAGAACGTGCTGCACCGTCATATCCAATGGGCCTGGCAGAACGGATTGCCGCTCGAAGAATCCTTAAGCCGGCTCCTAATGGATATGGCGTATTTGGAACGCTTCGAACGCTTTCTCGCGGAGATCTCGGCACGCGCGTTTCCGCGCGCCGCGCAATAATCGGCACGCGCATACGCC
Organism: Alphaproteobacteria bacterium; assembly: GCA_947467345.1. GTDB lineage: Bacteria > Pseudomonadota > Alphaproteobacteria > Micropepsales > Micropepsaceae > CAIYRG01. The sequence continues at coordinate 94,295 of CANIHD010000001.1, forward strand.
AAATAAAAAAGGGAGAGCCGAAGCTCTCCCTTTGCCGAAATCATGCGGCGTGCGCGTCAGTCGTGATTGATATGAATGATCTGCGCGGTGTTGCCCGCGGCGGTGGCCGATACGCCGGCGCCGCCGACATTCTTCACCGTGGCGTTCACATCGGCGAAAGTACCGGCCTGATTGGCCTGCCAATTTTTCACCGGGAAATTCGGCGCGTTTGAATCGATCTCGATCTGGTTCGATATGGCCGTCGCGCTGATGCCGACCAAGCCTTTGACGTCGCGCACATCGGCATTCACCGTCGCGAACGGATCTTTCGCATTGCAGTTCTGCACGCTGTCCACGGAGGTGATGCGCGGATCGGTCGAAATCGATGCGCCGTTGCACAGTGACGTTGCGGAAAGGCTGAGGTCGCCCTTCACATCGGCCACATTCGCCTGCAGCGTTGCGCCGACATCGCCGACTTGCGTCTGATTATTGATGACGCGCGTGTCCTGATCGGTAATCACCATCAGCTGATTGCCGACCGCGGTGGACGCGGCGGACGCATCGCCGCCCACTGTGTTGAGCGTTGCGTTCAGATGCGAAAAGACCGGCGCGAGATTGAGCTGACCATTGATGATGTCCGCGCCGCTATTGTACTCCGCCGCGAAGGCCGGACTTGCCAGCATCAGAATTGCTGTACCAGCGATAAGGGTCGTTGCGAGCTTCATTGCGGTTCTCCATCGGAAGCGAAGGCTGCGTGTTGGCGCGCGGTGCCGGGGCATAATACGGGTCGGATTGCGGCGGCAAAGGCGCCGGATAAGACGGATAAGGATAGGAAGGTCCCGGATTATAGGGAGCGGGATTATATGAGTCCTGATTGTGTGGGCCCTGGTTGTACGGATTGGGCGCGTAAGGCTGCGCCGAACGTTCATACGGCGGCGGCGGCGCATAGGTTTGGCCGCCATTTTCTTGCGGGTATGGCGCTTGCTGATACGGCGTCTGTTGATATGGCACACCATTTTCGGCCAAAGGATCGCCGCCATTGCAGATGTCGGGGCCAATTCCGTAAAGCCGCGCCACCATTTCCAACACCGCGCGTTCGATCACCGCGCGCACTGCCAATTGTACGGGCTCAAGCGCGCTTTCGCCGATTCCGGCAGTCACCACATTGGTGCCGAGAACATCGAAAATGCCGGCCTGAACTTGCCGTGCCACAATCTGCTTTTGATAGGAAATGACGTCGACCACTTCGAGCGTCTTGGTATCGACAAGGCGTAGATCGATGCCGACATTCATCACATAGGCGCTGGCCGAGAGAGAGCCTTTCAGGTCCTTCGCGCCGATCCCGCCGCCATCGGCCGAACCGCCGGTGGAGCGCAGATTGAAATTCATCTCGGTGATACCGCCGACAAGATAAAAATCAGATCCCGGAATCGAGCCCGCCAGAATTTTGCGATAGTCGTTGGTGTTCTCGCCGCCGATGAGTTTGTTGTTGGCGTATTTGAGTTCGAGTTCGGCCACCGATGTGTCGAAACGCTCCACCAGACGCACGCCGGATTTACTCAGCGCAGAAATCGCCATCAGCGCGGCGCCTTGCGTGATTTTGCGCCCCGATCCGTCGGCCTCTTCCTTGCCGGTGTAATCGGCAATTTGGCCGACGGCGATGCGCGGCGCCGAACGTCGGGCATTGTAGCCAGCGACGCAAACAAGACCGCGCGAATGCGGCGTTTCATTCGAGATAACCGGCGCGCCGCCAATCGGCGCCGTATAGCGGCCGACCGAATCCGGCGTCGTGCTGACGCAGGCGGCCAACGGCATGACGGCAATGGCCGTTAGCAGCTTTTTGGCGAAAGGGCGACGAGCCCGGATCGTAGGAAGCTTTTCCATTCAGAAATCCAGTTCGCCGTTGAGCGACGCCGTCGCGTTCTGATCGCCATTGTTGGTTTGGGTGGAATCGATGATCACCGTGTTCCAATTGCCGATCACGTTGACGTTGAGCGAATTGCCGATGGCGACAGCCGACGCGCCGTAACCGGCGCCGGATTGGTTCACCCCGTCCTGCCGAACTACCGAAGTTCCGGTCATGACACCGTTGACGATGGTCAGATTGCCGTTGGCATCGCGCACTTGCCCGGTAACGGCGTGGTTTTCACCGCCCGAACCCAGACCGAAGCCGCCATTGAAGGCGGCAGAATTTGAAGAGAAGCCGCCGGAGGCCGCGCTTGCACCCGAGGTCTGACCCAGCGCTGCGCCAGCGCCAAAGGCGGCAACGACAGCAATGCTGAAAATGAGCGGCGCGCGGTACATGGCGAAGGGTCCAATGGCGTCGCACCCAACAGAGCAACGCCCGTGCCAGCCTGCGAGGCTGGTGGAATCGTTGATCTGTCTCATCCTGGCACAGACACGACATGGAACCGCGGCACGGTCATCGCCGGATTCTCAAATTGACCCTATGCTGAGATGCAACCCGGATTTACCAATAGACGAAGCCGCCAAGATGGTTTTGGATCGGGCTTCCCTGGTCAGCGCATAGGATAAGCCCATGGCCTTCTTTCAGGAGACACGGCCTCAGCGCGAGCCCTTCCTCAACGCGCCATCCTCTGTTCTGTGGTTAATCGGCGTGCTTGTGGCTGTGCATATGGCCCGGACTCTGGCGCCCACGCTGCTGAGCGAAGAAATCCTATTCCACCTCAGTTTTTTGCCCGCGCGTTATGCGCCGGGCGCGCTGGCCGCGGCGGGCCTTCCACCTACCAACATGCTGGAAATGGTCGGCTCGTTCCTCAGCCACATATTTCTCCACGGCAGTTTTGCGCATCTGGCGATCAACTGTATGTGGCTTCTTGCCTTCGGGCCGGGCGTAGCGCGCCGGCTGGGAACGCCGCGTTTTCTCGCCTTCTTCTTCTTTTGCGGCGTCGTCGCGGCCTCGGTCCACCTTGCCGTCAATTGGGGTTCGCCGGCGATCATGCTCGGCGCTTCGGGCGCTGTGGCCGGGCTGATGGGGGCCGGTATGCGCATTCTCTATGGCAGCCGCCATCTTCCCTTTATCGAAAACCCGCCTTTGGCCCCGATTGGCGCGCGCCCCATTTTGTTTTTCACCGCCTCATGGGTGGCGGTGAATTTGCTGTTTGGCTTCACCAGCCTTGGTCTCAGCGACGCGCCAATTGCGTGGGCCGCGCATCTCGGCGGTTATTTTAGCGGCTTAGTCACCATCGGCATGTTTGACCGGCGCACACGGCAACCAGTTTTCGGCATATAATTCGTAAGATGGTGACAGCATGACGGGCACAAGATGACCAATGGCGATTTTGGCCGCGGCGCTGAACGGAGCGCTCCGGTAGGTTTGCGCCATCCCTTTCCGTTCGCGCGGCTTTTCTATGCCATCGGCTTCGCCTTCATCGCCTGGCTGGTGTTCTGGCTGATCCTTATTCTGGCAGCACTGCAATTCGCCACCCGCGCCGTCGCCGGCCACAGCAATGAAGAGCTGCGCCAGTTCAGCCGCAATCTGATCACCTATATGTCCGAACTCCTCGCTTATGCTTCGCTGGCGCGCGACGAGCAGCCCTTCCCCATCGGCATTTTCCCAAAGGGCTGAGCCGGTGATTCCCGCCTCGCTCATTCTTGTCTTGCCTGTATCGCCAGCGGGCACTCCCCTGGCGCGCACACGCTTGCAGACAGCACCACCCATTTCGAAAGGACCCGTCCCATGAAGCGGATTGCTGTTCTCGTTGCAGCCATATTCGCGGCTGTCGGGCTTTGGTACGGCTTGACACATATTTCCGAACCGGCCGAGACGGCCGCAGTCGCGGCGCCGCCTGCGAAGCCCGAGATCGGCGCTTGGGGTTTTGATCTTGCCGGCATCGATCCCAATGTGAAACCCGGCGATGACTTCTTCCGCCATGTGAACGGCACTTGGTTCGACAAGGCGGTGATTCCGGATGATCGCGCCAACACAGGTTCATTCTTGGATTTGCGCATCCGCAGCGAAGATCAGGTGCAAGCCATCATCGCCGAACTCGACAAGAAGACCGAGCTGACGCCGATCGAAACCAAAGTGCGTGATCTCTACCATTCTTATGTCGACGCCGATCGGCTCGAACAATTGGGCCTCGAACCCGCGCAGGCGGATTTAAAACTGATTGCCAGCTTGCAGACCTACGAGGATGTAGCGCGCGCGATGGCGTCGATCCGCATGGGCACGCAAAGCCTGTTCGGTTCCGGCGTCGGCATCGACGATAAGAACCCTTCAAAATATGCGGTGTTCGTGTCGCAAGCGGGATTGGGATTGCCGGACCGCGACTATTATTCGCAAAACGAGCCCAACATCGTTGCGGCCCGCAATGCCTATAAAACCTATATCGGCACGATGTTGGGACTTGGTGGCATCGCCGACGCAGAGGCGAAAGCCGACACGATATTCAAACTCGAAACCGCGATTGCCGCGGTGACATGGGCGCGCGCCGAGCGCCGCGACGCCGACAAAATGTTCAACCCGATGACGATCGCAGAACTTTCCACCTTCGCGCCGGAATTTCCGTGGAACACCTATTTCACGGAAATGCATATCGCCGCGCCGGCAGGCGGCGAACGCGTTATTGTGGTCGGCGAAAAATCTGGCTTCCCGCCGTTGGCGAAATTGTTCACCGCGACACCGGTTGCGGTGTGGCGCGATTATCTGACCTTCCATTATCTCGATTCGCACGCGGTCTATTTGCCCAAGCGCCTCGACGATGCGCGCTTCGATTTCCGCGGCAAGGTTTTGAACGGACAAGCGCAGCAGCTCGACCGCGCCAAACGCGGCGTGCAATTCCTCGACCGCATGATCGGCGAAGCGGTGGGCCAGATTTACGTCGCCAAACATTTCCCGCCCATCGCCAAGGAAAAGGCGGAAGCGCTCGTCGGCAACCTCATGGCCGTCTACAAAACACGCGTGCAGGAATTGCCGTGGATGACTGAAGCGACGCGCGCCAAGGCGTTTGAGAAGGCCAGCAATTTCGACGTCAAAATCGGCTATCCCGACAATTGGCGCGACTACGCGAAATTCGAAGTGATTGCCGGCGATCTCATGGGCAATCAGGCGCGCGGGTCCGAATTCGATTGGCAGCGCGATGTCGTGCGGCTGGACGATCCCGTTGATCGCAGCGAATGGCACATGTCGCCGCAAACGGTGAACGCCTATTACAACGCGTCGCTGAACGAGATCGTTTTTCCTGCCGCCATTCTGCAGCCGCCCTTCTTCGATCCGCTCGCCGACGATGCGATCAATTACGGCGGCATCGGCGCCGTAATCGGTCATGAAATCAGCCACGGCTTCGACGACCAGGGCAGCAAATACGACGCCAAAGGCGTGTTGCAGAATTGGTGGACGGAAATGGACCGCTCCAATTTCGATGCCCGTACCGCGCGTCTTGTCGGGCAATACGACACATACAGCCCCGCCTCCGGCATGTTCGTGAACGGCAAGCTGACCTTGGGCGAAAACATCGCCGATCTCGCCGGCCTCACCGTCGCGCATGCCGCCTATCGACTGTCGCTCGGTGGCAAAGAGGCACCGGTTCTCGATGGATATACCGGCGATCAACGCCTCTTCCTCGGCTTCGGCCAGGTGTGGCGCGCCAAATATCGCGAGGCGATGCTGCGCCAGATGGTCTTGTCGGATCAGCACAGCCCGCCGGAATTCCGGGCCAGCGGCGCCGTCCGCAATGTCGACGCTTGGTACGATGCCTTTGGGGTCAAAGAAGGCGAAAAGCTTTATCTCGCCCCCGATCAGCGCGTCCATCTCTGGTAAAACCGGCAAACCCGCGGGAAAAGCCGGCCTAATCATGGGCGCACACGCAAGACAGCGAAATAAATGGCATTCGGGTGTCGCCAAATCGCGGCACACGGGCTAGAAACCCCGGCGCTTGTGGTGCCCGCCCCCCCTTCCGGGTGACCGCTTAGTCTGGTCAAAAAGAGTTTGACCCAAGAGGGTTTGAATCTGCCGATGACGAATGACGCTCTGGTTTCAAACAAAAAAGGAAGCCGCAGTCTGGCTCAGCGGGCCTTGGTGCCGGCGTTGTGCTTCCTTGCAGGCGTCGTCGTTGCGCTTGGCGCCGAACGCCTATTGACGATGGCGCGAGGGAATCCGCAGGAAACGCGGGTTCTGTCCTATCAGGATTGGCGCGTCATCTGCTCGCCAGCCATGCCGGCTGTGGCCGCAGTCTCAGCCACCGTCGCCACCGAAACCACGCCCGCTCGGCCCGCCACGCCTGCCATTCCGGCTGTCGCCGCCACATGCCGCCTGGTGCAGGATGTCGTGCGGCCAGAAGGCGGCAGCCTGCTTCAGATCGCTCTGCCGCTGGACACCATGGACAGACTGATGGTCACGGTTCCGCATGGCGTCATGCTTGAGCCGGGCCTTGGTTTCGCCGTGGGACAGGGCGCGACACCGGCCGTGCATCCATATCTCGCCTGCACCGAAGCCGGTTGTGTTGCGTCCGTTCCGCTCGACGCCGCCACGCTGAAGCTGATGCGCGAAAACACAGACGGCCGCGTCAGCGTGGTTCCGGGAAATGGAACGCCGGTCGGTATTCCCTTTTCGTTGCGTGGATTTGCCAATGGCTACGCCGCACTCGCCCGCGAAGGCTCCTGGTTCTAACGCTCTCGCATTGAAGGCCCGAAGATATGACGAACATGTTCGCTCGATCGATTGCATCTCTAGCGCTGGCCGCCATTGCCTTGCCGGCTTTGGCTCAGAACGCGGCACCGCAAGCACCCGCGAGTCCTTTCAGCGCTGAAAATATGAGCGTCAACGAAATGGTTGGCGATTGGTCCGTGCGCTGCTTTCGCGTCGCGTCGATTGCGCCGTGCGACGTGATGCAACTTGCGACGCAGGAGGGTACCAACCGCCGCGTCATGCTGGTCTCGATCGCCTATGTTCCGAGCGAGAAGAATTTCGCGATGCAGATCGTGGTGCCGCTCGGCGTCGTGCTGGCACAGGGGCTTACGTTGGGGACGGGAGCAGCGGCGTTGAGCAATGTGAAATTCACGCGCTGCGAGCGTGATGGTTGTTATGTCGAATCGGCGTTGCCCATGGCCACTGTCGACGGCCTATCCGCCGCGACCGGCATGACCAGTATTTCTCTGGTCGCCTATCCCAGCAATGAAGCGGTGAATCTGCCGGTATCGCTCAATGGATTTAAGGACGCGATTGCGAAGATGCGCGCCGAAGCTAACGCGCGCGCCACGGCGCCCGCAGCGCCGCAATAGGTCTCAATCTTCGTCGGGTGCGCACCAACCGCCCCCCAGCGCGCGGTAGAGCGTAACCAACGCCTGCAATCTCGACAGCTTGATCTGCCCCAGCGAGTCGCGCGACTGATAGAGCGTGCGCTGCGCATCGAGCACCGTCAGAAAATCAGCAACACCTTCGCGATAACGCGCCTGCACGATGTCGAACGCGACTTGTGCTTGCATCGCCTGTTCGATTTGGAAGCGTTCCTGCTCCGTCAGATTTGCCACATTGCCGAGCGCGATTTCGACTTCCGAGAAAGCCCCGATCACAACGCTGCGGTAATTCGCCAGCACTTCGATTTCGCGCGATTGCGCCGCTTCGACCTGCGCCTGTCGTGAGTCCGCGTCGAATATGGATTGCGCCAGCGATGCGCCGAGCGACAGCGAAAGCCCGGGGTTGGACACCAGCGAAATCAGGCTGGCGCTGGAGGCGCCGCCACCCGCCGACAGCGATATGGACGGAAACAAAGCCGCGCGCGCGGCAATGATATTGGCATGCGCGCCTTCGAGATTGGCTTCCGCCGCAACGATATCGGGCCGCCGCACGAGCAATTCGGACGGAAGGCCCGGTGCCACCGGCGGCATTTGGATGGCGTCGAGATTCTGCGCCATCACATCGAAACCTTCGGGCGGTCGGCCGAGCAATACCGCGAGGCCCGCGCGCGCCGTCAGCTCCTGTTGCTCCAAATTCGGAATGGCCGCCTGCTGCGAAGCAATGGCGCCCAATTGCTGCGACAATTCCAGCGGCGTCGCCACACCGTTGCGAACGCGCGATTCCGTCACTTGCAGCACCGAGCGCGCGATATCGAGATTGAGGCGCGCGATGTCCAACCGATTGCGAATGGAGAGCAACTGAAAATAGGTGTTGGCGGCGCCGGACACCGCCGTCAGCGCTACCGTTTCGCGATCGGCGCGTGACGCGGTGCCAGCCGCGCGTGCAGCCGTGACACCGGCGCGATTGGCGCCCCAAAAGTCGAATTCGTAACTGACACTGGCATTGGCGCTGAAGGAATTGGACGGTGTCGATCCGTTATCGCCACCGCTGACGCGGCGATTGCCGCCCAGGCTTACACCGACCGAAGGGAGCAAAGCGGCGCCCGCTTGGGTCAGTCTCGCGTCGGCTTGCAATATGCGCTGTTCGGCGGCGGCGAGACTGAGATTGTCGCTCTCAACCGACGAGATCACAGTGTTTAGTTCGGGACTGCCGAAACCTTGCCACCAATCCGCTTCCGGCCAGATCGGCGCATTTTCGGGCGAAGGCTGCTCCCATGCCATCGGAATATCTTGCGGCGGCGGTACCAGCGCGGGGCCGGTGGTCGCGCACGCGGACAGCGCGGTGGAAAGCATCAAGGTCGCGAGTGTCGGAATTCGTATGTGCATGGTCATCAATGATTGGCCAAAGCCACGACAGGATCGAGCTTGGCGGCTTTGCGCGCAGGCGCATAGCCGAAGACGAGACCGGTGGCCGCGGCGCAGGTGAATGCCAGCAGCATCGGCGAGGCGGTAAACACAATCGGCGTACCGAAGGCCTGAATGATGTAGCCGACAGCAACGCCGGCCAGCAGCCCGACCACACCACCCAGCGCCGACACCATCAGCGCTTCCGAGAGAAATTGCTGGAGTATGTCGCGTTGCCGCGCGCCGGTGGCGATACGGATGCCGATTTCGCGGGTGCGCTCGGTGACCGACACCAACATGATGTTCATAACACCAATGCCACCGACAAGAAGCGAGATCGCCGCCACCGCCGCCAAAAGAACGGTGAGCGTATTTTGCGCTGTCGTTGCGGTCTCCAAAAGATCGGCCATGTTGCGGACGCGGTAATCCACCGCCCCGTTGTGCCGAACGCGCAAAAGATTTTCGACCTCGGTTTGCACCGTGTCCATCTTATCAAGATCGCTTACGGCAATGGTGACGGAGCGCAGGAAGCGTTGGCCGAACACCCGCAGCATGCCGGTGGTCAGCGGTACGAACACCACGTCGTCGGCATCATCGCCGCCTGTCGTCGCGCCTTTGGTCGACAGCACGCCAATGACGAGGAATGGCACGTTTTTTACGAGCACATACTTCCCGATTGGATCGTCACCTTCGGGAAACAAGGTTTCGTAGGCAGTTTGGCCCAGCACCGCGACGGTTGCGTAGTCGTCGATATCTTCCTGCGTGAAGAAGGCGCCGCGCGCCACCGGCCAGCTTCGCGTGGTGGGAAGATCGATGGTGGTGGCGGTCACGGTTTCCGGTTGGTAATCGATCGCGCCGTAACGAACGGTGGCGTTCCCCGAGACATCCGGCATCACGCTCATCACATAGGGAATGTCGCGAATGGCGGTCGCGTCTTCAGGTGTGAGTGTCGCAGGTGGACCGAGCGTTCCGCGTGCGCCGCCGCGAAATTGCGGGCGAATGACCAAAAGATTCGTGCCCATAGAGCCGATCTGTTCCACAACGCGCGCTTTGGCGCCTTCACCGATGGCAAGCATCGCCACCACCGATGACACGCCAATGACGATCCCGAGCAATGTCAGAACGGTGCGGAACACATTGGCCCGCAAGGACCGCGTGGCCATGCGCACGGATTCATCGAGCCCTGCCATAAACGAAGCCGCTGCGGATTTGCGCGCCGGCGCCGCGACGGTCACCGGATTTGCATTCAGAGAGGGTTTGGGGCCGGTGTCGCGCACAATCTGACCATCGGCGATTTCAATAACGCGCTGCGCGTGCTCCGCTACTTTGGCGTCATGGGTGATGAGGATGACGGTGTGACCGTCGGCCGCGAGGTTTTTCAATATCCCCATCACCTCGGTGCCGCTCTTGGAATCGAGCGCGCCGGTGGGTTCGTCCGCCAGAATGATCTTGCCGCCATTCATCAACGCGCGCGCCACCGAGACACGCTGTTGCTGCCCACCGGAAAGTTCGGTGGGGCGGTGCTCCATGCGATCGCCCAGCCCGAGCGATTGCAGCAAATACTCCGCCCGCTCGCGGCGTTCTACGGCGCCAAGCCCGGCATAGATGGCGGGAATTTCGACGTTCTCGATTGCCGTTTCGGTGGGCAGAAGATTGTAGCTCTGGAATACGAAACCGAAGGCTTCGCGCCGCAGCCACGCCAATGCATCCGGATCGAAATTGGAAACATCGCGGCCGGCGAACAGATAGGTGCCGCTGGTTGCGCGGTCGAGACATCCGAGAATGTGCATCAATGTGGATTTGCCGGAGCCTGATGTCCCCATAATGGCGACGAATTCGCCAGGATAAATTGAGAGCGAAACGCCGCGCAGCGCGCGCACCGTGACGTCGCCGCCGGTTGTGAAGATGCGTTCGATGTCGCGCAATTCCACCAGCGGCGCGGCGGCTTCCATTGCAGTGTCACGAACGATCTCGTTCACGATCAGCCTCCAAACCCGCGGCCGCCGAAGCCGCCGGGAGGTCCGCCAAAGCCACCGGGCGGGCCGCCATTATTATTGTTGCGGTTGTTATTGTTGTTCTGGTTGCGCGCTAGCGTGCCGGCAACCACGCGTTCGCCCTCCTCTAAACCCGAAATGATTTCGACCTTGATGCGGTCGGTCACACCGGCCACGACATTGCGTTCGCTCTGCGTGCCGTTTTCGGCAACGACGGTGACGACAGCGGGACGTCCGCGCGGCCGCTGCGGTGCATCTCCGCCTCGCGGTGCATCTCCGCCCGCGCCTTGACGATTGCGAAAGCGTTCACCGCGCCCGGCGCCCGCGCCATTCGGAGCGCCGGCTGCATTTGCTCCCGCGCCATTGTCAGCGGTTCTGGTCCGTGCAGGTCCGGCAGTTGCGGTCTCCGGCGTTCCCGCCCCTTCCACTCTCGCGCCGCGTTGCGCCGCGCCGTTTGCGCGGCCAGCGCCACGATCAGCGTATTTCACTGCCGACACAGGAACGGTGACGGCATTGCGTGCTTCATCGAGCACAAAGAAAACCTGCGCCGTCATCTGCGTCATCAATTGGCGGTCTGGATTGGCTACATCGAATTGCGCCGTATACATGACGACATTGTTCACCACCTGCGGTGTCGGGAGAATCTGCCGAAGCGTGCCGGGCCAGCGCCGGTTGGGATTGCCCAGCGTGGTGAAATAGGCCGGCATGCCGATGCGCAATCTCGGTATGTCGGCTTCCGAGACCTGCGTCGACACCATCATCGTGGAAAGATCCGCGATCTGCAGAATGGTCGGCGCCTGCTGATTGGCGTTTAGTGTCTGGCCCTGTTTCGCGGTGACCGATGAAACCGTTCCGGCAATCGGCGCGAAGATGCGGCTATAGCCTAGCGTGGCTTGATCGCCGCGCATCGTCGATTCCGATTGTTGGATCTGCGCCTGCGTTGCGCGCACTTGCGCCTCGGCTGACTGCAGCGAGGATTTCGCGCTGTCATAGGCTTCGATGCTGGTGGCGTTATCGGCCTTCAGGCGCTCTTGACGATCGGCTTGCGATTTCGCCAATTGCATCTGTGCCTGACGATCAGCAAGTTGTGCGCGCAGATTTTGCAATTGCGCTTGGCCTGATTCCACGCGCGCGCTTTGCACGGTGGCGTCGATCTCGGCCAGCAATTGCCCCTTCGTGACTTCGTCGCCGGCGATGACATGCAGGGTTTCGAGCTGCCCCGAAACTTGGGCGCCGACATCGACGAAAGTCAGCGGTTGCAAACTGCCGACGGCGGTAACGACATTTTCCACATCGCCGCGCTCGGCTTCGACGATGATGACCTCGCCCGTTTGTTCCTCAGTGCTGCGCGTGGCGAAGTAACCGGCGCCGATCAGGGCAAGCAAAACAACGCCAATGAGAACCGGCTGACGGCGCACAAAGCCGACTATTCCGCCGGGGCGCGCGCCACGAGGCATTCCCTTGTTCGGCGGCGGTACATTTCCCGTTGCCGGTCTGTTGTCTTGCATCGTTGCCAAGTGGGAAGGCCCTTTGTCGAAAAGAGATTGTCTCGGTAATCTAGCGCACGGATCGCGAGCTGCTTGTGTCGGGATCCGCCTTCCGAACGGCTTTATTGTAACAAGCCGTCCCTAAGCTTCTCCCTGTAAACGTCTCCACCTGAACTGAACCTGACAACGCGCCAGCTTGACCCTGGTCGTGTAAGCACAATATACACGACTATCTCCGTTGAATTGGTAGGGATGCTGTCTCAGAAGGCCCGTTACGCGTTACGCGCTCTGTTCGTGCTGGCGAAGTCCAAGCCCGAGAGCATGATCGGTATTGCGGATATCGCTGCCCAGGCCGATGTCCCCCGGAAATTCCTGGAGCAGATTCTCCTGGAGTTGAAGAGGCGGGGCATCGTCTTCAGCGAGCGCGGCAAGTTCGGGGGCTATGCCTTGGCGCGCCCGCCGGGGAAAATCGCCTTCGCCGAAGTCATACGTGTTATCGACGGCCCGCTCGCGCTCACCCCTTGTGCCAGCCAGACCGCCTATCGGCGCTGCGACGACTGCGTGGACGAGACGACCTGCGCCATCCGAAAGGTGCTTCTCGAGGTCCGTGACTCGACAGCAAATATTCTCGAGTCCCATAGTCTGGCAGACGCGCTGATACCGACCGCGCCGGACAATCCATATAATTCAATATAATCAATGAGTTGGGTGCGTCTTAACCGAGACGTCATATAACACGATAAACTCTATTGATTCTATCGTGTAGATCAACAATATTCCGGCCGAAGCCATTGCCGGGGTCGGGCGTCCCCTTCGCGGCGTCGATATTCATCAGCCGTGTGGGGATTGAGATGCGCATTTCCGTGCCGAGTTTTGTGATTGCCGTTTCCGGGGCCGCCGTCGTGTTTTCTGGGGGCAATGCCGCCGCCCAAGACAGTGCCGTATTAATTGCCGCCGCAGCGCCGGGCGCCCCAGTTCAGGTCGCTGCCGCCCAGGGTGCTGCCCCTGTCGCTGAAGAAGTGTTCGTGACCGCCCGTCGCCGACAAGAGAATGTGCAGAATATTCCGATCGCAGTATCGGTTCTCGATTCCGGCACGCTTGATGTCACGGGCAGTCTCAACGTTCTGAAGCTGACGCAGATTCAACCTTCGCTTCAGTTCTACTCCACCAATCCACGCAACTCATCGGCCACGATCCGCGGCCTCGGCGCGCCGCTTGGCCTTGCGAATGATGGTGTCGAGCAAGGGGTCGGCGTCTATGTCGATCAAGTCTACAACAGCCGCATAGCATCAGCGACGTTTGACTTCCTCGACATCGATCAAATCGAAATCTTGCGCGGTCCGCAGGGCACGCTCTATGGCAAGAACACGACCGCAGGCGCGATCAACGTAACGACCCGCAAGCCGAGCTTCACCTTCGAAGCGAATTCCGAAGTTACAGTGGGCAATCTCGGTTATGTGCAGGCGCGCGCCGGCGTTTCGGGTCCATTGATTGAAAATCAACTCGCCGTACGTTTCGCCGCCTCATCGACCAGCCGTCGTGGCACGATTTACAACGTGACGACCAGCAATTAGGTCAACGAGCAAGACAATTTGGGCTTTCGTGGCGCGGTTCTATGGGTGCCGAGCCCCGCTATCGAAATCGTCTTGTCAGGCGATTATAGCGTCCAGGATCCCGAGTGCTGCGCGCAGATCTATGTGCGGACCGGCGCGACGCAGCGTCCGCTCAATCGCCAGTTCGCTGGCCTTGCAGCCGCCTTCAACTATGCGCCGCCGAGCACAAATCCGTTCGATCGTAAAACCGATCTCGATACGCCGCTCGACGCCTATCAGGAGATTGGCGGTCTCTCCGCCCGCGCGGAATGGGACGTCGGTCCGGGAACACTTACCTCCGTCACCGCGTGGCGCTTCTGGAACTGGGGACCGTCGAATGACCGCGACTTCACCGGCCTTCCGATTACGACCATTTCGGCAAATCCGTCAAAGCAGAATCAGTACTCCCAGGAATTCCGTTATGCCGGATCGACCGACAATTTCGATTATGTCGGCGGATTGTTCGCGTACACGCAAAAGCAGAAAACCGACGGCGTTCAACAGCAAGGCGCCGCGGCAAGCCGTTGGACACTTAACCCGACCAGCGCGAATGCAAATAATCCGGCGGTACTGAATGGTCTGCGTTCGGAAAATGAAATTGTTCTCAAGACCACCAGCCTTGCAGCCTATGGACAGCTGGGCTGGAAGGTTACGGATCGCCTGACGCTGCAGCCGGGCGTCCGCATCAATTACGATAAAAAGGACGGTCTTTATAACGCGGTTGTTTATGATGGTGCCGGCAATCTCGTGATCTGCACCCCGGCTCCGACGAATGCCGTCCTGCGCGATCAATGCGCGACACCTCCGCAAACCTACCATCCGAAATTCGATGACTGGAATTTCTCTGGCGACTTCACGGCCTCCTATCAGCTGACCGACGATGTGCTTGCCTATGGCACTTATGCGAAGAGCTTTAAAACCGGCGGCATCAATCTCGCGGGCCTACCGCTTGATGCCAATAACAGTCCGATCTTGGCAGCCCAGACGGTCAGACCGGAAGACATCAATCATTACGAAGGCGGCCTGAAGACTCAGCTCCGTGATTACGGCGTGACGCTCAACCTCGCGGGCTTCTGGACTGAGATCAACGACTTCCAAGCGACCGTCAATAATGGTCAGCTCGGCGTGTTGCGCGGATATCTGGCCAATGCCGAAAAAGTGCGCGTGCGCGGCATCGAGTTGGACTTCTCAGCACAACCGACTGACGAATTGAGCCTCTATGTGAATGGCGCTCTCAATGACGCCAAATATCTGAAATTCGTCGACGCGCCTTGCCCGCCGGAATTGTCGGGGGGCACCACCGTTGCGGCCGGCCAAACGCCGAGCGCACCGGGAACGCCGAACGGCCTCAGCCCGGCTGCATGCGATATCTCCGGACAGATTCTACCCGGCGTTTCGAAGTGGGCGTTTTCTTACGGCGCGGAGTACGCGATCCCCGCGGAATTTATCGGCCTTCAGGGGCAAACATACGTTGCCTATGACGGCAGCTACCGTTCGAGTTTCTCCTCGAATCCTTCGCGCTCAGCATACACGGATATCGATGGCTATGCGCTTTCGAACTTCCGCCTGGGTTATCGCGGGGAAAACCAGTGGGAAATTTATGGATGGGTGCGTAATGCTTTCGACGAGCAATATTTTGAAGTGCTCGCTCTTCAATCAGGCAGCACCGGTCTCGTCATTGGCCAGCCTGCTGACCCACGCACTTTCGGCCTGACATTCAAGGCCGCGTACTAAATACATTGATCGTCGGCCTTCAACCTTCGTGAAGAAGATTGAAGGCCGACGAAAAAAATCACCAACACGAACTACATCTCTCTTCTGTTTATTGTGCCGTCCAATTCCAGTTTCATCCTCGGCATTTCCGGCGATCCGCCGACTCCGGTATTACACTGCGTACGATGTATTGATTTTGAGCCTATTGCCTCCTCGACCGTCTATGGCGATAGAGGTTGCCGGAGGTGAGTGGTGGAAGATGTAATTCTTTTTGCAGTGGTGGGATTCCTAGCGCAGCTTGTTGACGGTGCGCTGGGCATGGCCTTTGGGCTTGTGTCTTCCACGGTGCTTCTCTCGTTCGGCGTTCTTCCCGCCACCGCGTCGGCGAGCGTGCATGTCGCGGAAATGTTTACGACCGCAGCATCGGGCGCTTCGCATTTCCTGCATCGCAATGTGAACTACAAAACATTTTTGCGTCTTGCGCCCGCCGGCGTTGTTGGCGGCGCGCTCGGCGTTTATGTCGTCACTGGAATCGACGGCGCGGTATTGCGTCCGTTTGTTGCCGCCTATCTCGGACTCATGGGCATCGTTGTGCTCTATCGCGTGACACGCAGCCCGCAACCTCCGCCGAAGCAGCATTCCGCGCCCTACACCGCTGCACTCGGCACGGTCGGCGGCTTCGCCGACGCCATTGGTGGGGGTGGCTGGGGACCCATCGTCAGCAGCACGCTGATGGCCAGCGGCGGCGAGCCGCACTACGTCATCGGAACGGAGAACGCGGCGGAGTTTTTGGTCACGGTTGCCATCTCCGCGGCCTTCGCATGGTCTTTGTTCACCGGTCATTGGGAAGAAGCAGGCGCGATTTCCGACCACGCCGGTGCGGTCGGCGGCCTCATTATTGGCGGTATGGTCGCCGCCCCCGTGGCGAGTTACGTTGTAAAGCTCGTCTCGCCCCGCAAACTCGGCATCGCCGTGGGCACCCTGATCCTTGTCATGGCGGCCTATCAAACCTGGCAATTGGTCGGCTGAGACCCCTCATTTGGGCAGGCATCGACGCCGGCGCCAGAATCCGGCACACTTTTTTAACCCTATCGTATTTGATTAGAGCGGGCCGAAACGCGCCAAATCCGACAATGGCGCCGGCCCGTTTGAGACGGCCAGCTTAATTATCCGGAACTGAGGGAACTCTTGCTCCGGGGAACCGTAATTAGACGTCACCGCGCGCCCCCGGCGCCGCATTTTGGAGAATCTTATGGCCGCGAAACGGAAGAAAAAATCCCCAGCCGTCGAATATGATCTGCAAGGCAAGCTGGACGCCCTGAAGACCGATCTGGAAGCGCTGCAAAAGGACATCAAAGGCCTGGCCGGCGATGTCACCGGCGTGGCTTCCGAGCGCGCAAGCCTGGCGTTGGGTGAGGCGATGACGCGGGTTCAAGAAATTACTAACAGCGTGGAAGAATGGAGCGAAGACAATCTCCAGAATTTCCGCGACCAGGTTCGCGATCAACCTCTGGCGTCTGTGGCGCTTTCGGTTGGCGTTGGCGCCCTGATCGGCGCGATCCTGTTCCGCCGCTAAAGAACCGATGATGCATAAGATCGCCGCCGGAGTTTTGCTGCTTGCTGGCGGCGTCACAGTGCTATGCCTTGGCGTCTCCTATGGCGCCTATGCGATTTACACCGCTTTGCTACCGCTGGTTGGCGATGCACCGGCCTCCGGCATCATTGCGGTTGTATTTCTCATCGTTCCGGTCGTCACCTACGTGATACTGGCTGCGCGCGCGAAAGAGCGAGCGAAGCAGGTGTCAATGATGAGTGTGGTGAGTGCTGGCCTCGGCCTACTCACGACCTTTCTGACAAGACGCAGATAATGCGAACTCAGCGGCGCCGCGTTACGCGGCCGCCGCTGAGCGCGTTCTCTCGGCCAGGCTTGGCGCCAATTCCTCGGGCGCGAAATCATCGACATCAATTGCGTCACGCACGACGGCGTTCGCACGCTTTAAAGCGTCCGCTTCCGTTTGCGTGATGATGCCTTCGCTGACCAAACCGGCGAGATCAGCCAACGCCTTGCGGCCCGCTTTGCCGCTCTTGCGGATTTTGTCTTCAATCGCGTCGCGCTCGAGCGCAGCCGCGAAGGCCGCCTCGACCCGCCCCGTGGAATCGGTGGCGCGCTTCGACACATAGATACCGCGCGTCAAACGCTCGCGCGTATCCGACGGCTTGGTGATCAGATTGGCGCACGCCTGCACCACCCGGTCAGACGGCACGCGGCGATGACGCCCCCAGGGGAACGCGACCATACGCAATCCCCATGCAACCGGGCGCAGCGGTAAATTGCGCAACACCTCATCGAGGCGGTTCTGCATGACATGCAATGACATGCGAAAATTCCATTCCACCAACGGCAGATCGACCGCCTGCGCACCGTCATCCTCAAAGCGCTTCAGTGTGCAGCTCAGAATATAAAGCTCTGAGAGCACGTCACCCAATCGCGCCGACAGACTTTCTTTGCGTTTCATTTCGCCGCCCAACGTCGCCATGACGAGATCGGCGACGGCGGCAAAGGTGACGCTCGCCACATGCAATTGACGATACATCACACCGACGCCCGCCACTTCCGGCGCGGGCGCGAAAATGCCGAATGTCAGATTGTGCCAAAAGGCGCGGAAGACATTCGAAATGGAGTCGCGCGCGTGCGCCCATAATACTTTGTCAAACGCGGCGAGCGCTTCATTCGGATCGGGCAGAGTCGCCGCTTCCATTTCCTTCAGCAAATGCGGATGGCAACGCAGCGCGCCCTGTCCAAAAATGATGAGATTGCGCGTCAGAATATTGGCGCCTTCGACCGTGATGGCGACAGGTACGCTCTGATAGACGCCGAAGAGATAATTGCGCGGGCCATCGCAAATGGCGCGCCCGCCGTGAATGTCGAGCGCATCGTTGAGCGCGGTGCGCATGCGTTCGGTGGCGTGATATTTCAGGATCGCCGACAGCACTGATGGCTGTTCACCGGCATCGAGCGACGCGGAGGTCAAACGCCGCGCTGCTTCCAGCGCATAGGCATAGGCGGCGATGCGCCCCAGCGGTTCTTGCACGCCTTCGAAACGCCCGATGGAAAGACCAAATTGCCGCCTGATGCGCGCATAGGCCCCCGCATAGCGCGCGGAAAACATCGCCGCGCCTGTGCCCAAAGCCGGCAACGAAATGGCGCGGCCTGCGGCCAGGCAATCCATCAGCATCCGCCAGCCGTGACCGAGCTGTTCTTGTCCGCCAATCACCCATTCCATTGGAATGAACACGTCGTGTCCGCGCGTCGGTCCGTTCATGAACGCTTGATCGGCCGGAAAATGCCGGCGCCCGATTTCGACGCCTGCCGTATCGGTTGGAATGAGAGCGAGCGTGATGCCGAGATCTTCTTTGTCGCCGACCAGATGTTCGGGATCGTAGACGCGAAACGCCAGACCCAGAATCGTCGCCACCGGCGCGAGCGTGATGTAGCGCTTGTCCCACGTCACTTTCAGACCCAGCACGCGCTTGCCTTCGAATTCTCCATAGGTGATGGAAGCGCGATCCGGAATCGACGCAGCGTCGGAACCGGCCTCCGGCGAGGTGAGTGCGAAGCAGGGAATTTCTTTTCCTTGTGCGAGACGCGGCAAATAATGCGCGCGTTGCGCCTCGGTGCCGTAGCGCATCAGCAATTCCGCGGGCCCGAGCGAATTCGGCACCATCACTGTGACGGCAACGGTCGGGCTGCGGCTGGCGATTTTCATAACGACAGACGAGTGCGCGAGGGCCGAGAATCCAAGCCCGCCTTGCGCCTTCGGAATGATCATTCCGAGAAATCCTTTGTCGCGGATGAAGGTCCACACTTCAGGCGGCAAATCGCCATCACGGCGAATCTGCCAATCGTCGACCATGTCGCAGAGCGTTTCGACCGGCCCATCGAGAAAGGCCTGTTCTTCAGCAGATAAAGTCGGCTTCGGAAAATTGCGCAGCAACGCCCAATCGGGTTTGCCCGAGAACAGCTCTGCGTCCCACCATACGGTGCCGGCGGCGATAGCGTCGCGTTCGGTCGGCGAAATGGGCGGCAGCTGCTTGCGGTACCATTTGAATATGGGCGCGCTGATCCAGCGCATGCGCCAATCGTGTTTTTGACTGCTCATCGCGTCACTCCCGAAGCGAGGATCATACGGCACGCCATGTTTCGGCGAACACTACGCGTCGACACAGGCGGCAGTGCCGTGACGGCACGTCAGCCTATCCCTCGACTCAATAGGCAAACGTAAACCCCCACACCTTGCCTGTCGCGCTTCCTGCCCAATAAAAAAGCCGAGCTTTGCGGCCCGGCTTTTCACAAAAGCGGAGAAAGCGATTAGGACGGCTTGACGTTGTTCGCCGTCAGCGGGGCGAGGATGCACTGCACCTCCACCGGCTTCAGCGGGCGATCCATAAACTGGCGGCGCACCTGGCTGGCTTCCTTGAAGCCTTGCTTGGTGCAGCTCACGACGACCGATTTGGCGTCGATATGCTTCGCAAATCCCGGGAGAATAAAATGGCCCAGGATGTTGGTCTGCATGCTGATGCTGGAGCCGCCCGGCTTGATCGTCGCTGTGACCGTGGCGCCGCTGATGAACTTGCCGCGCTGGTCGCGCACGAAGCCGAAATAGGGCGAGCCGGCGTCTGGCTTGGGGGCGCCCCAATGCGCCTGCAGCTCCTCGAAAAAGTCGCCGCCATTGGCAAAGGCAGGTGCAACCGAGGCCATCGCGAGGGCGAGAGCTAAACCGCCGCCCAATAAAGATAATTTCGCAATTCTCATGGGCATCTCCCGTATTCTTCCAGCGCGTCTTACGAGCGCGCCATTACCTGCTTTCATAATGCCTATCCGGCCAAATTGTAAGTAAACCAATGGCGAGCTTCGTAGGACATGTAGGCAATGGCCACCAAAGGCACTAGCCAAACCAGCAAAGACCAGGCTTTTTCGGTCAGTTTCGCCGGCAGAACCAGCGCCACGGCTGCCCCAACTAATCCGGCGAGTATCGAATAGACCAGCCAGCCATACCAAAAAATGGGCGGCCCAACGGTGTCGCTGCCCGGAACCACGCCCAATTTGATTTCGTTCAGGGCGGGGAAATAGGTGAACGGCGTGTAGTTAAAGGTGAAGGCCAGCACGTAGAAAATGGCGAAGGCCACGGCGAAGGCGGGTGCTGCACGTTCCATTAGACGATCCTCCCACGCATCACGCGAATCCTCTCACATTGTTGACGATATGTCCGACGAGGAAGCTCCACCACACGATGAGCGCGAGCAGGACCGTGATCATGGTGCGCGTCAGGCGCTGCTCCGGGCGGCGGTGCCAGAAAAACCAATAGGCGGGAAGCATCGCCAAACCGAAGGCGAGAAAATGTTCTTTGAGTTCGAATAGTCCGACGGTGGGAAGATCTTGCAGCGCCTCCAATGGCGGTCGCACTTCGATGCGATAGATCGTGTAGACGATACCGCCCATGATGAATGTGGCGATGTAGAGCACGATCACCGCGTCGGTATATCCAACCCCATTCACACCGCGAAACCGCGCCACGAAATCACGTTGTCCCGGCTTGCGCGGCCACACTGTGCCGAGGGCCTGATGCGTGAGGGCGCCAAGCAGCGCGACCGCGAATAGCCCGTGAGTAATCAGCAAGGCGATATTCATTTTTTCCCCTGAGCTTTAGCCCTAAAGCGTTTCCATCGATATTTCGATTTGGCCGAATCTTATCCTATTGGCCGAATCTTATCCTAGAATTTCATTGAACGCGCGGTCGGCCGACCACAACGCACCTTCCATCCAGCCCGGCCATGGCGAGACATGCTCGCCGGCAAAGTGGATGCGGCCCTCGGCCCGGCCCAACGCAGCGCCCCAGCGCGACAACTGACCCGGATAGAAGACAGCAAACCCACCCCGCGCCCAAGGGTCTTCGGCCCAATTCTGCGTGATTCCCTTCTGAAATCGCCCCTGAAGATCGGGAAAGGCCGCGGCGGCAATGGAGGCGCCGAACCGGACCCGCGCCTCTCCGGAAAGCGCCGCCAACCGGGCCTGCACATCGGGTGTGCCTCCCGCCGTAACTGAGAGGAGGCCGCGCACGCTCAATTGCCCGGCGCTGGCATCCCACAGTTCAGCCGGCGCATCGGTGCGCGCCGCCCCCGAAAGCTGCTGCGTTTGCCAGAAGCGTCGATCTGTTTGCAGCAGAAAACGCGTCACTGGCCGGTAGGGAAGCGTGGTCACCATTTCGCGCGCCAGCGGCGACAGCGGCGGATTCATCGCGACATTGCGCAGCGTGGAGAACGGAAGGGTCACGACCCCGCGATCGCCTGCAACGATCTCGTCTTTGCCGTCTTTTCGAAACGTGACGCGCACGGAATTCAAGTTCGCATCGATGCGCGTCACCGTGCAACCATAGCGAATATCATTGCCAAGAGGCTGCGCCAGCGCACGCGGCAAGCGATCCATGCCGCCTTCAATCTTCAAATATTGACGCCCATCACGATGCATCATGATCTGGCGCAAAATATACAGCGCCGAAATAGCGCGTGAATCCGCACCCATGGTCAGCAGCTTCACCGCCGACTCGGAAGCGCCGCGCTGACGCAGAAAATCAGGCCAGGTGACACGGTCGAACGGCGCCCAACGCGCATAGGTGGCGGCATCGGCCAGCGGCTCACCGAGATCGGCGGGCAGACCTTCCAGATATTTATTGGTCAACGCCGCCGGTGTCAGCCCACGCTCGTCGCGGCGCAGATCTGGAAACAAAGCCGCGCCGGCGCCCGGATCGTCTGCGCGCAAACGGCGCCCGCCAACCGCGAACAGCGCGGCGCCCGCATTGGGCGAGAAAGGGACCAGATTAAGACCAAGCGCACTGACCCAATGCTGCACATAGAAATGGGTGTCGAACACACGCGCCGCGCCCAATTCTCCGTAAAGCCCGTCATCGAACGGCGCGCGCGCCGTGCGCACGCGCCCGCCGGGTTCGCCCCGCCCTTCAAGAACGATCACAAGCCGTCCGGTTTCCTTGAGTCGGTTGGCGACGGCTAGACCTGCGACACCCGCGCCGATCACCACAATGGTTTCCACGGTACGTGGCGTGAGCGCGGCGGCGCGCGCCAAACCGGGGGCGGCCACAGAAACAGCCATGGTCTGCAGAAGCTCGCGGCGGCGGATAGACAACATATTTAGAGTTTAGGCTCTGGGTCTGGCCACGTCACGCGCCGGGCCGCGCAGGAGGCGGTTATCTTTATTCGCTTTCGCCGGCCCTGTTAGAGTGAGGTCATGATGGTGCTCAAACGTCTGGTGATGGCCCTTTTGTTTCTGGGCGTCATTCCCGCATCTGCCGGCCCACGCCTGGACGCGATCAAAGCGCGCGGCGTGCTGAATTGCGGCGTCGCGGTCGCCGAGCCCGGCATGTCGCGTGCCGAGCGCGGTAACTATATCGGCTTCGAGCCGGACCTTTGCCGCGCCGTCGCCATTGCGATTTTCGGCACGCCCAAAATCGCCTTCAAGCCGGTGACGACGGCGCAGACATTTTTGCAGTCGAACGACATCGACATTGTGTTTCGCGGACTCACTTCCTCGTTCCGGCGCGAAGCCGGAACCGATATCAGATTCGGCCCTATCTATCTTTATGACGGTCAAACATTCCTTGTACGGAGCAAAATGGGCGCGCGAACCGTCGCGCAATTGTCGCGCCGTTCCATTTGCGTGTCGTCGGACATGTATGCCGATTTCATGCCTGCGCTGCAGCTTCATTTCCACGATCGCAATCTGGTGCTGAATGCGAAGAGTGTGCAGACGCGCGCCGAAGCGGAACGGCTTTTCTTTGCCGGTAGCTGCGATGCGGTGACCGCCGATGCATCAGAGCTTGCGTCCGCCGTGATCGCGCATGGCGGTAGTGCCGGCGAATTTTCCATATTCGCGGATCATATCACCAAGGAACCGTTGGCCCCGCTTTTGCGCAAAGGAGACGATCAATTCTTCGATATTGTCCGGTGGAGTCTGCACGCGCTGGTGGCGGCCGAAGAACTTGGCATCACGCAAAGCTCTGCGGACACGGCGCGCGCAGCGGCCACCCCCGACATCCAGGCCTTCTTCGCCCCACCACCCCAAGCCTCCGGGCTCGCCGCCGGCTGGTCCTATGCCATCGTCAAACAATTGGGCAATTACGGCGAAGTGTTCGAACGCCATCTGGGCGCGGGCACCGCAGCACGCCTCCCCCGCGGGTTGAACCGGCTGGGAACCCAAGGCGGCCTCCTTTACGCGCCGCCGATACGCTGAAAGCGCATCCCCCCCCCCGCTGGCGAGGGTTCACTTCCCCTGCTAGTTTCTGGTCACGGGGAGCCGATTTCGATACGATAGAGCCTTAGCTCTCAATGATGTTCGCGTGCGCTCCCCCACGCGCGGCGAGGGGCGAAGGCCAATCCGGGACGGGACCAAACATGGCGAAGAAGACGGACGGCCAAAAGGCCGGCCAGAAGAATGGGCATAGCGTCGATCGGCGTAAATTCCTTGCAGGCGTGGCGGTAGCAGGCGCCGCAGCCGTTGCCACCGATGCCAAAGCCATTGTCCCAACTGCTGAAGCCCCGCCGGCGCCGCCAGTGCGCCCGTCCGCGCTCCGGCCGTCCTTCCGCGTCGCCCAGGCTGAAACCGGCCCCGTTCGCGACGCCGCCGCCGATGGCGCGCCGGGCACTATCTCCGGCAAGCCGGGCTCCGACTTCATGGTCGACGTCATCAAGACCCTCGGCATCGAATATGTCGCTACCAACCCAGCTTCCAGCTGCCGTGGCATTCATGAATCCCTGGTCACCTATGGCGGCAATAAAATGCCGGAACTCCTCACCTGTACGCATGAGGAAGTCGCCACCGCCATGTCCCATGGCTATTTCAAAGTCTCAGGCAAGCCGATGATCGCATTGTGCCACGGCACGGTCGGTCTGCAGCACGCCGCGATGGCGGTTTACAACGCGTGGTGCGACCGCGTCCCGGTCATCATGCTGGTGGGCAATAACACCATTGCCGACACACGCCAGCCCGGCACGCCGACGATCCATTCCGTTCTCGATGCCGGCGCACTGACCCGCGATTTCACGAAATGGGACGACCAGCCCGGCTCGCTGCAGCATTTCGCGGAATCCATGGTGCGTGCCTATCGCGTGTCGATGACGCCGCCGTTCGAACCTGTGCTCATCGCCATGGAAGAGCACATGCAGGAGAACGTCGAGCATTCCGAACGTCCGCTCACCATTCCGAAAATGCAGCTGCCGTCTTACCCGCAAGGCGACAGCAACGCCGTGCGCGAAGCCGCGCGCCTGCTCGCCTTGGCGGATAATCCCGTGATCGTTGTCGACCGCGCGGCTCGCTCGCCGGAAGGC
Source organism: Alphaproteobacteria bacterium (assembly GCA_947467345.1). GTDB lineage: Bacteria > Pseudomonadota > Alphaproteobacteria > Micropepsales > Micropepsaceae > CAIYRG01. Next base: position 119,117 of record CANIHD010000001.1, read on the forward strand.
GTAAAGCTTTTGGTCGAACTCGCCGAAACGCTGAACGCGACGGTGATCGATCTCATGGGGCGCATGAACTTCCCCAACCAGCACCCGCTTTACGCGCGTGGCACCGGCCCGATCGCGAACGCCGACGTTGTGCTCGGCATCGAAGTTGGCGATTTCTGGGGCACGGTGAACGACACCCACGACAATGCCGAATTCACCCAAGCGGTGGGCACCAAGCCGGGCACAAAACTGATCACCATCGGCACCGGCGATCTGTATATCCGCGCGAATTTCCAGGATTTCCAGCGTTTCCAAGCGGTCGATCTCGCCATCGGCGCCGATGGACAAACTACCTTGCCGTCCCTCATCGAAGCGGTGAAAAGCGCGCTGACGGCTGACAAACGCGCGATGATCGCGGCGCGTGGCGAGAAGGCGAAAACCGCTTACGCGGCTGCGCTTCAGCGCAACAAGACCGACGCCGCGGCAAATGCATGGAACGCGAGCCCAATCAGCTCGGCACGTCTTTCGGCGGAAGTTTGGAACGTCATCAAGAACGAGGACTGGGCGCTCGTCTCACGCGACCAGAGTCTTTCCAACTGGCCGCACCGCCTTTGGGACTTCAAGCAGCATCATCAATTCATCGGCGGCCCAGGCGGACAAGGCATTGGCTATGCATTGCCCGCAGCGGTGGGCGCGTCACTGGCGCACAAAGCGCATGGACGCCTCGCGATAAATCTACAGAACGATGGCGACTGCATGTATGTGCCGGGCGCGCTGTGGACCGCCGCGCATCACAAAATTCCGATGCTCACCATCATGCACAACAACCGCGCCTATCATCAGGAAGTCATGCACATGCAGCGCATGGCAAGCTGGCGGCAACGCGCGATGGAAAACGCCAAGATCGGCACGGTTATCCGCGAGCCGAATATCGATTTCGGGGGACTCGCCAAATCGCTCGGCGTTGTCGGCATCGGCCCGATTGAAAATCCCGTCGATATCGAGCCCGCATTGCGCCGCGCTCTGGCCGCCGTCAAAGCCGGCGAACCGGCGCTCGTCGACATCATCACCCAGCCGCGCTGACGCTAGATTTTGGGGCCAATTATGAAACGCATTCTTCTCTCCGTTGCGGCGCTTGCCGGTGCCGCCGCTTTTTTCGCGTTCAGCAACGCTCCCATCGCCGAAGCCGCACAAGCGCAAGGCGATGTGGCGCGCGGCCAAGCCGCATTCGAACGCATCGGCTGCTGGGCATGTCATGGTCATCAAGGGCAAGGCGGCTCTACCGGGCCGAAGATTGCGCCCAATCCACTCGCCTTTCCGGCCTTTAGCGGATTTGTGCGGACGACGTCGGGTGAGATGCCGCCCTTCACGGCGCGCGTATTGCCGGATCAGGATTTGCGCGACATCCACGCGTTCCTGATGTCGGTCCCGGCGGCGCCTGCCGTGGCTACCATTCCACTCCTGCAATAGCGGCGCCTGTTCATTAGGCGAACGACACGATCTATTTCATTTAGCCATCTCAAATTTTTGTAATGCGATGTGCAAGAATGCTGCACCGGCAGAGTTTTCGCTGCCGGTCGCTCATTCTTGTGCACCGCATTATGGGATTCGTGTTGGTTACGGACACGCAGCGCTGATAGTCTCCGCTCCGAAATGCTGATTTTCGGACAGTAATCGATCTCGCCCGGTGCTCGCGTAAAGCGGGCCCGCGGTCAGGTCTTGGGAGGAAGCGCATCCATGTCAAAACCAGAAGCAAAAAAAGTCGACCGGCGGAAATTTCTCGCCGGCGTCGCAGTTGTCGGCGCCGCCGCCGTAACGGCTGACTCCGCTAGGGCTGCGGTTCTTCCTAACGGGCAAATAGCGCCTGTCGCTCCGTCGGCGCTGCGCCCATCAACGCTGATGGCGCAAGTCGATAACGGCGTACACGCGCCGCCGGCGGCGCTCGGAACGCATGCAGGCCTCACGCAAGGCCGTCCCGGCTCCGACTACATGCTCGATGTCATCAAATCGTTGAACATCGACTACGTCGTCACCAACCCGGCTTCGAGCTGCCGCGGGTTGCACGATTCCATCGTCACCTATGGCGATAACAAGAAGCCCGAACTCATCACCGCGATGCACGAGGAAAGCGCCACCGCGATGGCGCATGGCTATTTCAAAGCCTCGGGCAAGCCGATGATTGCGCTCTGTCATGGCACGGTCGGTCTGCAGCACGCCGCGATGGCCGTTTACAATGCGTGGTGCGACCGCGCCCCCGTCATCATGATGATCGGCAATTCGCTGGATGCCACGCAGCGCCGCCCCGGCGTTCCGACGACCCATTCGGTGCAAGATCCCGGCTCGCTGATCCGCGACTTTACGAAATGGGACGATCAACCGACCTCGCTCGGCCATTTCGGCGAATCCATGGTGCGCGCCTATCGCATCGCGCTGACGCCGCCATACGAACCCGTTCTTATCGTGATGGACGAGGATTTGCAGGAGAAGGGTTTCGCCGCCGATGCCTTTCCGGTCATTCCGAAATTCGTCATGCCGACAGCGGCGGCCGGTGATCCCAACGGCGTGCGTGAAGCGGCCCGCATGTTGGTTGCGGCGGAAAATCCCGTCATCGTCGCGGACCGCGCGGCGCGTTCACAAAACGGCGTGAATTTGCTGGTGCAGTTGGCTGAGCTGTTGCAGGCCACCGTCATCGACCAAGGCGGCCGCATGAACTTCCCGAATCTTCATCCGCTTTATGCGCGCGGCGGCGGACCGATTGCGACTGCCGACGTGGTGCTCGGCCTCGAGCTCACCGATTTCTTCGGCACCGTGAACAATTTCACCGACAGCGCCGAGGTCACGCAAGGACCGCGCGTAAAACCCGGCACCAAGCTGATCAGCATCGGCATGGGCGACGTTTACATTCGCGCCAACTACCAGGACTTCCAGCGCTACCAGCCGGTGGACATCGCCATCGGCGCCGACGCGGAAGCGACGCTGCCTATGCTGGTGGAATACGTCAAAGCCGAAATCACCGCTGCGCGCCGCGCAGTCATCGACAAACGCGGACAAGCGGCGGCAGCAGCCTTTGCCAATTCGGCGGATCGCATGCGCACCGACGCTGCCGGCGGCGCGTGGAATGCTACACCGATCAGCACCGCACGACTTTCAGCTGAGTTGTGGGCGGCGATCAAGAACGAAGATTGGGCACTGGTGGCGCGCGATCAGAGCGTTTCGTTCTGGCCGCATCGCATGTGGAATTTCAGCAAGTACCATCAATATATCGGCCATTCCGGCGGCGCCGGCGTGGGTTATGGTTTGCCGGCCGCCGTTGGCGGCGCATTGGCGCACAAAGCGAATGGACGCCTGGCGGTGAACATTCAGCCCGACGGCGACTGCATGTATGCGCCGGGCGCGCTATGGACGGCGGCGCATCACAACATTCCGCTGCTCACCGTGATGCACAACAACCGCGCCTATCATCAGGAGACAATGCATTTGCAGCGCATGGCCACGTGGCGCGAGCGCCGCGTCGATCGCTGGAAGATCGGCACCACGATCGAAAACCCGAACATGAATTTCGCCAAGCTAGCGGAATCCATGGGCGTTGTCGGTATCGGTCCGATCGAAAACCCCAACGATCTGGCGCCGGCGTTGAAGCGTGCGTTGGAAGTGGTCAAGTCAGGCGAGCCGGTGCTTGTCGACGTCGTCGCGCAACCGCGTTAAGCCGAACATATTGAGGATCGTCATGAAATTTTCTCGTCTCGCTTTCGCGGTGGCTTCGGTTTGCGTTCTCAGCGGCGGCGCTCTCGCGGCGCAAGCTCAGGCTCCCGCCGGAGATGCCGCACGCGGCAAAGCCATCTTCGCCCGCGTCGGCTGCTACACCTGCCACGGTTTTGAAGGGCAGGGAGGCGTCGGCCCCAAGCTGGCACCGGGTCCGGTGCGCGCTTGGCCGGTATTCTCCACCTTCGTGCGCACCACATCCCGCGATATGCCGCCCTTTACAACGCGCAATCTTACCGACCAGGAGCTCGCCGATATCTATGCCTATCTGACGGCGGTTCCGGCCTCGCCGGCGCCAGCTTCCATCCCGCTGCTGATGCAACTCGGCGGCCGATCTGGCCTTCCATGTAAAAGGGCGCTTCCCTGCCCGGGAGCGCCCCTTTTTTATGCGCCGACAGCATGAACTCAGGGCGCATCTTTCGCCCCTTCTGATTGACTTTTCCGACCCAAAGCGCCCTCATTCGCCACCCGAGACTTGCGCCGAAGCGAGCTCGAAGACGAAGGGATGGGACCATGTCGGGATCTGACAAACAGCCACGCATTGAACGCCGTCAATTCCTGAAGGGCGCTGCCGCCGCAGGTCCTGCCCTCGCTGCCGCAAGTCTTGTTTCCCCCCAGGCGGCTCAAGCGGCGCAAACGCCTGCCGGTGCCGCAGCCCCCGCCACGATGGCGGTGCGCGAACAGCATCCACCCGGCACAGGCCAGCCCTTGGCGCCCGGCTATGTCGTCGGCGGCGATCACATGACCGACTGTTTGCGCGCGCTTGACATTGAATATGTCGCGTCGTGCCCCGGCTCCACATTCCGCGGCTTCCAGGAATCGATCATCAATTACGGCGGCAACAAGAAGCCGGAATTCCTGACCGCGCTCCACGAAGATTCATCGGTCCATTTCGCGATGGGTTACGCCAAGATCACCGGCAAGCCGATGGCAGCGATGATCCATGGCGTGGTCGGCGTGCAACACGCCAGCATGGCCATCTACAACGCATTCGGCGATCAGGTTCCCGTCTATATCATCGCCGGCAATTTGCTCAGCGAATGGGGCCGCCGCCCCGGGGCGGAAGCGGCGCACTCGTCGACGGACCAAGCCCAGATGGTTCGCGACTACATCAAATGGGACGAGCAGCCCACGACGTTGCGCGATTTCTCCAATGCTGCCGCGCGCTGCTACGAGGCGGCGGTTTCCGGCGCGCCTGGTCCGGTGATGCTAACGGCCGACGCCGATATGCAGGAAGAAGCGATCCACGAAGATCATAAAGCCGATTTGCGCCTGCCCAAGATCGGCCGGCGCATTCCCGCATCCGCCGATAGCGGCACGGTGCAGGAATTGGCGACCATGCTCTGCAACGCCGAAAATCCGGTGCTGTCGCTGGACCGCTACGGCAATAACGACAAATCCATTCCGCTGATGGTGGAATTGGCGGAAGCGCTTCAAGCGCCGGTTATCGATACGCGCGGACGCATGAACTTCCCCAATCGCCATCCGCTCAACGTCTCCGATATTGGCGGACCCTATTTGCGCAATGCCGATGTCGTTCTCGCCGTCGAGCCGCGCGATCTGTTCGGCATGGTGATGGCGTTGGACGATGAAGACGTGCGCACGCCACGTCCGCGCATCGGCCAAAATACCAAAGTGGTGCGCCTCGGTATTTCGCATACGTCGCAAAAGCCGAACTATGGCGGCTCGCAGCGTTATGCGCCGGCCGACCTCGACATTCAGGCCGACGCGCAAGGCACCATGCCGGCGCTGATCGAAGCGGTGAAGCGCATGGCGAAGCCGAATTTCGCGGCACGCGGGGAGCGCATTGCCAATCAAACCAAGAATCTTTTGGAGCGCGCGAAAGCGGAAGCTGCCTATGGCTGGGATGCGTCGCCGATTTCAACCGCGCGTCTCTGCGCCGAGATCTGGGACCAAATCAAAAACGAGGAATATACTGTCCCGACTGAAACCAACTTCCTCAGCTCATGGCCGCAGCGTCTGTGGGTGATGGACAAATATTACAACTTTCTCGGCCGTTCCGGCGGCTGGGGCGTGGGCTACAATTCGGCAGCCGCGATCGGCGCCGCGTTGGCGAACAAGCCCCATGGCCGCGTGACCGTGGCCCTGGCCGGTGACGGCGACTTCATGATGGCGCCCGGCGTTATCTGGACCGCCGCGCATCACCAGATTCCCATCCTCTTCGTCATCCATAACAACCGCGGCTATCACCAGGAGACGATGCATTTGCAGCGCATGGCGAATAGACGCAACCGCGCGGTGACCACTGCCGATATCGGCACCACCATCAAAGATCCGAACATGGATTTCGCGATGATGGCCAAGTCGATGGGCGTTTACAGCGAAGGCCCGGTCAGCAATCCGGTCGATCTTCGCCCGGCGATTCAACGCGCGCTTGCGGTTGTCAAACGTGGCGAACCCGCGGTGCTCGATATCGTCGCGCAGCCGCGCTAATTCAAAAAGTTTCGGGGGGGTCTACGTGCAAAAGAGTTTGTTCCTCGCGCTCGCGGGGGTGACGGGCATCGCGGTTACGGCAACGGCATGGGCGCAAAACGCGCCGGGGGGAAATGCGGCCAACGGAAAAATGCTGTTCGAACATGTCGGCTGTTACCAGTGCCACGGCTTTGCAGGCCAAGGTGGCGCAGCGGGACCGAAATTGGTACCGGCGCTGGAGTTTGAACCCTTTGCGTTGCAGCTGCGCATGCCGCGTCAATTGATGCCGCCTTATTCGCCGCAAGCGCTTAGCGATCAACAAGTCGCCGACATCCATGCCTTCGTCAAATCGCTTCCGGGCCCTGTGAACCGCGCGAATGTTCCTTTGCTGCAGTAGAAGCGGACGGCGTTAAAGGCGTATCGTTTCTTCGCGGCGCGTTGCGGTTTGCATCATGGTTGAAATTCCCGACAAACGCCCTCTGGGACGCTCCGGCATCGAAATCATGCCGCTGATGTTTGGCGGAAATGTCTTCGGCTGGACCGCCGACGAACAGCAATCTTTCGCATTGTTGGATGCATTCACCGGCGCCGGCTTGGACTCCATCGATACAGCGGATGTCTATTCGCGCTTCGTTGAAGGCAATGAGGGCGGCGAATCGGAAACCATCATCGGCAATTGGATGGCGGCGCGAAAAAACCGAGAGTCGGTGGTGATCGCCACCAAGGTCGGCCACGACATGGGCCCGTTCGGCAAAGGCCTGTCGCGCAAGCACATCTTCAAATCGGTGGATGAATCTTTGCGGCGTCTGCGCACCGATTACATCGATCTCTATCAAGCGCATCGCGATGATCTGAATACGCCGATGGAAGAAACGCTTTCCGCCTTTGCGGAGTTAATCCGCGCCGGCAAAGTGCGCGCCATCGGTGCTTCCAATTTCACCGCAGCGCGGCTGCGCGAAGCGCTTGCGACGTCTGCGCGCCTTGGCCTGCCGCGTTACGAAACCTTGCAACCGCGCTACAATCTTTATGATCGCGAGGAATTCGAAGCAGAGCTTTTGCCGCTGTGCCTTGACGAAGACATCGTGGTTATTCCCTTTTATGGATTGGCGGCAGGATTTCTCACCGGCAAATACCGTACCGAAGCCGATGCGGCGCAGAGCCCACGCGGCTCCAATGTGCAACGCTCATATCTCAATCCGCGCGGCCTTCGCATTTTGAAAGCGCTGGATGAAGTGGCGGAAGCATACGGCACAAGCCAAGCATCAATTGCGCTGGCGTGGCTGATGGCGCAGCCGACCATCGCAGCGCCCATTGCGAGCGCTACAAAGCTTTCGCATATCGCGGATTTTGTGCAGGCGCTTCGGCTCGAACTTGGCGAATTCGCGCTCGACAAACTCAACGAAGCGAGCAATCCGGCGTAACTCCGCTACGCCAGATATTTCTTGAACCACGCCACCGTGCGGCCCCACGCCAACTCCGCTGCGTTGGCATGGTGGCGCTCGGTATTGGTGTTGTTGTTGAAGCCGTGCTGCGCACCGGGATAGACGTGGAATTCGTGAACCTTGCCGAGCTTCTTCAGCTCCTGCGCATAGAGTGCCGCTTCGCCGGTATTGTTCATATCCAGCATCACGTCGGCATAGTTCATCAGAATCGGCGCATTCAGTTTCGGCGCCAGACTCGGATGCGGCGGCTGGCCATAGAACACCACGGCTGCATTCAGCGTTGGTTCGCTGATCGAAACATTTTGCGACACGCGCCCGCCCCAGCAGAATCCGACCACACCTACTTTCCCGTTCACATCGGCGCGGCCGCGCAAATATTTTACCGCTTCCACACCGTTGCCGGTCACTTGCGTCAGATCGAGAGCATTGATCGGATTGGGCGTGTTGGGTTGACGGCGTGCCATCACCTCGGCGGTGCCGCCCATGGGCGAGAGAAAGTCGACCGCAATGGCGACGAAGCCTTCCGAGGCCAGACGACGCGCCACGTCTTGTGTGTGCGCGTTGAGGCCCCCCGCTTCATGCACCACAACAACTGCGCCGTAACGTCCGGGTGCGCGCGGCCGCGCGACATAGCCCTTCACCTCGCCGGTGACGCCGCGAAAAGTGACGTTCTCGGTGGCAATGCGCGGATCATTCTCGGCCACGGTTTGCGCCAGTGCGAAATCGCAATCGAGGACGGGAAGAAGCGCGGTTGCCGCCGCTATGCTGCCGACAATGCGCGCCGCCTGTTCGATGAATTTACGCCGGTCGCAATGGTGATGGACGTAGTCGTGGTGCAGATCGATTAGCTTCTGGTCCATGAAACCCTCCCGGCGCGCATCGGCGCACGCGTCAACTCGGGCGCCACGTTCAACCAAATGCAGCGGCGAACGAAATCACACGCCTGTGAGCGGCGGGTTTCCCCCGTCATCCTTCGAGACGCGCGGCTAGCGCGCGCTCCTCAGGATGAGGTGACATATAGAATACCCATGGTGAGGAGGCAGCGTCGTTCGAGACGCCCAACCAACTCATCCTGAGGGTAACCGTGGACCAATGGTCCGCGGTTACGTCTCGAAGGAGAGGTGGTTGGGCTCCTCACGATGAGGGCGTCCGTCTCGAACCATGAGGTCGCGCCTAAGCCAGATATTTCTTGAACCAGGCGATGGTCCGGCTCCACGCCAATTTCGCCGCGTTTTCATTGTAGCGCGGCGTATTGGTCTCGTTGTTGAAACCGTGTTGGGCGCCGGCATAGGCGTAGAACTCGTGCACCTTGTTCAGCTTCTTCAGCTCCTGAACATAAAGCACCGCCTCGCCGGTATTGTTCATATCCAGCATGACATCTGCGTAGTTCATCAAAATGGGAGCATTCAGCTTGGGCGCCAGACTCGGGCTGGGCGGCTGCCCGTAGAAAACGACTACTGCGTTGAGACTGGGATCGGTCACTGAAATGCTCTGCGCCACGCGGCCACCCCAGCAGAAGCCGACCACGCCGACCTTGCCGCTACAATCCGCGCGCGTCCGCAAATATTTCACCGCTTCCACGCCGTTGCCGACGGTTTCGACCGGGTTGAGCTTGTTGGCCAATTGGGCCACGCCACCGCCGCCGCCGCCCGCACCGGGCGGAGGCGTTCCCCCTGCGGGCGACAGAAAATCGACGCCCATGCCGATGAAGCCTTCGGCGGCGAGACGGCGCGCTAGGTCTTGCGTGTGCGGATTTAGGCCGCCGATTTCATGCACGATGACGACTGCGCCGTAGCGGCCCGGCGCACGCGGCTTCGCTATATAGGCTTTCACATCGCCGGTGATGCCCTTGAACGTCACCATCTCAGTAGTGATCCGAGGATCGCTCTCAGGCACGATTTCCGCCAGCGCGTAATTGTTATCGAGCACCGGGAGCAGCGCTGCGGCGGCGGCCGTCGTTCCGACAATGCGCGAGGCCTGCTCCAGGAATTTACGCCGGTCGAAATGGTGATGGACGTAATCGTGGTGAAGGTCGATCAGCTTCTGATCCATAGCGGCGCTCCCGTGCTGTTTCTTACTAGCGTTATAGCAGGCCGGGCCAATACCTTAGAAGCGAAGCCTTGTGTCAGCCTTGTCATAGTTTAGCCTGCAGCCGTTCCTCAGGCTCCAATTGGTGGCACGTTCCATGATCCTGCTTTATGACCTCGCGGCAGCTGATGGCCGCCGCTTCAGTCCCAATTGCTGGCGCACGCGCATGGCGCTGGCGCATAAGGGCCTCTCTTACGAAACGCGCGCGACGCGATTCACCGACATCGCTGCCATTGACGGCGGAAAGCAAAAAACCGTTCCCGTCATCCACGACGGCGAGCATGTCATCGGCGATTCGCATGCCATCGCCGACTATTTGGAGAGGATGTATCCCGAGCGCCCATCGCTTTTCGGCGGTGCATCGGGTCAGGCCTTGACCGAGTTCATGCGCAATTGGGCGATCTCCACGCTGCATGTCGGATTGTTCGACATGATCGTTCTGGACATTCACGACGCGCTCGATTCGGCGGACCAAGTCTATTTCCGCGAGAGCCGTGAAAAGCGGCTGGGCAAAAGCCTGGAAGCAGCACAGGCCGGACGCGAAGCGCGCCTTCCCGCTTTCCGCAAGAGCCTTGCGCCTTTGCGCGGCATGTTGGCGGAGCAGCCTTGGATTGGCGGCGCCGCGCCGCTCTATGCCGATTATCTCGTTTCCGGCCCGTTGCAATGGGCGCGTGTGATCAGCGATTTTCAGGTGCTGGCCGATGACGATCCGGTGGCGCACTGGTTCGAGCACTGCCTGGATTTGCACGACGGGCTGGGTCGGAAAATTTACGGCTAAAGCTTCCGGCGCGGGGCCAGCGCCCGCTCTTCTTCGCGGATGCGCCAGAAGAGAATGCCGGCGTTGAGCAGCGAGAAAATCAGCGCCACCCAGATCTCGCCGAACGCCAAAGGCAGCATCGCGATTTCGCCGGCAACCACCACGTAGTTGGGGTGCCTCATCCAGCGATAGGGCCCGCGCTTCACCAGCTTCGCATTGGGCAGCGTGATAATGCGCGTGGTCCAGAACCGGCCCAGCGACGCGATCACCCAAATCCGCAAGGCTTGCAGGATGAAAAACAGAATAAGCGGAATTGGATAAATGACCGTCGCTGCCGGCAGAGCCAATGCGATGGCAACAAGCCAGGCGGCGTGCAACAGAACGATCAAAGGATAGTGCCCGCTTCCCATTTCGACCGCGCCTTGGACGAGCAGCAGGCGCGTGTTGCGCATGGCATAGATCATTTCGCCAAGGCGCTGGGCCGCCACCACGGCAATGATGGCCAGTGCGAGATGATTCATGGTTCGATCATGAGAAAGGCCGCCGAGAATCCTGGGCCCAACGTGGTCATTAAACCGCGGCGGTGCTGTTCGCGAATGCGCATGCGCTGCAGCACGAAGAGCGCCGTCACCGCCGACATATTTCCATAGTCACGCAAAACACTGCGGCTGTCGGCAAGCCCGCCCGGCTTCATACCGAATGTCATTTCCAGCGCGTCCAAAACCTTGGCGCCGCCGGGATGACAGGCAAAGCCCTCAATGTCGCTCAGCCGCAAATCATTCTTGCGCAAGAATTCCGAAAGAACGGGACCGAATTTCGTTTCGACCAGACTAGGAATGCTTTGTGAGAAAATCGGCTTCAGCCCGTCTTCGGCGACATCCCATCCCATGACATCGAGCGATTGCGGCCAGGTGTGCTCGCCTTGTACGCCAAGCTTCGGGCCATCGCCGGCCGTGGATATCACTGCGCCGGCGGCACCGTCGCCGAACAAAGCGGCGGCCACGATGTTCGATTTGGACAGATCGTTCTTGCGGAATGTGAGCGCGCATAATTCCACGCAAAGAAACAACACGCGTGAATTCGGCGTAGCGCGCGCCATTGCGCCGGCGCGCGCAAGCCCCATCACGCCGCCGGCACAGCCCAGGCCAAATATGGGAAGTCGTTCTATGTCGCGCCGAAGACCGAGCCGTTCGACGATGAGCGCATCGAGGCTGGGCGTTGCAACGCCGGTGGTGGAGACCGTAACGATGGCGTCGATGTCTTCGGGTTCGAGTCCCGCCTCTGCAATGGCGGCGCGCGCAACCTTCTCAAGCAGATGAACCGCGTGTTCGATGTAGAGCGCGTTGCGGTCGGTCCAGCCGTGCGGTTCGAGATGCCACTCGATGGGCACGCAGGAATATCGCCGCGCGATGCCGGTGTTGGCGAATACCGGCATCAGCCGTTCAATATCACCGCGCCCGCCGAACAGAATGCGCGCGCCAGCAGCGACACTTTCCTGATCGAGAACGTGCGGCGGAACCGCCGTTTGCAGCGCGAGCAAGCGGGCCATCGGCAACATGGTGCCAACCTCTAAATGGGCCCCGGGAAGCGGCAAGCGTAGCAGCCGCTTTACTCCATTGCCATCGGCGGATCAGTAATTCGCGGCGAGATAGGTTGCTATAATGGCAGCGTCCGCTTCAGATACGGGCGCGCCGTAGATATGGATCATCTTGGTGACGGAGGCCTGCCAGAAGGCGGCGCCCCGTCCTGGCGGCTGCGTGGTGATGTAGTCGACCGAGTGGCACAGACCGCATTGCGCCGACGCAACATCCGACCCTGGGCCCGCTTTCAATTCCGCGGTCTCACGCGGCAGGCGGTAAGGAACGGGCTCCGCGGCAACAACGACCGACGAAGCCGCGAGACAAAATGCGAGAAGCGGAACATTTGCTTTCATGATCATGCCGCCGTGACACGCAGTGTTTCGATGACGTTGCGCATATAACCGGCGCCGTTCCAGAGCGGCATTTCAGGTTGCGTTTCGCCGCCGCGTCCTGTGGCGCGCACTTTCAATTCATGCGTACCGGCAGGTAGGCGCACATTTGCCTGCCAATGACGGAAAGCATAGCGGCCCATATCTTCACCGAGCCGCGTCTCGCTCCAACTGCGCCCGCCATCTGATGACAGCGAAACATTTGCAATGCCATGTCCTGAATCGAACGCGAAGCCGCGCACCGTTACATCGCGATCTGCAACAACGCGGTCGCCCTCTTTCACATTGCTGATGAAGGAGCGGATGGTGAAACGGTTGATCGGAATAGTAGCGAGCGGCGCTGTTCCCGGCGCCACGCAGGCGCACTCATTGTCAGGAATGCGATAGGCCGTCTTCATCCAATACCCATCGAAGACAGAATCGATGACGCGGATCTCATGTACGTGCTTCGTCCAATAGGTGCCGTAATAGCCCGGCACCACCAGGCGCAGCGGAAACCCGTTGAGCACCGGTAGATCTTCGCCGTTCATGGCGTAAGCCAGCATCACCTCGCCGTCATTGGCGTGGTCGATGTCGAGCGCCTTCACGAAATCGGGCACCGTATCGATAACCGGCGTGTCGAGCCCGTTGAATGTCACTTGCTTGGCGCCGGCACGAATGCCGGCACGCGCCAGAAGCGTGGACAGCGCGACGCCGCGCCAGCGCGCGTTGCCCATGGCACCATGGCCGAGCTGCCCGCCGCCGACGCGCGGCTCGACAAAGCCGCGGCTATTGCCGGAGCACTGATTGACCGCGACCATCTCAATGGCAGGCAGGCGTCTGATCTCCGCCAGCGAAAGCCGGAGCGGCGTGTCGACGCTGCCGGTCAGTTCGAGGGCAAAATTTTCGGGATCGATGGCGAGCGGCACATTCGCCAGATGATAGCGAACGAAGAAAGCGTCGTTCGGCGTCAGAACGCTTTCATCGAACACCGAGAAAGGCGTCTCCAATTGCGGTGGGCGCGACGTGAGCTGGATGAGCGGCCGCTTTTGCGGGTATGTCACCAGACGCCGTTCGCCACCGGCGAACGGCAGAGTCAGCTCCGCCTGAGCCAACTGGGCCAAAACCGGCCGGGCTCCGAGGAGCAGTGCGGCGCCGACCGCGCCCTTCAACACAAATCGCCGGCTAGGCATTGAATTCTCAATAAACAATTTGTGCAATTACGCCGCAAAAGTCTTTATCCCGCAAGGGGCAATGCGCTCAATCTCTACTAGTTTGGTTACAGTTATGCGTTCGATTGACCCCCAATGGGGGGCGCGTTAGCTAGGCGCGGCCCGCCCTATAAGAAGCGGCCCACGCGGAGGATATGCCTTGCCCTTTATCGAGACCAATGGTGTCAATTTTCACTACAAGCTCGAGGGCAGCTCGGGACCGACCGTGATTTTGCTGCACGAGATCGGCGGTTCGCTGGACAGCTGGGACGAGATCGTTCCCGGCCTTGCCGCAAGCGCCCGCGTGTTCCGCTACGACCAGCGCGGCTTCGGCCTCACCGAAAAAGTGCGCCAGGGCTATAGCCAGAGCGATCTGGTGGACGATCTCGACGCGCTGATCCGCGAGCTGAAACTGGCGCCGCCCTTCCACATCGTCTCGCTTGCCGCGTCGTCGATGCAGGCACTCACCTTTAATGACCGGCACCCGAGCGACGTCGGCTCACTGATTTTCTGCAACCCCGCCCCTGGCGTGCCGCCTGAGCGCGCCGCCGCGCTGGAGAGCGTTGCAGCCCAAGCCGAGCAAGGCGGCATTCGCGCCATCATGGGTGGGATGCTGGATAAATCCTATCCGCCGAGCCTCTCCGACCGTCACACCTACGATGCCTATCGCGGGCGCTATTACGCCAATGACCCGGTAGGCTTCGCACACGCTTTCCGCATGATGGCGCGCACCAACATGATGGCCTCGCTGGGCAACATCAAAGCACCGACGCTCGTGATTGCCGGACGGCAGGATTTCATCCGCGCGGTCTCCGTCACCGAAGGCATTGCCGCAAAGATTGCGGGCGCGCGGTTTGAGACCATCGATGGCGGCCATTTCCTTCCCACCACATCGCCGCACGCGCTTCTGTCGCTGCTGCTCGATTTTCTCCCCGGCGGTGCCGGCACACGCGCCAAAATCAACGACATCACCATCAATTACCGCGTTGAGGGCAAAGAGGGCGCGCCCTGGGTAGTGTTCTCCAACTCGCTCGCAACTGACCTTTCCATGTGGGACGATCAGGTGGCGGCGCTGAAAGACCGCTATCGAATCTTACGTTACGACCATCGGGGCCATGGCGGCACGGATGCACCGGCAGGCGCGTATAATTTCTCCACGCTCGTCTCAGATGTCGTCGGCCTCTTCGATCATCTCGGCATCGAGCGCGCGCATTTTGTCGGCCTTTCGATGGGCGGCATGACGGCATTGGGTCTCGCGCAACAGCATCCGAACCGCGTCGGAAAAATCATTGTCGCCGATTGCGGCGGTGCCTCGACGCCGGCCGGCGCAGCGCAATGGCAAGAGCGCATGCAGGTAGCGACCGAAAAGGGCATGGAAGCTCTGGTCGAACCGACTTTAGGCCGCTGGTTTCCGGCGGAATTCATCGCCAAGAACCCGCCCGTGCTCGACAAGGTTCGCGCCATGATTCGCCGCACGCCGGTGAACGGCTTCAATGGCTGCGCCGCCGCGCTCTCGGATTTCGATTTCCGCGCCGGGCTCGCTGGCATGAAAATGCCGACGCTTTTCCTCTGCGGCACCAAAGACGCAGCCTTCGGCGGCTTGAAAGCGCTTCACGCAGGTGTTGCGGGTTCAAAACTGGCGGAATTGGACGGCGCCGGGCATATTTCCAACCTGGAACAGCCGGCGAATTTCACCCAATCCATCGCCACTTTCCTGGATTCCTAGGGCTGGTGCGGTGGATTGCCCCGGGTCTAGATTTAACTTGAAAGCCTCCCGACCCGGGAAGAGAGTATAATAATAGTTGTGGACTCAACTGTAGCCGCACGAATGACCTGAGGAGACACGCAGATGACCGCCCAAACTCAGCACAATCGCCCCACCTCCGCGGCCGAATTGCTAGACCAGCTAAACACCGAGACCCCGAAGCTACACGTCTGGATTCGTACGCAGGCGAACTCGCCGGCGCAGCGTCCGTGGTTCGCGGATGCGGGCGGCGCGAGCGGCATGGGCGATCTGGCGAAGGGCCGTGTGGCCGCCAATCAAATGGCCATGGCCGCGCATCGCTGGCGCTGGAGCGACATCAAACCCTATCTCGACAAGATCGGTGAGATTGCCCGCGCCGCCGACGTGAAGCCGCTGGAGACCACCGACCGTCAGGGCATTCTGCTCACCAACCCCGGTCTCGGCGGACGGTTGCAGATCACCAACACCACCCGCGCCGCCATCGCCATCTACAATCCCGGCGATGTCGCGCCCGCGCACATCCACAGCCCCAATGCCAGCCGCACGATTCTCTCCGAGAAGGGCGGCTACACCAATGTCGAGGGCGAGCGCTGCGATTGTCATCGCGGCGACATCGTGTTCACCCCGAACGGCACCTGGCACGATCACGGAAACGAAGACACGGCGCCGATGATCTGGATCGACGTGCTCGACTGGCCGCTGATGGAATATCTCAACTGCGTGTGGGTCGATCAGGAATATCGCGATCCCAAGGGCGGCAATTCCAAATCGCAATCCGTCGTTCATGCCGACGGACATTCCACGCGGCTTTACGGCAATGGCGGATTGAAGCCGGTGTTCGGCTCCAATCAACGGGGCTGGGGCCATGACATGTCGCCGATGTTCCATTTCCGCGGCGCCGATGTGCGGGCCGCTTTGCATGCGCTTCGCGGCGAAGCCGGCGATCCCTATGAAGGGATCAAGATGCAATTCGTGAACCCGATCACCGGCAAGTCGATCTATCCGACGCTGGAATATTCGGCGCAGCTTATCCGCCCGGGCGAGGAACTGCGCTTCAAGCGCGAAACGAGCGGCATGTTCGGCGTTGTGCTCGAAGGCAAAGGCTTCTCGGAAATCGGCGGCCAGCGCTTCGAATGGGAAAAGAACGACATCATGGCGTTCCCCAATTTTGCTTGGCGCCGCCACGTCAATACCGGCAGCACCGATGCGGTGATCTATACCGTTTCGGATTCGGCACTGCTGAAGAATATCGGCCAGTACCGCGCGCAAGGGCGCGGCGCCGACGGCAGCATCACCCAGATCGTACAGTAGATAGGCGCGTTCTCTCCCCTCGTTGAAAGACGGGGGGAGCACTACTTTATTTGGGTGGCCGAGCTTCCAAAAGCGTCGTCGATATCTCGTGCGGGTGTGCCCGATGCATTCGACCAATTATCTGTCCACGCTGATTACCGTCTCATCGGATACTAAGGCGACAGCGGGTCTCGTCCCGACCAAACCTGGCACCATTGCCGCGCTTCAATACGAACTCGTCGCAAAGGCGCCGCACACATACACCAGCGACGATATTCTCTTTCTCGTCCATGCGCGGCGCACGGAAACGAAGCCGACACAAAAGGCTCGTGCGGCATTCTTCTCGAAACCACAGGCGTGTTTGCGCTGCTCGCCGCTGGCCCGTTCGCATGGCTTCGGGATTCTGCACGACGAATCGGGACGAATTGCGTTGGTTGAGATGGGAACGAAGAAATACGAAAGTTTGGTCGCCGACCCGACGGTTAAGAAAGTGCCTGCGATGCGCAAATCGCGAGCGTCACTATAGGTCGAAGGTCCGGCGGCTAAGGCGCGGTTCTGTTCATTTCGTGAACAGTTCTCGGACGCCGCCGGATACCAGCGCGGCGGTATCGATGAGAATGCGCGGGACTGCCAATCCGCCCGGCGCGGCGAGATATTTCGGCCGCCAATGCGGATTGAACTTGTCCTTGTAGCGGCGCAAACCCAGAAAATTATAATAGCGGTTGGAGTGGATAAAAATCAGATTCCCGATTCTGCTCCACAGCGGCGCAAGACGGTCGCTGCTCAGGCCCGACAGCGGCGACATCCCGAAATTGAAATTTCGGAATCCGGAAGCCGCACCCCACAGTAACAACTCGACGAAGAGATAATCCATCGTGCCGGGCGGCCCATCGGAGCGATGGCGCATAAGATCGACGGAAAGTTCGTGTTTGTCCGCGCCTTCCAGAAGATTGGTGAACGCGACGATCCGGCCCTCACGGCGCGCAACGGCGATGGAACCGGCGGTAAGATATGCTGCATTGAACGAACCGACGCTGAACCCCTTCTCATGCCCTTCGCGGCTTTTGAGCCAGTCGTCGGAAATGTTCTTCAACTCGTTCAGCAGCGCAGGATCAGATTGGGGGGGAACGATCTCGAAACTGAGGCCCTCGCGTTCGCCTTTGTTCTTGGCGCCGCGCAATTCTTTGCGCGCGCTGCCCTCCAGCGTAAAGCCATCGATGGGGAGAATGGCCTCCTCGCCAAGCTTGTAAACGCCAAGACCGAGATCGAGATAGAGCGGCAAATGCTCGGCACCGACTTGATAGAAGGCAATGCGCCCATTGTTGCGATCGACAAGATTGCGAAACGCCCAGAGCAATTCACGCCATTCGCTTTGCGGACCCGACCGGATTTCCGAGCGCCACCCAGCTTCGCCCGCGCACGCCATACATGATGAAGCTCTTGCCCGACGCGCTGAAGAGAAAGGATTTGTCGCCAAGCAATGCGAGATGCGCCGTTGTTTCGGGCGAGGTCGCCACAACCCCGCGCGCATGTGCAAGTTCGCTAGCGCCCGGAAGAGATTGGCGCGGACGAGGCGGCCCCATGAGAGCCAGCACGCCGAAGCCAATGGCAATAAACGCGATTGCTAGGCTCGCGCGCAAGAAACGCGGCGCATCGGCGCTGAAAGCAAGTGTCGTCCACAACTCGCCGGAATAAGCGAGGTTGCGATGCTCGAAAAAGCCAACCCATGTGACGCCCGCGACCACCACCGCGATGGAGATCAGCCAATTCGGCGTCAACGGTTCCGTCAGCAACGCGGACTGACGATAGAACGCGCCCCGGCTCGTGAAGAGAATCGCCAAGATCGCGCAGCACACCCGCGCCTCTTCATAGTCGAACCCCTTCATTAGCGAGAACACCGCGCCGCTGGTCAGCGCAAGGAGCGTCAAATAATAGGCGCCGCTGAGCCGCCGAAATAGGCCGCGCGCACACACGGGATCGACATCGCGGTCGATCTCAAGGGTTTCACCAAGGATAGCAGGCCCGGCATTTTCGCCGCCCGCGCCGCCCCCATACAGGTGAATTATCTAGGCTATCCCGGAACCATGGGCGCTGACTTTATCGACTATATCATCACTGATCCGACAATCGTTCCGGATGAGCATCGCGTATTCTATTCCGAGAAAACTGTCTCACTGCCTTATTCCTATCAGGTCAATGATCGCAAGCGCGCCATAGCGTTACACGAATTTTTCCGAGAGGAATGCGGCCTGCCCGAACAGGGATTCGTCTTTTGCTGCTTCAACAACATCTACAAAATCACGCCGCAAATGTTCGACATCTGGATGCGTCTCTTGGGCGGCATCGAGGGCAGCGTTCTGTGGCTCTTGAGCAGCAATGAAAGCGCCATCCGGAATCTGAAGGCTTCCGCAGAGGCGCGTGGTATTTCTCCCGAACGCTTGGTTTTCGCAAAACCGATGGAGCTGCCCGAACATCTCGCGCGTCATCGCCTGGCCGATCTGTTTCTGGATACGCTGCCTTACAACGCGCACACCACGGCAAGCGATGCGCTGTGGGCGGGCCTGCCGATTCTCACCTGCCTCGGCGAAACCTTCGCCGGCCGGGTCGCAGCAAGCCTCTTAAATGCCGTCGTTCTTCCCGAATTGATTGAGCGCGACCTGCCCGACTACGAAGCCCGCGCCTTTCATCTGGCGCAAGATGCTCGCGAGCTTTCGGCCCTGCACGCGAAGCTTGAAAGCAATCGCCTCACGGCGCCTCTATTCAACACGCCGCTTTTCGCGCGCCACATCGAGGCCGCTTACAAAAAAATGTGGGAGCGCCACATTGCAGCGCTCCCACCTGATCATATCCAGATTACGGACTGAACGCGTGCGCTTCTACCGCTCGCCCACAACATGCGAGCGCAAGATTCCGATTTGCGAAATCTCCACCTCGACCACGTCGCCGTTTTTCATCCATACCGGCGGGGTACGCTTAGCGCCGATGCCTTCCGGCGTGCCGGTGGAAATAATATCGCCCGGTCCTAAAGCCGTGAAATTGGAGCAATAGGCGATCAGCTGCGGCACGTTATGAATCAACATGTCCGTGCCGGAGCGCTGCATTTCCTGGCCGTTGAGACGCGTCACCAATGTCAGGCGCGACGGATCGGGAATTTCGTCCGCCGTTACCATCCACGGGCCGATCGGCGTCGAAGCCGGAAAATTCTTTCCGGTGATCAGCGAGTGCTTGATGAAATCGCGCACCGAACCATCATTGCAACAGGTGTAGCCGGCAACGTGGGACAGCGCGTTTTCTTCTTTGATGTAACGCCCGGGCTTACCGATGATGACGGCAAGCTCGCCCTCGAAATCGAATGCCACCGAAATCTTCGGCCGCAATATGTCGCCGTTATGGCCGACAACGCAGTCGTGGAATTTGGTGAAGATGTTCGGCTTCTCGGCTGCCGCATGTCCCGATTCCGCCGCATGGGCGCGGTAGTTGATGCCCACGCAAAGGAATTTATCGAAGTTCGGAATCAGTGGCAGGAATTGCACCGCTTTGATGTCGTGATCGGGGCGCGCGCCCTGACAGGCGCGCCTGATATCCGCAATCGCCTGTCCAGCGATCGCGTCTTTCAACGTCGGATATTGCGTCCGCAGGCGGTCGGGAATCCCGACCACCCCGCCATCGGAGACAACGCCATAGGTGCGTTGTCCGTCGGCGATATAGCTTGCCAATCTCAATGTATGTCGTCCTTGCCTTGAACTATTTCTTCTCGGTGTCCGGCTTCGTCACCATGTGGCCGCAGCCGCATTTGTTGGCCCAATATTCCCAGGCGCGCCACGTTTCCGGCGAATAGGGGCTATAGCCGCGATTGCGTGCGTCGATTTCGCCCTGGCGCAGATATGTGATGTCGCCGCCGAGATCGCGAGCACGCGATAGTGCGCGCGCGTTGCGCGGCAGATAGACCGACATGCGCACCACTTCGATGAGCGAGCGGCCGGCAGCGGCAAAGCCGTGGCCGCGCATCAGCGCCACATTGTTCGACCCGAGCGTCTTGGCCAAATCGCGGCCCTGCTCGACATTGGCGACCAGAAGGTTGGTGTCGCCGAAGCGGTCGGCGATATCCCACACCGGCACATGCGCGCCGATGAAGCTACCGGAATGGATGACCGGGCGAAGCGGCGTGCCGTTGGCGATGCCGAAGGGCAACGTGTCTTCGGCATGGGCGTGGACAACGGCCATGACATCGGGGCGCGACTCGAAAATGGCGCCGTGGATGAAACGCTCGAGATAAGGCTGCCGCGTGTCCTTCACGGGCTGGCTTTCCAGATCGTGCTCTATGATGTCGTCTTTGGTGATCAGCTCGGGCGCCAGGCTGCGTGCCAGGAAGAAGCGCTTCGGATTGTCCGGATGACGGATGCTGACATGGCCGTAGGCGTCAACGACGTCCTCTTTGGCGAGGATGCGGTTGGCGATGACGAGGTCGTTAATGACGCGATCGAGAGCGTTCATGGGTCCTTCCTGGAGAGGCTTTTTCTGACGATTGCCCCGGGAACCCGGGGTCGGCCGGCACACTAAAGGCTCCGCGCATTGCTTGCCAATGGCGAGACGCTATGGTGCAGAAAATTCGTGGAGGAACCCCGTGCACGACGTCACCGGAAGGCTAGAAAACACCACCCATTGGCATGAACCCAAGGCTGGCCAGCGCGCCGGCTTCGGCAAATGGGGCCGGGTGAAGACCCCCTATGACGAATTCATGGAATCCGAGGGAATTCCCTGTTTCCGCGATATCGGCATCTCCAAGGTCCAGAACCTGCCTTTGATGCCGTGGAAACGAACCGGCGGGCGCGGAACCTACATCCAACTCCACGGCACCGAATCGAAATGGGGCAATTTCCTTATCGAGGTTCCCGGCGCCGGCGCTCTGAACGTCGAAAAGCACCTCTACGAAAAGATCATGTTCGTGGTCGAGGGCCGCGGCACGACCGAGGTCTGGCTGGACGGCGAGACCAAGAAACACGTGTTTGAGTGGCAAGCTGGATCGATGTTCTCGATTCCGATGAACGCCATGCACCGCATCGTTAACGCCAGCTCCTCGCCGGCATTGCTCTTGGCCGGAACAACGGCGCCCATCATCATGAACACGCTGCAGAGCGTGGACGCCATCTTCAACTGCCCGATGCAGTTCCGCGACCGCTTCTCCGGCGCCGACGATTATTACAAATACAAAGACGATGTGGAGCCCGATCCGGTGCGCGGCCTTGCCATGCGCCGCACGAATTTCATTCCCGACGTCGTCAATTGCGACCTGCCGCTGGACAATCGCCGTTCACCGGGCTTTCGCCGCGTCGAACCCTTCATGACCAACAATTCGTTCTATTATTGGATCGGCCAGCACGAAACCGGGCGCTATTCCAAGGCGCACGCGCACACGTCGGCCGCCGTTCTGATTTGCATTAAGGGCAAGGGTTACACGCACACCTGGCCGGAACGCCTCGGCACCGCGCCGTGGAAAGACGGCAACGCCGATCAAATCCGCCGCATCGATTATGAACCCGTCGGTATGATCTCCGCGGCGCCGGGTGGCGCGCGCTGGTTCCATCAGCATTTCGGCGTGTCGAAAGATCCGCTGCGTTTGATGGCGTGGTTCGGT
Source organism: Alphaproteobacteria bacterium (assembly GCA_947467345.1). Lineage (GTDB taxonomy): Bacteria > Pseudomonadota > Alphaproteobacteria > Micropepsales > Micropepsaceae > CAIYRG01. The sequence goes on from CANIHD010000001.1 coordinate 141,406, forward strand.
CCGTGGAATCCTGGCCGCGAACCTGGACCGCCGGGCGAGAAGCACATCGACTATACCGGCATGGATATTCCGGAAGGCGGCTCGGCCATTCCCTATTGGATGGAAGACGCGCATGTCGCGCAGGATTTCCAGGCGGCGTTGAAGCGCGAAGGCGTACCCAACCGCATGAAGCCGGAATATTATGATCCCAACTACAAGGGCGAACTGCCGAAGGAATAATCGGCCGCCTTACTTCGCCGTTTTGGCATGCCTCTCTTTGAGATGCTCCAGCGTTTTGGCTGCGAGTTCGCAATAAGATTCGTGCAGCGCTCTGAGCTCGTGCTCGGAGAGGTCTTCCGCTGTCGCCAGCCTGTTCTTCGCGCCCTTCATGGCGATGATCAATTCAGCAAGCTTGATCTGCGCCGCCATGGTATCGCGGTTCTGGCTCTGCTGAATCAGGAACACCATCAGGAAGGTAACGATGGTGGTGCCGGTATTGATCGCCAATTGCCACGTGTCGCTGTAGTCGAAGAGCGGCCCGGTGACGACCCAAATCAGAACGACCAGGACCGCAATGACAAAGGCGTAAGGCCGTCCCACCATGATCGCAGTGCGATGCGCGAAGCGTTCGAAAAATGCCGGCCCGTTATAATTTTGCGTTTCGATCTCTTTATGCCGCGCGTGATGCGCGGCTTGGGCCTTGCGTTCGCTCATGTTGGCTTCGCCGCTTTACGGCGCAGCTCAATGGCATCCCAGATCAGACTTGCGATATCGGCGCCGCCGAACCGTTTCACCTCGCGAATGCCGGTGGGCGAGGTTACGTTGATCTCGGTCAAATAATTTCCGATCACGTCGATGCCGGCAAAGATGAGTCCGCGCCGTTTCAGTTCCGGGCCGATTGTAGCGCAGATTTCGCGGTCCCGCGGCGACAGATCGACCGCTTCGGCGCGCCCACCAACATGAAGATTGGAGCGCGCCTCGCCTTCGGCGGGAACGCGATTGACGGCGCCCGCAGGCACGCCATCCACCAATATGATGCGTTTGTCGCCTTTACGCACGTCGGGGACATAACGCTGCACCACCACAGGCTCGCGGTAGAACTGTGTGAACATCTCTAAGAGTGATGCCAGATTTTCGTCGCCGGCCACGATGCGGAAAACGCCGGCGCCGCCATTGCCGAATAGCGGTTTCACGATGATGTCTTTGTGCCGCGCGCGAAATTCGCGGATCTCCTCACGGTCGGAGGAAATCAATGTCGGCGGCATCACGCCGTCGAATTCGGTGACGAAAAGTTTTTCCGGTGCGTTGCGCACATGGAATGGATCGTTCACCACCAAAGTCTTGGGGTGAATGCGCTCCAGCATATGGGTGGCGGTGATGTAGGACATGTCGAAAGGCGGGTCCTGGCGCATCAAGACCACATCGGCTTCGGCAAGATCGTAGGTCTTGATCTCGCCCAACGTGAAATGATCGCCGATCTTTTCGCGCACGCTGAGAGAGCGAACGCGCGCGGTGACTTTGCCTTCCTGCAGGCTGAGTTCGCGCGGGCCGTAATAGATGAGCTCATGCCCGCGGGCCTGCGCCTCCAACGCCAGCGCGAAGGTGGAATCGCCCCTGATATCGATGCGCTCGATGGGGTCCATTTGTATGGCGACAGTCAGGGGCATGAGTCCTCGCTCGGGCGGTAGGCTGTTCTAAGGGCTATTCTAGTTCAGGCGGCGTTTGAGGGAGTTTAACGCAAGGCTTGCTTCATTGCTGGTGGCATCGTCGCCTTTGGCCAGGCAATTTTCGAACGAGGCTCGCGCCGCGCCCAGTGCGCCATTGGCCTCTTGCAGCCGACCCCACTCCAGCCAGAGCGGTGCCCGAGCCGGCGCGATCAGCACCATACGAGAAAGAATGTCGGCGGCGCGCACGACATTGCCTACCTGAAGCGCGCGCGTTTTGATGTTGTTCTCGAGGCGCAGCAGCACGTCGATATCGCTGACCGGAGAAAGGCTGGAAGATTCCCATGGCTTTCCTGCCACCGTCAGTAGAGGCGGCCCCTTCAATTGGTCGCGCTCCATTGCGATGCCCGCACTGAAGGGATCGAGCACAGCATCGCTGCCGCTCGCCCGTATCATCAGAAGAAAATGCCCCGGCGACAAAAGCCCACGCGCTTCCAGCCCCGCGCCTCGCGCGGCATGGATGTAGAGAATTCCGAGCGCCACCGGCAGACCACGGCGGCGGTGAATCACCGACATCAGATCGGCATTCTCGGGATTGTCGTACTGCGTGCGGTCGCCGTCATAGCCGAAGCGCGTCGTCATGATGCGCGCGAGTCCAAGCGCGGCTTGAGTGACATTAGCCGCATAGGCGATCTCATTTCGCACCGCTTCGCCAAGTTCGGCAAGATGCGCGCGAAACGGTTCGAGCTTGGTGCCCGGATGATCGAAGGACGCGAGCATCAGCGCCGCAGTCGCGATATCATGCGGACCATCGCCGCCCGCGCAGATGCGTGACAGAAATTCGCGTGCTTCAGCGTCCTGCATGCGAGCGACCGCTCCCCGCGCAATTGCCATTTCGGCGCGGGGAATTTAGTCGCGATTGCAGCGTAAGGAAATCGCTATTGAGCGATTCTTCCGGCGCTCTCTACAATTGCGGCGCCGCGAAATAACGCTGCGGATCGTCCTTGAGAACGACGTAATTTTCCACCCGCTTCACGCCTTGGAAGCGCTGCGCCCGTGCAATCACGCGATCGATTTCCGCCTGGTCCTGCCCGACGCCGACCAAATAGACGACGCCGTTCACGACATCGATCGTGTAGTTCACGTCGCGAATCGAGCGGTCGCGCAAAATATCGGCCGCGATTTCAGTGCGAATGAAAATATCCTTCGGCCGGTCGAGCCAGCCGGAATTGTCGATCACCTCGATGGCATTATCGACTTTGCGCACGCCCTGAACGCGCCAGGCATCGCGCGTCGCATTGAGACGCTCTTGCGGATCGGCGATGCGGCCCGTCAGCAATACACGTCCTTCAATAACCGTTGTGGACACGTTGAGGAAGTGCGCCGCCGAGCGTTTGCTGAGCGCCCCCTGAATTTCGGTTCTGATGCGAATATCATCGACGGCATCGCCGACGGAACGTTCCTGCCGCGCGGCGGACATGCCCGCGACAACACCAGTCGCGGCAACAGCAACGCAGCCCGACAGCACGGGCGCGAGTGCCAAAGCGGCGAGCGCCGCGAAAATCGCATTCTTGTTCATCGGTTCCTCCAGAAATAACGCACCTGCAAGAACCCCACCCATCACCTCTCCGGGCGCCAGGCATCTTGAACGTGCCTTGGCCAATGTCCGGGAGCGATATAGATCACATCGAATCAGACACCATTGTGGCGCATTCGGGGCCGGGAACCCAAGTAAAGCAATGCGGCGCGCGAAATTCGCTCCCGCTGGCGCGCCGTTACCGCCTCTGCCGCTTGTGCCGTGTCGGGCCGCGCCTTCACTTCGACAAAGCAGATCAGCCCTTTGGGCGAGCGCGCCACCAGATCGATTTCGCCTAGAGGCGTGCGCACCCGCCAGCCCGATATACGATAGAATTTGCAAGCCAACCAGACCGCCGCCAGAAATTCCGCACGGCGCCCGGAGCTTTCATGCGCGCGCCTAGTCGGGCGTGGCATCGGTATTTTTAAGTGCCAGCGCGCGCGTATAGACGGCGCGGCGCGGCGCTCCCGTGGCTTCCGCAACCAGCGCGGCCGCCGCGTTCACCGGCATGTGAGGCAATGCCATGAGAAGCAGACCATCGACCTTGGAATGGTCCGGCTCTTCGCCTTCCGGCGGGGCCACAAGAAGTGTGATCTCGCCTTTGGGCGCGTCGCCGCCATAGGTTTCGGCTAAGTGCGCAAGTGTCCCCCGCCGAATGTCTTCGTGCATCTTGGTGAGTTCACGCGCCACCACCGCTTCGCGCGCCCCGAAGATTTCCGCCATGTCCGCCAGCGTGGCGCCGATACGGTTGGGGGATTCGTAGAACACCAAAGTGGCCGGGATCGCCTTCAATTCCCGCAACATGGTCTGCCGCTCGCCATGTTTTGACGGCAAAAAGCCCACGAAAAAGAAGCGGTCGGTGGGCAACCCAGCGACGCTGAGCGCCGCCACTGCCGCCGAAGGGCCCGGAACCGGGAATACCGCAATCCCTTCCTCGATGGCCGCGCGCACCAGCCTGTGGCCGGGGTCGGAGATCAGCGGCGTGCCGGCATCGCTGACCAAAGCGAGGCGCTCTCCCGCTTGGAGGCGCGCCAGCAATTTGGGACGGATCGCGGGGGCGTTGTGATCGTTATAGGTTAGGAGAGGGCGGCTGATTCCATGGATAGACAGAAGGCGGGACGTTACCCTGGTGTCCTCCACCACGATGGCATCGCAGGCTTTCAGCACGCGCATGGCGCGCAAGGAAAGATCGCTGGCGTTGCCGATGGGGGTGGCGGTGACGTAGAGACCTGGGGCCAGGACCATGCTTGGCGATTCGCCCTCCGGGCTGTCGCCTTGCCCCATTCTCGCCGCCTTAGAGGAGACAATCTCCGGGCCGCGGGCAGAAGGAGTAGCCGGTAATGTTTTTCCTCGGTGGCGCGACACGGCCAGCCACTCCCTCGTCTTACGTCCGGCGCTTCGAATCGCGGCTCAAACTCTGTGCCCTTCTAACAGGTGTTGCGATAGGTGTGGCCTCCTGTGTGACCAAGCCGGTCGCCGAAGCCCCGCCCCCACCGCCCCCACCGGTGGCAGAGGTCCCGCCCGTCTTCGTGCCACCGCCGAGCCTGCCGCAGCGTTCCGACCAGCCGGGCTATTTGCGCCTGCGCGGCACGCCGGGCGGAACCGTTCCGGTACGCGTCGCCATGCTTTTGCCGCTCACCAATCCGGCCGCCGATACGCGCAATGTGGCTTTGGCTCTGCAGCGAGCCGCGGAAATGGCCCTTTTCGATTCTCGCAACGCCAATATCATTCTTATGCCGCGCGATGACGGCGGTTCGCCCGACCGCGCCGCTGCTGCTGCAGCCGCAGCCATCGCCGATGGCGCTGAAATCATTCTCGGGCCTCTGTTCGCGCAATCCGTGGCGGCTGTCCGTCCCGTCGCCCGCCGTGAAAACGTGCCCGTCATCGCGTTCTCCACCGACCGCGCCTCAGGCGGCAACGGCGTCTATCTCCTCAGCTTCCAAGCCGAGACGGAGGTCGATCGCATCGTCACCTATGGTACGCGCGCCGGCCACTCGACCTTCGCCGCGTTGGTGCCGCAAAGCCAATATGGTCAGATCGTCGGCGAAGCCTTCCGGCAGACCGTCGCGCGCCGGGGCGGTACGGTTACCTCTGTTCAGACCTATCAGAACCGCCCCGAAACGATCGGCGATCAAGTGCGCCAAGTCGCAGGGACACGTCCCGATGCAATTCTGCTTGGCGACGGCGGCGTGATGCTGCACGCCCTCGGCGGTCAATTGGCGGTGAACGGCGCCACAAATGAAACGGTGAAATTCCTCGGCACCGGACTTTGGAATGATCCGGGTTTACAGCGCGAACCGATGCTGCGCGGCGGCTGGTTTGCGGCGCCCAATCCCGATGGCTGGAATCGTTTCGTCACGCGCTACCGCGCCGCCTACAACGCCGCACCGCCGCGCATCGCGCCGCTCGCCTATGACGCCATGTCGCTGGTGGCGCTGCTTGCCCGAGGACAGGCTTACAATCGTTACACCGCGGCCGCGCTCACCGATCCGAATGGCTTCACCGGCATTGACGGCATCTTCCGCTTCCGCGCCGATGGCGCTGCGGAACGCGGTCTTGCCGTGCTGCAGGTGGACGAAAATGGTTTCAGCGTCGTCGATCCGGCGCCGCGCACCTTTCAGGGCGCGCAATACTAGGCGGCCAATTCCGCGATTACCGCGTTCAGCACCAATCGCCCCTTGGGCGTGACGCGAAGCCGCGTGCCGTTCTGCATCACCAGCCCGTGCGCCCACAAACCTTGGATTTGCGATTCCTGAGGCGCTTGGCCCCAACGCGCTTTGTATTCGCCAAGATCCAATCCTTCGGAGAGACGCAACACCATCAAGAGATGTTCGCGCGCGCCTTCGTCCCTGGGAATTTCCGTTAGCACCAGGCTGCTGCCGTTTTTATCGACGGCATCGAGCCAACGTTCCGGCAGACGCTCGGCGACAGTAGCGAAACGCTTTCCATCGATGCTGAGACGACCATGTGCGCCGGGACCGACGCCGGCGTAATCGCTATAGCGCCAATAGGTGAGATTGTGTCGGCTCTCGGCGCCCGCCCGCGCGTGGTTGGAAACTTCATAAGCCGGCAGGCCCGCACGCTCGCAGCGTTCCTGCGTGGCTTCGAAAAAGGCGGCGGCTTTGTCTTCGTGCGGCAATATCAGTTTGCCTTGCCGCGCCAGCGTCGCGAATGACGTGCCCGGTTCAAGGGTGAGCTGATAAAGCGACAAATGCTCGGTGCCGAATTGAAGCGCTTCTTCCAGTTCGGCCTGCCACGCCTCCAAGCTTTGATCGGGGCGCGCATAGATCAGATCGAAATTCACGCGCCCGAAGATCTCTTGCGCCATGCGGATGGCGACGCGCGCTTCGTCGGCGCCATGAAGCCGCCCCAGTGCTTTCAACGACGCATCGTCGAGAGCCTGAACGCCAATGGAGATGCGGTTGACGCCGGCCGCATGATAATCGCGAAAACGATTTTGTTCGGCGCTGTTGGGATTGGCTTCGAGTGTAATCTCGGCGTTTTTTGAAACAGGCCATAACCGCGCGATGGTTTCCAACACCGTGCCGACGGCGCGACCGCTCATCAATGACGGCGTGCCGCCGCCAAAGAAAATGCTGGCGACTTCGGGGCGCTCGCTCTGCATCGCTGCAATCGCTTCCAGCTCACGCGCAATTCCACGGCTCCAACGCGTCTCGTTGAAATCGGTGCGCACATGCGAATTGAAATCGCAATACGGGCACTTGGCCGCACAGATCGGCCAATGCACATAGACGCCGAATTCAGAAATGCCGGTTTTTGATGCGCTCATCGCAAAGCTTGCGCGACGAATTTTTCGAACGCCTTTGCGCGATGGCTGATCGCGTGTTTGGCGTCCGGATCCATTTCGCCGAAGGTGAAGCGCTGCGCCTCCGGAATAAAAATGGGATCGTAGCCGAAGCCGCGCATCCCGCGCGGCGGGAAAGTCAGCGTGCCGTAGACGCGGCCTTCATAGGTTTCGCAATTCCCATCGGGCGCCGCCAGCGCAAGCACGCAGACAAAATGCGCGCGTCTATCGGGATTGCCGCCAAGCTCTTTCTCGATACGCGCCATGGCGAAAGGGAAATCCTTCGTGGGTCCCGCCCAGCGCGCGGAATAGATTCCCGGCGCGCCGTTCAGCCCATCGACCACAAGGCCGGAATCGTCGGACAACGCGTAAAACCCGGTCGCCAATGCAGCCGCACGCGCTTTCAAAATGGCGTTCTCGGCGAAGGTCACGCCGGTTTCTTCCGGCTCGGCGAGATTCAACGCTGCCGCGCCCAGCGTTTCGATTCCGAACGGAGCCAACAGCGCATTGATCTCGCGCACCTTGCCTTCATTATGGCTGGCGACGACAAGCTTCGCGTGTTGCGGCAGCTTCACAGTTTTAGTCTCACAGCTTTAGGGCCACTTTCTGCAATTGTACCAATTCGCCGATTCCTTTTTTCGCGAGGGCCAAAAGTTCGCCTAGCTCCGCTTCACTGAACGGCGCTCCTTCCGCGGTGCCTTGCACTTCGACCAGACCACCAGTTCCGGTGATGACAAAATTGGCGTCGGTCTGAGCGTTCGAATCCTCCGGGTAGTCGAGATCGAGAACCGGCATGCCTTCATAAATTCCGCAAGAAACCGCCGCGACATGATCCTTAATGGCATTGCGCGCGATAAGCCCCGTGCCCGTCATGAAGCGCATCGCCTGATAGAGCGCCACAAAGCCGCCGGTGATCGACGCCGTGCGCGTGCCGCCATCCGCCTGCAATACGTCGCAGTCGATGATGATCTGGCGCTCGCCGAGAACGGCAAGATCGGTGACGGCGCGTAAGGAGCGCCCGATCAGACGCTGAATTTCTTGCGTGCGCCCGGATTGCTTGCCGGCCGCCGCCTCGCGGCGCATGCGTTCGCCGGTGGCGCGTGGCAGCATGCCGTATTCCGCCGTCACCCAGCCCTTCCCCGAACCGCGCAAAAAGGGCGGCGGACTGTTCTCGACGCTGGCCGTGCACAGCACCCGCGTATTGCCGAAACTGACCAGGCAGGAGCCTTCGGCATGTTTGAGAACTGAAGGTTCCAGGGTGACTTGGCGCAAGGCGTCGGGCAGGCGCCCCGAGGGGCGGGCAAAGGCGGCCATAGGGAGACTCTCTTGAAGTTCGGGGTGGCGCTGGTTACCTAGCGGCGTGCGGCCCGTCCTGCAAACCTCAAAGCCGGCTTTTGGCCCGGCGCCCGGCCCGGTACCCGGATTCAGCCCGCGCGTTGCGAGAACTGAAGTCCACCGCAACCACACGCCGGAGGACTAACAATGGACACCCGCAATACGAGACCCGATATTTCAGACATTCCCGAGCGTTCCCGCGAGATTTTCCGGCGCTTGGTGGAGGAATATCTGGGTTCCGGCGGCCCCGTGGGTTCGCGCACCCTTTCCCAGCGCCTCCCCATAAACCTCTCGCCCGCCTCCATCCGCAACGTCATGGCCGATCTGGAGCGCATGGGCCTGCTTTACGCCCCCCATACCAGCGCCGGCCGGGTTCCGACCGAGCGGGGCCTGCGCCTTTTCGTCGATGGCATGCTGGAAGTGGGCGATCTGACCCGGGAGGAACGCGCCGCCATCGAGGAGCAAGTGGCCGCCTCCGGGCGCCCAGTGGAAGATGTCCTGTCTCAGGCCACCAAATTGCTCTCGGGACTTTCGAGCTGCGCCGGCCTTCTGGTGGCGGAAAAGCAGGAACGCACTGCCCTGCGCCATATCGAATTCATTGCCGTCAGCCCCGGCAAGGCTTTGGCCGTGCTGGTAGGCGAGGACGGCACGGTGGAAAACCGCCTGATCGACGTTCCGCTCGGCCTGCCGCCTTCAGCCCTGGTCGAGGCCACCAATTACGTGAACTCCAAATTACGCGGGCGGACGCTGGAAGCCGCGCGCGCCGATATCATGGCCGAGATCGACGCCCAGCGCGCCGAACTGGACGCGCTTACCACCCAGATCGTTTCCGAGGGCCTGGCCACGCTGAGCGTGCGGCCGCGCGAAGGCGCTTCGGACGACAAGATTTTGATCGTGCGCGGTGCTTCCAAGCTTTTGGACGAAGCCGATGGCCAATTCGACCTCAGCCGGATACGGACTTTGTTCGACGATATCGAACGCAAGAACGATCTCATCGGCCTCCTGGAAATGGCCAAGGCCGGCGAAGGGGTGCGCATCTTCATCGGCTCGGAGAATAAGCTGTTCAGCCTCTCCGGGTCTTCGTTGGTCGCCGCCCCCTATGCCGATGCTAAAGGCAAGGTGGTCGGGGTTATTGGTGTTATAGGCCCGACCAGATTGAACTATGCCCGCATCGTTCCCATGGTCGATTATACAGCGCGTGTGGTTGGCCGGTTGCTGGCGTAATGCGTTAAGACATGTTCGAAGGAGTTCCCCCATGCCCGCAGAAGACAACGACGAGACGAACGATACGGCGCCCGAAGGCATAACCGCCGTTGACGAGGTGCCTGTCCTGAAAGCCGAAATCGCGGTGCTGAAGGACCGCGCTTTGCGCGCCTATGCCGAGGCCGAGAATATTCGCAAGCGCGCCGATCGCGACCGCGCCGACGATCGCCTTTATGCGATCTCCAATTTCGCCCGCTCGCTTTTGCCGGTTTCGGACAATTTCGACCGCGCTATGGCGGCGATCACGCCCGAAGCGCGCGCCAAACTCGACGACACGATGAAGCCCATCATCGAAGGCGTCGACGCCATCGCGCGGCAATTGCAGGCGGCGCTGGAAAGCCATGGCGTGAAACCAATCCGTGCCGAAGGCCAGCGCTTCGATCCCAATCTGCATCAGGCCATCGCCGAAGTGCCGGCCGAAGGGCGCGCGCCCGGAACCGTGGTCAATGTGGTGCAAGGCGGTTACACGATCGGCGAGCGTCTTCTCCGGCCCGCTATGGTCACGATCGCGAAAGCCGGAGCCGCGCCAAGCTCATCCAATGGCGCTGGTTCGGATGAAGCGCGCGGCGGGCGCTTTGACTCTTCAGTGTAACGGTCAGCTCAGCAAATTGGGGACAAGCGCATGAGCAGCGTACGCGTCACCATCGCCGGTGCCTCGGGCCGCATGGGTCAAGCTTTGATCCGCGCCGTCGCGGAATCGAATGATCTTGTGTTGGCCTATGCGCTGGAACGCGAAGGCCATCCCGGTCTCGGCAGTGGCGCCGGCGTGGATGCCGGCGGTGTGCGGCTCACCGATGATCCGCTGACGGCGCTGGCGAAATCAGATGTGGTGCTGGATTTCACCGCGCCCGCATCGACGCTGGTGCTGGCCGATCTGGCGGCGCAGGCGCGCATTGTCCATGTCATCGGCACCACCGGCATAAGCGATGCCAACCTTGCGCGCATTCGCGCGGCGGCACGCCATGCCGTCATCGTCAAATCCGGCAATATGAGTCTGGGCGTCAATTTGCTCGCAGCTTTGGTGCGCGAGGCGGCGAAGGTGCTGCCGAATTACGACATCGAAATTGTCGAGATGCATCACCGCATGAAAGTCGACGCGCCGTCCGGCACCGCTTTGTTGCTCGGCGAAGCCGCCGCCGAAGGACGCGCGGTTGCTTTAGCCGAGCATCGCGTTCCCGCCCGCGAAGGACATACCGGCGCGCGCGCCGATGGCGCTATCGGCTTTGCATCGCTTCGCGGCGGTACCGTCGTCGGCGACCACACCGTGACGTTGGCCGGACCACATGAGCGCATCGAACTCACACACCGGGCCGAAGACCGCATGATCTTCGCGCGCGGTGCGGTTGCCGCCGCACGCTGGGGCCAAGGCAAGAAGCCCGGCCTCTATGGCATGAGCGACGTGTTGGGATTGCCCGTATAAGGCGCTCCTCGCGCGTCGCGCAGCTTCTCGCGCAACAATTGCGCCAGCGCGGCACGCTCTTCGGCGCCTAAAAAACTTCCGATCACCCAGCGCCGCCCGCGCATGGCCAGCGCCAGCGGCGTCCCGATTCCTTCGGGGTCGTCATGCTCGACGCGCAGCCAATAAGGATTGATCTCTTCGCGCCAAATGCGCCCATTGGGGCTGATTCGTTGCAGCGTCAGGCTTTCGCGCGTCAATGACAGGATTTCGCGCCGGCGCGCGCGACGCGCCACAGAACGAAACGCGAAGGCCAGCAGCACAACATCCGCACCAAGGAATGGCGTCACCGGCCAGGCACCGCGCAGGACAAACACCATGCCGGCGATGAAACTCAGCAGCGCCACGCCGCCGAGCACGAAATACACACCGCGCGACGGCAGCGGCGGATTGGGCTCCAGCACAATGTCGAGCAGCTTTTCGTCGCTCATGCGGCACCGAAAACTTGGCCCATCAAAGATGCCGCCAAACTCCGGTCTCGGCAAGGTAGGCGGGAAGATGAATTCACCAGCAAGAACCCGGCTTTCATCTCCCGGCAAGGATCATTAGGTTACCGCAATGCCCAAGCCCGCAAGCAAACCTGCGAATAAAAAACCTGCGCGCCGCCTTTCACCGCAAGAGGTGGAAACGTTTTTCGCACGGTTGGCAAAGGCGAACCCCGAGCCGCGTACGGAGCTTGTCTATATCAATCCGTATACGTTGCTTGTCGCGGTGGTGCTTTCGGCGCAGGCCACCGATAAAGGCGTCAACAAAGCGACCGGCCCTCTTTTCGCACGCGCCGACACGCCTGAGAAAATGCTGGCGCTCGGCGAAGACGAGGTGCGCGACGCCATTAAGACCATCGGCCTCTACCGCAACAAAGCGAAGAACGTAATTCTTCTCTCCCGCGCGCTGATCGAAAAACACGCCGGTCAGGTTCCGCGCACGCGCGAAGAGCTGGAAGAGTTGCCTGGCGTCGGACGCAAGACCGCGAATGTGGTGCTCAATGTCGTATTTGATGAACCGACCATGGCGGTGGATACGCATATTTTCCGCGTCGGCAATCGCACCGGCCTGGCGCCTGGGAAAACACCTTTAGAGGTAGAGCTTGGCCTTCTGAAAATCATACCCGGAAATTATATGCGCTATGCGCATCATTGGCTGATTTTGCATGGGCGTTACATTTGCGTGGCGCAGACGCCCAAATGTTGGATCTGCCCGGTGGTGGATATCTGCCGCTACGACGCCAAGACAATTGCCGTCGAGAAGACTGCCGCGAAAATCAAATCCCCCGCTAAGCGCGCGGCAAAGAAAACCTAAGAGGCTTTGCGCGCGCGAATACCTGCGACGCACGTTTCATCGGCGGCTTCATTGGCGGCCTTGGGCAGCGTTTCCATGTGGCGGACAAGAATCGTTTCGTTTTCGCGATAGAGAAATACAAACAGCGCGCAGTTGACGCCGTCATAACGCCACATCTCGGATTGCGCCTCTTTGCGCACGAGGCGGGGCTCGCCAAATGCGGCACGGACGCCGGCTTCGTCGCGCGGGGGTGCGGGCGGTGCTTGTGGAATTGCTGGTATCGATGGAGCAATCGCAGTTTGTGCTCGCGGCTGGGCGCGGGGTGCCGGTGCAACCGGCGCCGCATTCACAGGCGGAGGCACCACACTGACCGGAGCGCCCGGCTGTGTCGCAACCGTATTGGCACAGGACGCCAGCAAAGGCGGGACAAGGATCATCAACGTTAAGCGGAGCGGCCCACTTGCAAACATCCGCGCTGATCCCTAAGCCGTTTTATGTCCCGAGAGGCGGCCCTTATACAGGAGCACGCGCTCATGAACCAATCCTACATAAGGGCGCTGAGCGTGAACAATTCCTACGACGTCGCTTCCATCGGCAACGCCATTGTGGACGTGATCCAACCGGCGACGGACGAATTTCTTCTGGAACACGGAATCGCCAAAGGCGTCATGACGCTGATCGACGAGTTCCGTGCCGCCAAATTGGTGGCCGCGCTTAAAGGAACCAAGGAAACATCCGGTGGTTCCGCGGCGAATACGATGGCGGGCATCGCCTCATTCGGCGGCAGCGGATATTTTGTCGGCAAGATCAAAAACGACCGCCTCGGAAATAGTTTTGCCGATGATTTGAAACGCATTGGCGTTCACTTCGAAACGCCGGCGGCGGCGGATGGTCCCGGAACCGCGTGCTGCGTGATCGCGGTGACGCCTGACGGTCAGCGCAGCATGAGCACCTATCTCGGTGCGTGCCGCGAATTGCACCCGCACGATGTGAATACACACGCGGTAGCAAAAGCGAAAATTCTCTACATCGAAGGCTATCTTTGGGATGCGGACGGCGCTAAAGCGGCAATCCGCAAAGCCATCGCCGCGATCAAGAAAGCCGGCGGCAAAGTGGCTTTCACATTGTCAGATCCGTTCTGCGTTGGTCGCTATCGTGATGAGTTTCTGGAGCTGATGCGCGAGGACGTGGGTATTCTCTTCGCCAATGAAGACGAAGTGAAGGCCCTCTATGAAGTCGATGAATTCGACGCAGCGCTGCAAAAGGCGCTGCAATGGAACGGCGTGGCCGCGCTGACGCGTTCGGCCAAAGGTTGCGTCGTCGCCGCTGATGGCGAGGTGCATGTGCTCGATGCCGAAAAAATCGATCGCGTCGTCGATACCACCGGTGCCGGCGATCAATTCGCGGCGGGATTTCTATACGGACACGCGCGTGGGATGAACTTCAACTCCTGCGGCCGGCTCGGCGCTATCGCGGCAGCGGAAGTGATTTCGCATTACGGCGCGCGGCCAGAAACCTCGTTGAAGGCGCTCGCGCAAAAAGCCGGTATTGTTTGAGCGCGCTCTACGCGCCGATGACGTGCAGCGCGATTTCACGCGGCTGCCCGGCATCGCGGTGCTCAAAGAGATAGATCGCCTGCCAGATACCCAGCATCAGCGCGCCTTTGGCAATCGGTATCGACAGCGATGTTTGCGTAAGCGCAGCGCGAATATGCGCCGGCATGTCGTCAGGCCCTTCCGTCGTATGGCGGTAAAGCCCAGGCCCGCGCGGAACGAGACGCGCGAAGAATTGCCCTAAATCGCTCAGCACATCGTTATCGGCATTTTCCTGAATCAAAAGCGATGCTGAGGTGTGGCGCACGAACACCGTGAGAACGCCCTCGCCTATACCGGACGCCGTCACGAAATCGGCGATCTCGCGCGTGACGTCCGTGAACCCTTGCGAGGCTGTGACGATCGTCAAAGTTTGGCTGCGCTGTTTCATCTCGCGCGCGCCCGCCGAATGGCGATGTAAAACGCACCGGAGCCGCCATGGCGCGCATGGGCTTCGCCGATACCGCTGGCCAATTGCGCAAACTCAGGCTCCGCCAGCCAGCGCGGTAGCATAGTGCGGAGAATTCCGCCTTTGCCGGTGATGACCAGCACGTTGTGCTGCCCCTCATTATGCGCGCGGCTCAGAAACTGAAAAAGCGCGCGAAACCCGGATTCCTGCGTCATACCGTGGAGATCGAGCCGCGATTCCGGCTCCAGCCGCCCGCGGCGCATATGCGCGCTGCGATGACCGCCAATGGCTTCCGCCTCCCGCGCGACATAGACCGGCAATGTGGGCGGTGGCGCGCGGAACGGTGTGGGCGCTTCGGGTTTTGCCGGCGGCGCAATGGCGCGGCGTTTGACCAGAGGCTTTGCCGTTTTCACGACTTCCTGAAAGAGGCGCGTCTCTTCTTCGGTGACCGGCCGCTTGCGTGTCATGTTCCGGGCCCTGCTGTGGCGCCCGGAAATTCCGCCCGTGGTCCGAGGCGGGCGGCAACCATGCGCGGCAGCAAGACCGTCAGCGTGCCGGTGCCGCGCATACGCCCGGCGATCGAGCCGGGACCGGCGCCGAAGCCCCAATAGACATCTCCGCGCACCGGTCCGCGGATGGCGCCGCCGGTGTCCTGAGCGACCACAAGCCGTGTGAAGCGGCGATCCGGCACGCCCTCTTGGGGACCGGGCACGTTGGTTTCCAACCACAGCGGCACACCGAGAGGATGGATGGTGATATCGACCGCCAGACTGGCTTCAGGGGTCAGAGGAACGCCTTCGGCACCATTTGCCCCCAATGCAGGATCGCCGAGCGGATTGACGCGGAAAAAGACATAGGAGGCGTTGCGGTCCAGAAGCGCCGCCGCCCGGTCGGGATGCGCCGCCAGCCAGGTGCGAATGGTCTGCATCGAGACCTGCTCGCGCTGGAGCTCGCCCATCTCGATCAAGACCGCGCCGATGGCGGTGTAGGGATGGCCGTTTTGTCCGGCATAGGCGGCGCGCACCACGCTACCGTCGTCGAGCACAATCCGGCCTGATCCCTGGACGTGGAGAAAGAAGGCATCCACCGGATCGTCGACAAAGACCAATGCCTGGGCGGCCGGGAGACCCTTCTGCACGATCTCGGCGCGGGGCGCATAGGGCACAAGGGCGCTGCCCGCGACCCGACCGGCGAGGCGCTGGCCGCGCAGGGCCTCGCGGAATTGGCCCAAATCGATGGTAACGAGGTCGGAAGGCACCCCGTAAAGCGGCGTTTGATAGGGACCATGCTTGGTCCGGCTGCCGCGCAATTCCGGCTCGTAATAGCCGGTGAAGAGGCCCTCCGGCGCCTCGCCCCGCGAAATCCGGTAAGGCACGAAACCGCGCTCGAAGAATTGACGGCGGGCGACGGGATCGTTCGCTACCCCGACCGCCTCCGCGCACGGCGCACGCCAATCCCCCGCAGTGGCGGCGTAAGACGCAGCCAGCAGCATCTCGCCATCCGCCTTCTCAGCGAATTTCCGGCAGGAGCGGACAAAGGCCGACATCCCGGCGGCGAGATCGGCAGTCGCCCATCCGGCCAAATCGGTGAAACGCATTTGTGTTAGGCGCAGCGTTGGCGCGGCGGGGGTAATTGAGGGCGGTGGTGTGCACGCGGCAAGCGATGCTGCCATCAGGCAAAGCACCGCGGCCACCATGCGCCGCAAGGCTTTTGTCCGATCTCCCGACATGGAAACTCTAACCGCCGGCTGTAGCGACAAGCGTCCAATTGGGATCGCGCGCCTTGGTATCGCGCGCGAAGGTCCAGATGTCGGTGACACGATTGGGCGTCTTGGCTTCACCTTCCACCAGCCGTCCATTAGGATCGTAAACGGCCTGAATGACATCACTCTCGAACGTGACCGTAACCTCGGCGGTTTTGCCCTTCATTTCGGCTCCGCTGATGCGCGCGGTGTTCAGACCCACGAACGTAAAGTCCACGCGTTCGTTGCGTTGCTCACGCCCTTTAATGGCGGAATCGAAGGCGGCAAAAACATCATCGGCGACCAGGGGCTCCAAAGTAGCGCGGTCGCCTTTGGCGAAGGCCGTTACAATCATTTCATGAGCGGCACGGGCGCCCTCGACGAATTTTTGTTCGTCGAAGCTACGGTCAGCAAGCTTGATGTCCATCAGCGCACGCGCAACGGGTGTGGACGGCGCGGCCACGGTCGCGCCGCGTTCCGGCAAGGGAATGACATTGTCTTTCGCAGACGCATTGGCCCGGGCAGCATCAGGGACGCGAACCTGTTCTTCAGGCGTGCGCTCATTTCCAGTGCGGCGTCCGAGCGCCGAATACAGCCGGAACGCGATGAATCCGGCGATCATCGCAAGCAGAATTATATCGACGAATTGACTGGGCATCTCAAACCTTCGCTCGCCACAAGGGCAACGTCCCCGTCACATATGGCCATCGTCTATGACCATCACAACCGGACAGGGCGCGCCCGCAAAATACACATTCGACCGAGCACCAAACCTCAACCCTATTCCCGCGCGTGGGCCGGGTCCAGCCGCAGCGTTCCGGAATCGCTAACAAAGGGAAACAGGCCATCACCTTCACGAAAGGCCGGTCGAGGTTCCGCCATCCAATGGGCCAGGATCGCCTAATCCCGCTGCCGCAGCGCTGGATCGCTTGTCACCCCGCACACATCCATGGTAGCGCCCAGCCGCGACTGGCTTTCCACACCCACCTCCTTCACGGAAAAGAGACTATGGCCGAAGACAACACCAACGGCGGCGGACTGAACCCGCAAGTCGGACAGGAACCCTCCCTGCAACTCGTCGGCCAATATGTGAAGGATTTGTCCTTCGAAAACCCCGGCCTCGGAAATCAGGTGCAGCGGCCGCAGATCGACCTCGCGGTCGACCTCCAGGCCCGGCGCAACGGCGACAGCAATCAATATGAAGTCATGCTCAAGCTGCGCGTGAACGCCACCGACGAACAGCGCCCGATGTTTCTTCTCGAACTCGCCTATGGCGGCATGTTCGCGTTGAACAACGTTCCGGAAGATTCCATCCAGCCGATCCTCTTGATCGAATGCCCGCGCCTTCTCTTCCCGTTCGCGCGCCGCATTGTGGCCGATGTCGTTCGCGATGGCGGCCTGCCCCCGCTGATGATCGAGCCGATCGATTTCGTGACGCTCTATCGCAACAAGGTCGCGGAAGCGACCGGCCAACGCGCTAGCTAGTTCGCGTCAATTGGCTTTCGCTGCCGGCGCGAGCGCTTCCGGCGACGGCCAATTCCACACGATATCGCCTTTCAGTTCGGCGGCGAGGAAGCGCGCATGCGCTTCGCGTTCGCCAGCGTCGAGACGATCTTCCAGCGGAATCGGCCTTGGCCGCGCTATACGCACGACGTTTTGCGCCAAATCCGCAACCCCGTCGCCGGGTGCCAATTCGAGCCTCGCCTGACGGCCGCCGACGAGTTCCAGATAGACCTCGGTGAGAAGATCGGTATCGATCAGCGCGCTATGTTTGGTGCGCGCCGACAGATCGATGCTGAACCGGCGGCAGAGCTCGTCCAGCGAATAACGTGAGCCTGGAAAGCGGCGTTTGGCGATCGCGATGGTGTCGATCGCGCGCGACAGCGGCAATAATGGTTTGCCGCAACGCGTGAATTCGGCATTGAGAAATTTAATATCGAATTCCGCGTTGTGGATGACCAGCGTCGAATCGCCGATAAAAGCCAGAAGCTCATCGACAATAGCCGCAAAGAGCGGCGCTTCGGCGACCTTATCCAGCGTGATTCCATGAATCCGTATCGATTCTTCCGGAATGTCGCGTTCGGGATGGATCAGCGTATGAAAAACCTTGCCGGTACGGACATGGTTTTCCATTTCGATGCAGCAGACTTCGATAATCCGATGGCCGGACGACGCATCAAGGCCGGTTGTTTCCGTATCGAGGGCAATTTCCCGCAAAATCTATTTCCCTTTAGGCGCACGGTTTTTCGTTACGCGCTCGCGTAAATCTGACACGACGCGCTCGACCATAGCAGACGCGTGCGCGAGGCCTTCGCCGGTTTCAACAATATAGTCCGCTTTTGCACGCTTTTCAGCGTCGGGGGTTTGACGGGCTGCAATCGCCGCAAATTTCTCTTCCGTCATTCCAGACCGCGCCATCACCCGCTGGCGTTGGACTTCTCCTGGCGCGGAAGCGACGACGATCACATCGACCTCCTTCTCACTCTCCGTTTCGAACAAAAGCGGAATATCGAGAACCACGATGTCGTGGCCCTCACCCAGCGCCCGCGCCAGGAACTCCTCCCGTTTGGCGCGCACCAAAGGATGGACGATCGCATTCACAAGCTCGAAAGCCGATGGATCGGCGGTCAGATGTTTCGCCAAAGCCGCGCGGTCTACCGCCTCGCCCATCACGACATTTGGAAATGCCGCTCGCAGCGGATCCACAGCGGCACCCTTCGCGCCGTAGAGGTCATGCACAACATTGTCGGAATCATGAACGGGAATACCGAGACGTCCGAACATCTTACCGGTTTCGGTTTTGCCCATGCCGATGGAACCGGTGAGACAAACGACCAAGGGACGACGCGCGCCCATCTCTTTGTGCTTCGGCTTCGCCGACAGCGCGTCTTCCAGTTCGCTGCGCAAATCCGCAGTGACTTCGGGCAAAACGCCGAACCAGGCCGCAAATGCCGGCACGGCCTGATGCATCAGCATGCCCAGCCCATCCACAATCCTGTTGCCGCGCGCGCGGGCGCGCACCAGAAGATCGGTCTGCAGCGGGTTGTAGACAATATCCGCGACAATGGCGGATTTCGGCAGCGCGCCTAGCGGCAAGTCCAAGCGATCTTTGCCGGTCATGCCAAGCGCAGTGGTGTTGACCAGAAGATTGGCGCCTGAAAGCGCAAGATCCCGTTCGGTCCAATCGAGTGCCGAAATATTTGCCTGTCCCGCGAATAATCCCGCCAGCGCTTCCGCGCGCGGCTTGGTGCGGTTGAGAATACGGATCTCTTTGACGCCCAAACGGATGAGCGCCAACGCGATGGACCGCGCCGCGCCGCCGGCGCCCAGTACAACGGTGGGACCTTTGCGGATGGCAGTGGCACCGACGCTTTGCTCCAGATGCGCGGCGAAACCGCGGACATCGGTGTTGTGTCCGTGAACAACGCCGTCCCGGAACACCAGCATATTGACCGCGCCCGTCGCCTTGGCGTCTTCGTCTAGAACCGAGGATAGCGCGAAGGCGGCTTCCTTATGCGGCACAGTGACATTGGCGCCGACAAAACCCATCAGTGGCAAAATCCCGATCACCTTGCCGAAATCCTCCGGCTTCACGGGAAGCGCTACGTAGGCGCCCGCTATCTCGTGTTGCCGCAGCCAATGCCCATGAAGGATGGGCGACATGGATTGGCGGACCGGCCAACCGATGACGCACGCCAATTTGACCCCGGAGGAGACCGGCTCGCTCATGGTTTCGTTACGCCTTCGGCACGCAACGCTTCCAGGACCGGCAATAGCGGCATGCCGCGAACGACGAATTGATCGCCTCTAACCTCGGAAAAAAGCTGCACGCCCATCGCTTCGATCCGATAGCAACCGACCGAGCCGAGAATATGCTCGCCCTCGACGGCAAGATATTGCTCGAGAAATTCTTCGGAAAAACTGCGCATGGTCATGTAGGCGTTCTCGGTGGCGCGCCAGATCGCAGCCCCGTCCCGCGCCAGCACGGCCGCGCTGATAAGCCGATGCGATTTGCCGCGCAAGGCGCGCAAGGTTTCGCGCGCGCCGTGCATGTCCACAGCCTTGGTGAAAAGCCGTCCTTCGCATTCGAGGATTTGATCGGAGCCTAGGACCACCGCAC
The DNA here is from genome assembly GCA_947467345.1 of Alphaproteobacteria bacterium. GTDB lineage: Bacteria > Pseudomonadota > Alphaproteobacteria > Micropepsales > Micropepsaceae > CAIYRG01. The sequence continues at coordinate 161,624 of CANIHD010000001.1, forward strand.
CTGGGATATTGGCCGACATCGCGACAGCCTTCAATTCCGCCAACGCCGCCGCGATGGCTTCCGGCGTTGCGCTCTGGGCACGCAATTTCTCTTTGGTCGCGGCTTCATCAACATTCGGCACGATCTTTTCAAACCGAATTTCGGCTCCCGCAAGCATTGCCTGCCGGCTGGCACTGCCTGATGCGAGGATGAAGCGCGTAGTCACCTGGCGCTACACCAGCTCGCCAGCGGCGCGAAGGGCCCGCTCCGCCAAAAGATTGAGCACTGTGGCGGCCGTCTCTTCGATCGAGCGCCGCGAAACATCAAGCGAGGGCCAATCGTGCCGCTCATAAAGCTTGCGCGCACTCGCAATCTCCGCGCGAATGGCTTCTTCGTCAACATAGTCCGAACTCTTGGTTTCCCCCATAGTGACAAGTCGGTTCCGGCGCACTTGCAGCAAACGCTCAGGCGAAGCCCACAATCCGACAATCAGCGGTTTGGTGGCGGAGAAAAGCGCAGGGGGAAGTTCGACGCCGGGAACGAACGGAACATTCGCCGCGCGCACGCCGCGAATCGCGAGGTAGACGCAAGTCGGCGTTTTCGATGTGCGGCTGGGCCCGACCAACACAACATCTGCGGAGGTAACATAGTCGCTGTTCTGCCCGTCATCCTGATGGATGGCGAAGTTCACCGCTTCCACCCGCTCCATGTAACGTGAATCCACTTGATGCTGTCCGCCCGGACGATGGCTTTCCTCAGCGCCGAGATATTTGCCCAGCACTTCGACCGCACGATCCAGTATGGAGACACACGGACAGCCGATGCGCGCGCATTCCGATTCCAGCGTTTCGCGCAATGCGGTGTTCACCAGCGTGAAGAACACAACACCTGGATGCGCCTCGATCTGTTCTACAGCGCGCGTCAGTTGGCGCTTGTTTCGTACCAACGCGTAAATATGCTCGCGTGCCTCGATATCCTCGAACTGCGCGCTTACCGCGCGTGCAACCGTGTTGAGGGTTTCGCCGGTGGCGTCCGAAACTAGGTGCAAATGATACTGCCGAGACATGATTCCATCCCAAATTCGTCCACAACCGACGGCAAACCCTAACCCCTTTCGGTATAAGCATGCATCACGGATTTCCTTATCCCCAGGCCCGGTCAGGGACCCGGACTTGCACAAGTCGCTGCGACAGGCGTATTCCAGCGCCCGCCAGACAAGTTTTCCACATTTCCCCCCGGCAACAGCATCACCATCAAAGAATCTTAGAGTCTCATTGACTATGAGTCTGAACGTTAAAACCAGTTCTATGATTTCGATCTTGGAAGGTAGCAGTGTGTCGCCACCCCCCCTGTGGTTGATGCGCCAAGCTGGCCGCTATCTGCCGGAGTACCAGGCAACGCGTCGCCGCGCCGGATCGTTCTGGACCATGTGCATGACGCCGCAACTTGCGGTCGAGGTCACGCTGCAGCCGATAACGCGTTTCGATCTCGATGCCGCGATCCTTTTTTCGGATATTTTGGTAGTGCCCTTTGCGCTCGGGCAGAATGTGACATTCGAAGACGGCATTGGTCCGCGTCTTGCTTCCTTTCCAGGCGTTGATGGCTTGGAACGCAATCGTGATGCTTGGGCTAAAAAACTCGCACCCGTTTATGAAGCGATGGCAACGACACGCGCCACGCTTGCGCCGACTAAGGCGATGATTGGTTTCGCCGGGGCGCCGTGGACTCTTGCCGCCTATATGCTGGAGGGTCAGGGTTCGCCTGATCAGCGGAAGGCGAAGTTATTTGGCTATCGCACGCCGGAAGAATTCGCGAAGTTGCTCGATGTGCTCGCCGAAGCGGTGGCCTGGCACCTTATCCAGCAAATCGATGCCGGTGCCGATGTCGTGCAGATTTTCGATTCCTGGGCCGGCGGCTTAACCGATGCGCAATTCCGCGCCTGGAGTGTCGAACCGACAAAGCGGATTGTCGCAATGGTGAAAACCGAACGGCCGGGCGCGCGCATTATCGGTTTTCCGCGCGCCACATCGCAGGAAGGCTACACCGCCTATTTGGAAACAGGCGTTGATGCGATCGGAATTGATACCGCGACGTCGATCGGATGGGCGGCAAAGACGCTGACCCCTCGCGTTGCGGTGCAGGGCAATCTCGATCCTATCGCATTGATTGCGGGCGGTGACGCGCTGGACAGAGCTGTGGATACGATCCTTGAGCAAACCAAGGGCGCCCGGTTTATTTTCAATCTTGGCCACGGTGTGCTTCCTGAAACGCCGCCTGAAAATGTCGCCCGCGTGGTTGCGCGCTTACGCGGAGAACGTCCGTGAAGCTTGCGGTTGTTCTGTTCAACCTTGGTGGCCCCGACAGTCTCGAGGCGGTTGAGCCGTTCCTGACCAATCTGTTTTCGGACCCTGCCATCATTAAGGTGCCGAATTTCATTCGTTATGCGCTGGCGCGGCTGATTGCGAAGCGCCGCGGCCAGATCGCACGAAACATCTATGCGCAAATGGGCGGCCGTTCGCCTATCGTTCCGGAAACCGAGATGCAGGCGCGGGCATTGGAAGCAGCCTTGGCCGCGCGTGGCGTGAATGCGAAATGTTTTATTGCGATGCGCTACTGGAATCCGCTGACCATGGAAGCGGCCAAAGCCGTGAAGGAATGGGCGCCCGACCAGATCGTGCTGCTGCCGCTCTATCCGCAATATTCGACAACGACCACGGCCTCGTCGCGGAGCGAATGGGAACGCTGCGTGAAAGCGCTGCGCATGGACATCCGGCAAAACGCGATTTGTTGCTATCCCACTGAAGAGGGATTTCTAGAAGCGGTTGCCGAGGGCGTGCGCGAGGCCGGCGCCGCCATGAAGCCGGGCCTCTCTTATCGCGTTTTATTTTCCGCGCATGGTCTGCCCAAGCGGATTGTCGATGCCGGCGATCCCTACCAGATGCATGTCGAACAGACAGTGGCCGGCGTTCTGAAACGTCTTAAGATGCCCGACCTCGATTGGAGCATCTGCTATCAGAGCCGAGTCGGGCCGCTGGAATGGATCGGTCCCGCCACTGACGCCGAGGTGAAGCGGGCCGGCGCAGACCGCAAAGGTCTGATTGTTGTGCCGGTTGCCTTTGTTTCAGAACATTCAGAAACCAAGGTTGAACTCGACATCGAATATGCCCATCTGGCGAAGCAATCGGGCGTGCCGGATTATATTCGCGTGCGGACGGTGCGCAGTTCACCCAAATTCATTCAGGGGCTGACGGGCCTTACCATTGCGGCAATGAACGCGTCGCGTTCGGTTACCTGCACGGCAGGCCGCGTCTGTCCGCCGGATCGTGTGTGCGGGCATGGCTGAGTATTATCTCTGGATCAAAGCCTTCCACATCATGGCGGTGATCGCATGGATGGCGGCGCTTCTCTATTTGCCGCGGCTTTTCGTTTATCACACGGAAACCATACCGGGATCGGCGGAGTCCGAACGTTTCAAGATCATGGAGCGCCGATTGCTGCGGGGCATCATGACCCCGGCCATGCTGGCGGCGTGGATTCTCGGTCTTACCCTGATCTTTACCGGACCCTACGGGACCGCCGGCTGGCTTCACGCCAAACTTGCCTTTGTTTTGGGCTTGAGCGGCATGCACGGAATTTTCGCCAAATTCACGAAGGATTTCGCTAGCGATGCGAATAAGCATTCGCAACGCTTCTATCGTTTGCTAAATGAAGTACCCGCCCTTCTGATGGTGGCGATCGTCATCCTCGCGGTCGTCAAGCCTTTTTAGGTGCGGCCGCAACCCTTCGACGGCTCTTTGCCGGTCCGGAACGAAGGGATTTCCAATCACCCCAAAACACGTTAGAAGTCCAATGTCTCTCAAACGACGCCAACCGGGTTCCGCCAAAAAGGCGGGCTCGGCCGCAAGCAGCGGCCCGGCGAACAGCACAAGTCCAGACTACGCGGCCGAAGCGACAAACGACGCTTTGTCTCAACCGGACAATTCCAAACAACAGGTCGATTCTCCAATTCCTTCCCCGCCACCACCGTCCGATCCGACTCCAGTCACAGGTACGCCCCGTATGACGATCCAATCCGGCCTTCAGGCCATGAAGCTTCAGGACCTGAAAGCGAAATCGCCCACCGATCTCTTGGCCTTCGCTGAGGAGCTGGAGATCGAGAACGCATCGTCCATGCGCAAGCAGGACATGATGTTCGCGATCCTGAAAGAACTAGCGGAGCGCAATGTCGAGATCACGGGCAACGGCGTTCTGGAAGTTTTGCAGGACGGCTTCGGCTTTCTGCGCTCGCCGGAATCGAATTACCTCGCAGGCCCCGACGATATTTACGTTTCACCCTCGCAAATCCGCCGCTTCGGTCTTCGTACCGGCGACACGGTTGACGGTCCCATCCGCAGCCCCAAAGACGGCGAGCGCTATTTCGCGCTGCTGAAAGTCTCGACCATCAATTTCGAAGATCCGGAGGCGATGCGCCACAAGGTTCACTTCGACAATCTGACGCCGCTCTATCCGACAAAACGTTTTGTCATGGAGCTGAGCGATCCCACCATCAAAGACAAAACCGGCCGCGTTATCGACATCGTAGCGCCGCTCGGCATGGGTCAGCGCGCATTGATCACCGCGCAGCCGCGCACCGGCAAAACCGTGATCATGCAGAACATCGCCAAGGCGATCGCGGCCAATCACCCGGATTGCTATCTGATCGTGCTGCTCATCGACGAGCGTCCGGAAGAAGTCACCGACATGCAGCGTTCGGTGAAGGGCGAGGTGATTTCCTCGACCTTCGACGAACCGGCGACGCGCCATGTGCAGGTTGCGGAAATGGTGATCGAAAAGGCCAAACGTCTGGTCGAACACAAGCGCGACGTGGTGATCCTGCTCGACTCGATCACGCGTTTGGGCCGCGCCTACAACACCGTCGTTCCCTCATCGGGCAAGGTGTTGACCGGTGGTGTGGACGCCAACGCGCTGCAGCGCCCGAAGCGCTTCTTCGGCGCCGCGCGGAATATCGAAGAAGGTGGCTCGCTCACCATCATCGCCACCGCGCTGATCGATACCGGTAGCCGCATGGACGAAGTTATTTTCGAAGAGTTCAAGGGCACCGGTAACTCGGAAATCATCCTCGACCGCAAAGTCGCGGACAAGCGCGTCTTCCCGGCCATCGACATTCTCAAATCCGGCACGCGCAAAGACGAGCTTCTGGTCGACAAAGGGACGCTGTCGAAAATGTATGTGCTGCGGCGCATTCTGGCGCCGATGGGAACCATCGACGCGGTCGAATTCCTGCTCGACAAAATGCGTCAGTCGAAGACCAACGACGATTTCTTCGAAAGCATGAACACCTGAGTTTTGGCCGCCGCCGCGGCCAAAACTGCGCCGCGACTACGCCAGTTTCAGGCCGCAATGTTTCGCGAAGTGCCGGAAATCTGACTCCCGTGTGATCAATGACACGTCATGGTCGATGCATGATTGCGCGATGAGTGCGTCGGGGGCGTTCATTCGCGATCGTGGCGAAGCTCATCCAGGGTCATCGAAAATCTGACTTTGCCGCGCAGCTTTCGTGCTTCCGCTTCCGCGCCGACGGAAACGAGCCCTTTAAGACCCTCGCGCACTGTCTCGGTTACACCCTCGCCGGTGAAGGCCTGCGCTTTTTCGAGCAGTTTCTTCGGCACCTGGACCGTGATTTTTCGCAGTTCGCCCATGCCAGCAGTCCTGTCTTTTTTCGTCTTCAATGCTGAGATTCGCCGGCCTTCTCCGCCAGATAATCCATAAAGGCGAGCAGCACGCCTGAGACCACGAAGGTCAGGTGGATCGCGATCAGCAGAATGATGTGCTCTTGGGTGTAATCGTCGATCGCCATGAATGCCTTCAGAAGATGGATGGCGGAAATGGCGACGATGGAGGCCACCAGCTTGAGCTTCATGGCTGAGAAATCGATCTTGCCCATCCATTCGGGGCGGTCGGGGTGGCCTTCGGTTTCAAGCTTGGAGACGAAATTTTCGTACCCGGCGAAAATCACCATGACGAGGAGATTGGCCGCGAGTGAGAGGTCGATCAGGGTGAGGACCCAGAGGATGACCCCGGTTTCGTCGAGCGTGAAGATCAGCGGTAGCTCGTTGAAAATGTCGTGAACAAACACGATCATGAGCACGATCAACGCCAGCACCAGCCCGAGATAAAACGGCGCCATCACCCAGCGGCTGGCAAACAGGAAGCTTTCGAGGGCCCGCTCCAGCTTTTTCGATTTACTCATGTCGTTAACTTCTCCGGTGAGACGGCAACGCTCCGCTACTGGCGGTGCTCCTATCGTGCGTGTTTGGTGAAATCAAATGGGACGGCGCAATTCACGGCGATCGCGGATCGACGATCCGGCCCGAAATCATGACGCGCCAGCCTTTGAGCGCAAAATATCCGGCCATCGCGCCTCCGATCACCAAATCGGGAATGTTCGAGAGCGTGAGGGCAACCAGCGCGCCGGCCGCAACGACGGCGACATTGCTGACGGCATCCGAGGTGGAAAGTTTCCACACCGCGGCCAAAGTGGAGGCGGCGTTCCGTTGGCGTAAGACGATGGCGCTGCAGGTCAGGCTGGCGCCCGGCGCCAGGAGGCCCAGGAGCATCATGGTGGCCGGGCGCGGCGCGCTGCCGATATAGACGCGGCGGACGACGGCAGCGAGCACAGCAGCGCCCAGAAGCAGCATGACGAAGCCTTGTAGCCGGATCACCAATGGGCTGCGGGTGAATTTTCCCGTGAGCGTCCACGAGATGATCGTGGCGCTGGCCGAGTGGTTCACGAAAATCAGCGCGTCGGCGAGCATCGCGGTGGAGCCTGCGCGCATCGACAGCACGCCTTGGATGCAACCCATGAACCCGGTGATGATGGCGATGAAGGCCAATGCGGCACGTTGATCATCGACCAAGGGAAGCGGCCTCTTTCGGAGACGGCGCCCAAAGGCGGCGCCTATTGCGAGTGCCGCGAACCGAAACTTGGTGGTCAGAGCCCTGAGTTCAGGGAATGAGCACCGTGGCTCCCGTGGTCGCGCGGGCCTGCAATGCTTCATGTGCCGCCCGCGCCTGGTCAAGTGCGAAGCGCTGATGAATGGCAATCTTCACCGCGCCTGACAGGATCACAGAAAAGAGATCGGCCGCTGCCTCGCCGATTTCTTCAGCGCTGCGCGTATAGGACGCCAATGTTGGCCGCGTGAGGAACAACGAGCCTTTATGCGTCAGCGTGTGAATGTCGAGCGGCGGCACCGGGCCCGATGCATTGCCGAAGCAAACCATCAGACCGCGCACCTGAAGAGAATCGAGCGAGGACTCGAAACTCTCTTTGCCGACGCCGTCATACACAACTGGAACGCCAACACCGCCGGTGAGTTCGCGCACCGTTTTCGCGATCGCGTCGGTGCGCGAGTTCAGCACGTGTTGGCAGCCATTGGCGCGCGCGAGTTCCATCTTGGCTTCGGAGCCCGCCGTGCCAATCACAATGGCGCCCAGATGATTGGCCCATTGGCAAATGATTTGCCCCGTGGCGCCGGCCGCGGCATGCACGAGGATCGTCTGCCCCGGGCGCACAGTGTAGAGCCGCTTCAAGAGGTACTGGGCGGTGAGACCCTTTAGAAGCGACGCCGCAGCGGTTTCATCGGAAACGCCCTCAGGCACCTTCACGACGCGCCAGGCAGGAATATTTGCCGCTTCCGCATAGGCACCGGGGACCATCGCGTACGCCACGCGGTCGCCGGGTTTGAGTGCGGTGCCGGCATTGGGGCCGATCGCTTCAACGATGCCGGCGGCTTCCGAACCAATGCCCGCAGGCAACGGCAATTTGTAGAGGCCCGAGCGGTGATAGGTGTCGATGAAATTGACGCCGATGGCCGTGTGCTTCACGCGCACCTGACCCTCGCCCGGCGGCGGCAGCTCGATGGTTTCGAACTGCATAACCTCCGGGCCGCCGGTCTGGTGAATGCGTATGGCTTTGACCAAGGCGCGGCTCCTAACCGAGATTTTGTTTGAAGAAAGCTTCGGTCCGCGAATTGGCAAGATCGGCGCTGGCCTTGTTGTAATTGTCGCCGGCCGTGCGTGCGAACGCATGATTCACGCCGGCATAAGAATGCAGCGTGACTTTGGAATTGCCCTTCAGGCCGTCGATAATCTGCGCCTGTGCTTCCGGCGGCACGAATTGGTCGTCGCCGGCGATGTGCAGCATCAAGGGCTTCTTGATGTTGTTGGCTTCGCCGAGACGCGTTTGAATATAGACGCCGTAATAGCCGACAGTGGCATCAACATCTGTGCGTGTGGCCGCGAGGAAGGCAAGCTGGCCGCCGAGGCAATAGCCAACGGCGCCGACTTTTCCACTTACGCCCGGAACGCCGCGCAGATGTGTGATCGACGTCTGAATGTCGGTAACGCCCTTATCGATGTCGAAGCGCTGCATGAAGCCGAATGCCTTCTGCCAATCTTCCGGCGTTTTGTCGGTGAGATTGACGTTGGGCTCCATGCGCCAGAACAGATCGGGCGCCAGCGCGAAATAGCCACGCGCGGCGTAAGCATCGGCCACTTCCTTGACGAAGGAATTGATGCCGAAGATTTCCTGAATGATGATGATGCCAGGTCCCTTGCCCGACGCCGGCGACGCGAGATAGCCGCCGAAACTTCCGTCAGCGCCTTTGAGGGTGATCATCTTTCCGGTCATGCGTGATTCCTTTTTCGCTTTGCGTGAAATGAATTAGTTCTGGCCAACCGGCATGGTGGCTTGCTGCACTGGCGTCTGTGCGCGCGGGAGCTGTAGCACCTGACTCAATTGCACGGCGCTGGTCACCGCCGGTGAGCAGCTATTGCCCTGACAGATATAAGCGGTCGGTTGTCCGTTCTGCATCGTCTTCCCGAAGGCCGGATGATTGTTCGGCAGCTGATCTTCCGGCGGCACCACGATGAGCACGCGATTGGGGAGACTTCGTCCCTGCACCGCGTTGATCAGATCATGTGTGCGCGGATCTTTATTGGGACCGACAATGACAATCTGAATGGCCGAGATGCAGAATTCGAAGCCGCTGAGATAAGTCGGCATCTGCATGAAAGCTTTCGGCGCGTCGCCGGCGAAGGCGGTGACCAAGGCATTGACGCGGTCGCCATAGGTCTGCTCGCCGGTGATGAAGAAGAGCCGCCCCAGAACTTCGAGCATCATGGCATTCGCCGACGGCGTCTGATTGTCGAAGGCTGTGCGAATGCGCACAGTGACGGGCTCGTCGCTCGGTGGGCTGAAGGCGTATCCCGAAAGAGCGAGGTCCCAGAAATTCTCGTCGAGCATGCGCACCCAGGTCTTGGCCCATTCCAGGAAAGTCTTTTCGCCGGTGACTTCCCAAAGGACGAGAGCTGCGCGCGCCATATTCGCATAGTCGTCGGAGAAGCCCGGCTGGCTGCGCTTGCCGCCGCTATAGCTGTGATAGAGGTCGGTGCCGTTGCCGAGTTTCTCGGTGACGAAATTAAAGGCGCGCCGCGCCATATCGATCCAGCGCGGTTCGCGGAACACGGCGCCCGCATTGGCGAGAGCAGCGATCATCATGCCGTTGACGTCGGCGAGAACCTTATCGTCACGTTGCGGACGCGGACGGTTTTCACGTGCCTTGAGCAGACGCTGGCGTTGCGTGCGCATCAGATTTTCGTCGGCCTGTGTCAGACCGGGCAACGGAATGAAGCGATGGAGAATATTCCGCCCCTGGAACATTCCGTCTTTCGTAACGCCGTAAGCCTGTTTGAATCGCGGGATCAGCGTGCCTTGCAGCGCGCTGTCGAGCTCGGCTTCGCTCCAGGTGTAGAAGCGTCCTTCTTCACCCTCGCTGTCGGCGGAGAGGCTGGATGCAAAGCCAGCGCCTTCGACGAGCATCTCGCGCGCCACCCATTCGATGGTGTCGTCGAGGCGGTCGCGATACATGGCCTGGCGATTGTGCTGCCAGACAAGCGTCAGCGTATCGATCGTATGCGCGTTGTCGGAAATCATCTTCTCGAAATGCGGCACCAGCCAACGTTCATCGGTGGCGTAGCGTGCGAACCCACCGCCGACATGATCGTAAATGCCGCCGCGGCACATCGCATCGAGTGTCGTCAGAACGATCTGGCGAAATTGCGGAATGCCGGAGCGCAAAAATGAGCGCCACACAAAATTCAGCGACGGGACGCTGGGAAATTTCGGCGTGCCGAGAATGCCGCCGTAGAAAATGTCATATCGCTGCGCGGTAGCGACGGCGATTTGTTCCAGCGCGAGCACATCCATGCGTCCCGAGCGGTTCTCGCCCCACGCGCGATCCATGACCTGCGCGATCTGGCGGATATTCGATTCGATCGATTGCGGATTGTCGCGTTGACGCGCCGCGACTTCGCGCAAAACGGTTTTAAATGCTGGGCCATTAGGGCCGTCGTTTTTGGGAAAATATGTTCCCGCGAAATAAGGTTCGCCGCGCGGCGTGAGAAACGCGTTCAGCGGCCAGCCGCCGCTCCTGCCGCTTACGGCAACAGCGGTCTGCAACCAATTGTCGAGATCGGGGCGTTCTTCGCGGTCGACTTTGACCGGAATGAAAAGCTCGTTGATGACATTCGCGGTTTCGACGTCTTCGAAGCTTTCGCGGGCCATGACATGGCACCAATGACAAGCCGTGTAGCCCACCGAGACAAGCAGCGGCTTGTTTTCGCGCGCAGCTTCTTCGAGCGCCTGCTTCCCCCACGGCCGCCAATGCACCGGGTTGTCCTTATGCTGCAGGAGATACGGGCTTGTTTCTTCAGCGAGTTGATTGCGCGACATGAGGTCTTCCGAAGCGAGGCTTTTCGCGTTCCTGAGAACGTTGCCGGGTTGGGCGGGGATTGCTTCGTAGCGCTTCTCGCAGCGCGTTCACAAGGCGCTGTTAACGCTGCACTGCACGATGCGCGAGGCCGGCTTTGCGGGCGATAGCGGACTCTATAAGTTGCCCCCGCTTGCAGCGGGAAAGGCCGGCGGAGCAATGAACCGCGACACCATATATGCACGCGCCAGCGGCCAGGGCTCGGCGGGGGTAGCGATTATCCGCATCTCCGGCCCCAATGCCGACGCCGCATTGGCAGCGCTGTCGCGTGCAAAATTGCCAGCTGCGCGACAAGCTGCAATCCGAACACTGTACGGTAAAGAGAACAAGGGTGTTCTCGATAAGGCTTTGGTGCTGCGATTTCCGGCGCCGCATTCCTATACCGGCGAAGATATTGTTGAAATTCAAGGGCATGGCGGTCCAGCGGTGGTTTCTGCCCTGCTTGTCCAACTGGGAAAATTGCCTGGTTTGCGGCTGGCAGAGCCGGGGGAGTTTACCCGCCGCGCCGTAGAAGCCGGTCGTATGGACCTCGTTCAGGCCGAAGCGCTGGCTGATCTCGTAGCCGCCGAAACGGAAGCGCAACGCTGGCAGGCTCTGCGCCAGTTCGGCGGGGGTCCGTCGGCGATATATGAGGAGTGGCGTTCGCGGCTCATCCGGGCCGGTGCGTGGCTGGAAGCCGTGATCGACTTTCCCGACGAGGAAATTCCACCCGAAGCCATTTCCGACAGCCGGCGAGCCCTGGCGGTTCTGGCGGCGGATATCAGCAAATATCTGGACGACGGAAGGCGCGGCGAAATTGTGCGCGACGGATTTCGGGTGGCGATCATCGGCCCGCCCAATGCGGGCAAAAGTTCGCTGTTGAATGCCCTCGCCCGCCGAGACGTCGCCATTGTTTCAGCCACGCCGGGCACCACGCGCGACATCATCGAGGTGCACCTCGACCTCCAGGGAATGCCAGTCATCCTGGCGGATACGGCGGGGTTGCGAACCTCCTCCGACGAGATCGAGCAGGAAGGCGTGCGCCGGTCTAAAGCCTTGGCGGATCTTGCAGATATGCGATTGCTGGTTTTGGACGGTGCGGCCTCGGAGCCTCTGCAGGGCGTTCCCCGAAGCTTGAAGGAGAGCGCTGAGATCACGGTCTGGAACAAGGCGGATTTGGCGAACCATGCAGATAGGATGGGCATCTCGATTTCTGCCCGTACCGGCGACGGTTTGCCCCAGCTTATTGCGGCGATTGCCGAGCGAGCTGGGTCCGTTCCGAATGGCGAGGGGGCCTTAGTGACGCGTGCGCGGCACCGCGAGGCTCTGGCCGCGGCAGTGGAAAATCTCCAGGCCGCGCTTGCCGTTCCCGCACAGGCCCAGGAATTGGCGGCGGAGCATGTGCGCCGCGCCACACGGGACATTGGCCGGATCACTGGGCGGGTAGATCTTGACGAACTTCTCGACGTGGTCTTCCGCGACTTCTGCATCGGCAAGTAATGTTTCACGTGAAACATTGGTCGTGTTGCGATATGGGTCCGCCATGAGCGGCTACGATATCATTGTGATCGGTGGAGGCCACGCCGGCTGCGAAGCAGCCTCAGCGTCGGCGCGCGCCGGCGCGCGCACGCTCCTTCTCACCCACAAGGTCGAGACCATCGGCGAGATGTCCTGCAACCCGGCCATAGGCGGTCTGGGCAAAGGCCATCTCGTTCGCGAGATCGATGCTCTCGATGGCGTTATGGGCCGGGTCGCCGATGCGGCGGGAATCCAATTCCGTCTCCTCAATCGCCGAAAGGGCCCGGCCGTTCGCGGTCCCCGGGCCCAGGCCGACCGCAAGCTTTATCGCAACGCCATGCAGGCGCGTCTGTTGGACCAGCCCAATCTAGATATCCGCGCTGGGGCGGTCGAAGACCTCATCCTTTCCTCAGCGCGGGTAGCTGGTGTCGTGCTCGCCAATGGCGAGGAGATCACCGCAGGCGCCGTGGTGCTGACGACCGGCACGTTCCTCGGCGGACTCATCCATATCGGCGAGCGTAAGATTCCGGCTGGCCGGGTTGATGAAGCTCCATCACTGGGCCTGTCGCGCACGCTCAAGTCCTTCAATTTGCGGATGGGGCGGCTGAAGACCGGCACGCCTCCCCGGCTCGACGGCCGAACCATTGATTGGGCGCGGCTCGAGCGCCAGGAGGGCGATACGCCCCCTAGCCCATTTTCCTTCCTGACGCGTGCTATCACTACGCCGCAGATCGCCTGCCATATCACCGGCACCACGGCGGAAACGCACGCAATCATTCAGGCCAATCTGCACCGGGCGCCAATGTATTCCGGGCAAATCGAAAGCACGGGGCCGCGTTATTGCCCATCCATTGAGGACAAGGTCGTCCGGTTCTCGGGGCGCGAAGGACACCAGATCTTCCTGGAGCCCGAGGGGCTGGACGACAACACCGTCTATCCCAATGGTATCTCGACCTCGCTGCCGGAAGAGGTGCAATTGGCGCTTCTGGCCACGATTCCGGGGCTGGAAAAGACGGTGATGATCCGGCCGGGCTACGCCATCGAATATGACTATGTCGATCCCCGTGAATTGCATCCCAGCCTCGAAACCAAGGCGGTGCCGGGTCTTTATTTGGCGGGTCAGATCAACGGTACGACGGGCTACGAGGAAGCCGCCGCGCAAGGTCTGATGGCCGGGCTCAACGCGGCCCGGGCCGCGGGAGACCAAGAGCCTCTCGTACTCGATCGCTCGCAGGCCTATATGGGCGTGCTCATCGATGACCTGGTGACACGGGGCGTCAATGAGCCCTACCGCATGTTCACCTCGCGCGCCGAGTATCGTCTCTCACTTCGCGCCGATAATGCCGACCAGCGCCTTACGGGTATCGGTATCGGGGTGGGCATTGTGGGCCCGGAACGGCGTGCGTATTTCGAAGCCAAGCTTGAGCGTCTCGCCGAAGGCCGCGCCTTGGCTGGATCGCTTGCCATGTCGCCGAGTGAGGCCCTGCGCCTTGGGATCGCGGTTCGCCAGGACGGGGTGCGTCGTACGGCGGTGGACTATCTGGCACAGCCGGACGTCGACTTCACGACATTGGTACGGGTCTGGCCGCAGTTGGACGGCCTCGCGGCGGACGTCATTGAGCAGTTGGAGATCGACGCTCAGTACGCCGGCTACCTCGGTCGCCAGGAGGCCGACATTCTGGCCTTCCGCCGCGACGAAGCTCTCGCCCTGCCCGCTGACCTCGACTATGCGCAGATCGGCGGCCTTTCTACTGAGTGCAAGTTGAAGCTGGCGCGCATCCGGCCCGCCAGCCTTGGACAGGCAGCGCGTATCGACGGCATCACACCTGCCGCCCTCACCCTCGTCCTGGCGCATGTGAAAGCCAGTGCGGCACGCCGGCATGCCGGATAGCCCCTGCGGCCCGGAAGAGTTCGCGGCAGACACCAATGTTTCACGTGAAACATTGGATCGGCTGAAGATCTATGCCGCCATTCTGGAAGACGCGAGCGCGCTGCATAATCTGGTGTCGCGCTCCACCCTGCCCGATCTCTGGCGACGCCACCTCCTTGATTCTGCTCAGCTTCTGCCCTTCGTTCCGGCGAACGCGCGGTCTCTGGTCGACCTCGGGTCGGGCGCTGGATTTCCCGGTCTCGTGTTGGCCGAGCTACTGCGGGATCGCCCTAAATTCCGCACGGTGCTCTATGAATCCACAGGGAAGAAGGCGCAATTCCTGAAAGACGTCGCGGATCGCTTAGGTCTCCGCGTTGATGTCCGAAATGCCCGTGCGGAGGCGGCGGAACCGGAAGCCTTTGATGTCATTTCTGCTAGAGCCTTGGCGCCATTGCCGAAATTACTGTCCTATGCACAAAATTTCTGGAGCACGCACACGATCGGGCTGTTTCTGAAGGGACAAAATGTAGAGGGTGAATTGACGGAAGCCCGTAAATCTTGGAGGATGACAGTGGCTAGGCATGAGAGCCGGTCCGATCCATCCGGCGTGATTTTGGAAGTCCGGGAGTTGCATCGTGCAAACTGAATCCGCCCCGCCTCGCAAACGTCCAAGGGTCCTGGTTGTGGCCAATCAGAAGGGCGGCGTTGGCAAAACCACGACAGCCATCAATCTTGGAACCGCTTTAGCAGCGGTCGGCCAGCGCACTCTGGTGATCGATCTCGACCCACAAGGCAATGCCTCTACCGGTCTCGGCATTCCGCGCTCCCAGCGCAACGTGACCTCATACGACGTATTGATGGGGAACGCCGATCTTTCGGAAGCCATTGTTCCGACAAAGATTCCTAACCTTTCCATCGTCCCGTCCACGGTTGATCTCTCGGGCGCTGAAATCGAATTGTTCAGCGTCGCCCGCCGAAATTATCGGCTGCGGGACGCTATCTCCGCCTCAGCCGGCGCCGAAGAATTCGCTTATGTGCTGATCGACTGCCCGCCTTCGCTGAATGTGCTGACGGTCAACGCCATGGTGGCGGCGGACGCCGCCGTGGTGCCGTTGCAATGCGAGTTCTTTGCTTTGGAGGGGCTTTCGCAGCTTCTCAAGACGATTGAGCTGGTGCGCGGGGGGCTGAATCCGAATCTGGAAATTCAGGGCATTATCCTAACAATGTTCGATAAACGGAACAATCTTTCAGACCAGGTGGCCGCCGATGTGCGCTCGCATATGGGTGATAAGGTCTATCAGACCGTAATCCCGCGCAATGTGCGGGTTTCTGAGGCTCCGAGCCATGGGCTCCCTGCCCTCGTCTATGACATGCGCTGCCCGGGAAGCCAGGCTTACATCAAACTTGCCGGTGAGCTCATTCAGCGCGAGCGCGCCCGGAACATGGGACGTTAGCGGCATGAAGGAAGCAAGCATGGCCGATGAAAGCCGCCATCGCGGCCTGGGGCGTGGGCTTTCAGCCCTTTTGGACGAAGCACCCGCGACGGCACTCTCGCCCGCCAATGATTCGAGCGCGCGGCCGCGCAGCCTGCCCGTCGCCTTTCTGAAGCCCAATAAGAACCAGCCGCGCAAGCTGTTCCGCGCCGAAGATCTCAAGGACCTCACTGATTCCGTTAAAGAAAAAGGCGTTTTGCAGCCGATTCTGGTGCGCCCCACCGGCAATCCCGACTCATTCGAGATTGTTGCCGGTGAGCGGCGCTGGCGCGCGGCGCAACTGGCCAAGCTGCACGAAGTCCCGGTTATCGTACGCGCCTTTACCGACGCCGAATCGCTGGAAGTCGCGATCATCGAGAACGTCCAGCGCGCGGATCTCAACGCCGTTGAAGAAGCCGCCGCCTATCTCGAGCTAATGAACCAGTTCAAATATACGCAGGACCGGCTGTCTGAATTGGTTGGGAAAAGCCGCAGCCATGTCGCGAATACGCTTCGCCTATTGAAGCTGCCGCAATCGGTTCAATCCTTTATTGTCGAAGGAAAGTTGACGGCTGGTCACGCTCGAACGTTGATCGGTATTCCAGACCCTGAAAAGCGTGCCAATGAGATCATCAGTACAGGGCTCAACGTTCGGCAGGCTGAACGTAAAGGAAAAATTCCGAAGAAGCCTGCGCTAAAGATCAACAAAGACGCCGATACGCGCGCGCTTGAGCAGAGCATTTCGAACGCTTTGGGCATGAAAGTGGAAGTCGAGCACGGCGGCGCCAAAGGCGGAATGGTGCATATCCACTATAAAACGCTGGAGCAGCTCGACGATATTATGCATCGCCTGAGCTCGTTCGTTGGAGTAGATTAACAGCGCAATTTCAGAAGCTTAGCTAGCCAAGGCAAGAGCTTCGGTGGGCGAAATTCGGCCATCATAAAGCCCCCGGCCGATTACCACACCGGCGATTTTCGCGTCGGACTCGGCAAGTAACTGAATATCCCGAACGCCGTTCACTCCACCGCTGGCGATTACCGGAATCGAGATCGCCTGGGCCAATTTGGCGGTCGCGGCGACATTCACACCCTGCATCATTCCGTCCCGGGCGATGTCGGTGAAGATGATAGCGGCCACGCCGGCGTCTTCGAAGCGCTTAGCGAGGTCTTCGGCCGTGAGGGTAGACGCTTCCGCCCAGCCTTCGACCGCCACCATGCCATTGCGGGCATCGATGCCGACGACGATTTGGCCCGGATGCGCTTTCGCGGCGTCGCGCACCAATTGCGGATCACGCACCGCGACGGTGCCGAGGATCACACGCGCCACGCCGGCGTCGAGCCAGGTGGCGATCCCCGCGCGGTCGCGAATGCCGCCGCCAAGCTGAACCGGGATGGTGAGTTTCGCCAGAATGGCGCGGATCGCGGGGCCGTTGGCCGAGCGGCCCTCAAAGGCGCCGTTCAAATCGACGCAATGCAGCCATTGAAAGCCCTGATTCTGAAAGGAGAGGGCTTGCGCCGCGGGATCCTCGCCGAACACGGTGGCCTGTGCCATGTCGCCCTGACGCAGGCGCACGCAGCGTCCGTCTTTGAGATCGATAGCGGGGAAAAGAATCATGGCGTCACGCGGGCTTCAGTTAGCGGGGGAGGTGTAGCCACGAACCCGCCAACGGTTCAATGGCAGCAGGTGATCTTACGGGCGCCAGGTCAGAAAACGACCCAGCAGGCCGAGGCCCACAGCCTGGCTTTTTTCGGGGTGGAATTGCGTGCCGGCAATGTTGTCGCGCCCGACCATCGCGGCAAGCGCGCCGCCGTAATCGGTCGTCGCCAAAACATGCGCCGGATTGTCCGTATGCAGACGATAGGAGTGCACGAAATAAGCATGCGCTCCGGGTTCGACATTTTGCAGCAGCGGATGCGGACGCGAGATACTCAACGCATTCCAACCCATATGCGGAATTTTTAACGCGGATCCATCAGAAGCGGGCAGGGGCTTGATCTTCACGACTTCGCCTGGAATCCATCCCAAACCTTTGTGATCGCCATGTTCGCGTCCCCATGTCGCAAGCAATTGCATGCCGACACAGATGCCAAGAAAAGGCCGTCCGCGTTTCAACACGGCGTCTTCCAATGCGGCCACCATGCCTGGAATAGAAGAAAGCCCGCTCATGCAATCCGCGAATGCCCCGACGCCGGGTAGTACTATGCGTTCAGCGCTTAAAACAATTTCCGGATCGGACGTCACCACAACGGAATGATTGCTAGTGGTTTCGCTCGCCGCGCGCGCCATCGCTTTTTCGGCGGAACGCAAATTCCCCGAACCATAATCAATGATGGCGACAATTGGCGGCACGCGCGATGTCCTAGAAGTGGTGCGAACCTAGTCCGCGTCCATTTTCAGCGCGGCGATGAAGGCTTCCTGCGGAATATCGACCTTGCCGAACTGCCGCATCTTCTTTTTGCCTTCCTTCTGCTTGTCCAGAAGTTTGCGCTTACGGCTGATGTCGCCACCATAGCATTTGGCGGTAACGTCTTTGCGCATGGCGCTAATGGTCTCGCGTGCCACGACCTTGCCGCCGATCGCGGCTTGGATCGGAATCTGGAAAAGGTGGCGCGGGATAAGCTCTTTCAGCTTCTCGCACATGGCGCGGCCACGCGTTTCAGCGCGGGCCCGGTGCACAACCATGGAAAGCGCATCAACTGGTTCGCCATTGACCAAAATGGTCATCTTCACCAGATCGCCTTCGAGATACGCTTCGATGTGATAGTCGAAACTGGCATAGCCGCGGCTGACCGATTTCAAACGGTCGTAAAAATCGAACACGACTTCGTTCAGTGGCAGACTGTAAACCACCATGGCGCGATTGCCGGCATAGGTGAGCTCGATCTGGCGGCCTCGGCGATCCTCGCAAAGTTTCAGCACGGCGCCGAGATGTTCGTCCGGCACCAGAATGGTGGCTTTGATCCACGGCTCTTCAATGCGGTAGATGCGCACCGTGTCAGGCATGTCGGCGGGATTGTGCATCTCGATCATTGAGCCATCAGTGAGATGGATGCGATAGATGACCGACGGCGCAGTGGCGATCAGCTCGATACTGAATTCACGGTCGAGGCGCTCGCGAACGATTTCGAGATGCAACAGGCCGAGAAAGCCGCAGCGAAAGCCGAAGCCCAAAGCGGCTGAGGTTTCCATTTCATAGGTAAAGCTGGCGTCGTTCAAATGCAGCCGGGCCAATGCTTCGCGCAGGCTTTCGAACTCCGCCGCATCCACCGGGAAAAGTCCGCAGAACACGACTTGCTGCACCGGCTTGAAGCCGGGGAGGGGAGACGCCGTGCCCTTCTTCTCATCGGTGATGGTGTCGCCGACTTGCGTGTCGGCCACTTGCTTGATGGCGGCGGTGAGAAAGCCGACTTCGCCCGGTCCCAGGCGCTCCACGGTTTCCTGCTTAGGCGTGAACACGCCGACGCGCTCGACCTGATAGACCGCGTCGGCAGCCATCATGCGGATGCGCTGGCCGCGCTTCAATTCACCGTCGACAATGCGAACGAGCACGACGACGCCGAGATAGGTGTCATACCAGGAATCGACCAGCAGGGCTTTCAGCGGTGCCGAGGCATCACCCTTGGGCGAGGGCAGCTTGGCCACCACAGCTTCCAGAACCTGATCGATATTGAGGCCGGTCTTGGCCGAAATGCCGATGGCTTCGGACGCGTCTATGCCAATCACATCTTCAATTTGCTGGCGCACGCGCTCGGGCTCGGCCGCCGGCAGGTCGATTTTGTTGAGAACGGGGACGATCTCGAGGCCGCCATCCATGGCGAGATAGACATTGGCGAGGGTCTGGGCTTCCACGCCCTGGCTGGCATCGACGACCAGAAGCGCGCCTTCGCAGGCGGCAAGACAGCGCGAGACCTCATAGGCGAAGTCCACATGGCCCGGCGTGTCCATCAGATTGAGGATATATTCCTGGCCGCTCTGGGCTTTGTATTTCAGGCGAACCGTCTGCGCCTTGATAGTGATCCCGCGCTCGCGCTCGATATCCATCGAATCGAGCACCTGATCCTTCATTTCGCGCGCCGTCAGCCCGCCGCAAAATTGGATGAGGCGGTCGGCCAGGGTCGATTTGCCGTGGTCGATATGGGCCACGATCGAGAAATTGCGAATATGGGCGAGATCGGTCATAGGGCGCGTGTTGTAGCGGGCGGCTTTGGGGGCGTCCAGTGACGGCTCCCGGGGGCGGGGCCTGCACCTCGGATTCCCTATCCAAAAGCCTATATAGAGTTCGGCGAACTTAGGTTTTCAGGTGGTCATGGCGCGTAAAGAAAAATCGGAACAGCCGGAACGGAAGGAAGGGCTCGCCGATTTGTGGCCGGGGCAGTCGATTCCGCTTCTGAAGGCGCTCCACATTCTGACGCGGGACGGCGCTCTGAACGCCGATTCCCGGCGCAAGCTCAAACAGGTTCAGCATCTGACGCAATTGCTGCGGCCTGCCCTTGAGTCGGCCCTCAGTCAGGAATCGCCCGTGATCGTCGATCTGGGGTCGGGGAAATCCTATCTGGGTTTCATTCTCTACGATCTCGTTGTCGGCCCAGCAGGCCACGGCCAAGTCGTGGGCGTCGAGGCGCGCGAAGATTTGGTGGAGCGCGCGCGGGCGCTCGCAAAGGAGTCGCGGTTCTCACGCATGGACTTCGTCCAAGGCGCGATTGCGGAGACGTATTTGCCGGACGGTCGCGCCGATATGGTGACCGCGCTCCATGCCTGCGACACCGCCACCGACGACGCCATCCGCTTCGCGCTCAGGCACAATGCCAAATACATCGCGCTGGTTCCGTGCTGTCAGGCGGAGATGCCGCGTCTTTTGGAAGGAAGCGCTGGTTCCATGCGCCAGCTTTGGCGTCATCCCATTCAGCGGCGCGAATTCGGCGCTCATGTCACCAATGTCATTCGCGGGCTTTATCTCGAAGCACACGGCTACAAGGTGCGCGTCACCGAACTGACCGGCTTGGAACATTCACTGAAGAACGAATTGATTTTGGCCGAGCGTCATCAGATGTCGAACAAAATGGCGCAAGCGGAACTCGACGCGCTGTTGGATCAGCTTGGTGTGCGGCCGGCGTTGGTGGACGCCGCCTAAGCAGCGCGCGGCGCTGGCCTGAGACGCACAAGCGCCACAAGAAAAATGGCGGCGCCGAACATCAGCACATACCAGCCGGGACGAATGCCGGCGTCGAAGGTGAAGTTCGCGCTCAGGATCAACCAGGGATCGACGCCCAGGCTGAGGTCAAGACCGAACGATTCGAAGAGCATCACCAAAAACGCTGTGGCAATGGCCAGCGCGCCGAGGAACCACAACGGCAATTCGCCGTCTTCGCGCAGGAAACTGCGCGGCAATGTCCAATGCGCGATGCGGTAGAGCATCATCCAGGCGAATATGCCGCCGAGCACGGTGGGCTCGAACACATTCAATTTCGACTGCATGAAATAATGGATCACCGCGAGCGTGGTGATCACATAGGTGAGCTGATGCAGCTTGCGCCAGCGCACACCACCAAGTTTGCGCGTCATGTAATCGTTTGATGTCAGGGCCAGCGCGAACAGGCCGAGCCAAGCGACGAATCCGATGGTCAGATAAATTCGGAGCACGATTTCCGACGCGACCTTGGCGAGGTCGTAAGACTGATCGACGATGTACAGCGTGAAATGCAAAGCGATATAGAGAAAACAGGCGACGCCGATCATGCGCCGCACATCGACGAGTTTGGCGTAGCGGGCCATGCGGCGCAGCGGCGTGACGGCCAGAGTTGCTACCAGAAAGCGTATCGACCACAGGCCGACAAAATGGATGGCTTCGTTTACGGGCCGCGGCCCCAGTCCCTCAACCGGGTTGGCGACGGCCGCCGCCATCAATCCGCCGCTGACCGTCAGATAGACAAGATAAAGAAACGGCGTCAGCAAAGCCGCGAGCGTGCCGGCCCTGAGGGGCGAAAATCGTCCGCGTCGGTCGTTCCAAAGCATCGACTCTTGTAACGGGTCGGACGGCTGCTTGTCGAAGGCTGCAGAGAAAATTACTTCGTCGCCGCCGCTTTCAGCGCCGCAATGGTTTCCGGCGGCTGGTTCAGCGCGCGCAGGACCATGGCCTGCACCATGGTTCCGTGAGCCGGGTCGAGCGCCATATAGAGCTTGTTGGCCTCGGCGACATAGCCGGGGTCTTTCATCGTGGCGAAAAACGCATCGCGCAAGGCGGCCAGCCGGTCAGCAGGGATGCCCGGCGGCGCGGCGGTCAGCCTTCCCATCTGAGACAGCGTCGAGACGAGGTCGAGCAGGCGCTTGCCGCGTTCGTCCTTAGCGTAAGCCGATGCGCGCGGAATTCCGGGATAGGTGTCGGTGTCGGAAAGCACCAGCGCGAAAAAGCCGCCGCCGCGTTTCGCGAAGGGCTCGAGTGACCCGGCTGTGCCGACCTGCGCGACGATTTCGCCGCGCAGCATGCTGAGATCGGCTTCGGTGCCTTCAAAGCCGGTGACGAGTTGCAAGGGCAGGCGCAAGGCATCTTCGACAATGCGTGTTTCGATATAGGAGGCCGAACCGATGCCGGCGGCGCCGAACTTCACCGGCGTCGGCGACATATAGAGACTCTCAAAACTCTTGAAGCCGGAATTCGCCGCGACCATCAGCACGCGCGTGTCGTTGGTCGCCTTCGCGACGAAATGCATTTTCTTCAGATCGAAGCGTGCGCCTGGACGCCCTAACAGCTGATCGTAGATGAGCCCGGTGTTAAAGGTAGCGATAGTGAGCCCATCGGGCTTCGACACGTAGAGCGTGTTGGCGCCGACGATATGCCCAGCGCCGGGCACGTTCTTCACCAGCACACGCGAGACCGGCAAATATTTCGGAAGGAAGCGCGCCATCAACCGCGCCTGTAAATCATAGACGCCGCCTGGACCTGTCGCGACAATGTAGGTGAGCGTTTGGCCGCGGTAGAAATCGGCGCCTGCCGCGCTCGCAGGCGCGGCGACAAGGCACATGCAGAGAGCGAGCGCCACGATGCGGTCAAGCATGCGCCAAGCCTAGGCAATCGCACCCAGGGCGGCAATCGCAGCGCGAGGCGCAAACGTACACATGGCCGCGAGGAGCTGCCTCGCGAAGCTTAAGCCCGCAGTGTTCCGCCGGTTGCCTTAGTGACGGCGGCAACGATCTTCTGCGCGATCGCTTCGATCTCGGCTTCGGTCAGTGTCTTGGCTTTGGGCTGCAGCCGAACCGCGATGGCGAGCGATTTCTTGCCTTCGGGCACGCCTTTGCCTTCATAGACATCGAAGATCCCGACGCGCTCGATCAATTGCCGGTCGACGCCGCGTGCGGCGCGCACAATCGCGTCAGCGGTGGTTTTTGCATCCACCACAAAGGCAAAATCGCGTTCCACCGCCGGAAAATCGGAGATCTCCAGCGGCGGGCGGGTCTTCGTTCCGCGGGTTTTCGGTTCCGGAATGGCGTCGAGAAAGATTTCGAACGCTGAAACCGGCCCTTTCAGATCGAACGCCGCCGCGATGCGCGGATGGAGTTCGCCGAAATAGGCAAGATGTTTGGGTCCCATGGCGAGCACGCCCGAACGGCCTGGGTGGTACCAAGCGGGTGCGCCGGCTTGCGCCGGAACGGTCACCTCTTGGCCCCACGCCGCTTCAAGCGTCGCCAGCATTTCGGATTTCGCCGTCATCACGTCGGCGCGGATACCGGCCTTGGTCCAATGGCGCGGCGGTTCGCCTGCGATCACGCCGGCGGCGACGTTTGTCTGATCGCCCGGTTTGCCGCTGGCAAATTGGGCGCCGATTTCAAACAGAGTCACTTGCGCGGCGCCGCGCGCCTGATTGCGCTGAATGGCGGCGAGCAGCGACGGCAAAAGGCTGGGACGCAACGCATCGAGATCGGCGGAGATCGGATTCTCTAATTGGCGGCTGTCGTCGCCACCGCCGAAATGCGCCGCTTGTGCTCTCGAGATGAAAGAGAAATGCACCGCTTCATGAAATCCGCGTGCGGCTAGCGCGCGCCGCGCAGTGCCGACACGGCGTTGCGCCGGCGTCAGCACGCTACGCGCCACGGCATGGGGGTGCGGCATCGGGGTCGCGACAATTTCCGCGAGCCCGCGAATGCGGACAATTTCTTCCACGAGATCGGCTTGGCCGTGAATGTCGCTGCGCCAGGACGGCGGCGTGACGCGAAGCTGGCCGGTGCCCTCCACGGCAAAGCCGAGCGCTTTCAGAATGCGGATGATTTCGCTTTCGGAAACATTCAGTCCGCTAAGGCGTGCAACGCGTGCAGGATCGAACGCAATCGCACGACGCCATTCCGGTACGCCGCCCGCAATGACGACCTCCGAAGCTTCACCGCCACAAAATTCGAGAATGAGTTTGGTCGCGAGTTCCAACCCCGGCAGAACGAATTCCGGATCGACGCCGCGCTCGAAGCGATAACGCGCATCCGACATGATACCGAGTTTACGCCCGGCGCGCGCAATGCGTGCAGGGTCGAACAGAGCGGATTCGATGAAGACGTCGGTTGTCGCTTCGGTACAGCCGGTATCTTCACCACCCATCACGCCGGCAATGCCACGCGCTGCCGCGTCGTCGGCAATCACAATCATATCGGCATCGAGCGTGTAGTCGCGACCATCGAGCGCTTTGACAGTTTCGCCGTCACGCGCCAGCCGGGCGCGTATGTTGCCTTTGAGCTTGGCGGCATCGAACACATGCAGCGGCCGGCCGCGATCATGCGCGATCAGATTGGTGACATCGACCAGCGCGGAGATCGGGCGAAGCCCGATGGCTTTCAGCCGCTTCTGCACCCAGTCCGGGCTCGGGTCGTTTTTGACGCCGCGCACATAGCGGCCGGCGAACATCGGTGCGGGTATCGGCGTACCCGCAGCGAAATCTAATGCTGTTGTGATGGGCGAGGGATAGCCCCCCTTCACCGGCGCGACGCGCGCATCTTTCAACGTTCCAAGGCCGGCGGCGGCAAGGTCGCGCGCAATGCCATAGACCGAGGTGCAATCGCTGCGATTGGGCGTGATGGCGACATCGATGACCGGATCATTCAACCCGAGGGCTTCGGCGGCGGGACTTCCGACCACCGCATCTGCATTCAGCTCGATGATGCCGTCATGCTCGGTGCTGAGTTCGAGCTCGCGCTCCGAACACATCATGCCGCGCGATTCCACGCCGCGAATGGCGGCGATCTTCAACACCATGTTGGAGCCAGGAATGAAGGTTTCCGGCGGCGCGAAAACGACTTTCAAATCGGCGCGCGCATTCGGTGCGCCGCATACGACCTGCACGGTCTCTTTGCCGGTATCGACCATGCAGAGTTTCAGGCGGTCGGCATTCGGATGCGTTTCGGCCGAGACCACGCGCGCCACCGTGAAGGCGGCCAGCGACTTCGCTTTGTCTTCGACGCTTTCGACTTCGAGACCGATCGACGTCAATTTCTCGGCAATCGTCCCCGCATCGGCAGTCGTATCGAGGTGGTCCTTGAGCCAGGAGAGCGAGAATTTCATCGGCTCAACCCTCCGTCGATGGAGGGCGCGTCGAAGGCGCCGAAGCCGTAATGGCGCAGCCAGCGCACATCGGAATCGAAGAACGGGCGCAAATCGGGAATGCCGTATTTCAACATGGCGAGGCGGTCGATACCCATGCCGAAGGCGAAGCCCTGATAGATTTCCGGATCGACACCACACATTTCGAGCACACGCGGATGCACCATGCCGGCGCCGGCAATTTCAAGCCAATCCTTGCCTTCGCCGAATTTGATCTGCGCGCCGGAACGGTCGCATTGGATGTCGACTTCCAGCGAAGGTTCGGTGAACGGGAAATGCGACGGGCGAAAGCGCATGCCGACATTCGGCACTTCGAAGAACGCTTTGCACAATTCTTCCAACACCCATTTCAAATAGCCGAGATGGGTGTGCTCGTCGATGACAAGACCTTCGACCTGATGAAACATCGGTGAATGGGTGGCATCGGAATCGCAGCGATAGGTGCGCCCCGGTGCGATGATCCGGATCGGAGGTTTCTGGCTCAGCATGGTGCGCACCTGCACCGGGCTGGTATGCGTGCGCAGAAGCGACCGCGTGCCGTCCGCTTGCGGCTTCATATAAAACGTATCGTGCATTTGCCGCGCCGGGTGATCGGCCGGCATGTTCAGACGCGTGAAATTGTAATCGTCGCTCTCGACGTCGGGACCTTCTGCCACGGCGAAGCCGAGGTCGGCGAGAATGAGCGTCACTTCGCTCTGCACCTGGGACACCGGATGAATGGTGCCGCGTACGATTTCGGGAGCGGGCAGGGTGACATCGACGCGTTCCTGCGCGAGGCGGGCATCGAGCGCGCCTGCTTCCAGCGCGGTCTTGCGGGTGGCGATGGCTTCGGCCACGCGGTCGCGCAACCCGTTGATCAGCGGACCCTGGATTTTGCGCTCATCGGGGCTTAGCCCGCCGAGTGTTTTCAGAAGTTCGCTGACGCTGCCCTTTTTACCGAGCGCGGCGACGCGCAAGGATTCGAGCGCAGGCTCGTCACCGGCGGCAGCGATCCGCTCGGTGAGCTCGCGCTCCAGGCTTGCAATATCGGTCATGGATCACCCCAGTCTCGGAACGGCTTCAATCACGGGCTTGGACAAATGCCAAGCCCGTTCGCTCCGATGGCTGGGACGCGTCGAAACGCTTAAGCCGACGCCGCGTTGATTTGTGCCACCAGAGCCTTGAAGGCCTCGGGCTCGCGCACGGCAAGATCGGCCAGGACCTTACGGTCCAGTTCGATTCCGGCGCGGGCGAGGCCGCTGATAAATCGGCTGTAGGTGAGACCATGCTCGCGGACGGCGGCGTTGATGCGCTGAATCCAAAGCGCGCGGAAATTGCGCTTCTTCAGCTTTCGCCCGACATAGGCGTATTGCATCGACCGATCGACGGCCGCGTTGGCGTTGGTGATCGTGTTCTTGCGGCGGCCGTAGAAACCTTTGGCCTGCTTGAGAACGCGCTTGCGACGGAGCCGTGACGGGACGGCGCGGGGTGCTCTAGACATCCATGCCTCCTATTGTGCGTACGGCATCCAGCGCTTGACGCGCTGTTCTTCGGAATCCGACATGATGCGGGTACCACGCAGATTACGAATCTGCTCGTTGGACCGTTTGATCATCCCGTGGCGCTTACCGGCTTGTCCGTGCTTGATCTTGCCGGACCCCGTAAGCCGAAAGCGCTTTTTGGCGCTCGACTTAGTCTTCAATTTGGGCATTTCCGTCTCCTTTGAGGCGAACGCCGAAGCTGTTCGCGGATCGCTTTTGAACCGCCTCGGCATGCCCTTTACGCCGGCCGGTTCTGACAAACCCCAGCATTCGCAGCCGGGAGGCGGCGTTATAGCGGGGCGGGAGGCGTTTGCAAGACTATCGCGGCAAGACTCTAGGTCCGGGCGAGGATCTTCTTGAAGAGGGTGATTTGCCCCTGGGTGGTCGAATCCCAGCTGAAGTCCTCAGCATAGGCGCGGGTGGCGGTACGAGCCGGAAGATTGGCGAACAGGCGGGTTACCCCTTCGGCGACGCCCTCGGCGGTGCGGCTTTTCATGAGAACGCCGGCAGCGGGCTTTGCCACTACCTCCGGATTGCCCCAGACATTTGAGGCGACTACGGGTGAACCACAAGCCATTGATTCCAAGAGAACATTCGGCCAGCCCTCGCGGCTGGAGGCAAGTATGAGGGCGTCCGCCGCGGCAAAGGCCTTCTGGAGCTGGACCTGCGGCAGATTGCCGAGGACACGAACCCGGGATTCGACGCCGAGGCGCTTGGCCAGAGCTTCGAGATTGGCCTTCTCAGGGCCGGAGCCGGCGATAAAGAGTGTGTAGTCGGGCAGGGATGGCAGGGCCGAAATGATCAGATCATGGCCTTTGCGTTCAATCAGCCAGCCAACCGAGAGGAGGGTTTTGCCGCTCATGCCGAAGGCGGCCCTCGCCTCCCCGCGCCCGCCCGGGTTGAAAAGCTTGAGGTCGACCCCGTTGCGCAAAACCGTGATCCGGTCGGCAGGAATGCCGAAGCCTGCCATCTCGTCTTTCAGCACCTGGCTGACCGCGATCAAGTGGGCGGCGGATTCCGCGGCTTTCAGAATCATCTGCCGCGGCAGGCGAAATTGCGGGATCAAATTCACATCCGTCCCGCGCGAGGTGATGACGACCGGCTTATTCAGCTTGCGGCCAAGCCAGGCGGCAGCCACGCCGTCCGGATAAAAATAATGCGCGTCGATCAGGTCGAAATCGCGTTCTTTTTGTAGGCGGCGTAGCACCGGCAGAGCGGCGGCATACATCATTGCCGGTGTCGTTTTCATGCCGATCTTGGGCAGCAGCAAATATTTCGGATGATCGATGGAAAAACCGATACGTTCTTCATGGTGCGGAATGCGCGCGAAATCGGCATAGGAGCCGAAGCGCGGCGAAGACGAAGGAAACCACGGCGCGGGAGCGACAACGCGGGCGCGCACTTCGCCTGACGCCACCAAATGGCGCAGCCGCGTTTCCACGAAGCCAGCCGTGAATGTCTGGCGCTCATCGTTGCGCGTCGGTTCCGTCACGAGGATGTTCTGGCCGCCCTGGCGGAGTTGTTCATCGCTCGCGGGCCGCCAGCAAATATCAGGTCCGACAATGGCCCGGAATTTATCGCGACTGCAGTTCAAAAATGGTTGGCCCAGGTCGGCGTGAAGACGCTTTACATCACCCCGGCATCGCCCTGGGAGAACGGCTATAACGAAAGCTTCAACGGGTCGTTGCGTGACGAGCTGCTCAACGGTGAGATATTCTACAGCCTCACCGAAGCCAAAGTGCTGATTGAGGCCTGGCGGCGGCATTACAACACGATCCGCCCCCAAAGCAGCCTCGGCTACCGACCACCGGCCCCGGAAACCGCGACGCCGCCAAGGAAGAAGCAATGCACTAACATTCAAACCGGACCACCTAATGGGGGCCGATCACCGCCGCGCCCGCGTCTATGGAACGCGCGTCTAAGAAAGAACCATATTCCATGCAGACTCGCCGAATGACCGCGCGATCACGACGTTAGGTTTCAGTGCGAGGCCGGTCAATCGATGAAGCATACGGAACCTTTCCGCTGAAGAGTTAACGCCGAGACAGATCGCCTATCTCGCCTCCCGGCGGAAACGTCTTGCTCGCAATTGTGCTCGGCTCTTATTTGACGGCGTCCATCTTTGAACCCGCGCGGCGTCGCTGCGCACAATCCGCTCTTGCAGAGGGGGGCCATTCTCCTCAATGTCGTAGGGGGACGTCCGGGCGGGAGTGGTGTGGCGGCAATAGACGTAAGGCGCGAGCCCAAGCCTGGGCTTTGGCAGGGTTTATTTCGATCTGAATCCGCGCGCGGCTATGCCCTGACCACGCCGATGCTGGCGGTGTTGTTTCTGACACTGGCGGCGCCCATCGCCCTTCTGGTGCTCTACAGTTTCTGGACCCAGATGGGCCTTTATCTCGACCAAACGCCCACATTGGCGAATTACGAGCGCGCGCTGGGCGCTGCGAATTACCGCACATTGTTTTTGCGCTCGCTCGGCATTTCTAGTCTCGTCACGCTCATCACGGTGGGGATCGCCTACCCCATCGCCTATTTCGTTGCCTTTCGCGTGCGGCGGGGAAAATTCCTCTGGCTGATCGCGCTGACCGTGCCGTTCTGGACGAGCTATCTTTTACGGGTCTTCGCCTGGAAAGTGATCCTCGGTTATAACGGCGTCATCAACTCCGGCCTGATGCAGCTCGGGCTCATTTCCAAGCCGCTGGAATTCCTGCTCTACAATCCGACCGCGGTGATTGTGACCCTGGCGCATGCTTATGCAGCCTTCGCCATTCTTCCCATCTATGTGTCGCTGGAGAAAATCGACCGCTCGCTTTTGGAAGCAGCCGCCGATCTCGGTGACGGTCCCTTCCGCCGCTTCATGCGCATCACCCTGCCTTTGTCGCTTCCGGGCGTGATCGGCGCCGCGCTGGTTATTTTCGTTCCGACCACCGGCGACTACGTGACGCCCGCTTTGGTCGGCGGCCCCAGCGGAACGATGATTGCCAATATCATTCAGGTGCAATTCGGCCGGGTAAACAATTGGCCGCTAGGCGCAGCCCTCGCCATTGCCAGCATGACCGCCGTCGCCCTCGCCGCCATCTTTGCCATTCAAGCCTTGCGCATTGCCGTCGCGAGGGTTCGATAATGGAAAAGAAGCACGGCGGCATCGGCCTGATGATCTATGCCATCGCCTATCTGACCTTCCTCTATGTACCCGTGCTGTTTCTGCCGCTGTTTTCGTTCAACGATTCCCTCTTCGTGGCCTTCCCGCTGAAGGGCTTCACGACGAAGTGGTACGCGCAGATGTTCGAAGACGAGGCGATGCACCGCGCCTTCTGGAACACTTTGCGCGTAGGGTTTGCCGCCGCTCTCGCTTCCACGGCTCTGGCGCTTCCCGCCGCCAAGGCGCTCACATTGAATCGCATGCGCGGCGGAAATGTTCTCATCGGCTTTGCCAATATTCCGCTCTTCGTGCCCGAAATCGTGCTCGGTATTTCGCTGCTGATTTTGATGACAGCCGCCAAAGTGCCGCTGTCGCTGATCAGCGTCACAGTCGGCCATACGCTGTTCTGCATTCCCTTCGCGCTTGCCGTTCTGATGTCGCGCTTCGAAGGCTTCGACCGCAGCCTTGAGGAAGCGTCACTCGATCTCGGCGAAAGCGGCTGGATGACATTCTGGCGCGTCACCTTTCCCATCGTGTTTCCGGGCGTCGTGGCTAGCCTGCTGCTAACCTTTCTGGTTTCGTTCGACGATTTCATGGTCGCCTTCTTTCTTTGCGGCACTGACACCACCCTGCCCGTCTTCATCTGGGGAGAGCTGCGCTTTCCCTTCAAATTGCCGGGCGTGCTAGCGCTCGGCGCAGCGATATTGATCGGCTCCTGCATCCTGGTCGCGTTCGCGGAATGGGTACGCAGGCTCGGCACCACCGGCAGCGGACCGGCTTCATTCGGACATGCGTGAACCTAGATGGCGATAGATAATTTCCTCAGCATCCAAGGTGTGAGCAAACGCTTCGGCGGTACATTGGCGGTCAACAATGTCAGCCTCGACATTGCGCGCGGTGAGTTCTTCTCGCTGCTGGGACCCTCGGGCTGTGGCAAGACCACGTTGATGCGCATGATTGGCGGCTTTGCCATGCCCGACAGCGGCATTGTTGCCATCGACGGCGCCGATGTTACTGCTCTGCCACCCAATGCGCGGCCCACCAACATGGTGTTCCAGAGCTATGCGATATTTCCGCACCTGAATATTGCCGATAATATCGGCTATGGTTTGCGCAAGCTGAAGCTGTCGGCAGCCGAGCGCGAAAAGCGCATTGCCGCGTCGCTTGCAATGATCAAGCTGGAAGGGTTCGGGCAGCGCCGCGCCAATGAACTTTCCGGCGGCGAACGCCAGCGCGTCGCATTGGCGCGCGCTCTTATCATGCAGCCCAAGGTTCTCTTGCTGGACGAGCCCTTAGGTGCGCTGGACAAGCGATTGCGCGAGGCGATGCAGATCGAATTGCGCGAGCTGCAAAGGCGGCTGGGCATTACCTTTGTTTTCGTCACGCACGACCAGGACGAAGCGCTCTCGATGTCCGACCGCGTGGGCGTGATGAGCAAAGGAAAACTGTTGCAGGTCGATAAACCCAAAGCGCTTTACGAACGCCCCGGCAGCCGCGAAGTGGCGAGCTTTATCGGCACGATGAATTTCTTCGAAGGACGCGTTCTCGAAGCCGCTGCCGACAGCCTGACCATCGAGACCAAGGAAATTTCCCGGGTTGCAGCGAAGCCCAATGGCGCCCGCGCCTTTGCCGTCGGCGACCGTGTCCTCGTTGCCATCCGCCCCGAGAAACTCAGCGTGTCATCGACACCGGCGTCGGTGAATTCGGTGCAAGGGCGCCTGCACGCCGTGTCCTATCTCGGCGATCACCATTTGCTGCAAATCATTGTGGACGGCATCCGCGAGCCCTTCATCGTTTTAGCGCCAAGCGACGGCAAGGGCCTGGACGAGAATGCGATGCCGGACAGTGCGGTCTGGGTCAGCTGGCCCGCGGACGGAGCGATTATCTTGCCTGCTGCCTAAGCGCGCGGCTTTACAATTACCGACAAGCGCATCTTTGGATGGATGGCGCAGCGCACTTCGAAGGTACCGGCTTCCGTCAAGCGAATGGGAACCCGCGCGCCGAGCTTCTGCTCGCCGGAATCAAAGCTGAACTCATCCGATTTGATAAAGGCGTGATGCACAAACGTGTCGTCGTTCACGATTGTCAGTGTGCTTCCCTGGTCCAGCGTGACCTCAGTGGGATTGAAGGCCCGGCGCTTTTGCGAAACGATCAGCCCTTCCGCCGCTGCCGCATCGAGCCCCGCCATCACAACCGGTATCAGCAGCGCGGCGGTTACGATTACCTTCGACACATCACGGACTAGGCGCATTTCGATCCCCTCACGCCGCATTGCTAACAGCATTGGGATTATGCTTGCGCAGAAGCACTGACACCGAAGTTCCTTGTGCAAGGGCGCTTTGAATTTCGACGCGGCCGCCATGCAGATCCACCAGAGTCTTGACCAGCGGCAGCCCAAGCCCCGTTCCCTCGAAGCTGCGAGCCAGGCGGCCATCGATCTGCACAAAGGCCTCCATGGCCCTCGGAATATCCTCGGCCCGCATCCCGATGCCCGTGTCCCGGACCTCCAAGGCATAGTCATCAGCGGTCTCGCGGACGACGAGCACCACATAGCCGGATGGGGTAAATTTGATGGCGTTCAGTAGGAGGTTCAACAAGACCTGTTTCAGCCGCAATTGATCGCCGGAAATCACAGCCGCGCTCACCGTCAAATTGAGATCGAAATTCAGATTGGCCCGGGCGCATTGCGGGCCTACCTCGTCAGCGCATTCGCGCGCGAGTTCGCAAAGATCGATCGGGGCGCGGGTCAGTTCCAATGTTCCGGCATCGCTCCTGGAAATATCCAAGACATCGTTGATGACATGAAGCAGGTGGCGGCCGGAGGAGAGAATGTCGCCGGCATATTCGAGATAGGAGTTGACGCCGATCGGTCCGAAAAGCTGCGCATTGATAATTTCAGAGAAGCCGATGATGGCATTCAGCGGCGTGCGCAATTCATGGCTGATATTAGCCAGGAAGGTGCTCTTGGCGCGGCTTGCGGCTTCAGCTTCAAGCCTAGCCTGACGGTACTTTTCTTCCCGGTCTTTGAGAGCCGTGATGTCGCTCCAAAAGACAAACCAGCCACCTTCCGCCGTTCGACTGCGGCTGACATGAAGCCAGCGACCATCCGCGAGGGGAATCTCACCGTGCGGATTGCTCTCCGCATCGACGCCCTCGGAAGCTACGCGCGCGTCACCCTGGGGAATACCGTTGTCAGAGAAGAGATATCCGAAATCGGCGTCGACAAGCGGTACACCTTGCAGCATCGGAAAGAACACGCGAACCTGTTCATTGGCGAGCACGATGCGGTTATTGGAATCAACAAGCATCATTCCTTCGGGCGACCCTTCCAAAGCCTCGACAAGCCGCGTCTGCGCCGATCTTCGCTGCGCCTTCTCGCGCTCCATCATGGTTTGAATGCTTGCCTGCATCACCGACATGGAACGCAGCAACGTTCCAGTTTCATCGGAACCGCCGGTGGGAATTTTGGTGTCGAACGCCCCCGCCGCAATTTGGTTCGCTGCGGAGGCCGCAGCGCCGAGAGGTTTTACGATCTGCCGTGAGAGAATGACGGCCATGACGAGGGCTAGAATCAACGCTGCCCCGGTTCCGCCGATTGCCAAGGCCTTCGATGTCGCGATAGCGGCTACGGATTTCTGCCGCTCCACGAACCCTTCATAGGTCAGGAGTTCGACCCCCTCGTCCAATGCGGCAATGACTTGGGCGGAAACCTCGTCAATCTTCTCCGCCGTGGCCACGTCAGGCGTAGCCACAAATTTGCGGGCCAGAGCAATCCACTGCGCTTCGAGCGCGTGCGCCGATTGGACCGCCTTTCGCGACATGTCCGAGAGAGCCCGCTCTTCGGCAACGCGGATATTTTCATCGAAATCGACTGCAAGAGCGTCAAGCGCCTCAATTCCGGAGGCGGCATCCGATTGGTGAAAGCGCTGCCGCAGCAATTCGCTTTCCAATTGAGCGAAGGAAAGGCTCGACTCGCGAGCATAGCTTATGCCTTGCAGCGGTCCATCATAGGTGTGAACAACGATCTCACCCGCCTGGGTGATGGCGTAAATCGCATATTCACCGAGGGCGGCAGCAATGAAGCTCAGCGCCAGGAATGCGGCGGTCAGTTTGAACCTGACGGACCGCAACCAATCCCGCGCGCGGAACGGCGTGCTACCGGGTGATGACATCTCTCACCATCGGCGCCAGAAGCGCCAAAAATCGGTTCTGTGTGGCGAACGGGATATTCTCGCGGTCCATCACGATCTGCAGAATTTCCACCAGCGCGTTGAAATCGGACTGCGTAAGCCCCAAGCCCTGATGGGATTCAGCCATCGTATGGCCTTCATAAACGCAGCCGCCACCCGTCAACGCGCAAAACTGAATCCCGAGCTGTTCCTTGACGCGTGGAATATCGCTCTCGGAGAATGTGTGCCCAATGCGTGGATCCTTTTCCGCCATCGCGATGGCTTCATTCGCGATCCGCGTCACGCCATCACGCCCGCCAAGGGCACGAAAAAGCGAGTCGTCGGCGGCCTGAGCCGGCGCTAGGCATAACGCGAACAGAACGGCCACGACGACGAAATTGATGCGCATGGATCAGAATCCTACTTGGGCTGAGAGGTAAACGCCGTTCTGATTTTTCTGCAGGGCGATATCGCCGAGGAGGACATAGGCAGCTGTCAGTGAAAAGTTCTTGGTGGGAAACCACGCCACAAAAGCATCGACCCAATCGCTCTCGCGCGCGAAGGCAAGATTGTCCGGTTTCATGCGGTACTCGCCACCGATCGCGAATTTGCGTGAGATGAGATAGGCGCCCGAAACTTCAACCTGGGTGCGATAGGAATTGTCCTTGCCGCCAAAGCCCAAAATGCCGAGCTGGTTGGCTTTGGTTTCGCGCAATGTGGCGTTCACCAGAAGGCTGGACGAAAGAAACAATTTGGTCGCGCTGAGGTAAAAATCCGTACCTGTGCTGTCCCTTGCTCCCAACGCGCTTAGGAGGCCGCCGCGATCGTTCATTTTGTGCTGAACGCCGATAGCCACTTGCGGCAGCAGCGTGTCCTGGTCGTACACCGCGCTCCCGAACACGCGGAGCTTGGCGCCGCAAATGTCCATGTGGAACGTGTAGCCGTTCCCGATTCCGAGCCGACCACCGGTGTCGCCCGTATCAAACCATTACCGCGCGTAAGAGAGTTCAAGCCGGTCGAATAGACCGATCGTTGCTCCTGCCGTGGTGAGCGTAAAATCCGGCAGCGCGACATAGGTGAGATGCGCGTTCGCGCCGATGGAATTGTTTGTTCCATAACCGCCGATCACCGCCCACGGCGTGAGGCCGCCGCCCGCGGCGCCTTCGACCTGGCTGACGCCGCCTGTAGCCAGCAAACGACCGCTGTCGAACATATCGGGCGCCGGAAACTCTTCCTCGACTTCTGCGGCAAAGGCCGGAAGCGAGACGGAAAGCAGCATTGCGCAAAGGAATAAACCGACTTGGGCAGGCGGTTTCACCAACAATTTCATGAACTGATATGGGGGAAAGAATTGCCCCCTCAGAGTGCCCAAAACCGGTTAAGAACGCGTTACTTTACAGTGGCTTACCTAAATGGCGGGATGGGCTTCAGGCGGCCCAGCCATCACTTTCGAAAACACGGCGCGCACTTTCTTTTGTGTCGCGAAAAGACGCTGCTCAAGATCCGGAAAGTCCCGCGTTTTGGCGGCGCGGACCAACAGCGCGCGCAAACCCGCCGTGGCTTCGTCCGGTTTGAAAGGACCGTCCAGGGCGATGCGAAGAACTTGCGTCAAAGCATGTTCCAACCGCGCTGCTTCAATCAGCATGTCGGCATCGGCTTGCGCCAATACGCCGGCTTTGGCTTCTTTGCGCAAAGCCGCGACGGTGTTCTGATCGAGGACGTCCGCGTCGGCGCCATGCACGAGCTGCAAAACTTGCGCAATGAATTCCAGATCGATCAACCCACCGACGGCGAATTTGATGTCCCAAGGATCGGTGTCGGGAAATTGCCCGGCGAGCTTGGCGCGCATCTCGCGTGCGTCGCGGATGATCTCTGCGGCCGGAACGCGCTTCTTAATACTGCCGCGAATAATCTCGTCCACGGCATGGCGCAATTGATCCGGCCCGGAGAGAACGCGCGCGCGCGTTAGCGCCAAGCGTTCCCAGGTCCACGATTCTTTATTGTGATATTCGGCAAAGCTATCGAGACGCACCGCGACCGGCCCCTGATTGCCGGAGGGGCGCAGGCGCATATCGACGTCGTAAAGCTTCCCCTCCGCGGTCATGGCGGTGAGTGCCGCGACAAAGCGCTGCGAAGCACGCGCGAAATAGGTGAATGGCGGCAGAGGACGCGGGCCGTCCGACATCTGCGCGTCCGGATCGTGCGCGTACACGAACACGAGATCGAGATCGGAGCCTGCGGTCATCTCCCGTCCGCCCAGCTTTCCTTGCGCGACGACCGCGAAAGCACCACCGGGCACGCGGCCATAGGTGGATTCGATTTCGGCCTCGACGACGGGTTGCAATCCGGCGATCACGGTTTCGGCGATAGCGGCATAGGCGCGGCCAGCACGCGACGCATCGGCCACGCCTTGAATCACCTGCACGCCGACGCGGAAAATTTCTTCGCGCGTGAACCGACGCACGGCATTGAGCGCCGCCTCGAACCCCGGAAGACGTTCTAGCTCGTCTTCGAAGCGCTTACGCAATTCCGCTGCCTCGGGAACGCGCGACATGTAATCCTGGTCGATGAGCACATCGAGAACAGAAGGGTTGCGGCCCAGATAATCGGCCAGACGCGGCGCGGCTCCGGCGATCTCGGCAATCAGCGTGAGTAGGCCGGGGTTGGCGGCAAGCAGCGAGAACACTTGCACGCCAGCCGGCAAATTCGACAGGAACCGGTCGAAATGCATGAAGGCGCTGTGCGGATCGGCGGTCTTCGAGAGTGCATCGAGTAACGCCGGCATCAACTTGGTGAGAAGCTCGCGCGCCCGCGCGCTGCGCGTAGCGCGCACCCGCCCGTGATGCCAACCACGAATGGCTGCGGCCATCACACTGGGCGATGTGAACCCCATTGCGGTCAGGGTGGCGATGGTTTCCGGATCGTCCTCGACACCGGTGAACACGAGACTTCCACCTTGAGCGGCTAACGGCGCGGCACGTTCAAACAGCCGCGCATAATTGGCAACCACACGATTGAGATGTCCGGTGAGTACAGATTCAAATTCGTCCGTAGCGGCGAAGCCGCAAAACCGCGCCACATGATCGATATCCGTCTGTGTCTTCGGCAGCGTGTGGGTCTGCTGGTCGTCGATCATTTGCAGGCGATGTTCGAGAGTTCGCAGGAACCCGTAGGATTCGCCGAGCTCATTTTCGGCAATTTCCGATATCAATCCGCGCGCGCGCAACGCCGCGAGGGCACCGATTGTGGTGGGATTGCGTAAGGAAGGGTCACGCCCACCCAAAATGAGCTGCTGTGTCTGGGCGAAGAATTCGATTTCACGAATACCGCCCCGCCCCAACTTGACGTTGTGCCCCGCGACCGCGACCTGCGCGTGGCCGCCATGCGCGTGGATCTGCCGCTTGATGGAGTGAATGTCTTCGATGGCGGCAAAATCGAGATTCTTGCGCCAAACGAACGGCTTCATGTTCTTCATGAATTGCGCGGCGGCTTCGGTGTCACCCGCTATGGCGCGCGCCTTGATCCAGGCAGCGCGCTCCCAATTCTGGCCCATGCTCTCGTAATACGATTCAGCCGCCTCTGCGGTGATCGCCACCTGAGTCGCGCCGGCATCGGGGCGCAGCCGCAAATCGACACGAAATACATAACCGTCAGACGTCGTTTCAGCGAGCAGGCGCACAAGCCCTTTCACGATGTCGATCGCAGCGGGCGCCTTTTCACCACGAAAGGCGAAAGGAAAATGCTCCGGCTCGTAAAACGAGACGATGTCGATGTCGCTGGAATAGTTCAATTCATGGCCGCCATGTTTTCCCATGGCGATCACGATGAGACCGGTCGTTTCCTCCAGCTCTTGCGGCGTTTTCCCGGTCTGCCCCGCCTTTCGCGCCGCGTCGCTCACCAGAAACCGCAGCGCGCCTTTCACGCTGGCATCCGCGAAACGCGTGAGAGAATTGGTAACGCGCGGCAATTCATAGAGGCCGCCGAGATCAGCGAGTGCGACGGTGAGCGCCATGCGCCTTTTGGCGACGCGAAGATTTTTCATAGCGGGCGCAGAGTCCGTTTCTCCGCTGACGGCGAGCGCCTCCGCTTCCAGCGCGTTCAGAACCTCGTCAGGTCCGCGCGCGTAAATCTCATCCAGAAATACGGCCTCGCGCAGCATGAGCCTCGCCAGATAGGGGCTATTGCTGGAAGTTGCGGCGAGGAGATCACGAAAGCCTTGATCGCCTACCGGCGGGAGATCGGCCATCGTACGGCTTGCGCGCGCCGCATCGCATATCAGCGGAATCGGACCCGGAATGTCTTGAAAGCTTGCCGCCATGGTCCACGCATTTGTGAGAGCGCACACCCAGCGTCAAGCGAAAACAGGCAAGCGACCTGAATCAGTGCAAGGTTTCGATGCGGGGCGGCCATTGCGGCAAGGCCCGCGTCACGGTTTTGGCCCTGGCGAAGCGCAATGTCGCGCGCAATCCGGGTTTGTTGTCATCCAATATCAATTCCGCGTCGTGCAGATGGGCAACGGCGGCGACCAGGCTGAGGCCAAGCCCGGTACCGGGCGAATTGCGGCTGGCTTCCAGACGCACAAAACGTTCGGTAACGCGGCCGCGATCCTCGGGCGCGATGCCGGGCCCGGTATCAGCAACAATCAGGCTGGCTCGTTGTCCGTCACTTTCCACAATAACCTGAATCTTGCCGCCGGCCGGCGTATATTTGATCGCGTTATCGACCAAATTCGCAACAGCCTGCGACACCAGATTCTGGTTGCCGTGAACGTTCATTGGCGCGCCATCGGTCCGTTGTTCGAACGCCAATCCGGCGTCTTCGGCGACAGGTTCGTAAAGATCGCAGATGCCGCGGACAATCTCTCGAAGGTCGAACTCCGTCATCGATTCGCGCACACTGCCCGCTTCCGCTTCCGCGATGAGCAGCAGCGCGTTGAACGTATTGATCAGCCGGTCGGTTTCCTCGACGGCGGCGTCGATGTCGGATTTCACATCTGGATTGGAGGCTTGCTGACGCGAGAGTGCTTCCAGGCGGCCGCGCAAACGATTTAGCGGCGAGCGCAAATCATGAGCCACGTTGTCGGAGACCTCGCGCATCCCATGCATCAGCCGCTCGATGCGATCGAGCATGCGATTGAGGTGGCCCGAAAGGTCGTCGAATTCGTCGCCGGTCTTTGTCACCGGCACGCGTTTGGTGAGATCGCCGGCGATAATTTCGCGGCTGGTACGGTTGATTACGTCAAGCCGGGCCAGAAAATTGCGGCTAATCAAGACGCCACCACCGACGCCGAGGAGGATCATCCACGCCACACTCCACGGCAGCGCTGTGGAGAACAGGCGTTCGATCTCGCGCCGGTCGCGCACATCGCGGGCGACGAGAAGAAAATAGCCTTGCGCCAGTTCAAAAATCTGTCCGCGCGCTTGACGTAACTGAAGCGCTTGCCCATCGCGGCGTTCGAATTCGAACTCGATAAATGTATCGCCGGCCGTTGCAACGCTGGGCCACAAATCCAGATTGCCGGCGATCACGCGATGGTCGCGGTCGGCAAGGACGTAAATGCCCTGTTCGCTGCGCGCCGAGCGCCTGCTGATGACGTCGGTGAGAACGGGGAGGCCGAGGCGCTGATATTGCTCGACCAGCCCCGCCACTTCGGCGCGAATTGTTTCGTCGGTCTCCCGATCAAGAACACGGGCTGTGTTCCAATAGAGAAAACCCACCAGGGCCGCCGCGGACACGGCAAAGATGCCCAGGTAAATGGCTACAAAGCGAAACGCCTGAGTCCGTAGGACTCTATGCGTACGCACGGATCATGTAGCCCGCGCCGCGCACCGTATGCAGCAATGGCGAAGCGAAACCCTTGTCGATTTTGGCGCGCAGACGGGAAATATGCACGTCGATGACATTGGTTTGCGGATCGAAATGATATTCCCAGACATTCTCCAGAAGCATCGTCCTGGTAACGATCTGCCCTGCGTGGCGCATTAAATATTCCAGCAGCCGAAATTCGCGCGGCTGAAGATCGATTTCAGAGCCCGACCGCTTGGCCGTGCGGCTGAGAAGATCAAGTTCAAGATCCCCGACCGACACCCGCGTCTTGACCGACAGCGGATCGCGCCGGCGCATCAAGGCTTCCAGACGCGCCAACAACTCGGCGAAGGCATAGGGCTTGGTCAAATAATCGTCGCCTCCGGCGCGCAGGCCCTTGATGCGGTCATTGACGTCGGAAAGAGCACTGAGAAACAACACCGGAATGCTGTTGTGCTCTTCCCGAAGCGTCGCCACGAGTTTGAGCCCGTCGATTTTCGGCAACATGCGATCGATGATCGTGACATCGTAGACGCGTGAGAGAGCCAGCGTCAGGCCGGTCTCGCCGTCCCCCGCCTCGTCCACCACATGCCCTGCCTCGCGCAGGCCCTTCACCAAATAGCGTTGGGCTTCGATATCGTCCTCGACGACAAGAATGCGCATCATTTTCTCCGGTAGCGCGAATGCGCGAGGTGTGGGTGAAGTAGCATGAGCCTGCGACGGCGCTGCCGCGGTCATTCGTTTACCTTCAAAGCCACGAAGCGCTGTCCGCGCTGTTGGCCCCTTTGTTCCGCGACCAGAAGAAGAACCGTGTCACGTCCCGCCGTTTTGGCTTCGGCAACGCCGCGCACAATATCGGCTGGCGCTGCGACGTCCTTGCCGCCCACCCGCATGATGACGTTCCCTGCGGCGAGGCCCTTATCGGCCGCGTCGCTGTTGGGATCGACTTCGGTGACGATGACACCCTTCACGTCGGCGGGAATGTTCTGCTGCCGACGCAGAGCCGGGGTAAGCGGCATCAGCGACAGTCCCAGAGATTCTGCGCCCTGTTGCGGGGCGCCATTTGGGGCTGCACCCGGGCCTTTGGCTCCCGGTTCGCGCAAAGCCGCCACTTGGTCGGCATCGCGCGGTGCGATGGTCGCCGTCAAAGATTCATGCTTGCCGTCACGAACGATATTGAAGCTTGCCTTTTGGCCGGCCAACAAAGCACCGACGCGGCGTGTCAATTCACGCTCGTCCGAGATTTCCGCGCCGTTGATAGCCAACACAACGTCGCCTTGCTTGAAGCCGGCGCGCGCCGCCGGGCTGTCGTCAAAGACGCCGGCGATAATCGCACCCTTCGCGTTCGGAATCCCGAAGCCGGTAGCGAGTTCAGGCGTCAGAGGCTGGATCGAAACCCCAAGCCAACCGCGTGCCACGGCACCGGTGGACTTCAGCTGTTCGACCACAGCCCGCACCGTCGAAGACGGAATGGCGAAGCCGATACCGACGCTGCCGCCCGACGGCGAGAAGATAGCCGTGTTCATGCCAATCACGCGGCCCGAAAGATCGAAGGTCGGTCCGCCGGAATTGCCTTGGTTGATCGGCGCGTCAAGCTGGATGTAATCCGTGTACGGACCGCTTCCGATGTCGCGGCCGATGGATGAGACGATGCCGGCAGTAACGGTGCTGGCGAGACCAAAGGGATTTCCGACCGCCACAACCCAGTCGCCGACGCGCAAGCGGCGGTCATCGCCGAACGCAACGGTGGGGAGATTGTGAACGCCTTCGACACGGAGGAGTGCGATATCGGTTTCCGGATCCACGCCAACGGTCTTGGCTTGGAATTCACGTCCATCGGGCAGCTTCACCGAAATCTTGGTGGCGCTGTCCACGACGTGATTATTCGTCACGATGAAGCCTTCGCCATCGATGATGAAGCCCGATCCCATGGCGCGGGCGCGGCGTTGCTGCTGTTGCGGCGCTTCCTGCCCTTCTTGTCCAGGCTGGCCGAACTGGCGGAAGAAGTCACGGAACGGCGCCGGCAAATTCTCCGGCGTTTGCCGTGTCGCCACTTCGGCTTGGCGTTCGGTCATGACGGTCACGACGGCCGGGCTAACCGCTTCGACCAGATTGGCGAAACTGAAGGGCTGTCCCTGCTCCAAGAGCCGCGGCGCCGGTACGGCAGCGGCGGCCATTTGTGTCGGCGTACTGCGTTGGGCTGGGGCCGCGACGGCTGCGGTGCCCTGCAAGAGCATCGGCCGCACCTTGGCATCGGTGTGGGTGACAAACAGTCCCCCGCCGATAAATGCCATAGCGGTGATGGCGAGAGCGCCCGCCGTCAGGCGGCCGCGTTTCAGGGTGGGCGTGCCGCCATTGCTGCGATCGCGACCCTGGTCTTCCTTATTCATGGAAATTCCTCTTTTACCGGTGTGACGGGGTTCAGCCCCCCCTCGTCCTGGGAACAAGATAAGGCGCTAGCCTTACCGTTCCATGGCTCAAATATTAATCTTAGGACAGATTATAGCGAATCCCTGAGCAAAGCTCAAAGGGTGGGTTCGCCGAGATCCGGATCGATCGTTTGCGGTTCACTGGCGGAACGGCGATTGGCGCGCCTAACGATGGTCGCCACCACACCCGCCCCGAGCAGCAGAATCAGCGCCGGGCCGAACCAGAGAAACGCGGTGTCGCCACGCACGGGCGGGCTCATAAGGATAAAGTCGCCGTAGCGCTCGACCAGAAAGGCTTTGATCTGCTCGTCGCTCTGGCCCCCGGCGATGCGTTCGCGGACGAGTATGCGCAAATCCTGCGCAATCTTGGCATTCGATTCATCGACAGACTGGCCCTGACAGAGCGGGCAACGCAGCTCGCGTTGCAGCGTGCGCGCGCGCTCTTCTTGGACTGGATCAGGGAAGCTTTCGTCATAGGCGGCAAGAACAGGACTACACGCCAGAGCAGCGGCCAGCACCAAGGCGGCGCGCTTCACGTTACGGCGCCTTTTGCTCCGGCCGGTGCGCCAGCACGCGCACCGAGCGCGCGGCGGATTTTCACCGCCAAACCAAGCATCCCGCCCAGCGCGGCGATAACGGCGCCCAGCCAGATAAAGGGCGCCATCGGATTGACGTACGCCGTGACCGCCCAGCCGCCGTCTTCGCGCTTATCGCCCAGCGTAATGTACATGTCCTCAAGACCGTTGGAGCGGATCGAGGCGTCCGTCGTCACCATTTTCTCGGTCGGGAAGCTGCGCTTTTCCGGATAGACCACCGTGACCACTTTGCCGTCTTTCAACAGCGAGATGGATACGCGGTCCGCCACGTAGTTCGGGCCCTGCACCTGTTCGGTGCCGTCGAGACGCAGCATGTAGCCGCCGAGCGCAGCGCTTTCGCCGGGCTTGAGAATGCGGATGAGTTCGCTTTTCCAAACCGTTGTTCCAGCGACACCAATTGCCGTTACCCCCAGGCCGCCATGGGCCAGTGCAACCGAGAAGGCGCCCAACGGTAGGAGCCCGATTCGGCGAAGGCTGCCGGCGCGGCGTGCGAGATCGCTGATCGAACCCGCGATCAACCAGACACCCAGCCCGACCGCGAGAAGGCCGCGCGCGGAACCCGGCGAAGCAATGGCGATAGTTGCCACCACGGCGACGGCAGCGGCGGCTGCCGCAAAGCGCAGCGTGTAGAGCGCGGCGCCTAGATTGCCACGGCGCCACGCAAGGATAGGACCGAATGGAACCACGATGGCGAGGATGGCCGCGAAGCTCAGCACGACCGTGTTGTAATACGGCGCGCCCACCGAAATGGTGCGGTTGAGCAGCGGAAACAGCGTGCCTATCAGGACCGCGACGGCTGCAACGGTGAGCACCAAATTATTGATCAGAATGCCGGTCTCGCGGCTGAGGGTTTCAAACGCTGCGCCGGGAGAAAGTTTCGGCGCGCGCCATGCGAAGAGCGTCAGCGGCACCGCTACCGAGACAAACAAAATCAGCAGAATGAAAACGCCGCGGGCCGGATCGCTGGCAAAAGCATGCACCGAGGTGATGACGCCTGAGCGCACCAGAAACGTGCCGATAAGGCTGAATGAGAACGCCGCAATCGAAAGCAACAGCGTCCAACTCTTGAAGGCACCGCTGCGTTCGGTCGCCATCATGGAATGCAAAAGCGCGGTGGCCACGATCCACGGCATCAGCGACGCATTCTCGACCGGATCCCAGAACCAGAACCCGCCCCAGCCGAGCGTGTAATAGGCCCACCAGCTTCCCGCCGCGATGCCGAGCGTAAGGGCCGTCCACGCCGTCAGCGCATAGGGCCGCGCGGCGCGCACCCACGCGGCATCGTTGCGCGCTTCGAGAAGTGCGGCCACCGCGTAAGCGAAGGTCGCCGACATGCCGACATAGCCGAGGTAAAGCAGCGGCGGATGGAAGGCTAACCCTGGATCCTGCAGCAGCGGGTTGAGCCCCTCGCCTTCAAAGGGCTGCGGAAATAAACGTTCAAACGGGTTCGA
Source organism: Alphaproteobacteria bacterium (assembly GCA_947467345.1). Classification (GTDB taxonomy): domain Bacteria; phylum Pseudomonadota; class Alphaproteobacteria; order Micropepsales; family Micropepsaceae; genus CAIYRG01. The sequence continues at coordinate 205,961 of CANIHD010000001.1, forward strand.
CGTCAGAAGCACAAAGAGGAGAAACGAAATCGCGATCAGCCCCTGCACGCCCAAAGCTTGTGCGCTCAAGCGCTCGCCGCCGGCTTTGAATGTCGCGATTGCCGCCGAGTAGAGCGAAAGAATGAGAAGCCAGAGAAGCATCGAGCCCTCATGGTTTCCCCACACGCCGCTGATTTTATAGATCAGCGGTTTGGCGGTGTGCGAATTCTGCGCCACGGCCAACACCGAAAAATCAGACGTCACATAGGCGAAGGTCAGCGCACCGAATGCCAATGCCGAGAATACGAAAACGCCGAGGGCGGCGCCGCGGCTCATCGCCATCAAGCGATAGTCATTCTTAAGCGGACCCCATAGGCCGCCAAAGGATTGCGCCAGGCTGAGCGCCAGCGCCAAGCAAAGAGCAAGTTGTCCGAGTTCGCCGGTCATAGGCCACCTTTGGCGGGCGCGCCCTCTTCCCAACGTCCCGAACGCTTCAGCGCGTCGACGACTTCGGGCGGCATGTAGGTCTCGTCATGTTTGGCCAGAACCTCGCGCGCGGTGAAGACACCGTCAGGCTGGCGGCTGCCAAGCGCCACGACACCTTGGCCCTCGCGAAAAAGATCCGGAAGCGCGCCTACGTAACGCACCGGAACCGAAGCCTTGCCGTCGGTGACTTTGAATGTGATCTCGAGCCCCTGATCGCGCACCACGCTGCCGGTTTCCACCAAACCTCCGATACGGAAGGTCTGACCGGGCGATACCGGATTGGCAACCAAATCGCTGGGACTATAGAAAAACAGGACGTTGTCGCGCAGTGCGACGACAATCAGGGCCGCGCCTGCCACGCCTGCGACCAGAAGTGCGGCCGCGAAAGCCAGGCGCCGCTGTTTCTTGGGGCTCATGCGCTCACTTCTAAGCCTGGCGCTCGGGCCGGTCCAGCACGGCCGCCAACAAATCTGCTTGTGCTATGCCTTTGTAATATATGGGAGCCAGGCCGACTGGCGGCAGGCGTCAATGCCCGCCGCGCCGGAAAATCTTACCATCGTCCCCGGTGTCATACATGAAGGCGTCGGCGGTCAAGGTGATCTGGGTCGGCCAATCGGCTCGGGAAAGACCCTTGCGAACCAAGGCGTTCCAGACGGCCTCATTAAACAAGCCGGTCGCATCCTTCCCCAAGACGAGAAACTCGCCGACGTGAAAATGGTCCTCGTGGCGCTTCGGGAAGCGCTGAACGGTCACCTCGCCGGGATTGGGCCCGCTCACCGCGGAATTGGGCAGCCGCGCCAAGGCCTGAAGCAGGCTAAGCGTCCTAAGCTGGAGCGGATTGAGTTTAAGCGGATTCTTCTTAGCGTTCATGTGAGGGCCCGGAGCTATCCTGATGTCGTCCTCGCGGGCTTCCCTAGAACGGCAGGAACCCGAAGGCGGGCATTGATTGCCATGAAGGCCCGGCGCCGTCGAGATATTCTATGCGGCGGTGTGCTGAGGACTGGGAATTGCGCGGGCGCGCCGGTGCAGGAAGGCGGTTTCCTCGGACCCCAACACCAATGTGCAAAGCTCGATAAGGCCGGCGAAATGCTCCTCGGCATGCTCGCCTTCCCGCTTGGTCTTCAATTCACGCAGAAGGTCCTCGGCGAATTGGCGCAGCAGCGAAGCCACTTCCTCATAAATGTCGTTGAATTTGGCGTGAAAGGCGGCGGCGACCGAAAATGGACCGGCGTGGCCGAGAACATAGGCATGGCGGCGGGCCCGCGCCATTTTCAACGGATCAGGGGGATGGACCATATCCAGCGCCCGCGGAGCCTTGCCGGTGCCGTACATTTTGGGTTGTGGCAGCGCTGCCAAAATCTCCTTCGGGGCGCGCTCCAAAATCTCTTCCATTTTCTCGGACACGGCCACGCGCGCCTTGGTCAAGGTCTGACCCCATTTGCCGTCGCGGCGAATGGCAAGTTCCTTGACCATGCCGCTGGAGAGTTCTGCGAATGCCCCGAGAGAGACAAGCATCGGCTCGGCGTCGAAATCGTCGGAGCGCATGGCGACGATATGGGCGCGATGCTGATTGAGTTCATTGAACAGGATTTCGCCCACCAAGCCCATGTCGGTGCTGGCAAGCACTGTATCGGTCGATTGGTTGACGAAAACACCCGCCAGATGCAGCGCCTGCCACCGACGTTCCAGCCGCGCCATTGCGATCACTGCAACATAGGGCGCGACATCCGGCATGCGCGCGATGAAATCGTCATAGGCCGCGCGCATGACCATGATCTCATGATCTGTTGCGGCATGCATGCGGCGCGGGAGCTTGTCTTGCAATTGCATCAGCTCGGGCCCTGCGCCGATCAATAGGGCCATCTCGGCAGCGTCGTCGGCAATTGTTCTCGCGCCGAGCTTGCAGCCCACTTCATCCTTCTGAGCTTCTGTAGCCAGCGCCGCCTGAATGGCCAGCGCCGAGATGCGCCATAGCTCACATAATTTCTCGTGTATCTCCTCGTCGCGCTCATGCAAAATCGCATCGTTGATGGCACGGTCGAGAATCTTGTGTTCCTCAGGAATCAATTCACGCGCAAGCCAGTGCCATACCGGAACGACGGAAACGCGTGCGATACACCCCTTCTGTTTTACTCTCGGCAAATGATTGTTCAGAAGCTCTTCGAACGGCCGGCAGAAATAACGCTGCGCCGTCAGCACACGCGATTCGCGCGGGATTTCGTGCAATTGGGGACGCAGGGCCTGCAATAGTTTTTCATGCGGAAGCTCGGTGCCGCCCACGAGACGGTCGACTTCGACGGCCTTTGCCAAACGCGCGGCGAGATGCGGCGGGAGCTTTCCCAAAAAGCCGCTAAGCAACATTTGTCTGTCAGCGGAAATCATGACCGCGACATTGCCCCTCTCCAAATCGGAGCCCTATCGGCTCACATTCGGATGCCCTCTCAATTGTGACAGTTTGTGTCAGAGATCGTTAAGATCGCATTGACCATTCGGTCGGCGAAGAGATTTAAGAATCCTTGCGCCGCGCCTTTTCGCGCAGGAGATAGGCTTCTTCTTGAAACTTCTCGCGCGCCTTTGCGGCGCGGATTAGTCGTGAAAACGCATAGATATAGCTGCGAATCACGCCGTCCAGCCCATAGAAGATGTAGCCCCGTAGGAAATAAGCCTTGATGAAAGCCCAGATCGGCGTGAACACGATTCTTAGCAGGCTAGGGTTTCTTCCCTTGCGGTAAAGGTCCTCGGCCTGCATCGAGGAATAGAGATTCACTTTCTCGATGGCGTGATGGTGCGACCGGAAGATGTAGTGGTTGAGGCCGTTCTTTAGCAGCTTGAGCTCGCCACCATCTCTCAGCACGACGGAATCATGCACCGTAGAATCCTTGAAGCCGGCGAAGTCTTTATTGTACAGGCGGCCATGCGTCATGCTGACGGCGAAGCGACGCGGCTTGTCCTCGAAGCGAAACACCGTATTGGTCTTCATCGAGAACGCTTTGTGCGCCGGCTCGCCATTCGCGAACAGCGCCTTGATCTCGGCGATGGTTTCGGGCGTCGCTTCTTCGTCGGCGTCGAGATTGAACAGCCATTTGTTGCGGCAGAGTGTTTCGCCGTAGATCTTCTGCGGCCCGTAGCCGTGCCATTCGTGAAAATAGGTTTTGGCGCCGAGGCGGTCGGCAACCGCCACCGTGTCGTCGTCGCTGCCGGAATCGATGACGATCACCTCGTCCACCCAATCGCGCACCGAAAGGATCGCTTTCGGAATGCGATCCGCTTCGTTCTTGGCGATAATAAAGGCGGAGATGGGCAGTCGATCTGTCATGGCGAGAAGCAATGTGTTGGGACGATGGTCTGCCATAGCATAGAGCCGGCGCCCTCCCCTACCGCCTTTGTGCTCAGCGAATGGAGGGCAATTCCAGTTTTGCCTCCAAGCCGCCAAGCTTGGATTCACCCAGGCTGAAACTGCCGCCATAAAGCTTGGCGATATCGCGTACGATGGCGAGGCCTAACCCTGAACCAGGAACCGATTCGTCCAGGCGCTCACCGCGTTCCATGGCGCGGGCTCGCACATCGGGGGCGAGTCCGGGGCCATCGTCGCCTACCGTGACGCCAAGACGGCCGCCGGAATGCGCAACAGCTTCGACCATGATTCGGCCTTTGGCCCATTTGCAGGCATTGTCGATGAGATTGCCGACCATCTCTTCAAAATCTTCGCGCTCGCCGCGAAACGCCAAGCCGTCTTCGACCTCGGTAGCGATGTTCAGCGATTTCTCGGCGTGCATGCGGGGCAGCACACGGGCGAGATCGGCAATGACAGGTGTGACTTCGGTGCGGCTGCCCAGCACATCAAGCGCGCCAGCGGCACGGGCGCGCGCCAAATAGTGATCGACCTGACGGCGCATAGACGTGACTTGGCGCGTCACGGTTTCGGCAAGCGGACCCGAACTCGAAGACGCCTCATTGCCGAGCACCGTCAGAGGCGTCTTGAGAAAATGCGTGAGATTGGCGACGTGTGTGCGCGCGCGGCCGACCACCTCGGCGCTGTGGGCAATCAGGGAATTCAGTTCACCCGCCAGCGGTGCGATCTCAGCGGGAAAATCACCTTCAAGCCGGCGCGATTGACCTTCACGAATGCGCGCAAGCGCTTCGGACACGCGCCGGAGTGGCAGCAAGCCCACGCGCACTTGAATCAGAATGGCGATGATCAAGCCGAAGCCAAGCGCAGCGAACGACCAAAACAAGGTGCGATTGAAATTCGCGACATTGGCTTCGAGTTCGCCGACGTCGCCCGCGACAAGAAATTCGAAGGCCAATTCAGTTTCGCGCCCCTGAGCATCGCGCCCCGGAAACGCGATCCGGCGCGACAATACTCTGAGCGTTTGGTTATCAGGCCCAAGCGCATAGCCCCAGCGCATATTATTGGCGGCGGGGACCAAAGTCGGGTCTATCGTGTGGTCGAACAGCGAGCGCGAGCGTTGCGTCGCGTCCTCCACCAGCGTGCCGAAAGCATACAGTGGCACGATCTGCCAATACCAGCCGGAGAACACCCGTTGGTAACGCGGATCTCCCAGCCGGTTGGCGAATGCGATAGAAGCCGTCGATTGCGGCTCTGCGGCGGCGACCAAACCATCGAGATCGAAGACAAGCCTGTTGTCGAAATTCTGCTGAACCGCGCCGCGAAAAATTCCCGAGAGAACGAAGCCGCCGATAAGAAGGCCGAGCATACTCCAAACGGCAGCGCCGGCGATAAGCCGGAACGTCAGCGAGTTGGTCTGAAATTTCACTTCGCCGCTTCGCCGGCGGCATCCGGCGCATCGAGCCGGTAGCCGAGCCCGCGCACGGTATGGATGACCTCAATGCCCAGTTTTTTGCGAAGGCGCCCGACAAAAACTTCGATTGTGTTGGAGTCGCGGTCGAAATCCTGATCGTACATGTGCTCGGTCAAGTCGGTGCGCGACAGCACCTGGCCCTTATGATGGGCGAAATAGGCCAGAAGTCGATATTCGGCCGAGGTGAGCTTGATCGGATTGCCGCTCACCGTAACGCGCGACGTGCGCGTGTCGATGCGCAAGGGTCCGATTTCGATATCCGGCGAGGCAAGTCCGGCAGCGCGCCGCAGAAGCGCACGCAGCCGCGCGAGCAATTCCTCGGTGTAAAACGGCTTGGCGAGATAGTCGTCAGCGCCCGCATCAAAGCCGGTGACCTTGTTGCTCCAGCGATCACGCGCTGTGAGGATAAGCACGGGCATAATGCGGCCCGCTTTGCGCCATTTCTCCAGAACGGTCACGCCGTCCATTTTCGGCAGGCCGAGATCGAGCACGACTGCGTCATAGGGCTCGGTGTCGCCGAGGAAATGCCCCTCCTCGCCGTCGGAGGCCGTATCGACCACGTAGCCGGCCTCGCCCAAGGCTTTCTTGAGCTGACGTTGCAGATCGGAATCGTCTTCAACCAGGAGTATGCGCATCTGATTAGCGATTGAACGGCCGGCGACGGGCGCGGCCTTCATTTTGATTTTCGCCGTCGTCACCGTTCCAGCGCGGGCGGGCGCGCGGATTTTCCGGCCTGACGCCGCGCGTCGGTCGTTCATCGTCGTAACCAGGAGGCGCAACGGCTGTGCCGCGATCCGTGTAGTTCGGCGGGCCGAAATTGCGTTGGCCGCCGCCTCCCCCTTCCACGCCGAGAATACGACCGGTCCGCGCGTCCGCGTCTACCCACAGAACCCGGCCATCCGGCGTCAGCCATTTCACGCGATAGCGGCCACCGAAAGGGCCCTGCACGTCAGAAACCTGGCCAGGAAAGGACCGGCGGATGATATTGATGATCGTGTCTAGGGATTGGACCTGATCGTCGCCACGCGGAAAAGGCTGCGCCGCCGCGTCAGACGCGGGGGCGGCCAGCAACAACGCAAAGAGAGCCGCCGCAAGGTACCGCATAATGGGCGCTTTTATGCCTTTTCGAATGAACCCTGGATGAACACGCCAGCCAGACTGCGTTCAGCAACGCTTCGTCATAGTAACCGCAAGATGTGACGGCGGCCATAAGTGGGCCACCCAGCATCGGAGGAACTTAGAACCGGCGACTCGTGCAACGCCCCTCCTCGCGACGCCGGTTTTAGGGCCTAGACGCCCGCACGGCCCACAAGGCTGTGCGGGCGTTATATTTTCGGCCCCCTGGAACCAGAAGCTCCAGTGGCCCATTCTTGAACAGTAGGGCCCGGTGAAGCCGGCAAGGTTTAACACATGGCGTTCGACTTCACTGCGATGAGCCCAATGACCCGGCGAATGGTTAAAATCGCCGGGGGTGTTGTCGGGGTTGGCGTAGTCGGTGCGCTCGCCGTCTTCGGCACAATCAACGCCTATCGCCCCAGCATCGACCCGCACGCCGACCTCTACGCGTTGCAGCGGCCAATCGCCTACACCTTCGTGGACGCAAAGGGCGCCATTGTCGGGCATCACGGCGCCATAGTGGGCGAGCGGCTGAAGCTTGCGGATTTGCCTGATTTTCTTCCCGCCGCCTTCCTGGCGATGGAAGACCGCAAATTTTACGCGCATAGGGGCGTCGATTGGCGCGCGATGGTGCGCGCGTTTCTGGTCAACACCCGCGCCGGCGACACGGTTCAGGGCGGCTCCACCATCACGCAACAGCTGGTGAAGATTCTATTCCTGACTCCGGAGCGAACGGTTGACCGCAAGCTGCGCGAAATCGGCGGCGCGTGGACGCTGGAAGCGAGTTTGTCCAAGGACCAAATTCTTGAGCTCTACCTCAATCGAATCTATTTGGGCTCCGGCGCCTATGGCGTTGACGGTGCCGCGCGCACCTATTTCGGCAAATCCGCACGCGATGTGACGCTGTCGGAAGCCGCGATGTTGGCGGCGCTGACGCGCTCGCCTTCCGCCTACACGCCACGGCACGATCTCCAGCAGGCGCGTGCCCGCGCCAATATCGTATTAGGAGCGATGCTTGAAGCGGGATTGTATGATCCGGAAGCCATCAAGGCCGCCAAGGCCGCCCCCGCCACGACTTCAAATCGCTCGACGGACTTGGCGCGCGCGTATTTCTTCGATGCCGCGGCGGAGGAAGTTAGACGCCTTATCCCAGGCGAGACCCACGATTTGATCGTGCTGACGACATTCGACGCGGAGTTGCAGAATGCTGCGAATGCTGCGGTAGAAGGCGTGTTGACAGCCAAATCGGCGTCCGCGTCGCGCGCTTCGCAGGCGAGCCTCGTTGCTATGGAGCCTAACGGCGCGGTTCGCGCCCTGGTTGGCGGACGCGACTATGCGGCCAGCCAATTCAACCGCGCGACGCAGGCCAAACGCCAGCCCGGCTCCGCCTTCAAGGCTTTCGTCTATTTGGCCGCGATGGAGTCCGGAGCATCGCCGTGGGATTATCGCACATACGGCGATAGTGACGTTACCTTGGCCGATGGCATAGCGCGCTCGCTGAACAGCGTGGCGACGAATCTGCAGCAGGAAGTCGGCACAAAGAATGTGATCCGCGCCGCTGAGAAAATGGGCATTCGCTCAGGGCTGCGCGCGGTGCCTTCGCTGGCGCTCGGTACATCCGAAGTCACGCCGCTGGAGCTTACGGGCGCCTATGCGGGCTTCGCCTCGGGCGGCTACAAAGTTACGCACTATTTTGTGGTGGAAGCGCGCACACCGGACGGCGATGTTGTCTATCGCCTCGATGCGCCTCTAGCCCCGCGTGTCATCCGGGAAAATATCTCCTTGAACATGAATGCGATGTTGCTCGGTGTGGTGGAAACCGGAACCGCGCGCGCGGCGCGCATTGCCGATCGCGACGTCGCTGGCAAGACCGGCACCAGCAATGATTATCGCGACGCGTGGTTTGTCGGTTACACGCCGCAAATGGTGACCGGCGTGTGGCTTGTCAACGACGGATTTCACGCCGATGAAAACCGTGACCGGCGGAAGCCTGCCGGCGCAAATCTGGAAGCGGTTCATGACCGTGGCGCTCAAGGGCAAGCCGAGTTTGCCGTTGCCGAGATCGGTGCCGCAGGTTTTCGACCCGGAGCCGCAAATCGCTTATGACAATTTCGGCAATCCTTATTACGATTTCGGCCATAGCGAGCAGCGTCCCGAGCCGGACAATTATTACGGGGCTTCGATGCCGCGCCCAGATTTTGAGACGCGCGATCCATACGATCAGGACCGCGAAGCTTCTGAAGAGCAACGTCGGCGTTTCGCGGAAGAACGCGCCTATCGTGAATCGGCCGAGCGGCGCTACGAAGATCCCTACGCCGAACGCGACCGCCAGCGCCGCGAAGAAACGATGCGGCGCGGATATGACCGTTATTATGATCGCAATTTCGGGCGCTAGCTTGCGTCGCCGCTGAAGTGGCATCATCCTCCGGAGGCCATAGTTCCGACCAGAGCACGCATGAACCGCGCAATCCTAGCTGCCACCCTTTTTGTCGCGCTTGTCGCGGCAGCCTGCGGCCCGCGCGAAAGGCCGGCGGCGCAAGAGGGGCAAGCGCGTACGCGCATCAGCTTTATGACCGACTGGAAAGCGCAAGCTGAGCATGGCGGCTTCTATCAAGCACTCGCCGAAGGGCTTTATGCGGCGCGTGGGTTAGACGTTACCATCCGTGCCGGCGGGCCCGGCGTGAACGTGCCGCAAATCCTGGCGGGCGGTGCGGCGGATTTTGCCATCGGCTCGAACAATTTCATCGCGCTGAATTTGATTCACGAGGGCGCCAAGTTTCGCGCCGTAATGGCGGTGTTTCAGAAGGACCCGCAGGTTCTCATCACACATCCGCGCGACGATGTGAAACGCATCGCCGATATGAAGGGCAAGCCGATGCTGATCGGCGATGCCGGTACGGTGACGTTCTGGCCCTGGCTGAAAGCGAAGTTCGGCTTCGAGGATTCGCAGATTAGAAAATACACATTCAATCTTGCGCCATTCCTCACGGATAAGAACGCCATTCAGGAAGGCTATCTTTCGTCGGAACCCTATGCGGTGGAGAAGGAAGGCGGATTTGTCCCGCAAGTGTTTCCGCTCGCGGACGAAGGGTATCCCGGCTACGCCAATATGGTGCTGGTGCCGCAAGAATGGATCGACCAGAGGCCGGAGATTGTGCAGGCCTTCGTCGATGCCACCATCGAAGGCTGGATGGACTATCTCTACGGCAACGCAGACGCCGGCAATGCGCTGATCAAGAAAGACAATCCTGAGATGACGGACGCGCTGCTCGCGCAGGCGATTGCCAAGATGCGCGAACACGGCATGGCGCTCTCAGGCGACACGGAGACTCTGGGCTTAGGCGCAATGACTGATGCGCGCTGGAAAGAATTCTTCGACGTGATGTCGGCGCAAGGCGTCTATCCCGCCAATCTGAACTACCGCGACGCCTACACGCTGCAATTCGTGAACAAAGGCCCGGCACCGATTCCGGCGGGGCCGTAGTGGCAGCGTCTGAGAACATCATTGCCTCACTGCGGCAGGTTACGAAGGCGTTTGGCAATGGCGTGCAGGCGCTGGGGCCGATTGATCTCCACATTGCGCGCGGCGAGTTTCTGTCGCTGCTGGGACCGAGCGGCTGCGGCAAGAGCACGGCTTTGCGCATTGTCGCCGGACTGCTGACACCGAGCACCGGCACGTTGCATTGGAATGGCGCGAGGCCACGGCTGTCTTTCGTTTTCCAAGATCCGACATTGATGCCTTGGGCGACCGCGCAAGAGAATGTGCGCCTGCCGCTGGACCTGGGCGGTGTGCCGCGCAGCGAAGCAGACACACGCGCCGATGCGGCGCTGGCACGGCTTGGGCTTAACGGCTTCGGCGCCGCCTACCCGCGCGCGCTTTCAGGCGGCATGCGCATGCGCGTATCGATTGCGCGTGCGCTGGTCGCTGAGCCGCAAGTGTTGCTGATGGATGAACCTTTCGCCGCTTTAGACGAACCTACGCGTGAAAGGCTGAATGAGGATTTGCTACATCTGTGGCGCGAAGTCGGTGTGACCATCGTTTTCGTGACCCACAGCGTTTACGAGAGCGCGTTTCTGTCTACGCGCGTCGTTGTGCTGAGCCCGAGGCCTGGACGCATCGCGGCGGAGATCGCCATCGGCGCACATGAACGCAACACCGCGTGGCGCCTGTCCCCCGAATTCGCGAGCGAAGCACGGCGTGTGTCCGCGGCACTCCGGCAGAACAGCGAGGCGGCGTGAGATGAAGCCCGCTCGCTTCGCCGCTGTGCTTCTGCCGCTTGCGTTAGGTGCCGCCGTTTTGGCGCTGTGGGAAATGCTCGTGCAGATTTACGCGGTGCCACGTTACGTGCTGCCGGCGCCCTCTCTCATCTTCACCACTTTTGTCGGCGAGTTTTCCTCGCTGATGGCGAGCGTGTGGACGACGTTCCGCATCACGCTGGAGGCATTTCTGCTGGCCGTCATCACCGGCGTCGCCGGCGCCATTGTGCTTAGCCAAAACCGCGTTGCCGAAATGGCGCTCTCGCCTTACGCCGTGGCTCTGCAGGTTTCGCCCATTTTCGCCATCGCACCGCTGGTCGTGATCTGGATCGGTTATGAACGCATCGAGCTCGCGCTTCTCCTGCTCGCCTGGCTGGCAGCGTTCTTTCCCATTCTCTCCAATGTCACCGCCGGCCTCAAATCGGTCGATCACAATCTTCTCGACCTGTTCCGCCTGCATGGCGCCTCGCGCCTTCAGACGTTGTGGCGCCTGCGCCTTCCCAGCGCACTGCCGCATCTTCTGGCGGCGATGAAAATCTCCGGGGGCTTGGCGCTGATTGGCACTATTGTGGCGGAATTCGCCGCCGGCTCGGGAACTGCAACTGGGCTTGGCTGGCGCATTTTGGAAGCCGGGCACCGCTTACAAATTGCCCGCCAATTCGCCGCGTTGTTCGCCGTCATCGGCCTTGGATTGGCGATCTACTTTGCCTTAACCCTCCTGGAGCATCTTGTCTTGCGACACTGGCATGACAGCGCCACGCGGCGCGAAGCGTGAACCGCTTCCCTACGGGGGCAACATGCTCTAAGAAGCGCGCTCTTTTCAGGTAAGGGTCGGCAAATGAATATCCGGTCGATTGCCGCCGCGCCGGTTAGCGCGAAAACCAGTGACGCAAAATCCAACGGCGCCAATACAGTCGCGGTGAAAACCGCGAGCACTTTGCCGCGCTATGAATCGATACCGGCTTTGCTTGAAAAAGTGAATCCGGTGATGCCGCATTTCGGGCTGCATCCGGAGCTCTTCCGCAACGCTGCCCAGCGCTTCCACGACAATTTCCCCGGCATCGCCATGTACGCGGTGAAGGCCAATCCGGTGGATCATGTGCTGGACCAGATTTACGAGTCCGGCATTCGGCATTTCGATACCGCCTCGCTTGCCGAGATCGAGCTGATCCGCCGCCGCTATCCCGACGCGCATTGCCATTTCATGGCGCCGGTGCGCCTGCCCGGTGCTTCTGCCGCCGCGGTGAACCAATTCGGCATCAAGGATTTCGTCGTCGATTGCGATGAAGAGTTGGACAAACTCTTCGGCGAAACCGACGGCGGAAAAGGCCTACGCATTTTCGTGCGCATCGCCACGCCGTTAGGCGGCGCCATGCTGGAACTCTCGTCCAAATTCGGCACCTCGCCCGCCAATGGCGCAAAATTGCTGCAACGCGTGGCCGCTGCCGGCGCAACACCGGCGCTGACCTTCCATGTCGGCTCGCAGTGTTTGAGTCCGTTCTCCTACGCACAAGCGATCGAGCTGGCGCGCCGCGCCGCCGTGCTTTCGGATGTGCGCATTGCCGCGCTGGATGTTGGCGGCGGTTTTCCCGCGCCCTATCCCGGCAACGACGTGCCGCCTTATCACTGGTATTTCGACACGCTGAAGGAAGCGCTCTCCACCTTTCCAATGGAGCCTGACACGGAGCTTCTGTGCGAACCCGGCCGCGCGCTCTGCGCCGAAGGCGTGACGCTGGTCTGCCGTGTGATCTTGCGCCGTGGCGACCAGCTGTTCCTGAACGACGGCATTTACGGCAACATGGACGAGCTGTCGCTTGCTGGATGGACGGCCGAGTATCCGCGCACGATCTATCGCTTATGTCCCGACGGCAAGGCGGCGGTGATCGACGATCAGTCGGCGCCGTTCAAAATCTTCGGACCGACCTGCGACACCATCGATGTTCTGTCGCGCCCGATGATGCTGCCGAGCACGATCCAGACCAACGATTTCATCGTGTTCCAAACGGTGGGCGCCTATTCCATCGCGCTGCGCACCGGCTTCAACGGTTTCTTCCCCGACGACTGGGCCATTATCGGCTGAGGGCGCGCGTAGCGTTACCGCGATTTTAACGGTGTTCGCGGCACAGTGCGGCGATGAATGCCGCGCTGCCCCACCCCAACGCTCCAACCGCCGACGACATCATTCGTCAGGCGCGTCAGAACGAGACGTGGCAGGCGCCGAAGCCGGCGCCGCGGCCCGCCGCCAAAAGCGAAACCGATATTGTCGCGCAATTGCGGAGCGGGAATCTCGACGGATTCTTGACGGCTTTCGAACAGGCGGCCGGCCCCGCTGCTCTGGCGGCCTGGCGCACGCTCTCAAAAGGCGATGCCAGCCTGCTCGCCGTCGTCTGCCGCAATGCCGGACTTTCGCGTGCCGCTTTCTCCGCCATGGTGGTGTTGTCGAATCCGGGACGCGACGCTGCCGACACCGAGAAATTTCTTGCGGCCTTGGAGCGCGACACGTCTCGGACAAACACAATTTAGAGTCTGCCCACGCGTCGATTGGCGGGCGGACTGCCCTAACGTCTTTCAGCGCGTGCGTCTCAACGCATTACGCCGCTTCGGCGGGGGCGCTGCGTTCGCGGGTTTTCAGAAAGCGAATTTTCGGGAACTTGCCGCCGACATAGCCGAGCTCCCAATTGCTCTTGGGCAGGAACACGGGCGCGCCGTCGCGGTCTTCCGCCATCTGGCCGCGATTGGCATCGCGGAACGCGGCGATGTCGTCCGGCGCGCCGTCCAGCCAGCGCGCGATTTCATAGGGGCTGGGCTCCAATTCAACGTCCAAACCATATTCCGCTGCAAGGCGGCTTTTGAGCACGTCGAGCTGCAGATGTCCGACCACGCCCACCGTCCATTGCGAACCGAGGAGCGGCTTGAACACCTGCGTCACGCCCTCTTCGGCGAGGCTTTCTAGGGCACGCTTCAAATGCTTCGCTTTCATGGCATCGAACAGGCGTACGCGGCGCAAGATTTCCGGCGCGAAATTGGGAATGCCGGTGACGGTGAGGATTTCGCCTTCGGTCAGCGTGTCGCCGACGCGCAAAACGCCGTGATTGGGAATGCCAATAATGTCGCCGGGGAACGCCTCATCCACCGTTTCGCGCTCCTGCGCGAAAAAGAGAATAGGGTTGTGCACGCCGATCATCTTTCCGGTGCCCGATTGGCGCAATTTCATGCCGCGCCGGAAGCGTCCCGAGCACAGACGCAAGAAGGCGACGCGGTCGCGGTGGTTGGGATCCATGTTCGCCTGAACCTTGAACACGAAACCGGTGACCGCCTCTTCCTCCGGCATGATGTTGCGCGGGGAGGCCGGCTGCATATGCGGGTGCGGCGCGAACTCGGCAAGCCCGCGCAAGAGTTCGCGCACGCCGAAGCTTTTCAGCGCGGAGCCGAAATAGACTGGCGTCATGTGGCCTTCACGATAAATGGCTTTGTCGAATGGCGCACAGGCGCCTTCCGCCAAGGCGATGTCTTCGTCCAGCTTGGCCACGACGTCGTCTGTCATGCCGGCTTTGGCATCGGCTAAGGAAAGGCGCGGCGCATCCTTGGCGAACGGCACGAAATCGCGCGTCGCCAGATCGTAGACGCCCTTGAAATTCAGCCCCTGCCCGGCCGGCCAATTCATCGGCGCGCATTCAAGCTGCAATTGATCCGCGATCTCGTCCATGAGTTCGAAGGGATCGCGCGCCTCGCGGTCCATCTTGTTGATGAAGGTGATGATCGGAATGTCGCGCAGGCGGCAGACTTCGAACAATTTGCGCGTCTGCGTTTCGATGCCCTTAGCGGCGTCGATCACCATCACCGCGGAATCGGCGGCGGTGAGCGTGCGGTAGGTGTCTTCCGAGAAATCTTCGTGGCCCGGCGTGTCGAGGAGGTTGAACACAGCATGCTCGAACTCGAAGGTCATGACGGCGGTGGTCACCGAGATGCCGCGTTCCTGCTCGATGCGCATCCAATCGGAACGGGCGCGGCGGGCATCGCCACGCGCCTTCACCTGCCCCGCCATGCGGATGGCGCCGCCCAGGAGCAGCAATTGCTCTGTCAGCGTGGTTTTGCCCGCGTCAGGATGCGAGATGATGGCAAAGGTCCGCCGCCGCCGGCTTTGCGCGGCAGTTGTCTGGTTGGCGGAGGGGTTTTCGCTGCTCATCGGTCCTAAAGTTCAAAGTCGCGCGTGGGGTAGCAGGTTGGAGCGCCTCGCGGCAAGGCGGCGGGAATAAGCGCGTTTGGGTGAAAAGGCCCAAAGCGCTAATCTCTCGTCGCGCAGATTCGCACAACAGGGAGATTGAAATGGCCAAAGGTGAGCAACGCAGCAACCGCGAAAAGAAGAAGCCGAAAGCCGACAAGAACAAGAAAGACGCGGCTAAAGTTTCCGCCTATGCCGCGCAGTCCAACAAGACAGCGCAAACCATGACCGGCAAGGGCAAGAAATAAAGCTCTCGCGCGCGGGTTCTTATAGCGCCGCGGCGCGTTTCAGCGTCGCGAGCGCGCCTGCCGTGGCGCGGTTGGCGCGGCGCTCTATGTCGCGGTAACGCTCCAGCACCGCGCGCCCTTGAGGCGTAAGCATTGCACCGCCGCCTTTGGCGCCGCCCGTGGCGGTGACGATCAAAGGCGTGCCGAACGTCTCTTCCGTCGCGTCCAGCAATTTCCAAGCATGCGCATAGCTCATGCTCATCGCCGCCGCGGCACGGGCAATGGAGCCATGCTCATCGACAAGTTCGAGCAGCCGTGCTTTGCCCGGACCGAACGCCTCGGCATCCCCGAAATCGATGCGTATGAACAGACGCGCTTTCGAAGCCTTCGTCATCCGCAACTCCCTGCCGCGATCCCATGCAAAGTGCCAGCTCGGCATAAATAGAGCAAAGACCGGCACCTTGCCTAGCGACAGAGATACCCTGGGGCAAAGAGCACCCTGGGTTTGCCCCGCCAGTCACTTTTCAGACGGCCGCAAGAGAAGCCTCGCTAGACGACCGGTTCATCGACGAAATTGCGCCCCGCGCGGTCTTCGATTTCGACAATCCAAATATCGGGATCGAATTTCAGCTGACGCGCGAAATAGGCGGAAGCCGCCTCTTCATCGCAAGCTTCACCGAGCGGTCGCGTCCAGATGCGCTCGCCCTCCCCGCGCCGTGCCGGGCTGAGAACAGTCAGCATTCCGTCCAAGCGATTGATTTTCAGGAATACCGCACCGGCATCTTCCGCGCCGCGCCTAAGTAGCCAAGCGGACGCACCCGCGACTTCGGCGCGGCGGATCAAGGCCTGGACGTAGAATTGGCTTTTTAGTTTGGACAAACGTTCAAGTCCGGTGGCGTTCCGCTGCTGTGATAGCGGATTTTCGCGCGGGGTCTAAGCGGCGACGACCGTCTCGCTCGTAAGCGACGCTCTGGGGAGATGGACACGAACCGTCGTGCCGGCACCCAACACGGATTCGAGCTCCATGGAGCCGCCATGCAGATGCGAAAGCGCGCGCACCAAAGCGAGACCGAGGCCGGTGCCTTCCTTAGAGCGCGTATATTCGTTCTCGACCTGCTCGAAAGGCTGGCCGAGACGCTTGAGGCTTTCCTCCGGAATGCCGCGGCCGGTATCGGAGACTGCGATTTCTACGCCTTCAAGGCCTGCCTTCGCGGAGACATGCACCGACCCACGCGCCGGCGTGAATTTCACGCCATTGGAAAGCAGATTGATCAGAATTTGCATTACAGCGCGGCGGTCGGCGTAAATCTTCTTCGCTGAAGGGGCGATGCTGAAATCCAGCACGATGGCCTGGCGCTCGGCCAAAAGCTTGACGAAGCGCAACGCCTGATTGGTCACATCCTCAAGATCGAATTCCTCCAACGCCAATTCAAAACGGCCGGCTTCGATCTTCGACATATCCAGAATGGAATTGATCAGCTCCAAAAGGTGCGAGCCGCTTTCATTGATGAGACGCGAATATTCCTGATAACGCGGTCCGCCCACCGGCCCGAACATCTCCCGCGTCATCACTTCCGAGAAGCCGATAATCGCGTTTAGCGGCGTGCGCAGTTCATGGCTCATATTGGCGAGGAAGCGCGATTTCGCGCGCGACGCGTCTTCGGCCAGATCGCGCGCTTCGATCAACGCGCGTTCATGGGCTTTGCGCTCGGTGATATCGCGCGACACGGCAACGACATCGCTGCCCTCCGCATGCGCACCGCCCGCGGGGCGGCAGCGGAGTTCTATCCAAACATAGCCGCCGTCTTTGCGCTTCAAACGCACTTCGGCGCTCACCGCGTGGCGGTTTCGTCCGGCGCCCTCGAAGGCTAAAGCAATGGTGTTGGCATCTTCGTGATGGGTGAGAACGCTGATGTTCATGCCCGCCATTTCTTCCGGGCGATAACCGAGCAGCGAGAAGGATGCCGGACTTGCAAACAGAATGCGTCCGTCGGCGGCATGGCTTGTGATGAGATCCATGGCGTGTTCGGCAAGAAAGCGATAGCGCGCCTCGCCCTGTTCGGCCGCGAGGCTGGCCTCGACACGCCGGTGATGCGCGGCAATGGCAATCAACGTGGCCTGTATCATAGCAACGAACAGCGATAGTCCGACGGTATAAATCGTGGTGCCGGTCAGACGTGACGGCGGCAACATGCCCGTCAAATGCATCGCCAACAGGATGAGCGGGCAAGCCAACGCAAAGAGGCCAGAAAATAGCACCTTGCGGCTGCGCCCTGACAAAGCGCCCTCAAGCGGCACTAACATGAGCCAGACCAGAAACAGGGAGGAAAGCCCGCCGGTAAGCGCGCTGAGTAACGTGATCAGCCCCGCGTACAGCGCCAGAGCGGTGGCTTCCAACACCCGCATGCGGATGGGCAGTTTAGCCAATTTGGCCAAACCCAATGGCGCAATGAGTCCAAGCAGAACTAGCGCTTCGACGCCAAACGGCGCGCCGACATAGGAAAAATAGCCAAGCGCAAGGGCAAAACCAAGGGCGCCCTTCATTGTCTGCGTGCGAATGAAATCGCGCCGATGCGCGTTTATGATTCCCGCGGGCACATTTCGCGATCGGAAATACCTGAAGAATCCCATTCGGGGGCGGGTGCCTTGCGCTGTAGCTGCTGCAGAGGAGAAGCCCCTGCACGCCACAACACTGACAAACCTCGCTTAATTCGACGTGAATACAGGCCGTATGCGGGAACGTAAGGAGCCAATTTGAGGCTGCGACGTTTACCTTCCGTTAAGGAGTCGAACCCGATGCGAGGTAATTGCTGCAATTGCTGCGAAGCCCGTAAACAGTCCGTTAGAGCTGAACCATAGTTCCCTGCTCGAAACGTCGTATGCGGACATTTTTAGCAATCCGCTTCAGTCTCCCGCAAAGCGATCGGGCCAATCTCTCGGGTGAGAGAACGAGGCGCCGCTGATGTTTCTGATTAGAACCATTCTCTGGGTTACGGTGATGGCACTTCTGGTGCCGCAGGAACCGGCGCAACAGACACTTATCCCGCATTCACCCGCGGGAATTGCCTGTGCCGCTGAAAGCCTAGCGTGTGAGGGCCCGGTTAATCTGCTGGAGCGGCTGCGGGCTGAGGCGATGGTTCGCATTACGACTTTGAAACACCGGTTGGACGTGGCCCGCCTTGAACGCGACAATAACGACGGCGCGTAAGAATTGACTTCAAAAATAAGGTTTTCCGCGCATATCGCCCCTCGGTAGGCGCGGCAATGAGCCCGCAGGCCCGATCCCGTCCACCCCCTCTCCCAGGACGGTTCGTGCCGCGGGCTTTTTTTGCCTTTTCCAGCTCTTTTGTTGAACTCAACGGCGAACCGGGTTGGCCGGCCTTCCGGACCGGGGTAGAGCATGTCCCTCTATTTTCTTAGCGAACGAAGCCGAGCCGACTATGACCTGCGCCGCGATCATGACGCCCAATCCGCATAGCGTGCGCGCCGACCACACTGTGGGCCGCGCCGCCGATGAGCTGATCGCCCACCGCTACATTAATCTGCCCGTAGTGGATGAAGCGGGCAGGCTTGTCGGCCTGTTCGGCATGCACGACCTTCTCGCGCTTTTGGTGCCGCGCATCGCAATGGTGGGCGATCTGGTACCGAATTTGCGCTTCATGAGCGACGATCTCAGCGTCCTACGCGAGAAATATAGCGCATTCCACGACACGCCGGTTTCGCGCGCCATGAACAAGGAGCCGATTGCCCTCTATGCTGACACCGCGATTGTGCAGGCGGTCCGCCTGTTCTGTCATGACCATATGACCTTGCCGGTAATTGAGCAGAAAACGCGGCGCTTGGTCGGCATCGTGTCCTATTGGGATGTCACGCGAGCCGTTTCGAGCGTAGGAAAAGCCGAACACGTATGATGGGTGGCGCTTCCAGAATGCGCAGCGCGCTACTCATTGCTGTCGCTTTCGCAATCTCCGGCTGCGCAACAGGCGCAAATCAGGATGCGCAAGGTTCCGGCCCCGGCTATGGGATCGGCTATGCCGATGGTTGCGCCAGTGCGGGCCGGGACACCGTGCCCCGACGCGATGCCCGACTCTATGCAGATGACGCTGACTATCGCGCCGGTTGGCAAAGCGGCCGCTTGGCGTGTGCCAAACCCGACAACGAAGGTCTGGGCCAAGGTCTTGGGCGCTGAGCTGCAGCATTTAACTTTTCGTTAACCAAATTGGCCGACGATTCCCTCAGCGTCCTGCTAGTGATTTGCGATATTGTCCGCATACGGCCTACCCGAGGAGGGAGCCATGTCGTTGGCGCAATTGGTGACCGGTCGTTTCCGCGAGCGTGAGGCTGGCGAGCCGTACATCGTCGGTGGAGACTTGAAGCCGAAATATTGGCTCGGCCGATTTCTCGCTTTCGTTTCAGCCAAGCGCTAGCCGAATTTCACGCCGCCGCCTTCGGGGCAAATCGGCGATAGAAACTATCGCCCTTCGCCGCCATGTCCTTTAGAAGCTTGTTCGGCGCAAAGCGCGGACCATGTTCCTTCGCGAGCGCGTTGCAGCGATTGACGAACACTGCCGCACCCATCCCGTCGATATACGAAATCGGACCGCCGGTGAAAGGCGCAAAACCCCAACCCAATATGGCGCCAACATCGGCGTCGCGCGGGTCCAGAATGACGCCTTCTTCGAAGCAACGCGCAGCTTCCAACGCTTGAATGGTTAGAAGCCGCTCCTCAAGAGCCTTCACCTCATCGTCGGTGCGCCAAGTTTTTTGACGCGCGAACAATTCGGGCCACAGGCGCACGCGCTTCCCGCGCGTGTCATATTCGTAGAATCCTTCGCCGGCCTTCACGCCGAGGCGACCCGATGTTTCCACCAGCCAAGCCATCAGATCCTCAGTCGGATCGGGCGTTTCTTCTTTCGTCACTTCTTTGCGCGATTGCCGCGCGATCTTGAGCGCCGTGTCGACGCCTACGGAATCCAACACTTCCAACGGTCCCATCGGCATGCCAGCCATGCGCCCAGCATTTTCCACCAAAGGCGGCGCGATGCCCTCGACGATCATGCGAAGACCTTCCAGCGTGTAGGTGCCAAAGCAACGCGAGGTGTAGAAACCGCGCGCATCATTCACCACAATCGGCGTCTTCTTGATCTTGCGGACGTAATCCATGGCGGTGGCCAAAGCGCGGTTGTCGGTTTTCTTGCCCACGATGAGCTCGACCAGCATCATCCGTTCAACCGGCGAGAAGAAATGGATGCCGACAAAGGATTGCGGGCGCACGGAAGCTTCAGCCAGACCAGTAATCGGCAGTGTCGATGTGTTGGAGCCGAAAATAGCGTTCGTGCCGAGCACGGCTTCAGCCTTCTTGGTGGCTTCGGCCTTCACGCCGCGATCTTCGAACACGGCTTCGATTACAAGGTCCGCATCTTTCAGCGCGGCGTAATCCGAACTGGGCAGAATGCGGGCGAGGATTTCCGCCTTCTTATCAGGCGTCGAACGCCCGCGCTCGATTTCCTTATCCAGCAATTTCGCGGCGTGATCCTTGCCGCCATTGGCGCGCTCGTCGGTCGTGTCGATCAAGACGACATCGATGCCGGCCTGTGCCGACACATACGCGATCCCCGCCCCCATCACGCCGGCGCCAATCACGGCAAGGCGTTTGACGTTCGAAGGCGCCTCTGCGATCGGACGGCGCGCGCCTTTGCCGAGGTCCTGCATCGATTGAAACAACGTGCGGATCATGTCGCGCGCGGTCGGGCTGAGCAGCATCTTGACGAAATAGCGCGTCTCGATTTTCAGGCCGCTGTCGATATCGACCAAGAGCCCTTCATAGACGCAAGACATGATGGAGTTCTGCGCCGGATAATTGTCGAGCGTCTTTGCCCGCAACATCGCGTTACCGACGGTGAACACTTGCGCGCCCGCCGAGCTGAACGGCCCGCCGCCCGGAATGCGATAGTCTTTCTTGTCCCACGCTTGCGTCGAACTCGGACCGGTTTTGATCCAGGCTTTCGCGGCGGCAACGACTTCAGCAGCGGGCGCAAGCTTGCTTACGATGCCCATGCCCGCGGCCGATTGGGCATCAATGCGCTTCGATTCCAGTATGAACGGCAGAGCCGCCATGGCGCCGATCATGCGCGGCAGGCGTTGCGTGCCGCCGGCGCCTGGAATGAGACCGACTTGCGCTTCCGGAAAACCAACGCGACCGCGCGGGTCATCCGACATCACCCGGTAATGACAAGCCAGCGTCACTTCCAAACCACCGCCAAGCGCCGTTCCGTTAATCGCGGCAGCCACCGGCTTGCCGCACGTTTCCAGCTTGCGCAATGTCTGATGCACATTCGTCATCAACCCGTAAGCCGTGGCTGCAGCGTTGGAGCCGGCGCGCGTGGCAGCGCCCGCCAGTTCCTCAAGATCGGCACCGGCGCAGAAATTACCTTCTTTGGCGCTAGTGATCACCACGCCTTTGACGGTTTTATCGGCGATGATGGTGTCCACAGCTTTGGCGAGATCGGCAACCGCAGCACTCGAGAGAAGATTGACCGGCTTACCCGGCGTGTCCCACGTCAGCGTTACGATACCGTCAGCATCCAAATCCCATTTGAAATTCGCGAGGTCCATTTTCGTTTCCTCTAATAGGGATCGCCGGATTTGCGGGTGTAGTGTGGGCCTTTGTCATCGTTGACATAAGCAAGATCGATATCGGGGTAGTGCGCGATTTCGCCTTTCACGCGCGAACCGATCTCCAGAAAGACCGCATCAGTCTTGAAGCGATTGACCAGACAATGACCGTTGGCAACGCCGCCTTTGAATGCGGCCGCGTCACCGGGCTTCAGCAAAATCTCGGCGCCGTCTTCGCACAACGTCAATTCACCTTCGAGCACATAGACGAATTCGTCTTCCTGCTCGTGCCAATGGCGCTGCGCCGACCACGCGCCGGGTTTCAACCGTGTAAGATTCACACCAAACTGATCGAGACCGACGACATTACCGAGGCGTTGGCGAAAGCGGCCGGCCGTAACTTGCTTGAATGGCTCGGGGTAGCCGGATTTGTTCTCAATCGGCACGCTGGCGATATCGATCTTCGGCATGGGCTCAAATTCTCTCGATAATGGTCGCCGTACCCATGCCGGCACCGATGCACAGCGTGATCAACGCAGTGGTCTTATTGCGTCGCTCCAATTCATCCAGTACCTGGCTGACCAGCATCGCGCCGGTTGCGCCCAAGGGATGACCGAGTGCAATCGCGCCACCGGTGACGTTGACCTTGTCATGCGGCAATTCCAGCACGCGCATGAAACGCAAAACAACAGCGGCAAAGGCCTCGTTGATTTCGAAAAGATCGATATCGGCTGTCGTCATGCCAGCACGCTTGAGGGCTTTGCGCGTCACATCGGCGGGTGCGGTCAACATGATGCAAGGCTCGGAGCCAATGGCGGCAAAGCCGCGTATCCGTGCGCGGGGCTTCAGATTCAATTTCTTGCCGGTCTTGGCGTTACCCACCAGAACTGCGGCAGCGCCATCAACAATGCCGGATGAATTACCTGCATGATGAACATGATTCAGTGCTTCCAAATGCGGATAGCGTTGAATGGCGACGGAATCGAAACCCATGGCGCCGAATTCGGCGAAGGCAGGCTTCAGCGCGGCCAGAGACTGCATGTTCGTTCCGGGACGCATATGTTCGTCGTGGTCCAGAATGATCTGACCGAGATCATCCTTCACCGGCACCACAGAATTTTTGAAGTAGCCCTTCTCCCAGGAATTGGCGGCGCGGGCTTGGCTCTCCACCGCGAAAGCATCGACGTCGTCCCGCGAGAAACCGTCCACCGACGCAATGAGATCGGCGGCAATGCCTTGCGGTACGAAATAGGCGGGAATGGCCACGGACGGATCCTCCGGCCACGCGCCACCCGAAGCGCCGATGGCAACACGGCTCATCGATTCTACGCCGCCGCCGATGGCGAGATCGGACTGACCCGACATGATCTGCCCAGAAGCCATGTTCACGGCCTCAAGGCCGCTGGCGCAAAACCGATTGATCTGCATGCCCGGCACGGTGTCGGCGAAGCCGGCCTTCAGCACCGCGGCGCGCGCGATGTCCGAGCCTTGCTCGCCGACGGGATCGACGCAGCCGAGAATGACATCGCCCAGTTTGCTGGTGTCCAGGCTGTTGCGGTCGCGAATGGCCTTCAGTGATTGGGTGGCCAATTCGACCGCAGTCACCGAATGAAGCGAGCCATCCTTCTTGCCCTTGCCGCGCGGCGTGCGGACCGCATCGAAGATGAAACAATCCGTCATGTTTCCTCCTTGGCGGCCACAGGTCCGAGGAAACACTCAAGAATGCCGGACAAAGGCGCAGCCAAAATCACTCGCGCGACTCGTTTTTCGTGAGTCGTTCGCACGCCAACCTAAGATGGGGTGAAGCGCCTGGTCAAACCAGGGGGCAAGCTTAGCCCGGGGCGAAATTCTCCGAGACAAAATTCCAGTTCAAGCAGGAATCCAGCACCACCCGCAGGAAGTCCGCGCGCCGGTTCTGGTAATCCAGATAATAGGCATGCTCCCACACGTCGATGGTCAGAAGAGCGGTCTTGCCTTCCGCCAGCGGCGTCATCGCGTTTGACGTTTTTTCGATTGTTAGCTTGCCCCCATTATTGACCAGCCAGACCCATCCGCTGCCGAATTGACCGACGCCGGCGGTGGCAAAGGCCTTCTTGAACTGCTCCAGATCACCGAAATCGCGATCAATGGCGCGTTGCAATTCTTTGCCCGGGGCGCCGGTTTTGGGCGTCAGGCTGTTCCAGAAAAATGTGTGATTCCAAACCTGCGCGGCGTTGTTGAAAATACCTTGCTCGGCAGGCTTTCCGGCGGAGGCTTTGATCACCTCTTCCAGTGTCATGTCGGCATATGGCTTGCCGGCGACGAGGCCATTCAGATTGTCGACATAGGTTTTGTGGTGCTTGCCGTAATGAAAGCCGAAGGTCGCAGCGGAGATTGCGGGCGCCAACGCACCTTCGTCGAAGGGAAGCGGCGGCAAGACAAACGGCTTGGAGCTGAATTCCGTATTCATAAGCAATCTCCTGGTGTGGACGCGCGCGGCGGCGGCCCGCCCACTCTAATTCCTGAAAGAGCAAAATGTTCCCTGAGGCGTCAAGATTTTCCGGTCTTACGCCGACGCATAGCAAGGGTGCGAAGGCGCAAGGCATTCAGCTTGATAAAACCGGCCGCGTCCTTCTGGTCATAGGCACCACCATCATCCTCGAAGGTGACGAGATCTTGCGCATAGAGCGAATTTGGCGATGAGCGGCCGATGACGATCACATTGCCCTTATAAAGCTTGAGACGCACCTCGCCGGCGACAAATTCCTGGCTCTTGTCGATGGCGGCCTGCAGCATTTCGCGCTCAGGTGAAAACCAGAAGCCGTTATAGATCAGCTCGGCGTAACGTGGCATCAGATCGTCTTTGAGATGGGCGGCGCCGCGATCCAACGTGAGCGATTCCATGGCGCGGTGTGCGGCCAGAAGAATCGTACCGCCCGGCGTTTCATAAACGCCGCGCGATTTCATCCCGACAAAGCGGTTCTCCACCAAATCGATGCGACCGATGCCATTGGCTTTGCCAAGCGCATTCAGTTGGGTGAGCAGCGTGGCCGGTGACAATTTCGCACCATCGATGGAAACGGCGTCGCCTTTTTCAAATCCGATTGTGATGATCGTCGCTTTGTCGGGGGCCTGCTCCGGCGAGAGCGTCCGCTGATAGACCACGTCGTCGGCTTCGACCGCAGGGTCTTCCAGCACTTTGCCTTCCGAGGACGAATGCAGAAGATTGGCATCGACCGAGAAGGGTGCCTCGCCGCGCTTGTCCTTGGAAATCGGAATCTGGTGCGTTTCTGCGAATTCAATCAGCTTGGTGCGGCTGGTGAGATTCCATTCACGCCATGGCGCGATGATTTTGATATCGGGCTTCAGCGCGTAATAGCCGAGCTCGAAACGGACCTGATCGTTACCCTTGCCGGTGGCGCCATGAGACACGGCGTCGGCACCGACTTTTTCAGCGATCTCGATTTGCTTCTTGGCGATCAGCGGACGCGCGATCGAGGTGCCGAGAAGATAGACGCCTTCATAGAGCGCGTTCGCCCGGAACATGGGAAACACATAAT
Organism: Alphaproteobacteria bacterium; assembly: GCA_947467345.1. GTDB lineage: Bacteria > Pseudomonadota > Alphaproteobacteria > Micropepsales > Micropepsaceae > CAIYRG01. The sequence goes on from CANIHD010000001.1 coordinate 231,225, forward strand.
CGCGCACGAATTCTTCGCGCAGGTCCTGGATGAAGATGTTCTCTTCTTTGATGCCGAGAAGGCGGGCTTTGGCGCGGGCCGGCTCTAGCTCTTCGCCCTGCCCCAAATCGGCGGTGAAGGTGACAACCTCGCATCCATATTCGGTCTGCAGCCATTTAAGGATGACCGACGTATCCAACCCGCCAGAATAGGCCAAAACAACCTTCGAAACGCCCTTCTTTGCCACCTATGGCCTCCAACACACCGAGCCGGGGCGGTCTAAAGGATTGCGGGGATTGGCGCAACCAAGGGCGCCCCTCCGCCGCCCTTTCTTAGGCGCACCTAAGCGCAGAGACCGGCAGGCAGACAACGCTAACGTTTTTCAACTCAGGCGTTTCAACGCATTAACTGCTCGGCGCCCCATCGCGATAGAGCATGTAGCAGATGGAATCCGACAGCGCCTCGAATGAGGCATCCACAATGTTGGCGGAGACGCCGACCGTGGACCAGCGCCGTTCCTGGTCGTCGGCACTTTCGATCATCACGCGCGTCACGGCCTCTGTGCCGCCCGTGAGGATACGCACTTTGTAATCCACCAAACGCAGGCCTTCGAGAAATTTGGAATAGCGCCCTAGATCCTTGCGCAAGGCTTGGTCGAGCGCGTTCACGGGGCCATTGCCGGTGCCGACATTGTGGTAGTCGACACCCGCGACATTCACCTTCACGACCGCTTCAGAGATCGTCACCTCTGAGCCGAGTGCGTTGTGGCGCCGCTCAACCATGACGCGAAAGGAATCGACACGGAAATATTCCGGCACCTGACCGAGCGCGCGCCGCGCCAGAAGTTCGAACGATGCTTCCGCGCCATCATAGGCATAGCCCAAAAATTCGCGTTGCTTCACATCTTCCAACAGGCGGGCGATGCGTTTGTCGGTGGGTTCGACTTCGATTCCGACTTCGGCCAACCGGGACAGAATATTCGAACGCCCGGCTTGGTCTGACACCAAGACGTGGCGGCGATTGCCGACGGATTCCGGCGGCACATGTTCATAGGTGCGCGGATCTTTGGCGACGGCCGACACATGCAGCCCGCCTTTGTGCGCGAAGGCGGAAGGCCCCACATAGGGCGCGTGCTTGTGCGGCGCGCGATTTAAGATTTCGTCCAAGAGGCGCGATGTCGACGTGAGCTTCGGCAATTTGTCGCCAATGCCGGTTTCAAACTGCGAGGCATAGGGCTCCTTCAACATGAGATTGGCGATGATGGAGCAAAGATTGGCATTGCCGCAACGCTCGCCGAGGCCATTCAACGTGCCCTGGATCTGGCGTACGCCGCCGCGCAAGGCCGCGAGGCTGACAGCGACTGCCTGTTCGGTATCGTTGTGCGCATGGATCCCAAAATTGACGTGGGGCAGTTTCGCCTTCACCTCGGACACGATGCGATAGACCTCCTCCGGCATGGTGCCGCCATTGGTATCGCAAAGAACGACCCAGGCGGCGCCCGCTTCGGCGGCGGCTTTTAGACATTCCAGCGCATAAGATGGATTGGCTTTATAGCCATCGAAGAAATGCTCGGCGTCCAACATGGCTTCGCGCTTCTTGGCGACCAAAGCGGCGATGGATTCCGAGATGTTGGCGACGTTTTCCGCCAGCGGAATTTCCAGCGCTACCTTCACCTGATAGTCGTAGCTCTTGCCGACGATACAGAAGGCCGAGGATTTGGAATTCAAAAGCGCGGCGAGACCCGGGTCGTTATCGGCGCTGCGGCCAGATTTCTTCGTCATGCCAAACGCCGTGAAACGCGCGTGGCTAAGCTTCGGATCAACTGCAAAAAACGCCGTGTCCGTAGGATTGGCGCCCGGCCAGCCGCCTTCCACATAGTCGATCCCGAGATCATCCAGGGCTTCGGCCATGGTGCGCTTGTCTTCGACCGAGAAATCTACACCTTGCGTTTGCGCTCCGTCGCGGAGCGTGGTGTCGAAGAGATAGAGTCTTTCGCGGCTCATGACGCTGCCATCCTGCTCCTCATGGTTCGAGACGTCCGCTTCGCGGCCTCCTCACCATGAGGTTTGTATAAATCCTCGTCCTGAGGAGCGTGCGCAGCACGCATCTCGAAGGACGGACGCGCGGCGACCACATTACGTATCGCGCTCATCGCTTGACCTCCCAGGTCGTTCCACCGGCACCGTCTTTCAGCACGATGCCCTTGGCCAGAAGCTCGTCGCGGATGCGATCCGATTCCTTGAAATCCTTCGCGGCCCGCGCTGCGGTGCGCGCGGCGATCGCGTGATTTATAGAAGTGGCATCCAATTCCGGTTTTGCTGCGATGCTTTCGCTCATCACAGAAAAACCCAGGAGCGACAGGCCGCCTGCGACGGCCTCCGGCGTTTCCTGATGCAATTCGGCCAGAGCCTGCGGTGTATTGAGATCGTCAGCAAGCGCCGCCAAAAATTTCTCGCCGAGACGCGGCGACGCCATGGCGCCCGCATCGTCGTACCAGCGCTCCAGAATCTTCCAGCTTTCTTTGAGACTATGCGCGGTCCAATCGATAGGCTGGCGATAATGCGTGCGCAGCATATTGAGGCGCAGCACCTCACCTGGCCAATCGTCCAGCAGTTCACGGATGGTGAAAAAATTTCCCAGGCTCTTGGACATTTTCTCGCCCTCGACCTGCAGGAAGCCATTGTGCATCCACACTTTCGCGAATGGGTGGCCGCCATGGGCGCATTCCGATTGCGCGATTTCATTTTCGTGGTGCGGAAACTGCAGATCGATTCCGCCGCCATGAATGTCGAAGGTTTCGCCAAGCAGGCTCTCGCTCATCGCCGAGCATTCCAAATGCCAGCCCGGACGGCCGCGCCCCCACGGGCTCTCCCATCCGGGGATATCTGCGTCGCTCGGCTTCCAGAGCACAAAATCCATCGTGTTCTTTTTGTAGGGCGCCACTTCCACGCGCGCGCCCGCCAGCATCTCGTTGATAGAGCGCCGGGAAAGCTTGCCGTAATCAGACTTCGATTCCACGTCGAACAGCACATGGCCTTGCGCCGCATAGGCATGGCCGGAAGCGACAAGCCGCTCGACCATCGCGATCATCTGCCCGATATAATGCGTGGCGCGTGGTTCATGCGTCGGCGGCAAACAGCCAAGCGCCTGCACGTCAGCTTGATATTGCGCGGCGGTGCGCGTGGTCAGATCGGCAATGGAGATTTTTTCTTCCGCCGCACGCGCGTTGATCTTGTCGTCCACGTCCGTGATGTTGCGGACGAAAGTAACATGCGCGTCGCCATAGGAATGGCGCAGCAGCCGAAACAGCACGTCGAAGACAATGGCGGGGCGCGCATTGCCGATATGGGCATAGTCATAGACCGTGGGCCCGCACACATACATGCGGACATTTTTCGGGTCGAGCGGCGCGAAATCGACTTTGTCGCGCGTCAGCGTGTTGTGAAGGCGAAGCACCATGGCGGTCACTCATAGCAACAAAAGCGTTACCTGACTCTCCCCAGCAACGCGGGAGAGGCCAGCCCATTCGGACTAAGCCGAACAAGAAAGGGGAATTTTCTAAAAATAGGGTGTGGGAAAGCGTCTCTTGGCGGGGCTAGCCGCCAATATCGGTCCTGCAAATCCGAATGACCAGACAGGTCATGACATTTCTCCGTTTCGGGGCGCGGCCCATGTGAATGAACGCCTAGCAGGTCGAGGAGCTCCGGTCCAGAGAGGCGCCCCACTCCGTGTCGCGGAAGCGATTGGTGATGGGATAGCGCCGGTCGCGCCCAAAGCCGCGGGTGGACAGTTTCACGCCCGGCGGCGCCTGCCGGCGCTTATACTCCGCGACATAGAGAAGGCTCTCGACACGGCGAATGGTGGCGAGGTCGTAGCCTTTGGCGACGATGTCGTGGATCGCCATTTCGCGTTCGACCAGACATTCGAGAATGCCGTCCAAAATGTCGTAAGGCGGCAGTGAATCCTGATCGGTTTGATTGGCACGGAGTTCCGCCGTCGGCGCTTTGGTAATGACACGTTCGGGAATCACGTGACCAGGTGGCCCCAATGCGCCAGGCGGGCGATGCAGATTGCGCCAGCGTGACAGCGCAAAGACCTGCGTTTTGTAAAGATCCTTCAGAACATTGTAGCCGCCGCACATATCGCCATAGAGCGTGGCATAGCCGACGCTCATTTCCGACTTATTGCCGGTGGTTAGAACCATGGGGCCGTCTTTGTTGGAGATCGCCATCAGCATCATGCCGCGAATGCGCGATTGCAGATTTTCTTCCGCGATGTCGGGTGCGCGCCCCGCAAAAGCTGGCGCCAGAGTTTGCGTCATCGTGCCGAACGCGGCTTCGATGGAGATGGTTTCGTACGGTGTGCCCAGAACCGTCGCCACTTCCGCCGCGTCGTCCAGACTATCTTGGGAGGTGAAGCGCGACGGCATCATCACACAGCGCACACGCGCCGCACCCAAAGCATCCACTGCCACAGCGGCGCTAAGTGCGGAATCGATACCGCCGGAAAGTCCTAGAACCACCGATTTGAAGCGGTTTTTGTTCACATAATCCTTGAGGCCGAGAACCATGCCGGCATAGAGCGCCGCATCCATGTCTTCATTGGGTGCGAGATCGCCGGTCGCGCTAACCCACGCGCCGTTCGTGCGTGTCCAGCGCGTGACGACGATGCTCTCTTCCCAACTCGGCAGTTGTAGCGCGAGGTGACGGTCGGCATTCAGAACAAACGAGCCGCCATCGAACACAAGCTCGTCCTGCCCGCCGATTTGATTGAGATAGACCAGCGGCAGGCCGGATTCGACGACGCGCGCCACGACCACATTCATGCGAAATTCGCGCTTCAAGGCGTCGAAGGGCGAGCCGTTCGGCGAGAGCAGAATTTCCGCACCGGTTTCGGAAAGAGTTTCCACCAGATCCGGCGTCCAAATGTCTTCGCAAATCGGCACGCCGATGCGCACACCGCGAATATTGAACGGCCCCTTCGGATTGCCGGCGCGGAATACGCGCTTTTCATCGAAGACGCCGTAATTGGGCAGATCGGTTTTGAAGGTGAGCCCACGTACCGCGCCGGAATCGAGATAAGCCACCGCATTATAGAGCGCGCCGTCTTCCGCCCATGGCGTTCCGATGAGAACCGCCGGGCCGCCGTCGGCGGTGTCGGCAGCCAAAGCTGTGACTGCCGTCATCGCCGCTTGCTGGAGTGCTGGCTTCAGAACCAGATCTTCCGGTGTGTAACCGACGATGAAAAGTTCGCTGAAGAGAATGAGATCGGCACCTTGCTCGGCAGCCTTCGCACGCGCGGCGCGCGCACGCCTAAGGTTGCCGGAGATATCGCCGACAACTGGGTTGAGCTGTGCCAATGCAATGGCGAATGTGTTTGGGGGCGTGGACATGGCGTCGTTGTAACGCCTTAGCGCGCGTTAAGCGACGACGGCGATGCCTTGCGGCGCGCGCGTCTTCAGGACGCCAACGCCCAGAGCTGCGGCATCCTCAATGGCGAGAGCGGTGGCAAGCGCACGGCGCGCCTCTTCCGGGCGCACCAGCGAGGCCGAACCACCCTCAACCGCCGTAACAAAGGCCGTGACGGATTGGCCAAGCGGATCGTCAAGCTCAAGCGGCAGAAGCGCGCGCGAGGTGGTGTTCACCATCGTGCGCGTCAAGAAATCGATTTCGATGGTTCCGTCCGGATAGACCAAACGCATAGAGCGCTGACGGGTATCGGCAACGCGGCTGGCAAACAAAGTCACTTCGCTGCCATTGGCGAAGCTGAGATTGGCGGTGACTTCGTCCAGCATGGCCCCGCGAACCGCCTGCCCGCTCGCGCGAACGCTGGTGAGCGCATGCGTCACGAGGCAGTGAACGAGATCGATATCGTGAATCATCAAATCCAACACCGCGCCCACATCGGTGCTGCGTCCGGTCCAAGGACCAGCGCGCGTGCATTCGATAGAAAGCGGCGCATCTTCACGCGCTAGCAATCCGCTTTTCGCGAAAACGAAACGTTCCTGATGGCCGACGGTAAGAACACGTCCGCGCGTGGATGCGAGATGGATAAGCTCCTCGGCTTCTTCTAGCGTGGTTGCGATCGGCTTTTCGACCAGCACATGCGCGCCGGCTTCCAAGAAGCCGCGCACAATGGCGGCATGCGTGACGGCAGGAGAGCAGATGCTGACGAGATCGACTGTGCCTTTGAGTTTCCGCCAATCAGCAATCGCTCGCACACCCAATTGCGTTTCGGCCGTGAGGCGCGCATCGGCTGAAGGATCGGCGACAGCGATGAGATCGACATTCGCCATGCCCTGATATTTCGCAGCGTGGAAACGCCCGAAAACACCGGCACCGATGACGGCGGCACGAAGACGCGAATGCTTAGGAACGATATGAAGGGTCACGGATAAACCTACGCTGCAACGCGAAATAACTAACGCTTGCATGCCGGAAAACAGGGTTTACGTGCCACTCATAATATATTTCCGCTTATTACATCATTGATTTTGCTTACATTTTTCCATTTTTGCAGACCAGCCACCCCACTGCCCGTTCTTTAGGCCATCGCCTTTGCGCGCAGAGCAGACCGCGCTAGTCTGCCTTTCGCTTCAGTCGTCGGGGGGCGACATGCCTAAAATCTCAAACGTATTTGCGTGGGTTTTCGTCGCACTCGCGGCGGTTTCGGCTGTTGCATCGGGCTACGCGGCCGAACCGCAACGGCCGCGACTGAACCTGACGATGCAGCCAATCGATTATCCGATTGAAGCGCTCGCCGCCGCCGAGGAAGGTACAACGCTGGTGGAACTCGGCATTGGCGTAGATGGCGCGGTGACCGACGTCGTGCTGCAACAGTCGAGCGGTTCGTCACGTCTTGATGACGCGGGAATCCACGCAGCGCGATCTCTCAAACTTTCGTCACCACCAATGCGCGGTGGCGTGCCCGTTGCCGCGCGACTGCCGGCGGAGATTGTTTGGAAATTGCCCGCGACGCTTGCCGAGAAATACTTTGCAATCAGCGACCAGCTTACTCGGACAGTTGACGAAGAAATTCGCCGCATCAATGGCGGCCAGAAACCCGAAAATATACGCCCTCCACGCCCTTTCGGTCGCGGAAATCGAATAAACTCAAACAGCTATCCAGCGGAATCGGTTCGTCGAAATGAAATGGGGCGCGCAACTTTTGCTACCCATATCGGTATCGATGGTTCGGTCGTTGAAACATATCTGGTTGGTTCTAGTGGGTTCGAACGCCTCGATCAGTGGGCTATCAATGAGGTGCGGAAATTTCGTTATGAACCTGCACGTCTCGGGGATGTTCCTGTTCCTTCGATTGCCATGCAAAGATTGAGCTTTCTCCTCAATGGGGCCCAACTAAGCAATTGCGAGGCAAACCCTCTGATTACCAGGAGTGATCGTCGAACTCGCTAGGAAGCTGGCGAGGCAGTGCCGCGATACTCGCGGTGGACGTTGGTCAACGCCTTAGGGAAAATCGACGAAAGTTTATTGCTCACCGAAAAAGGTTGGATGAGTCTCGATCCTTCGCTTGTAGCCGTAATGAACCAGCAAGCCCGATATCCTACAAAAGGCCGTCCGGCGCGTTGCTGGGTTTATGATGGCGTCGATCCGATGATGAACGGTTGATGCTGTGATTTACAAATCGCGCATCTTGGCCTTCGCAACGTTGGCAGCAATAGCTTCATCTGCTCATGCCGCCGAGCAGCAGCGGCCGCGCATAAATTTCGAGCCGTCACAGGTACGATACTCGATGGAATCCCTCGCCGCAGGCGAAGAAGGCACCGTGACGGTGGAATTGACCATTGGTCGGGACGATCGCGCATCCGATATTCAGCTGCAACGATCTAGCGGCTACGCAAACCTTGATGAAGGAGGCGTGCTTGCCGCCGGCGACATAACGCTAAATCCCCCACCGAGAACGCGAAATGGTGTGCCCACATCGGTGCGTTTGCTTGCAGACATTGTTTGGAAGCTGCCTCTAATCTCGGCGGAGAAATATTTTCCGAAGGATCTCCCAGGAGGAGCTCCCGTCGGCCCGAACGACGTGGTTGTTGGTCCAGGCCCCATTGCTGGCGGGCGGTACGTCCCTCCTAGAGATTATCCAGCCCTCTCAAGGACTCGTAACGAACAAGGAGTGGTGACCTTATACGCGCTGATTGGCGCCGATGGTCATGTGAAAGATGCGCTTTTGGGTTCGACAAGTGGCTTCCAACGTCTGGACAACGCCGCTCTCAATATCGTCAAGCGGTTTGAATATGTGCCCGGTCAAATAAATGGAGTGCCATCGCCCATATGGTGGCCGCTCACCATTTCATTTTCCTTCAGAGGCGAACGCGCGCTGAGTTGCAGTGCCATTCCCGTCATTACTCCGTACGAAAAGCGGCCTCGCGTTCCGTCCGATTCAAGTTTGCCCCGATACTCGCGGTGGACGCTGATCAATGCCTACGGGCTAACCGAAGAAAGTCTTCTGCTTACTGAAAAGGGGTGGATGAGCTTCACCTATACGTATGTACGGGGAATGGCCATTGCCCAACGTCCGCCAGCAGGTCGTCCGGGAGCACGTTGCTGGATTTATGACGGCATCGATCCAATGATGGACGGGTGGGTAACCGGCCTCTAGCGCCGCTAGCCGCGAACTTCGATCCCCTTTTTCGTCCTAGATGCGATTGACTCGCAGCTTTCATGCGCCTAACCGCAAGTTGCGACTAAGTCGCATTATTACTTGTTGATCAGAGTTTGGGCGACAATTGAGAGAGTGAGCCAGGAATTTCATACGCTATGAATGCGCTCTGGCGGGCGCCATCTTCTTTTTCCCCGCGATCACTTCAGCTGCGGAAGTGTCGCCGCCCCAGATTACCGAAGAACAGGCCAGCTTCGCGCGCGATCGCGCGTCCATTCTCGCCATGGCCGGCACTTATAATGTGCGCTTCGACATGCGCGAGACCGTGCCCTTCGTCGAAGGTTACGTTCCGCTCAAGCCGAAGGTAACGGGCGGATTTGAAGTTGTTCGCGTGGCGGAAGACACGCTGACCATGATCAGGCTGCAACATTTACTCGTCGTTACCGGAAGCGACGGCAAAGAGATCGTCATCAAACATTGGCGGCAGGATTGGGCTTACGAACCGACACGCCTTCTTACCTATCTCGGTAATAGTCACTGGGCGTTCGAAGATGTGCCGGCACCTGCGAGCAGTCACGCGTGGTCGCAAATTGTGTGGCAGACGGATGATTCACCGCGCTATGGCGGCGTCGGTCGCTGGGCCTACGATAATGGCGTCACGCGCTGGACCAGCAATGACACATGGCGCCCGCTCGCGCAGCGTGATGCGATTTTGCACCCGGTCTATGACCGCTATCTCGGCACCAACCGTCACGCGTTGACACCGGCAGGCTGGATACATGAACAGGACAACGCAAAAATCGGCACGCGAGACGGAAAGTCCGTCACCTTCGTTCATGAAATCGTTCTCAATACCTATCAACGCGATGCGGAGATTCCGTTCGCGGCCGCCGACGCCTATTGGGACAAAACCAAAGACTATTGGGCCAACGTGCGAGCGTTGTGGGACGAAGCGATAGAGCGCCAGGGCGGAATTACGGTCATCGAGGAAGCCGAGAAGGGCTCGGCGACAGCGCCGCAATTGATGGGAATGGCTGAGGACATCGCGGACGGAAAGATGACGACCGCCGCGGCGCTGGCAGAAGCGAGAACGCTTGTGCTTTCGCTGCCGCGATAACCAGGACTGTGCACAAAGACGGGTGATTGAGATGTTCATGCCGATCATGCTCGGTTCCGCAGGCGACCGTTTCGCCAGACTCAATACCGCCGAGCTTCTTGTCACCGTTTCATTTCGCCTGTGGTTCGCATCCTGCCGCGACATCGATGCCGCTGGCGCCATTTGGCATAAGGGCTTCGACATGGCGGGGCTCGACCGCGATGCGGTCGTTTCGTTCGATCTTCTTGTGCGCATGATCGTGGCCAGCAAGAAACAGGGCGTGGATGCGCGCTGACCCTGTAGTCCCTCGCTTGGAAATGACGAATTACTGCTGCTTCACTGCATCGGGTTGATGCAACGCGACGCACATAGCGAGGCCTTCGCATTGCTCTCAAGCTGGATTTCACCGGCCACCGCGCGTCTTGCGCTTCTACCAGGCGGAATATTCGCGCATGCACTGCAAGAGCAGGGTCTTATCATCCCTGCTCATCGCCGCGCGCCCGGACATTCATATGAAACGGTGGACTCTGCGCTCGACGGTTCGATCTCCATACGTTGACCGATCCGTCGAAACGCTCCGTTCCAAAAACTCCTTAAGCGTTCGCGACCAATGGCGTTTGCGACGCCCCTTGCCGTTCGGAACGCAGGCCTTCCGCAATGAGAAACGCGAGTTCAAGCGCCTGGCTGGCGTTCAACCGCGGATCGCAATGCGTGTGGTAGCGATCGGACAAATCCTCGTCGGTGATCGCCTGGGCGCCGCCGATACATTCGGTGACGTTCTGGCCGGTCATCTCGACATGGACGCCGCCGGCATGGGTACCTTCGGCACGGTGTACGTCGAAAAAGGCGCGAACCTCTTTCATCACGCGGTCGAAGGGCCGGGTCTTGTAGCCGGTGGATGATTTGATCGTATTGCCGTGCATGGGATCGCAGGACCACACAACTTTGCGCCCTTCACGCGTGACCGCGCGCAGCAGCTTGGGGAATTTCTCACCCACTTTGTCGGAGCCGAAACGCACAATGAGCGTCAGGCGCCCGGGCTGGTTTTCCGGATCCAAAGCCTCGATCAGCCGCAGGAGATCGTCCTCGGCAAGGCTGGGACCGCACTTCAGACCGATGGGATTTTTCACGCCGCGCATGAATTCGACATGGGCGCCGTCGAGCTGACGTGTGCGATCGCCGATCCACAGCATATGGGCGGAAGTGTCGTACCATTCGCCCGAGGTGGAATCGACGCGCGTCATCGCCTGCTCGTAACCGAGCAGCAGCGCTTCGTGGCTGGTGTAGAAATCGGTGGTGCGCAGTTGCGGCACCAATTCCGGCGTGATGCCGCAGGCCTCCATGAAGGCCAGCGATTCACTGATCCGGTCGGACAAAGCGCGGTAGCGTTCGCCTGACGGCGAACCGCCGATGAAGCCGAGATTCCAACGGTGCACGTTATGCAGATCGGCATAACCACCGGTCGCGAATGCGCGCAGCAGATTGAGCGTCGATGCCGATTGCAGATAGGCCTGCATCAAGCGCTCGGGATCTGGAATACGCGATGCCGCGTCAAAGCCGATCGCGTTGATATTGTCGCCGCGATAGGACGGCAGCGTAACGCCGTCGATGGTTTCATTATCTTCCGTGCGCGGTTTGGCGAACTGGCCGGCGATGCGGCCGACCTTCACCACCGGCAGAGCGCCAGCGAAGGTGAGAACAACAGCCATCTGCAGCAACACGCGGAACGTGTCACGGATCTTGTCCGGGTGGAATTCAGCGAAGCTCTCGGCGCAGTCACCGCCTTGGAGGAGGAACGCTTTGCCCTCGGCCACCTGACCCAACGCCGCTTTCAAATTGCGGGCTTCGCCGGCAAACACCAGCGGCGGGTAGGATTTGAGGCGCGTTTCAACCGCCGTCACGGCAGCAGGGTCCGGGTACACCGGCGACTGCTTGATCGGCTTCGACCGCCAGCTGGCGGGATTCCACGATTTGGACATTGCTTCGGCCATTCCGGCCTCCTTGATCTGGCGGGCCCTATAGGCGGTCTAACCGTTTTTCACCAGACGGTTCATACGGCTAAGAGGATATCCTCAAACGCCATATAGGGCGAAGGCCGCAGTATACCAGGGGTTTTCTTGGAATTGGAGCGCGGCTTACGGCGGACCTACGATGACCCGCACGCCGCTAGGCCCGGCCAAAACAAGCGCCGAGGCCATGCCGACAAACAGCCCATGCTCTACGACGCCCGGGATGGTCGACAGCGTGACGGCCAAGAGCGGCACGTTCTCGATGGCTCCGAATGGACAGTCGTAGATGTAATTGCCGTTGTCGGTGCGATAGGGGGCGTAATCCTTGGTACGCAGGACCGGTACCATGTGGGGGTATCCGCGCGCGTGCGCCACCGCGGCGATGCGCCTGGCGGTCGAACCATGGCCGAAGGGGACCACTTCAACCGGCAAAGCGAAAGCGCCTAGCCGGTCCACTAGCTTGGTTTCGTCGGCGATGACCAGCATCCGCAGGCCGGACGCAGCGACAATTTTTTCGCGCAGAAGCGCCCCCCCCCCGCCTTTGATGAGATTCAAATCACCATCGGCTTCGTCGGCACCATCGACCACCAGATCGAGCGGACCGAGCATATCCAATTCTTCAATGGGAATGCCCAACGCGCGCGCTTTGTCGGCCGTGCGCTGAGAGGTAGGTGTTCCGACGATCTTGAGCCCCGCGTGAACCAAGGGGGCGAGAAGGTCGAGAAATGCGTCGGCGGTCGAGCCGGTGCCCAACCCGATCTTCATCCCGTCTTCGACAAATTCCAGCGCGCGCGCGGCGGCGGCGCGTTTCATGGCTTCAGCGGCGGGCGGTGTGTTCATGGGGGAAACTATAGACGGGCGTACGACGGAGTCGATTGCTTAAGTGATGCAATGACTGGCGCCTATTCGCCAACCTAAGACTCTGGCAAGCTAACTCGTTAGGGGGAATTCGGGGTTCCAACTGGGGGTATAAAATGAAAATTCTGTCGCTGGCGGCGGTCGCAATTCTTTCGATGCACTTGGCCGCATGCGAAACTATGTCTCCCGCCACATATTCCAATTTCGGAGACAATACTTTCTCTCTGCGGAAATATGAGGGTGCTAAAGTTCGCTTGGGCGGCATGCTCGACCAAAGCAAATTTGACAGCGGTTGCAGACTTGTAGGCCCGATAAAAACGGCTGGAAACAGACCGCTTGCGGATTTTATACGTGACTCGTTCAATGACGAACTGAAGTTCGCCGAACTTTACTCGGATGACCAGCAGTCGGTTCTTCTTAATGCCACTCTGCAGGCCGCTGAATTCTCATCAATGACTGGTCTGACAAATGGTCACTGGACCTTCTCGCTTCAGCTTGCGAACCCGGCCAACGGTAGAGTCGTGAATGCCAACTCCACCTACGATTTCGACAGTGGATTTGTCGCCGAAATTGCGTGCCGCAATGTTTCGAATGCACTTACTCCGGCCGTTCAGCGACTTATAAATCGGGCGGTTGCCGACCCTGCCTTTGGGCCGCTCATAGGGCGATGACGTTTGAACGTTGGCCGTAATATCATGGCAGCGCGAAGAGAACCGCATAGGGACCCACGCCGCCGCGATCGACCACCAAATGCTGGTAGTTGAAGGAGTCCGCCAAAACCGCCGTCATGCTCTTGACCTGGGACTCGCCGGCATAGCGCTGATGCAAATATTGGCTGAGCTCCAGAGCATTGATGCGATGGTCATGGCCGTCGTCGGCGCGGCCGTCGATGATGCCGTCTCTGACGAAGGCCGCAAGATAGCCCCCGGCGCGGAATTTTTCAGCAACCAGCGACGTCACATCTTCGTCCGACGAAAACAGGCCCATGCGGCCCGGCTTCGAAACCAGATCTTTCGCAAAGCCGCCGCTGAAACAGGAATCGAGAATGACCAGCGACGCAGCCGCATGGATTTGGTCAAACATCGTGGCGAATTCATTGTCGATCATCGGGGCATCGTAAAACTCAACCGTTTCGTCAATGCCGTCGGCATCGGCGGGTTCAGGCCCGGTTAGACGCTCGCGCTGCGAACCATGACCTGAGAAGAAGAATACAAATGTATCGTTGGGTCCGATGCGCGGTGCCAAATCGCTAAACGCCCTGCGCACATTGGCGACGGTTGCAGCTCCATTCGTCAGCGTGATCGCATTGCGTGCCTGGAGGCCTGCGCTGCGAATAAGCGCATCACGCACATTCACCGGATCGTCAGCCGTGAACCGCAAAGGATTAGCGCAGCCGCCATAGTCGCTGACACCAACAAAGACGCCATAAACCGTACCACCGGCGCGCGGCGCAATGGCATTCGCCACCGCGCCGGTTCGGAGGCTCGCCGTGACGGTATAATTGCCGGTCTCTTTGTCGTCATAGGACGTGACGAAAATCTGATATCTGCCGGTTTCAGGCAATGTCAGATCGACGACGGAGCGCGAAGAGCTCGCTTCGAAATCGTCGTTGGTGATGTCCTTCCCACTCGGCGTCCGCACGGTGAGGTAAGTATCGAAATCACGCGAAGTTACATCGACCCGTATATTCTGCCCTGCATTTGCAGTGAACGCGTAGACGTCCTGATATTTGCCGGGCTGCGGTTCGAGATCGCCCGCCGCGAGCTGGCCGGTCGCGGCGCGGCCCAGCACCAAATTGGTGATGTCACGCGCGGATTGCTGCGCCGCTGTCGGCGCGCCGGCGCGTTCGATGCGCAAATGATAGGCGCCCGCTTTTTTGGCCTCATAAGAGGTGACGCGCACCCGATAGGTGCCGGCTTCCGTCAAATCCGCATGAATAATGCTGTGATTGGCGACGGCAGAATCATCATTGATGGTGCGCACATTCGATGGGCTGAACAGCATCACGTAGGTGTCGAAGTCCGTAGACGACAGGTCTATCTTCACGTGGCGACCCGGCGTTCCGACAAACTCAAATGTGTCGACAAATTCGCCTTCCGAGAGCGTCTCATCACCAGCCGCCAGTCGCCCGTCATAGTTCGTTATGAGCGGACCGTCGGCGCGTTGCGGCGTGAGCGTCAAAGTGTAAGGCCCAGTCTCGCCTTTTTGAAAACTGGTGGTCGAAATTTCGAAATCGCCGGTTTCTTCGAGTGTCAGATTCAGAAGCGAGCGATGTTTGTTGCCCTCGAAATTGTCGTTGTCGAATTGCTTGCCGCTGGGCGCCTCGACAATGAGATAGGGATCGAAATCGTCGGTGTGCAGATCGACTACCAGCTGATCTCCGCGCGTGCCATTGAACATATGGGTATCGTAATACTCGCCCGTCTTTAGCGTCTTGTCGCCGACCTCAAGCCGGCCCCGCTCGGTACGAACGCCATTCGCATTTGCGGCCACGGCGGCGGGCGACCCGGGGGTGACGAGAGATCACGGCCCGCGATCTTTAATGTCGCGGCGGGATTGTCCTCGGTATCGACGGTGCCGATCCAAATGTCATAGATGCCAGCTTGCGGCCGGTCGAACAGCAGAGCCGGATTCAGACTCGATGCGGAATCATCGTTACAGGCCCATTTCTCGTCCGGCAAATTGACGACGAGCGTGGTGTCCGCATCGGACTCGACAGAGAGATAAAGGGTACCCTGCCCGGCTTTGTAATCGAGCTGCACGTCCGGCGCGTTGGCGATCATCCCGGTGCAATCGCCACCCAATTTCTCGGCGTCGGTATCGCCGCCCGCCTCTAAGACGACATTGTGCGGGTCGGGCGTAAAGCCACTGGAAAGCACAACATTGCCGTAAGTGGCCGGTTCCGTTGGGTTTTGCGCGGAGGCATTACCGACGACCGCAACGGCCGCACAAACGACCCATGCAGCGTAACGCATTTGAAAATCCCCCAACCACCCAGAATTCCCGTGAGTTTGCCGAAGTTCCGCCTGCCCCGCAATGCGATTGCATGCGTCTTTTAGGCTCTATTCGCGCGTTATGAGGCCCATTGCATGGGTGTAATGCGCGCAAAAACCTCGCGCCGATCAGACCTTCACCGTCATGCGGCCGGTGTAATCGATATAGTGAAAGAACGGCCGGGCGCTGCCGAAGAATTCATCCACGGCCTTTTTGGCGCCGCCCCAATGCCCGTAATCGTCAATCATAAGGATGCCGCCGGAGCTGAGACGGGGCCAGAGAACTTCCAATTCCTTGGCGGTGGATTCATACCAATCCGTATCCAGCCGCAGCACTGAAATGCACTCGGGGAGATTGGCTTCCTCTTTCAGAGTTTCCAGAACATCGCCTTTCACAAAGGCAACGCGATCAATGGGTACGCCAGAAGCGCGCACATTCTCCTTCACGTCCTCCAGCGAGGCGTAACACCATTCATTGTGCGTATCGCGTTGCGACTTTTCATATTTCTCTTGCGCATGCTTTCCTTCTGCGTTGTCCACATCGTGTTCAGTGGGCGCGGTCATGCCGGCAAACGTATCGAAAAGGCGCACGGTCGCGTTTTTCTTTTCCCGCACAAAAACATCCGCCGCGATAATGGCATTGCCACCGCGCCAGACACCGCATTCGACAAAATCACCCGCAATACCCGCCGCGCAAACATGTTTGCAGGCCATCAGAGTCGCGAACAGGCGTTCGCGCCCTGCCATGGTCCAATGCCGATCGATGACTTGGGCGATTATTTTCTTATCGGCCTCGTCGAATTCAACGGGGAATTCCACGCCCGCCGATTTGGGCTTACGAAATAAGGCCATGCACGCGCTGCTTTCAAATATAGAAGCGCGAGACTATTCCACCGTCACCGATTTGGCGAGATTGCGCGGCTGATCCACGTCGGTGCCTTTGGCCACGGCCGTGTGATAGGCCAGAAGCTGCATCGGAAGCGCGTAGACCAAAGGCGCGATGAAACTGTCGACCGTCGGCACTTCGATCGTCGCCCAGACGCCGTCGCCGGCTTTATCGATACCTTTGCGATCCGAAATCAGTACCACCTTCCCGCCACGCGCCATGACTTCGTGCATGTTGGAAACGGTCTTCTCAAACAAAGCATCACGCGGAGCCATGACGATGACCGGGACTTTCTCGTCGATCAAAGCGATGGGGCCATGTTTCATTTCCCCGGCCGCGTAGGCTTCGGCGTGGATATAGGAGATTTCCTTCAACTTCAGCGCGCCTTCGAGCGCCAGCGGATAGGCAACGCCGCGTCCGAGATAAAGCACGT
This sequence comes from Alphaproteobacteria bacterium, assembly GCA_947467345.1. Lineage (GTDB taxonomy): Bacteria > Pseudomonadota > Alphaproteobacteria > Micropepsales > Micropepsaceae > CAIYRG01. Next base: position 248,101 of record CANIHD010000001.1, read on the forward strand.
CCTGCGCCTTAGCGAGTTCGTGTCCCAAGGTCTCAATGCGGGAATCCTGTAACAGCGCAGCGTTCATGTGACGCGGCACTTCCAGAAGCAGCGCGCAGAGTCGCTTTTCTTCCTCGGCGTCGATGGTGCCGCGCGCTACGCCGGCGGCGATGGCAAGTGCTGCAAGCACGGTAAGCTGGCACGTGAACGCTTTGGTGGAGGCGACTCCGATTTCCGGTCCCGCATAGGTTCGCACCACGATGTCGGAATCCCGCGCAATCGAGCTTTCCGGTACATTGACGATGGAGATGATGTTCTGCCCCACCGACTTGGCATCGCGCAAAGCAGCGAGCGTGTCGGCGGTCTCGCCTGACTGCGAGATATAAAGGCAGAGCCCGTCTTTGGGATAAATCGGATTGCGGTAGCGCAATTCCGACGAGATATCGGCCTCAACCGGCAGGCGCGCCAATTGTTCGAACCAATATTTCCCGACCAGGCCCGCATAAAACGAAGTACCGCAGGCCGATAGAGTCAGACGGGGCGTCTTGGCAAACATCGCTACTGCTTCCGGCGGCAGGTCCACTGTCGGCCCTGCGGCATGCAGGTAGCGCGACATGGTATGACCAACGACTTCAGGCTGCTCGTCGATTTCCTTGGCCATGAAATGGCGCTTACCGCCTTTGTCCACCATCGCGGCAGCCGGCGGAATGATGTTGATCTTGCGGACCACCTTGTTGCCCGCGCCGTCGAAAATATCGATCTGCGCGCCGCGCACCACAGCGACATCGCCGTCTTCGAGATAGGCGACACGATTGGTGAAAGGTGCCAGCGAAAACGCGTCCGAACCGAGATAGCCTTCGGTATCGCCATAACCCACCGCGAGCGGCGAGCCGCGGCGCGCGGCGATCAAAAGTTTTTCCTCGCCGTCGAAAATCATCACCAGCGCGAAGGCGCCGGTGAGGCGGCGCACTGCGGTGCTTGCCGCCGCGACCGGGTCGAGACCTTTATCCAGATAGTCGGTGATCAAATGGACCGCCACTTCGGTATCGGTTTCCGATTCGAATTGATGGCCGGCCTCGCGCAGTTCGTCGCGCAATTCACGGAAGTTCTCGATGATGCCGTTGTGCACCAGCGCCACGCGCGAGGACGCGTGCGGGTGCGCATTGCGCTCTGTTGGCGCACCATGCGTGGCCCAGCGCGTGTGGCCAATGCCGGTGACGCCGGAGAGCGGCTGTTCGCCCATCAATGTCGCAAGCCGGTCCAATTTGCCGGGCGAACGGCGGCGTTCGATATGGCCGTTCACCAGCGTGGCGACGCCAGCAGAATCGTAGCCACGATATTCAAGACGCCTCAGCGCACCGACAATAAGCGGCGCGACATCGCGTTGACCGGAAATTCCAATGATCCCGCACATATTCAGGATTCCTTTTTCTTCGCGCTCTTGTGGCGCGCACGAATGCGTTCGGCAAAGCCGAGTTTGTTGATCTGTGTGGCGCGGCCAATGGCGAGTGAGCCGGCTTCGACATTCTTGGTGACGACACTGCCAGCCGCGACATAGGCCCCGTCGCCAATACTGACAGGCGCCACCAGAACCGAGTCCGAACCCACGAAGGCGCCGGCGCCGATATCGGTGTGGTGCTTGTTCACGCCGTCGTAATTGCAGGTGATGGTGCCAGCGCCGATATTTGATCCGGCACCGACGCGCGCGTCCCCGATATAGGTGAGATGGTTTGCTTTCGCGCCCTTTTCCAGGCGCGCGTTTTTCACTTCCACGAAATTGCCGACATGAACGCCTGCTTCCAGCACGGCGCCGGGGCGGAGCCGCGCATAGGGACCCACAATTGCCCCCTCGCCCACGTCAGCCTGTTCGAAATGGCAAAATGCTTTGATTTCAGCACCCGTACGCACGCGCACGCCTTGTCCGAAAACGACATACGGCCCGATAGTAACGTCAGGTTCGATCACGGTGTCGGCGCTGAAGATCACCGTGGACGGCGCGGTGAGCGTGACACCCGCCGCCATAAATTCTTTGCGCCGGCGCGTTTGGAACATAGCCTCGGCTTCGGCGAGATGTTCGCGGCTGTTCACGCCCATCATCTCTTCTTCCGGACCTTCGACGGCAATCGCGGTAAGCCCGCACTTCGCGGCCCCGGAAAAGACATCGGTCAAATAATATTCGCCTTGCGCGTTGCGGTTATCGACATCGCGCAACAGATCGAACAAAAGCGGCGCCGGCGCTGCCAGCATGCCGGCGAAGCAAAGGCCGATGCCTCTTTCGCTCTCACTGGCATCCTTGTGTTCGACAATGCGCAAAAGCCGCTCGCCTTCCGTGACCATCCGGCCGTAGCCGGTCGGATCTGCGGGACGAAAACCCAGCGCTGAAATATCCGCGCTCGTCCCAACCCGCGAGACGAGGCGTTGCAACGTCTGTGCCGTCAGCAGCGGCACATCGCCGAAGAGAACGAGAACATTTCCCTTGAACCCCGCAAGCGCCGCTTCAGCCATGCTCACTGCGTGGCCGGTGCCGAGTTGGCGGTCCTGCACCACCGACATCGCACCATTCGCGGCGACCATATCCGCGACCGCTTTCGCGCCGGGGGCGGTCACAACGAGCGTGCGGGACGCACCCAATTCCTTTGCAACGGCAAGCACATGGCCCAGCATCGGCCGCCCCGCGATGGGGTGCAGCACTTTGGGCAGCGCGGACTTCATACGGGTGCCTTGTCCGGCGGCGAGGATCACAACGGCGAGAGAGGAATCGGTCATAGCCGGCTCTTTATGCATCAAACTCCGTAACCTTCTGCTTATTCCCATCAAAATGACGATTTATTGGTGTTTCTTACCCATTACCCACTATTTCGAGGGAACTCCCAGGATTATGCGCGGCAAGGCGCCGCCCCGGCCGGGAGCGGAACGCCCTAGCCCGCCCACAAAAATCATGCTCCACCTCCCGCCATGAAAGCTGGCGCCACATTGATTTTCGACCTCGACGGGACGCTGGTGGACACCGCGCCCGACCTTTTGGCCTCATTAAACGTGGTCCTGACCCGGATCGGCCACCGCGAGGTGGTGCCGGCGGAACTTCGCCATTTGGTGGGACATGGGGTGCGCAAGCTATTTGAACGTGCCTTTACCGGGACCGGCGCGGATGTGCCCGACGCCACGCTGAATGCCTATTGCGACGAGTTTTTGGTCCATTACCGCGCCAATATTGCGCGGTTCAGCCGACCCTTCGCGGGCGTGACCGAAACACTGACGGCGCTCAAACGGGATGCCTACGCCCTGGGCGTTTGCACCAACAAGCCGCAGGATTTGAGCGAGCTTCTGCTCGCGGAACTCGATTTGACGCGATATTTCGGCGGCGTGTTGGGTGCTGGTAAGGCCCGTTTCACCAAGCCCGACCCGCGGCATATTCTGGATCTGATCGAGACACTGGGGGGCGACCCTGCCCGGTCAGTTATGATCGGGGACAGCCCACCGGATGTAGCCGCTGCTCGCGCCGCCAACATCCCGGTGATCGTCCTTACCTATGGCTACACGCCTGTTCCGGCAGCGGAGCTTGGCGCGGACGCTATCACCGACGATTTCACGCAAATTCCGGCGCTGGTGGCCAGGTTGCTGACCGGCAACGAAGTATAGGCCGACAGCCGCAACGCCTTGACTTGCCTCGCGGCGGCCCTCCATAGAAGCTGCCACGAACCGGCGGCTCGAACCGTTACGGCTTCGGGCGCGTAGCTCAGCGGGAGAGCACTCCCTTCACACGGGAGGGGTCGCATGTTCAATCCATGCCGCGCCCACCACTTAACTGATTAATTTCTCTAACAAAATTCAGACACGGGCCAATACGGCTGCGTTGGGCTGCCTTCGAGGGAAGCTGGGGGGAAGCACGGCTCAAAAATTTACGTACCACTCGGCCCTCAAATTTCTCCCTAACCAAGACCCACCCACCGGGTACCCCCCCTAAACCTGAGAATGGTACCTACGCTCCACTCTGCTTACGATTTTGCTCGGTCGATCCGCGTTGTGGGGATCAAGCGCCTTCCAGCCACCGCCCGGCTAGCACCTAGTCTCACGACACCACCTAGGCCCTTCGAAATCGCCCTAGGTCAGACCCCACCTGCCCGCCCCCCCCCTAAACCTGAGAATGGTACCTACGCTCCACTCTG
>CANIHD010000002.1 GCA_947467345.1 Alphaproteobacteria bacterium
GGCGGCAAGAGCCACCTTCGCCTTAAATGCCGGTGTGTGGTTCCGGCGTGGTCGTTTCTTCATCGTCTCTCCTGTTCGCAAGCCATCATGGCTGCCATCAGGCAAAAACTCCACTTATCGCCTTGTTCAATTTTGCCGAGCCAGCTCTGCCATAGGCTCGATTACCGGGTTTTAAGCTCGATTATTGGATCAAAGGCGACCAGGCGGGGTCGGATGCGTCGGTCGGCGCCAGAACGCGGCGCTGATTGCGTCCCGTAATGTCGATCGACCAGATTTGCGAGCCGCCGCCCTGTCCGTTGGCGCCGGATTGAAGGGTTCGGGTGAACATAACGGCCCGTCCATTGGGCGCCCAGGTGGGGCCTTCGTCCTGCCAGCCATTCGAAAGCACGCGCTCTCCCGACCCATCGGGGCGCATGACGGCAATGCCGAACACGCCACCATTGATCTTTGTGAAGGCGATCAAATCGCCGCGCGGGCTCCATACTGGAGTCCCGTTTTTGCCGGCGCCGAAGCTGATTCGGCGCACGCCGCTGCCGTCCACATTCATCACATAGACCTGTTGCGAACCGCCGCGATTCGATTCGAACGTAATCTGACGCCCATCCGGCGAGAAAGATGGCGCGGTATCGATGCTGGGATCATTGGTCAGCCGGCGCGAGGTGCGCGTCGCCAGATCCATTAAGTAGATGTCGGAATTGCCGTTGGTCTCCAGCGCCATCACAACGCTGCGTCCATCCGGCGAGAAACGCGGGCTGAATGTCATGTTGGGAAAATTCCCCAGCACTTCCTGACGCCCGGTCTCCATGTCGAATATGTAAACGCGCGGCCGTCCGCCGATATACGACATATAGGCGATCATCTGCGCCGTCGGATTGAAGCGCGGCGTCAGCACCAAATAATCGCCCTGCGTCAGAAACACTGGGTTGGCGCCGTCCTGGTCCATCACCGCTAAGCGCTTGCGCCGATTCAGTTTCGGGCCGGTTTCGCTGATGAAAACGATGCGGGTGTTGTAATAGCCCTTCTCGCCGGTGATCCGCTCATAGATCGCATCGGAAATGGCGTGGGCGATGCGGCGCCAATTCTCAGGCGCCGTGCCGTATTGCAGGCCGACCATTTGCTGTTCGCCGAAAATATCCCAGAGGCGGAATTCGACACGCAGGCGCCCATCCGCTTCACGCGTCGCTTGGCCTGTGACCAGACCTTGCGCCTGGATGGTGCGCCAATCACCGAAACGCGGCGGCACGTTGATGTCGGAGATTTGCTCGATATAGGACGCCGGGTTCAGCGGGCGAAAAAGCCCAGAGCGCTCCAAATCGGCGCGCACTACATTGGCGATATCGCGCCCCACCGCGCCGGCAGCAGGATTGGCGCCAAGAAAATCAGGAATAGCGATGGGCAGAGGTTCGGTAACGCCCTGGTCAATGCGAATTTGCAATGCCGCGCGCGCCGGCGCTGCCGCGCCAAGCGCGACAAAAACGACGAAAGCAGCGGCAATGCCGCGGAAAATTCCCACTTTGACACCAAGCATTTGAATCACCGTCACATCAAAAAATGGCAACTTAACGGCCAGCCAATTGCTTGGGATCAAAAGTCATAACGATCTCACGCCATGAATCGTATCGGTCGGTCGGCAAATTTCTATAGGGTGCGCAGATATACACCGCTCGAATTGCCGCTTCACTGGCGCTGCGCAAATAAGGATTCGTTCTCGCCCCGGCTAACGATTCGGGCGTGAGACTTGCCTGCAGGAGATTGCCATCGCGCGCAAGCAGGATGCGCACCTGAACAATCAACTGCTCCGGATTCGGGGCACCTGCGGGAAAATTCCAGCACTCGCGCATTTGCGTTTTCAGCGCGGCTTCGATGTCCAACGTCATCGCGTTGCGCGCGCCGATGCCGGCGGTGGCTTGCGTCGCCACGGTCGCATTTGGCGGTGGCGGTGCCGGCGTCCGCTTGTCGAGCAGCGCGATGACCGAATCGAGATCGAAGTTCTGGCGCGGCTGTTCGGCTTGCGGGCGAGGGCGCGTCAGCGCCGGGCGTACCGGCGCGCGGCTCTCAGCCACTTGCGGCTCTGGCGGTGGGGGTGGCGCCACTTCTGGTGGCGGAGGCTCGGGCCCAGGTTCAGGTTCTGGCGGTGTCGGCTCCGGAACAGATTCTGGCGGCGGAGGTTCAGGAAGGGCTTCCGCAACGGGCTCGGGCTGCGTCGGCTCGGGTTCGGTCACCGTCGGCGCGACATTGTTCATCTCGGCCACGGTGACGAGCTCGATCGGGATATTGGGCGGCGTCTCATCCGGCGCGACGTCCAAAGCGCGCGGCCAGGAAATCACGGTGGCGATCAACACCCCCGCATGGAGGAGCGCCGAGAGGACGACTCCCTTTCGCACGGGCGCTACCTGCGCCTGCGGGTGACGGTCTCGTTAACGAGACCGATGCGGTTGAATCCCGCGGCGCTAAGAAGACCCATCACCTCCGCCACCTTGCCATAGGGCACGGTCTGATCGGCGCGCACGAAAATGCGCTGCTCGTAACCGTTCTCGGCGATGGCTTGCAGCTTGGGCACCAAATCCTGCGCGGTGATCAGCGTGTCCTGCAGGAATATTTGGCCGGTTTTATCGATGCTCACAGCCAACGGCTCGTGATCCTGACCCAGCGCGCGTGCTTGTGTGCGCGGCAAATCGATGGGGACGCCGACGGTAAGAAGCGGTGCCGTCACCATGAACACGATCAAGAGCACCAGCATGACGTCGACAAAAGGCGTGACGTTGATTTCCGCCATCGGCGGCGTGCGCAGGCGCCCACTGCGGCTCCCACGTCCGCTACGCCCAGAACTGCGCTTTACGGCAAATGCCATTAGCGCGCCCTCTCTTCGATCTGGCGCGAGAGGAAGGCGGAGAACTCATCGGCGAATGTGTCGAGGCGCCCCGAGTAGCGCGACAATTCATTGACGAAGCGGTTATAGGCGATCACCGCCGGAATGGCGGCGAGGAGGCCGAGAGCTGTGGCGAACAAGGCCTCGGCGATGCCGGGCGCAACCACTGCGAGTGTCGTGTCCTGACGAACCGCGATGGCTTGGAATGCATTCATAATGCCCCACACCGTGCCGAAGAGACCAACAAACGGCGCTGTCGAGCCGACCGTCGCGAGATAGCCGAGGCCGTTCTCGATCTTTTCGGTTTCGCGCTGGATGGAGACGTTCATCGCTTTGTCGACACGCTCCTTCACGCCGGCAATCGATGCCTCGCGCGTTGTGGTGGAGTTTTTCTCCATCGAGCGGCGCCATTCGCGCAGAGCGGCGACAAATAACGACGCCATCGGCTGATCGGGCTTGGCGGAATATTGCGTGTAAAGATCGTCAAGCGAGCGGCCCGACCAGAAATTTTCCCCGAACACGCGGGAGCGGCGCTTCAGCGACGAGAAGGTCAGGGCCTTGTCGATGATGATGACCCATGACCAGAACGATGCGGCCACAAGCATCAGCAGCACGGATTTCACTACCAGATCGGCCCGCATGAAGAGGCCGAGCGGCGTGAAGGCCGCTTCAATATCGCTCTGTTCTTCCGCAGCAAGCTCTTCTTCGGTCCCTTCGGGAGCCGCGAGAGCATTGCGCTCCGGCGCGGCCCCCGTGGGCGCGGCAATGGGCGCGCGTCCGCCCTGCGGGGCCTGCCGCTGAATTTGGGCGTCGGCAGTCACACTGCCTATGGCCAGTGCAATCAACGCCACCAGCATCACGGCGAAACTACGCATCACCTTCATTCGTATACCTCTTGCATCCTGGGCCCCTTGTTTTGCGTTCGGAAAACGGCCGGATCGCACAATCGTTCGCATTAACCCCTCGAATATGGCTGAATTTTGACCCTGCCAATGAGACCGGCTGGCGATTTTCCGCCCATCTCAATGGGTTAGGAATTCGTCAAGCTTGGCTCGCATTTCCTGAGGAACCCTACGGGGGCGGCCCTTCAGGGTTACGACGCACACCTCCACACCCGCCTCGATTAACATCTCGGTATCGCGGAGGACGCTCTGTTTCAGATGCAGCCGCGCGCCTTCCATGGCGGTGAAGCGCGTGCGGACCAAAAGCGCGTCTTCGGCCCGGGCAGGTTTGCGAAAGTCGATCTCCATGCGCCGAACCACCCAAACCAGCGGCTCAGCGGCCGCGAGTAATCCACGATGACGAACCCCGATCAGGCGGAGGAATTCGCTGCGGCCACGCTCCATGAAACGCAAATAGGAGGCGTGATAGACGACGCCTGAAAAATCCGTGTCCTCGTAATAGACGCGCAAAGGAAAGACGTGGGTGCGGTCTTCAAACCATCCCGGATTTGGTTCCTGCGAACTATTCATCGTCATCGCTGAACAACGGATTTTGCTTCGTGTCGGACGCGGTTGGAAGGCCGAGATGGGTGTAGGCTTGGCCCGTCACCACGCGTCCGCGCGGCGTGCGCTGCACGAGGCCCTGCTGAATGAGGAACGGTTCGACGATTTCTTCAATCGCATCGCGCGGTTCACCAAGGGCTGCTGCAATCGTTTCGACGCCCACGGGCCCGCCGTTAAAGCCTTCGGCAATGAGGGCGAGATAGCGCCGATCAAAAGCGTCGAGGCCTTTTTTGTCCACTTCCAGCCGTGACAAGGCCGCGTCGGCGATGATGGCATCGACTTCGAGTTTTCCTGCGACGGCGGCAAAATCGCGAACGCGCTTGAGCAGCCGCCCGGCAATACGCGGTGTGCCTCGCGAACGTTGCGCGATTTCGCGCGCGCCTGCTTCCGTGAGATTGAAGCCGAGTACGCGCGCACCGCGCGTGACGATGTGAACGAGCTCATGTGTCTCATAAAAATTCAGACGCACGGGAATGCCGAAGCGGTCGCGCAACGGCGTGGTGAGAAGACCAGAACGCGTGGTGGCGCCGATCAGCGTGAACGGCGCCAGTTGAATTTTCACCGAACGCGCGGAGGGTCCTTCGCCGATGATGAGATCGAGTTCGAAATCCTCCATCGCTGGATAGAGAATTTCTTCCACCGCCGGATTGAGGCGATGGATTTCATCGATGAAGAGCACGTCGCGCGGCTCGAGATTGGTAAGCAGCGCCGCGAGATCGCCGGCGCGCGCGAGGACGGGTCCTGACGTCGAACGAAATCCGACGCCGAGTTCGCGTGACACGATTTGCGCCAAGGTGGTTTTGCCAAGCCCGGGCGGCCCGGAAAACAGCACATGGTCCAGCGGTTCGCCGCGCGCCTTAGCGGCGGAAATGAACACCGACAAATTCTCGCGCGCCTGCTGCTGCCCGACGAACTCGGACAGATGCTTCGGCCGCAGCGATGATTCCAACGTGTCCTCGTCGCGCTTTTCGGGCGCGATCAGGCGGTCGGGTTCGGCTGCTGCTTGCTTAGGTTTGGCTGTGGCCATGGAACGACTCAATTTCTCGCGCACATTGCGTTAGTTCGGCCACGGATTGAAGACGTGCGGGCTGCGATGCGGACGCGCGGCAACGCCGTTAACGCGCCAATTGGCGCAACGATTCACGAATTAGAACGTCGAGAGGTGCGCTGTCGGCTGTCGGACCCAGATTATGGGCGGCACGCGCCACCGTTTCAGAAGCCACCATTTGCGAATAACCGAGATTGACCAAAGCGGCGATGGCGTCGCTTTCCACCGGACGTGGCGCTTGGAGCGCTGCCGGTTCGCCGGTTTCGGCCTGACGCTGCAACAGGATTTGCGGTGCCTTGTCTTTTAGCTCCACAACAATCCGGGTCGCGAGTTTCGGCCCCACGCCTTGCGCGCGTCCGACCACGGCTTTGTCGCCCAGCACGATGGCGCGCTCCAGCTCAGGGATTTTGATCGCGCTCAAAATCGCCAGCGCCACGCGGGCGCCGACGCCTTGCACGGTCTGCAGCAGACGAAACCAATCGCGCTCATCAGAAGCAAAAAAACCATAAAGGCGGATAGCGTCTTCCGACACCTTGGTTTCGATGGCCAGACTCACATGCGCGCCGGTGCTAAGCCGGGCCAAGGTGGTGGAAGGGCAGTGCACCAGATAGCCGACGCCGCCGACATCGAGGATCGCGTGGTCGCTCGCCACGGAATCGATCCGCCCCGAGAGTTTGCCGATCATGACGCTAGCGCTGCCGCGATGCGGCCGGCGCCGCTCCCGGCCAGATGCGCGTGCGCGATGGCGCAAGCGAGCGCATCGGCGGCATCGGCGGTTTCGAACCGCGCCGTCGGCAGCATGCGGCGCACCATGGCCTGAACCTGATCCTTGGAGGCATGGCCGACGCCGACCACCGATTTCTTAATGTGATTGGGCGCATATCCGCACAGCGCGATTCCGGCTTGCGCGGCGGCCAAAAGCACAATCGCCCGCGCTTGCCCCAGTTTCAGCGCGGCGGCCGGATCTTTCGCGACAAAGCCTTGCTCTACCGCGACGGCGTCAGGCGCGTGGGCTTTGAGAACCTGATGAATGCCGACATGCAGAAGCGCCAAGCGCTCGCCCAGCTCCAGGTCGGCCTTGGTCGCGATGGCGCCGTTGGCGACGTGGCTCAGCTTCGAGCCCGAAACCACAATCACGCCCCAGCCGGTGCGCGCGAGGCCCGGATCGAAGCCGGCGATGCAGAGTGTGCCCATAAATCCCTTGGCGCGAATCGTGTGCCCTAGTGTCCGCCAAGCGGCACGGGCGGCGCAACTCGCGCGGCCATAGGCTTTAAGCCGCCGACAATTTTTCCATCAGCGCGTCGGACATTTCATAATTGGCGTAGACGGTCTGCACGTCGTCATGGTCGTCCAACGTGTCGAGCAGCTTGGTAAGCGTCATGCCGCTGTCTTCTTCGTCCACAGCCACCATCACCTGCGGCCGCCACACGATCTTCGCGCCTTTTGCTGGGCCAAGCTTCGCTTCCAGCGAAACGCGTACGGCCGCAAAATCCTCGACGCGGGAGAGGAATTCGTGGCCGTCGGCGCTGGAAAGCACCTCGTCGGCGCCCGCATCGATGGCGATTTCAAGCATGGCGTCGGCAGTGCCGGCCTCGGCAGGGTAGGTGATCTGGGCGACGCGGTTGAACTGAAACGACACGGAGCCGGTTTCGCCCATGGCACCGCCGAATTTCGAGAACGCGGCGCGTATGTCGGCGGCGGTGCGGTTACGATTGTCGGTCAGCGCCTCGATGATGATGGCGACCCCGCCCGGGCCGAAGCCCTCATAGCGGACTTCTTCGTAGTTTTCGGCGTCGCCGCCCTGGCTTTTGCGGATGGCGCGCTCGATGACGTCCTTGGACATGCTCTGTGCGCGGGCGGCGATGATGGCGACACGCAGGCGCGGATTGTGGTCGGGGTCGGGCAGGCCCTGTTTGGCGGCGACCGTTATTTCGCGGCTGAGCTTGGAAAAGAGCTTGGACCGCTGGGCATCCTGCTTGCCCTTGCGGAACATGATGTTCTTGAACTGTGAATGGCCGGCCATGGCGCGCTCTCGGCGGAAATCCGCCCGTGGAATAGCCGGGGCGGCGGTCGTTGTTCAAGGCCGCCTTTGCTGGCGGCGGGTCGATCAGGCCGGTGGCAGAGCCGGAGAGAGCCTTCCGCCGACTCGGACCGGGGCAATGGCGCGTGCGAGGCCCGTCCGATCGTCGGTTTCGACAAAAATCCCGCAAAGCGTGGCCGGGCCGGTGGCCGGCGAGAAGCGCCCGCTGGACATTTTCCGGGTGAAACGCTGCACGGGCTCGAATTTCTCCATGCCAATGACGGAATCATAATCGGCGCAGGCGCCGGCATCGGTCTGGTAGGCGGTGCCGCCGGGGAAAATCTGCGCGTCCGCCGTTGGAATGTGGCTGTGGGTGCCGACCACCACGCTGGCGCGCCCGTCGCAGAAATGGCCCATCGCCATTTTCTCGCTGGTCGCCTCGGCATGAATGTCGATCAAAATCGCGTCCGCGACCTCGCGCAAAGGACATGCCGCCAGCTCGGCTTCCACCGACGCGAAGGGATCGTCGAGAGCGTCCATGAACACGCGGCCCATCACATTGATCACCAGAATGCGGGCGCCGTTTTTGGCCTGATAGAGATTGGCGCCGCGCCCCGGCGTTCCTGGCGGATAATTGCGCGGGCGTAAAATGCGGTCGTCTTCTTGAATGAGGCCGATAATCTCGCGCTGATCCAGCCAGTGATTGCCGGTCGAAATCACGTCCACGCCTGAAGCATAGAGTTCATTGGCTGTTTCGCGCGTCAGACCAAATCCGCCGGCAGCGTTTTCACCGTTCGCGATGACGATATCGATCCGAAAATTTTCGCGCAGCGACGGCAATTCGGCGCCGATCACCTCGCGCCCCGGCCGTCCCACCACATCGCCCAGAAAAAGTATTCTCATCTAGCTCTCGAATTTCCGTGAAGCTGTTTCGGTGACGACCCAATCGAGTTTTTGATCATTGGTGTCGGCGGGAAGCGCATCCACTTCCTGGCCGGCAAAGGCGATGCCCACAGCCAACACCGTACCGGAGGCGCGCAAGGTACTCAGTGTACGGTCATAATAGCCGCCGCCATAGCCGAGGCGGTGACCTTTCGCGTCGAAGGCGAGAAGCGGCACCAGAATGACGTCCGGCGTGACGTCCGGCCAATCGGGCGCCGGCTCCGGCAAGCGATAGCTGCCTTCCATCGGCGCTTTATTTTCCGGCCATTCGTGAAAATGCAGCGGCTGGTTTTTTTCGTGAATGCGGGGCAGAGCGATTTTATGCCCTTTTGCCCGAAGCTTCCGCACCACGCTCAGGCTATCGGCTTCGCTGCGGATGGGAACATAGACCCCAACGATTGCCGAGGCGGGAATGGGAATGGTTGCGAAGTGCGCGGCGATGGAAATGCCGGCCTTTGCTCCGCCCACATGCAACAGGTTTCGCTTTGCCTCTGCCTGTCGGCGAAGCTCGGACTTTGCGGCGGCGAGAGCGTCACGCACGCCGCGTCATAGACAATTTCCCCGGAAAAGGAAGCAGTTCGAAAAAAGGAAAGTGGGCGGAACCACCCGGCCGTTGGAGTTGGATCCTCACGGGCCTGCATGTGCAGGTGGGCGCCATATGACCAAGACCACGGTCCTGGCCAGGGACAGCTCCCGGTGAGTACCATTAAGGCCCCTGGGTATCGCTTTCCTGACGTGCGGCGCAGTATCCGCCCAGGGACTAATCTAGGAGCGCGCGACCTGATCGGCAATGGTCTCAATCCTGGCGGCAGCTTTTTCCAGGATTTCCGCTAAGGAATCGTCGTGTCCGTTATGCGCCGCGCCGTTGCCGCGTAAGGCTGCGAGTTCCTTTTCCAATTCGTCGACCCGTGTCATGGATTCGGAAAGCTCGTCGGAAATGATCAGGCCGGCCATCAGCAAAAGGCGGCTCTCGCTGGCTTGGCCGCCAACAGTGCCAGCCAATTCGCGCACCCGCTTGTCCAGGAATTGGCCGAGTTCCCGCAGATGCGGCTCTTCGCCGTCATCGCAAGCGACGGTGTAAGCACGGCCATTGATCAGGACATTTACCAGGGGCATGCGCGCTCCCCTCCTAATTGAGAAAATGGGTCGCTCAGCCGCGTCCCAGCACGGCGCGGATTTCAGCGATGGCGCCATCCAGGCGCGTTTCCACGGCTTCACTTACGCCAGCCAAGGTCGAAGATTCCTCTTCCAGAATCGTCAGCCTGGCAAGCAAATGATCGCGTTCCTGCCTGAGCTCGCTGAGCTCGACGCCAATCTCCGCCGGGACCGTGTGTTCGCCGCGCTCCTCGAGCTTGGCTTCAAGCAGGTCGAGCGCTGCGGAGAAACGGGCTAAAGCCGCGTCTAACCTTGCCATTGCTCTCTCCTTTAAGCGGACACCTTAGGCGGGGATCGAACAGAGTCAACGGAAGGACTTGTTTTCCCCGTTGGAGTCGGGTCCCAGACCTTGACGGGGTGGTACCCCCTTTGTACGCACACGCTGCTCCATAGGGCTCTTTATATGACGAGTGCATCCACCTCTCCGGTGGCGACCGCCGCTCCGGCACACTCTCCTTCCGTGCTTGGCCTTACCGAAACCACGGCTGGCCAAAGGCTCATGGCGAACGCCATACGCGTGCTGGCCATGGATGCCGTCGAAGCCGCGAAAAGCGGGCATCCCGGCATGCCGATGGGCATGGCCGATGTCGCCACCGTGCTGTTCACCAAATTTCTGAAGTTCGATCCGTCGGCGCCCCATTGGGCCGACCGCGACCGCTTCATTCTGTCGGCCGGTCACGGCTCGATGCTGCTCTATTCTTTGCTTCATCTCACCGGCTACGAGGGGATGACGCTTGGCGACATTCGCAATTTCCGCCAGCTCGGCAGCCCGGCAGCCGGCCATCCCGAATATGGCCATGCGCCAGGCATCGAAACCACAACCGGCCCGCTCGGTCAGGGCATCGGCAATGCGGTCGGTTTTGCTCTTGCGGAACGCCTGCTGAATGCGCGGTTCGGCGACGCGCTGGTGGATCATCGCACCTATGTCATCGCCGGCGACGGCGATCTGATGGAAGGCATCAGCCAGGAAGCTTGCAGCCTGGCCGGTCATCTCAGGCTCAATCGCCTCATCGTGCTTTTTGATGACAACGGTATTTCCATCGACGGTGCCGTGAGCCTGTCGGATTCCACCGATCAGTTGAAGCGCTTCGAATCCATGGGCTGGCGCACCCTCCGCGTCGACGGTCACGATTCCGCCGCGGTCGAACGCGCATTGGCGAGCGCACAAAGCTCCGACCGTCCGGTGTTGATCGCGTGCAAAACCGTGATCGGTTTTGGCGCGCCGAAGCGGGCGGGCACATCGAAATGTCACGGCGAACCTTTGGGCGCCGAGGAAATTGCCGGCGCGCGCCTTGGGCTGGAATGGCCGCATGTGCCGTTCGAAATTCCCGAAGAGATTAGCGCAGCATGGCGTGAGGCCGGCGCGCAGGGCGCGGACGTCCGCAAATCTTGGGAAACGCGTCTGCGCCAGAGCGAGGCGAAACAATCTTTTGAAGCAGCGATGTCGGGTGAAATTCCGACAGCGCTGAACGACGCCATGACCGCGTTCAAGGCGAAGCTCGCGAACGACAAGCCGAGCGTTGCGACACGCAAAGCCTCGGAAATGGCGTTGGATGTCATCAATTCCATTGTGTCCACGACGGTTGGCGGTTCCGCCGATCTGACCGGCTCCAATCTCACGCGCACCAAAGACACCGCGATCGTCGGGCCCAGCAAATACGACGGCCGCTTCATCCATTACGGCATTCGCGAGCACGGCATGGCGGCCGCCATGAACGGCATGGCGCTACATGGCGGGCTCATTCCCTATTCGGGAACCTTTTTGGTGTTCTCCGATTATGCGCGCCCGTCTATCCGCCTAGCAGCTCTTATGGGCCAGCGCGTTATCCATGTGATGACGCACGATTCCATCGGCCTCGGCGAAGATGGTCCGACGCATCAGCCGGTGGAGCATTTGGCAAGCCTGCGCGCGATTCCCAATCTCCTGGTCATGCGGCCGGCCGATGCCATCGAGACGGCGGAATGCTGGGAAATCGCTCTTAAGGAGGCGGCACGCCCGTCGCTCCTGGCGCTGTCGCGCCAAAATCTTCCTACGCTCCGCCATGACGGCGACGAAAATCTTTGCGCCCGTGGCGCCTATGTCCTGCGCGAGGCGGACGGAGATTTACGCGTGGTTCTTATGGCCACCGGTTCAGAAGTCGAAATCGCCGTCAAGGCGCGCGACATTTTGCAAGCGCGAGGGATCGGCACCCGCGTGGTATCGATGCCCTGTTGGGAATTGTTCGACGAGCAGCCGAGTTCTTATCGTGCCGCCATCCTCCCGCCCGGCGTTGTGCGCGTGGCGGTCGAAGCGGCCGGCCCCATGGGTTGGGACCGCTTCATTGGCGAAAATGGCGGCTTTGTCGGCATGAATGGTTTCGGCGCCAGCGCGCCCGCTAAGGATTTGTACAGGCATTTTGGCATAACCGAGGAGGCCGTCGCGGAGGCGGCAGTGTCGCGGATTTCGAAGAAGGGATGAGTGGTATGGCCTTGCGTGTTGCGATCAATGGGTTTGGCCGTATCGGCCGCTTGGTGTTGCGTTCGATCGTAGAATCCGGCCGTAAGGACATTGTCGTCGTCGGTATCAACGATCTCGGCCCCGTCGAAACCAACGCACATCTTTTGCGCTATGACTCGGTGCATGGACGCTTCCCGGCCGACGTGAAGGTCGATGGCGACAGCATCGTGGTCGATGGCCATCGCATCAAGGTCACTGCGATCAAGAATCCCGCCGAATTGCCGCATAAGGAATTGAGCGTCGACATCGCGTTCGAATGCACGGGCATTTTCACATCGAAAGAAAAAGCGTCCGCGCATCTCACCGCCGGCGCCAAGCGCGTCCTCATCTCCGCGCCGGCCGACGGCGTCGAAATGACGGTGGTCTATGGCGTCAACCACAAGGCGCTGACCAAAGACCACATCATCGTCTCCAACGCCTCGTGCACGACGAATTGCCTCGCGCCGGTCGCGAAGATTTTGAACGATGCGATCGGCATCGAAAAAGGCTTCATGACGACGATTCATTCCTACACGAATGATCAGCCGTCGCTCGACCAGATGCATAAGGACCTCTACCGCGCCCGCGCTGCCGCGCTGAACATGATTCCGACCTCGACCGGCGCCGCCAAGGCGGTGGGGCTGGTGATTCCGGAATTGAAGGGCAAGCTGGACGGCGTCTCCATCCGCGTGCCGACACCGAATGTGTCATGCGTCGATCTCAAGATCGTTGCGAAGCGCCCCACGACGGTCGAAGAAGTGAACAATGTCATGATCAAGGCCGCCAATGGCGACATGAAGGGCATCCTTGTCATCGTCACCGAGCCGCTGGTGTCGAGCGATTTCAATCATAATCCAGCCTCGGCCTCCTTCGCGCTGGATCAGACCAAGGTGATCGACGGCAATCTGGTCCGCGTCATGAGCTGGTACGACAATGAGTGGGGTTTCTCGAACCGCATGGTCGATACGGCTCTGACGATGGCGAAATTCCTCTGACGCATTGCGCAGATGGCTTACCGGACGCTTGACGATCTTGACGTAAAGGGAAAGCGCGTCCTCGTACGCGTCGATCTCAATGTCCCCATGAAAGACGGCAAGGTGTCCGATGCCACGCGCATCGAACGCCAGGCGCCGACCATTCGCGAGCTCGCCGATAAAGGCGCGCGTGTGGTGGTGCTGTCGCATTTCGACCGCCCGAAAGGGAAAGTCGTTCCTGAGATGTCGCTGAAGCCGGTGGCCGAGCCGCTGGCTAAGGCGATCGGGCGCAACGTCGTTTTCGTCGACGATTGCATCGGCAAGAAAGTGCAAGACGCTGTCGCTGCATTGAAAAACGGCGAAGTCGCGCTTCTCGAGAATACGCGTTTTCATGCCGGCGAAGAGAAGAACGATCCAGCCTTCGCGCGTGAGATTGCTGCGCTCGGCGATATTTTCGTCAACGATGCGTTCTCCGCCGCGCACCGTGCCCACGCCACCACGGAAGGTGTTGCACATCTGTTGCCGTCCGCTGCGGGACGTTCGATGCAAGCGGAATTGGAACATTTGACGCAGGCGCTGGAAAAGCCGACGCGCCCCTTGATGGCGGTTGTCGGTGGTGCAAAGATTTCAACGAAGATCGCACTTCTGGAAAATCTTATTTCCAGAGTCGATGTACTTGTGATTGGCGGCGCCATGGCCAACACGTTTCTTGCGGCCGAGGGTCATCTGGTCGGCAAATCTCTGGTCGAAGCCGATCAGTTCGAAACCGCGCGCAGAATCGTCAAAGCAGCGTCAGGCTCCGGTGCGGCTATTCTCTTGCCGGTCGATGTCGTGCTCGCCAAGGAATTCAAGGCGGGCGCGGCCAGCCGTGTTGCCGACATCGACGGCGTAAAGCCGGATGAAATGATCCTGGATGTCGGCCCGAAATCGGTGGCCGCCTTTGTCGCCCGCCTTCAACATGTCGCGACAGTGGTGTGGAACGGACCGTTCGGCGCGTTCGAGCATTCACCATTCGACGCGGGAACGGTTGCCGCGGCCCGCGCTGTGGCTGATCGTACGCGGGCCGGCAAGGTTTTGTCGGTTGCGGGAGGTGGCGATACGGTCGCGGCCTTGGCGCATGCGCAAGCGATCGACGACTTTACCTATGTCTCGACCGCCGGCGGGGCATTTCTGGAATGGTTGGAGGGGCAAGAGCTGCCAGGTGTGGCCGCCCTTCGTATGGATGAGACGAGGAGCTAGACGATGTACGCCGATGAACTGAAGAAGACCGCAAAAGCGATGGTTGCACCGGGCAAAGGCCTTCTTGCCGCTGATGAAAGCTCGGGCACGATCAAGAAGCGGTTTGACGCAATCGGCGTTGAATCCACTGAAGATTTGCGCCGCGACTATCGCGAGATGCTCTTCCGCAGCGCCGATGCGATGACCAAGAATATCTCCGGCGTCATTCTTTATGACGAAACGCTCCGCCAAAAAGCCAAAGACGGCACGCCGCTGTCGAAGCTCATCGCCGCTGCTGGCTCCATCCCAGGCATCAAGGTCGACAAAGGCGTTGTTCCGCTGCCTGGCTGCCCTGGTGAAGTGATCACAGAAGGCCTCGACGGCTTGGGCGAACGCATGAAGGAATACCGCGCCCTTGGCGCACGCTTCGCCAAATGGCGCGCGGTCATCGATATCGCCGCCCACATTCCGACCTTCGCGGGTATCTACACCAATACGCATGCACTGGCGCGCTATGCGGCCATTTGCCAGCAAGAAGGCATTGTGCCGATCGTCGAGCCGGAAGTCCTAATGGATGGCGCGCATGACATCGACACCTGCGAAGAGGTCGCGACCCGCGTTCTGAAGCAGCAATTCCAGGATCTCTATCTGCAGGGCGTGATGCTGGAAGGCATCGTGCTGAAGCCGAGCATGGTCATTGCGGGTAAGAAAAGCGCGAAGCAGGCGTCAGTTCAGGAGGTCGCCGCCGCCACGCTGCGCGTGCTCAAGAATTGCGTGCCGCCGTCAGTTGCCGGCATCGCCTTCCTCTCCGGCGGGCAGTCCGACGCAGACGCCACGGCGCATCTCGATGCGATGAACCGCATGGGTCCGCTGCCCTGGCCGGTGACCTATTCTTACGGCCGCGCTCTTCAGCACGAGCCGCAAAAAGTGTGGGCCGGTAAGGCCGAAAATGTGACTGCCGCTCAGGCCGCCTTTTCACGTCGCGCGCATCTGAATGGGCTAGCCAGTCTCGGCAAATGGAGTCCGGAGTTGGAGAAGGCCGGCAAAGCGGCGTAAGGCTTGGCTCTTTCACCAGAGCGCGCCAATTCCTATGCCGAAGCACCATTGCCGTCTTTATCTCATCACGCCCGAGCGCATCGACCCGAAACCCTTCGCGGAGAGTCTGCGCGGGGCACTTGGGGCGGGCGACGTCGCCACCGTTCAATTGCGGCTCAAGAACGTCTCCGATGACGAAATCCTGCGCGCCGGCGACATGCTGCTGCCAATCGCGCAGCGCGCGGGCGTGGCGTTTCTGATCAATGACCGTCCTGACCTGGCAGTAAAACTGGGCGCCGACGGCGCTCATATCGGTCAGGACGACATGTCCTACAGCGATGCGCGGGGCGTGCTAGGCAAAGACCGGATTATCGGCGTCACGGCTCACGATTCTCGCCACCTCGCCATCGAGGCGGCCGAAGCCGGGGCGGATTACATCGCGTTCGGTGCATTTTACGCGACCACCACCAAAGAGCCGAAATCGCGCGCCGACGTGGCGCTTCTCTCCTGGTGGGCGAACATGATGGTGGTTCCGGTGGTCGCCATCGGCGGCATCACGGTCGAAAATGCGCGCCCCCTGGTTGAAGCCGGCGCCGATTTCCTGGCCGTTTCCGCCGGGGTTTGGGATTACCTCGAAGGTCCCGCCGCCGCGGTGAAGGCTTTCAACGCCCTCTTTTGACTGCTAGAACCCGCCCGCTCTTTCCACCTTGAACCTATTTCGCCGGGAGCTCCCGCATGGGCAAAGTCGCAGGTAATGAAGTCCGTCCCGGCATGGTGATCGAGCTGAACAATCAGCTCTGGTCGGTCGTGAAGACGCAGGCCGTAAAGCCGGGCAAGGGCGGCGCGTATAATCAAGTCGAACTTAAGAACATCATCAGTGGCGGAAAGCTCAATGAGCGTTTTCGCTCCGCCGAAACCGTGGACGAGGTGCAGCTCGAACGGCGCGATTTCCAGTTTCTCTACGCCAGCGGCGACATGCTGACTTTTATGGACATGGAGACCTACGACCAGATCGAAGTCGAAGCCGATTTCGTGGGCGAGGACCGCGTGCCGTTTTTGGCCGACGGCATGAAAGTTATTATGCAACTGCATGAAAGCCGCCCCATCGGCGTTTCCCTGCCACAGCACGTTGTGCTGACCATTGCGGAAGCCGATCCGGTCACGCGCGGGCAGACGGCGACGTCATCTTACAAAACCGCCATCCTCGAAAACGGCATTCGCACCCAGGTGCCGCCGTTCATCGAAGCGGGCACCAAAGTCATCGTCTCCACCGACGATGGCTCTTACGTGAAGCGCGCGGAATAGACGCGGCTCTTCGGCACGGCGACAAGATCGGATTTGCATATGCCCTATTTATCGCCTGCGCTGAACGTGATGACGGCCGCCGCGCGCAAAGCCGGCCGTCCTTTGATCCGTGATTTCGGCGAGCTTGAGAATTTGCAGGTCTCGCGCAAAGGGCCGGCGGATTTCGTCACCAATGCCGACGAGCGCACCGAAAAAATTCTGGTCGAAGAATTGAAGAAGGCGCGGCCCGGCTACGGATTTCTGGCGGAGGAAGCCGGCGAGATCGAAGGGCCCGACAAGACGCACCGCTTCATCATCGATCCCATCGATGGCACCACCAATTTCATGCATGGCATTCCGCAGTTCTGCATCTCCATCGCACTGGAGCGCGAAGGGCAGGTTGTTTCGGCGGTGGTGTTCAATCCGGTGAGCGACGAAATGTTTGTCGCCGAGCGCGGTCATGGCGCCTTTCTCAACGACAAGCGCTTGCGCGTGGCGCAGCGTTCCAACCTGCCCGATACGCTGATCGCGTCGGGCGCGCCCTTTATGGGTCGCGACGGTCAGGATTTGTTCCTGGACGAACTGCGCATGGTGATCAATTCGACAGCCGGCATGCGCCGTCTGGGTTCGGCGGCGCTCGATTTGGCATGGGTGGCCGCGGGCCGCTTCGATGCTTTTTGGGAGCGTCATTTGCGGCCCTGGGATATCGCCGCAGGGCTGCTTCTGGTCAAGGAAGCGGGCGGCGTTGTGAGCGATCTGGACGGGCGCGAACGCATGTTGGAGACCGGCGATGTCCTCGCCGCCAACGAGGCCTTGCACCGGCCGCTGATGGATCTCTTGCGTAAAGCAAAAGCTGGCCATTCCGCCGCTTAACTATCCCTTCCGCTTGGATTGGCGCATCGCGCGAATGTCATTAACGTGACAGGTGGCGGCGAACCGTTCTCGCGCGATGATGCGCATTCGTCTTCACAGTAAGACCTATTGGGGCGCAATTGGCGAAGCGAGTGAAACCAGATCCGGCGCGCATCGAATCCATAACAAGAATGCTCCGCGACAAAAGCGGGCGCTTGGAATTCGCCGCCGAGCTCGAAGCAATGCTCTTCCGCGATGCGCTCGACGCGCACTGGCCGGCGACGCTCGACAAGGAATGCGGCGGCTTCCTCACCGATCTCGATCGTCGGTGGCGGCCGAACGGAGAGCATAAGAAATCATTGGAATTTCAGACGCGGTAGACATGGGCTTACGCCCGCGCGGCGGCGCTCTATCCGGGGCGGGGGTATGACGAGGCGGCGCGTCAAGGATTCACGTTTCTAACTGAAAAAATGTGGGACCCTGTGCATGGCGGGTTCTTCACCGTGACAGATCGCCGGGGCGCTCCGTTGGAACAGGGGCGCAAGCACCCCCACGGACATACCTATGTGCTGCAAGCTTTTGCCGAGTTGGCGCCAATGATTGGCGAAGATACGGCGAAGCAATGGGCGCGGCGTAGCTTGGATTGGTTGGAGAATGTCGCGTGGGATCATCAGCACGGTGGTTATTGGGGCTATTACCACCGCGACAATAGCCGCGTGCGCCGTGAAGATATGCCGGAAGGGGCGGCGTTGGATTGGCTCGGCACGCCCATCGGCCTCAAGGATCTAAACGTTGTGGTCGATATGCTCGGCACGCTCACAAATCTCGTCTCCAAGAACTGGGATGAGCGCGTGAAGCCGCGGTTCGATTGGCATGTGCAGCACCATTTCGACGCCATGACCGGCGCATTCGACTTGCTGCCATATTACTACGGTGCAGACTGGAAGCCGGCTCCTGATGTGCCGCGTTCAGGACAATCGGTGCAACTCATTCGAATATTTCTGCAAGCGACATCCGGCACAGAACGTGCGGAGAGGGCTCTCGCCGCGAGCAAATCGCTGTATGATTCCTGCAAGCGTTTCTTCAAACACGAAGACGGCGGTATCTGCTTTTCGCGTTCGATTTCCATTTGGGCGGTTCGTGGCGTCGATTTGCGCGTGCCCGAGCGCTCCTGGTGGGTTCAGTGCGAAGCGATCAGAAGCGGTTTAATTTTGTCGCTGTTGTCGCCGGACGACGAGAAACGGCGGCAGGATTTTGCGCGCCTTTGGAGCTTTGTCGAACGGCGCTTGATCGATCACGCTCATCACGGGTTTTACGAAAGCGCGGAAGATGGTGACAAAGCGCGGCGCTGGACCGGGCGCGTGAACAAAACCCACATGTGGAAAGATGTTTCGCACGAAGCCCAGCTTCTAATAGATGCGGTGGGTTGGTTGCGCAATGGTCCGGATTTCCAACTCACGCCTTAGAGGCGGAAATTAAACCGCCAGCGCGCGCGCTTCGTTGAATTGCAGCGCTGCGAGGCGGGCATAGAGGCCGCCATTGTTGACCAATTCGGCGTGGCTGCCCTCGGCGACAATACTGCCTTGATCCAGCACCACAATGCGTTTCAGGCGCTGAATGGTAGCAAGGCGATGCGCAATGACAATGGTGGTGCGTCCCGCCATCAGATTGGCCAGACCCTGTTGCACCAGGCGTTCGTTCTCCGCGTCCAGAGCGGAGGTCGCTTCGTCGAGCAGTAGAAGCGGCGCGTCGCGCAAGATCGCACGCGCAATAGCAATGCGCTGGCGTTGCCCACCCGACAGCGTCACGCCGCGTTCGCCAACAATCGTGTTGTAGCCATCCGGCAATTGGCGGACGAATTCGTCCGCCGCCGCGGCTTCGGCGGCGCGCGCAATGTCGGAATCGTCTGCATCGAGCCGCCCGTAGCGAATATTGTCCGCTATGGAGCCCGCGAATATCACCGGCTCCTGCGAGACAACGGCCAAATTGGCGCGATAGGCGCGCGGCTCGGTTGTCGTGATGTCGACGCCGTCGAAGAGTATTCGCCCTACTTGCGGGTCGAAGAAACGGTGCAGCAATTGAAACACGGTGGATTTGCCGGCGCCGGAAGGGCCGACCAGCGCGACCGCTTCGCCCGGATTCACCACAAGCGAGAAATCCCGCAACGCTTTGTGCTCGGGGCGAGCGGGATACACGAAGGAAACATGTTCGAAGCGCACCGCGCCCTTTGCCGGCTTCGGCAACAGGGTGGGTTGCGCCGGCGATGTGATGTCGGGCTCGGTGCGCAAGATTTCCACCAGCCGCTCGGTGGCGCCGGCAGCGCGCTGTAAATCGCCCCACAATTCCGACAAGGCGCCCACCGAACTTGCCAGCAGCACCGCATAGAGAATGAATTGACTTAGCTCGCCGCCGGTCATGGCGTTGTCCAACACGTCGGCGGCGCCGGCCCACAGCACGCCGACGACCACGCCGCCGACCAACGAAATGACCAGCGCCGTCATCACCGCCCGCATACGCGTGCGTTTGATTGCCGAGCGGAATGAATCTTCCACCGCGTCATGGAAAATCTTGCGGCTGCGGTCTTCATGGGTGAAGGCCTGCACGGTCTGCACCGCATTGATGATTTCGCCGGCCATCGCCGAGGTGTCAGCGATGCGGTCTTGCGACTCGCGTGAAAGATTGCGCACGCGCCGTCCGAACAGAATGATCGGTGCCAGAACCAGCGGAACGCCGATCACCGAAAGCCCTGCAAGCTTGGGGCTAGTGACGAACATCATCACGAGGCTGCCGATCGCCATCACCAGGCTGCGCAACGCGAATGAGGCTGACGAACCCACCACGGTTTGAATCAGAGTCGTGTCGGCGGTCAGGCGCGACAGTACTTCACCCGTACGTGTCGTTTCAAAGAAGCGCGGCGAGAGGCTGAGCACATGGCTGAAGACTTTGTCGCGCACATCGGCGACGACGCGCTCACCCAGCCAGCTGACGAGATAAAATCTCGTGGCCGAGGCAAATCCCATGAATACGACCACGGCCATCAGGGCGAAGAAATAACGCCCGATATTGCGCGCGTCCTCGGTGGAAAATCCGTGGTCGATGACGCCGCGCACGGCCACCGGCATAACCAATGTCGCCGCCGCGGCCAGCACCAGCGCCACGCCGGCCGCTGCAATGGTGGCGCGATAGGGTGCGATGAATGGCTTCAGGGCGCCAAGAGGCGACAATTTGCGGGATTTCTCGCGGCCCAGATCACTGCCGGACAAGCGATGCGAGTCTTGCGCCAAGGTTCATGGCTCCAAAGGAGGCGGAGCTATACAGCAAGTGAAGCTGGGGGGAAATTCGCGGGTGCCGCCAATGGCCCAAGCCGCTTTCGCCACAGTCTTGCCGCGATGTGGCATGGCAAATCGCAAATCCCGGGACTTATGCGAGGCAGCTCCAAAATTGATTGGTGCCCGAAGATGAAATGCGCGCAAGGATTCGGCAGGGGCATAGAGCTGGGTTGCTAGATCGGCGGCCAAACCGCCGAGTTCACACTCGGGGAGTACGCTCTATGTATCTTCAGCAGGCCCATATTCCGCGGCCAAGGACAGTGGTCAGACGTAATCGCGGTTCGGCCATCACCGTCATTACGCTTCTGCATGTCGCCGGAATCTATGCTTTCGTGACGGCAATTCACCCCATCAAGATAGAGGCGCCTAAAGGGCCGATAGACGTGAGCTTTTTGCCGAATGTGGAGCCGACCGTCCTGCCTCCACCTCCGCCGACGTTTAAGCCCTATGCGCCGCCAATTCCTGTGCCGATCGATCCTGTCATCGAGTTCACGATGCCCAGTGAACCCAATGCGGCCATTGCCGTGCCTCGTCCGCCGGATGTTGCGCAGCCGCCTGCGGTCCTCGTCGTGCCTGCGCCGGTTCTCAGCCCGGCGCGCACCATTCCGGGCACGCATAAGCGGCCGGAATATCCGGCACTTTCACGCCGTTTGGGCGAAGAGGGCTCGGTGCGCCTGGCACTGACCATTGCCGAAGACGGTATGGTGATCGACGCGGTTGTCGTGAAATCTAGCGGTTTTGCGCGGCTCGATGCCGCCGCCATTGAGTGGATCAAGGGACATTGGCGCTACACGCCGGCCATGCGCGGCAGAATGCCGATAAAAGCCACGGCTGAAACAACGCTGACTTTCAAATTGGAATAATTGCCTAAGAACGCATCATCGCCGCGGTTTCGACGCTCCGGAGCCGCGGCGAATTTACGAAGTCTTAATCGCAAATTTCGTGTTCCACTCGCGTATTGTTTCAAGGCGAATTAACGCCTCTCGCCTAGGATTTCTCCCATGGGAAGGCGTGGGGGCGACGGACTTGTCGCTGAGCACGTCGGATGCCGGAGCTCTGAGTGCGGCGAAGCGGGCGTGATTTCGAACATAAAGCGGCAGCCGAAACCCGGCGCGCCGTTGCGATCAATCTGTCCGCCCTGTGGTGCGGCTGATGCGTTCTGAGTCGCAAGCCTTGAACCCGCAGACCGGAAATGACGGAAGCTCTGCGCATTTCGCATTCTTCACGCATTTGCGCGGCGCCGTTCCAGGCCACGCTTCTTCGCGCGAACTCGCCGCAGCGCTCACGCGCTTCGCCGATCTCGAAATCGCCGAGCGTCATTCTGAATTCCCGGCGCTCTATCTGTTGTGGGAACGCGACGCGATCGCGGCCGGCGATTCGATGGAGCAAGTCCGCGGCCGAGTTTCAGCTTTGTTGAAGGTCGAGTTTTCCGCTTTGCTTGAGAACCATGATTTCGCGCTGATTTTTGAACGCCGCCGCCCGCAAGAGCGCCATCTCTGTCAGATGCTGTTGGCGGACACTTTGGGACGTGCAGCCGCTTCGATGGATGCAGCCGACGATACGCGCGTGGCGCGTATGCAGGAATGGGTGAGCAGCATACCCAATGTTACGCTGCCGGTGCCCTTCGAATTGCGCTCGAACCTGCCGACGCATAATAGCGAATGGACGGCGTTGATCTTCCGCTTGGCGCATGTGTTCTACAGCACCTGCGAAGCGAGACTGGGCGAAGCGGCCGCCTGCTCGTTCTTTGAACAGGCCTATGACCGCATGTTGAATCGCTACGGGCAACTGGACACGTTTCCCGCTGTCGTCAACATGCTGCCGCCGAGCCTTCTCGACTCCGATAAATTGGCGAAGTTGAACCGCAGCCAGATTCAGCAAGTGCTGCATTCCACGCTGGCGGATCTCGGCGCCATCAACACACGGCTGGCTGAGAAGAACCGCACGCTCGATAAGGTCCAGCGGGAATTGGTGAAGACCCAACAAGGTCTGGAACAACGCGTGGCGGAACGCACGGGCGAATTGTTGCGCCTGAACGAAGAGTTGCGCCTCGCGAAAGAACAGGCCGAAGTCGCCGACCGGGCTAAGAGCGAATTCGTTGCCAATATGAGCCACGAGCTGCGTACACCGCTCAACGCCGTGATGGGATTTTCGGAAGTCATTCGCGATGCGCTGCTTGGTCCCGTGTCTGAACGCTATCGCGGCTATGCCGGCCATATCCATGAATCGGGCCGCCATCTTCTGGCGATCGTGAATGACATTCTCGATCTGACCAAGCTGGAGAATGGAAAGTTTGAGCTGAACGAAGAAGAGGTCGATCTTCCGGCGATCATTCATGCCTGCCGCGAAATGGTGCAGGGCCGCGCACGCAAATCCGGGGTCAAACTTGTCGTCGAATTGACGCCGGACCTGCCGCCGATTTACGCGGACCCGCTGCGGCTAAAGCAAATCGGCATCAATCTTCTCACCAATGCCGTCAAATTCACGCCCAATGGCGGTACGGTTGTTGCGGCCGTGCGCCGCAATGCCAAAAAAGGCGACATCCTGATCGAGGTGCGGGACACTGGCATCGGCATGCGGAGCGAAGACATCGCTGTCGCGCTGGAACCGTTCCGCCAGATTGCGAGTCAAATCACGCGCAGCGCCGAAGGCACGGGTCTTGGTCTGCCGCTGGTGAAGCGGCTGACGGAGCTTCATAACGGTACGCTTGAAATCTCCACCGAGCTCGGCGTCGGCACCACGGTGATCGTGCGCCTGCCGGGTGAACGCATCAGGCCGCGCGAGAATATGGCGAGCTGAACGTCGGTATTTCGCTACGTTCTCATCCTTCGAGACGCGCGCGTTGTGCGCTCCTCAGGATCAGGGGGAGTTGTCCTCATGGTGAGGAGGCCGCTTGCGGCCGTCTTGAACCATCAGTCGAACAGGCTCGACACCGATTTTTCGTGACTGATGCGCTCGATCGCTTCGCCGAGAAGCGGTGCGATCGAGATGCGCCTGATATTCTTGCACTTGGCGATCTCGTCCGTCGCGGCAATGGAGTCGGTGATCACCACCGATTTTAGTTTGGAATCGCGAATGCGCGCCACAGCGCCGCCGGAGAGCACGCCGTGCGTGACATAGGCATACACCGCCTTGGCGCCTTTTTGCAGCAGCGCATCGGCGGCGTTGCACAACGTGCCGCCGGAATCGACGATGTCGTCGACCAAAAGGCAGGTGCGCCCCGTAACATCGCCGATGATGTTCATCACTTCCGATTCGCCGGCCCGCTCGCGCCTCTTATCGACAATCGCGAGATCCGCATTGATGCGTTTGGCCAAAGCGCGCGCGCGCACCACGCCACCGACGTCGGGCGAAATGACCATCAAATCTTCGCCGTCGAGATAGTCGATGATGTCTTTGACCATCACCGGCTGGGCGTAAAGATTGTCGGTCGGTATGTCGAAGAAACCCTGGATCTGGCCGGCATGGAGATCGACCGTCAGCACGCGGTTGGCGCCGGCTTCGGTGATGAGGTTGGCCACCAGCTTGGCGGAAATCGGCGTGCGGGGACCGGGTTTGCGGTCCTGCCTTGCGTAGCCGAAATAGGGCAGCACGGCGGTGATGCGGCGGGCGGATGAGCGGCGCAGCGCGTCGATGATGACCAGCAGCTCCATCAGATTGTCGTTGGCGGGAAAGCTCGTCGACTGAATGACGAACATGTCTTCGCCGCGAACATTTTCCTGAATCTCGACAAACACCTCATTGTCGGCGAAACGCCGCACAGAAGCCTTGGTGAACGACAGCTTGAGATGCTGGCCAATGGCCTCTGCAAGCGCGCGGTTGCTGTTGCCGGCCAGCAGCTTCATGAATTTTGCCCCCACTCGCCATTCATGTGGCCGGTTCGAATCCGAAAACCACACAAGAAAATCAATTGCTTGCCCGCATTGCCCCGTCGCCCTGCCAGCGCGGGTCTTCTAGCAAGCTGGGGGAGGGCCGTAAACACAAAGCGCGAGAGGAGTCACAGGCGCGCCAAAATGCTCAGCGACGCAGCAGAATCGCGGAAATCTGCCGTCCATAATCCGCCTGTTTTTGATGCGTTGTGCGCCGAAACGAGAAGAAATCGGTTTCGCGCGTATAGGTGTCGGTCCCAAGCCTATTAACCGTACCCACTCCGGCCTCGGTCAGGCGTGAGGCGACATAGGCTTCGAGGTCGAATTGCCAGTGGCCTTCGCGCAGCGAGGGAATGAAGAAGCGCCGCGATGTCGAGTCGTGGGCGGCGAAGCGCTGCTCGAACTCGGGACCGACCTCATAGGAGGCTTGTCCGATGCAGGGGCCGATGGCGGCTATTATACGCGTTCGCTTTGCTCCCAAGCGCGTCATGGCGGCAACCACATTTTCGATGACGCCGCCAAAGGCGCCGCCCCATCCGGCATGGGCGGCCCCGATCACATGCGCTTCCGGATCGGCGAGCAGCACAGGCGCGCAATCCGCCGCCAGAATGCCGAGCGCGATGCCGGCGTGGGTGGTCACCATAGCGTCGGCTTTAGGGGCAGAGCCCATGGGCCATGGCTCGGTCACAGTCACGACGTCTGCGCTGTGAATTTGCGCAACGGTCACGAGGTTTGATTCCGCGCCATCGGCAAGCGCCGCGAGAACGCGGCGACGATTTTCGGCGATACGAATTTGGTCGTCGCCGGAGCCTGGTCCGCAATTCAGTGACGCGTAAATTCCTTCGGACACGCCGCCGCGCCGGCCGAAGAAACCATGCGCGATCTCCGGCGCATCCAAATTTGTGGCGCGCAGAATCAGCATCCTACTCGGCCCTTGCCGGCAGCCCGGGCAACGGCGCTATGCCAACGCTCGCGATGCCCATGACTTTGAACAAAGTGCCCATCTGATCCGGATCGGTGAGACGGAATAAAGCTTCGTCCATCTCGCCAGCTTTGGACGGGTTGGAATGGGCCAGTTTGGCCGTGCGCAGGCGGATGCCGAGGGCTTCGAGAAAGGCGCCTTGCGTCGTCGGACCCAACACGCGCGCACCCGCTTCGGTTGCTACCTCTGCAAGCGCGCCGAAATCCACATGCGCGGTGAGGTCGGCCAGTCCCGGTTCGGCGAGCGGATCGACAAATTGGTGGCGTTGCACGGCCTGCAGCGTGTCGCCCCAGCCGCTTTCCTCATGGCAATAATCGATGAGAAGTGCGAGGCCACCATCGGAGGCAATCCGCGCTGCGAGATCACGAGTCGTTTCAATGCCTTCGCGGCAATGCTCGAAATATTCGCCTTCCGGCGCGTCGCGCAAATGCTCCGGAATGAAAGATGTCGGCACGCTGTCTGGCGTCAGCGCGAAAGCGAGGTCGTCGCCATCAAGCGTAATCATATGCTCGTGCCAGCCACGGGCGCCTCGCACGAATTGGCGGATGGGAAGCGCGTCAAAGAATTCATTGGCGATTACAAAGATCGGTCGGCCACGCGGAACATCCGACAGGTGACTAGTCCATGTCACATCATAGGCCGCGAGTTTCGCCGTTTGTACGGCGCGTAAAGCGGGGCTCGTTTCGACCAGGGTGACACGCGCAGCGCTAACAAATGCGCGGCGCGCTCGCTCGGCAGCGCGCAGCGCATCGGACATCAGCGTGCCTCGACCCGGACCCAGCTCCACCAGATCGAACTCTTCTGGCGCGCCGCTATCTTCCCAGGCTTGCGCGAGCGCGAGGCCGATGAGTTCGCCGAACATCTGGCTGATTTCAGGCGCGGTGATGAAATCGCGGCCCAGCGGATCGGAGATCGCGTAATAGCCGTGGTCGGGATCGCTGAGCGCAGCTTGCATGTACTGCGCGACGGTCATGGGACCCGAGGCGCGTATATGCCGGATGAGTTTTTCTTTGAGGGCGTTCACTTCGCTGGTTTCGCCGCCGGTGTGCGAAGCGCATACCAGTAGAACAAAGCTGCCGCCGTAAGCATGGGCAGGCTCAAGAGCTGGCCCATGCTGAACCAGCCATAGATCACCGATTCCGAATCGCGCACGAATTCCACCAGGAAGCGGAAGAGACCGTAAAGCGCGAGAAACAATGCGGTCACCATTCCCGGTCGGCGATGAATCTGAAAACGCTTCACGGCGATGCGAAGAATGATGAACAGCAGCACGCCTTCCATCAACGCTTCATAGATCTGGCTGGGATGCCGCGGCACGCCGAAGGGTTGCGCGTTGGGAAAGATCACCGCCCAGGGCACATCAGAAACTTTTCCCCACAATTCCGAATTGATGAAATTGGCGATACGTCCAAAGAACAATCCGATGGGCGCGGCGGCGGCCACGAGATCGGACACCGCCAAGAGATTCAATTTGTGACGGCGGCAAAATAAAATCGTGGCAATGATCACGCCCAGAAGCCCGCCATGGAAGGACATGCCGCCTTCCCACGCGGCGATGATCTTCAGCGGATTGGTGAGATAGGCGCCGGGCAGTCCCTCACATGAGGGGCCCGCACCGCCGGAAAAGCCGCAATAGCCAATGCCGTAAAAGAGGACGAAGCCGAAGCGGCCGCCGAGGATGACGCCCAGCGTGATCCATACGAAAAGGTCGCCGATATTGTCAGGGGTCGCCGGCGCCTTTCCCTTAAACGGCTGGCCGTTCCACAGCGCGGCGTCCTTGAGACGGCGCACGATGAAGTTCCAGCCGAGCAGCAGCCCCGCAATATAGGCAAGCGCATACCAGCGTATCGCCAACGGTCCGATCTGAAAGATGACCGGGTCGATATTCGGGAAGGGCAGTACGGCGGGGACCATGGCTCAACCTTGTGGCGCCATCATTGCTGGTGAATGGCGGCGTCTAGGTCGCGCGAGTGTTCCTTAGCTGTCAAGACGAGCGGGCCAAGGTGCCTGTTAACCTCGAATGGGACTTGCCACCACGCGAGCATTGGGGTTGATCACCTTGTATGCTTGGGGTTCGGAGCTCATATCCGAACTGCCGCCAGAATTCGCTGTCAGGGACCGACCAGATGCAAACCGACAATCGCGTTCTTGATTCGATGGCCCGCTTCTTCACCAACGCTGCCGGCGCGGCGCAAGCGTTCCGCACCGAAGTGGAGAACATCGTCAAATCCCGACTCGAGAAAATGGTGGGCGATCTCGATTTCGTGCCGCGCGAGGAATTCGACGCTGTCAAATTGATGGCCGCCAAAGCGCGCGAAGAGAATGAACGTCTGGCGGCGCGCATCGTGGCGCTTGAAGGTAAGCGCGACGCGAAACCCAGTCAGTCATCGCCGCGTCCGAAGCGTGTCGACGCTAAGAAGCGGTCGAAGGGAAAGCTGTGAATTGCAAATCGGTACACACAACAGGTCGGTGCGCGGGCTTGTAACGAATCAAAATCTTGTTCAGTTTGACGGGGAACTGCTTCGTTTTTCCCCCGGAGATGCGTGTTCATGAAACTTGCCGTACCCCACGAAGTGCCAACGCTCGACCATCCGCTCGATATGCTCGAGAACGCGGTGGAAGATAATGGCTGGCCTTTCGAACGTTTGACGCGTGATGAGATCAACCTCACCGTTGCCGGGCGCTGGTGCGATTATCATTTCTGCTTCACATGGCGCGAAGAGCTGCAATCGCTGCATGTGTCGGTCAGTTTCGACATGCGCGTTTCGAAAGAGCGCCGCCCGGAAATTGCCGAGCTGCTCTTGGCGATCAATGCGCAATTGTGGCTGGGGCATTTCGATCTGTGGCCGGACGACGGCATCGTGCTGTTCCGCCATGTGCTGATCTTCCCGGATTCGAATGTCAGCGCGGCGCAATGCGAAGCCATGCTCCAACTCGCCGTCGAAGCCTGCGAGCATTATTACCCGGCGTTTCAATTCGTCCTCTGGGCCGGCAAGACGGCGCAGGAAGCATTGAAGGCTGCCGTGCTCGAAGTCGCCGGTCAGGCGTGACGTGAGCCCCGCCAGCGCTGCGGGAGGCGAGGTCCTTCTCGTCGGTGCCGGCCGCATGGGCGGAGCCCTTCTCAAAGGCTGGCTCGCGGGCGGGCGCTTCTCCGCCATCCGAGTTATCGAACCCAACCCAAGTTCCGAACTGCGCGATCTCGCGGCGTCGAAACGTATTGTGTTGGAACAGCACTTCACGGCGGCGCCGAAGCTTGCCGCCATTGTGCTGGCGATGAAACCGCAAGTGATCAAGGCCGAGCCGGGTCTTTTGCCCGAGCTGGGGCAGGCGGGGGCGCTGGTCGTTTCCATCGCTGCCGGAATCGGAACCGGGCTTTTGGGTTCGCTTCTCGGTGCCTCGCGCATCGCCCGCGCCATGCCCAATACCCCCGGTGCCATCGGCAAGGGAATCACCGCGCTATATGGCGGGCCGTCACTTTCCACCGCCGACCGCGACCTGGCGGAACATTTGATGTCGGGCTTGGGCGACACGCTCTGGGTGGCAGACGAAAGCCTGATGGATGTCGTCACAGCCGTGTCCGGCTCGGGGCCGGCCTATCTTTTCCTAATGGCCGAGGTGCTGGCGGCAGCTGGCCGCGCCCAAGGGCTGGACCCGGCCTCCGCCGACCGTCTGGCCCGGGCCACGGTTTCGGGCGCCGGCGCGCTTCTGGCCGCCGATCCACGGGCGGCTTCTGAGCTGCGGAAGGAAGTGACCAGCCCGGGCGGCACCACCGAGGCTGCCCTGAAAGTGCTGATGGGTGAGGGTGGGCTTGACGCGCTAATGGCGAAAGCTGTCGATGCCGCCACGCGCCGGGGCCGCGAATTGGGCGCCCCATCGGAAAAGCCGAAGGGATAGTAAGTGGACGATCTTGGAGAGTTCGACGCCGCCGGCACGGTGCGGTTTCAACGCCTGTTGTCGGCGCCGCCTGAACGCGTGTGGGAATATCTGACCGAGGCGGAATTGCTGCCGGAATGGCTCGGCAACGGCTACATCTCGGAAGAGATTGGCGGCAAGATCGAGCTGCGGTCCGGCGGTCCGGTGGTGCGCGGAATCGTTTTGGCGCGCGAACCTCTGAAGCATCTCTCTTATAGCTGGATCGTCTACATGCTGGGCGACGACGTTCCGGCGGTGACGGAGGCCATCATCAATTTCGATCTGGAGCCGGTGGACGAGGGCACGAGGCTCACCCTGACGCAGGGGCCGATTGATCCCGAATATCGCGCACGCGCCGCCGGCGGCTGGCATGCATTACTGGCCGTGTTGCAGGGCGCGTTGAGCGAAGATTCCTCTGCCGATTTCATGGAAACATTCCAGCGCGTCTATCCGGAATACGAAAAGCGTTACAGCTGAATAAAACGTCGTGCTGAGGCGCGTCCCTCGAGACGCGCGCTGCGCGCGCTCCTCGGGATGAGGACATTGTTTTACTCCTCATGGTGAGGAGGCTGCGAAGCAGCCGTCTCGAACCATGAGGCCCGCGCCTATCCCGGCAGACGCACAATCGCTTTAAGACCGCCGAGCGGGCTGCGCTCCAAGATCACGTCGCCGCCATGCGCGCGCGCAATGTCGCGCGCAATGGCCAGGCCCAAGCCCACACCGCCAGCCTGGAGATTGCGCCCTTGATCCAGCCGCGTGAATGGGCGGAAGGCTTCTTCACGGCGCTCTTCGGCAATGCCATGGCCGTCATCATCAACCGAAATTTCCGCGCCGCGCGGCGTTTGACGTAGCGCGACTTCGACACGCTTGCCGTAGCGCAGCGCATTGTCGATGAGATTGATCAGGCAACGCTTCAGCGCGTTTCTTTTGATGGCGATCACGGCGCTGTCGGCGGCAGTGACGGTGATGCGCTCGGCGCCGCGCTTTTTTGCGCGCGCGGAATCAGAGACGGCTTCTTCCACCAGAGAACGCAACTCGGTTTCCACCGGCGCCTCGCCGCCTTCGCCGCGCGCGAACTCCAGATACTCATTGACCATGCGTTCCATTTCGTCGACGTCCGAAGACATCGCGTCATGGTCGGCATCCCTCGGCATCATCGCCAATTGCAGGCGCATGCGCGTCAGCGGCGTTCTGAGATCATGGCTGACGCCGGAGAGCATGTTGGTGCGCTGCCGCACATGGCGTTCGATGCGCTCGCGCATCTCGATAAAAGCTTGCGCTGCACGCCGAACTTCAGCGGCGCCCGATGGTTTGAAATCGGGCAAGTTGCGCCCTTTGCCGAAGCTCTCCGCAACGAGCGCCAGCCGTTCGATCGGCTTGACCTGATTGCGCAGAAACCACAGTGCAATGCCGATCAGAAGCGCCGATGAACCCAACATCCAGAGAACGAACACACGCGCATCCGCGGCTTGCAATCGACCGCGCGGAACCTGGAACACAAGCACGCCATCGGGAAGCTGCACCTGAACTTCGACAACATCTGCGTTGCGGCCAGTGTTGAAACTGGCCTCTTCCGGAATTTTTGTCGCCAGGATGTAAAGGAGTTGGCGGTCCAGCACGTCGGCGGGCTGCGACACGGTGCGCTCCAGCCGCACTCCGGGGCGGAACGCGGCGTTAAGACCGAACGAAGCCGCAGCATTACGGCGCGTGGCGTCGCGGGCCGCTCCCTGCGGCGCGCCGGTTTCCAACGTCACCATGTAGCCGATTTCATTGGCGACGCCGCGCGTCAGCGTTGCTGTTGTGATGCGATAATTGCGGTCGAAGAAAACCAACGCGATGACAATCTGCAACAGCAGAATCGGCGCCACGACAATGATGAGCGAGCGATAAAAAAGGTGCCGGGGCAGGAATCGCTTCAGCGCGCGTAACGGGTGAAAATTCGCGGCGCCCAAAGCGCGCCGCGAATTATTCAACGCGGTCTGGGACCAGGACATAGCCGACACCGCGCACGGTCTGAATATAAAGGGGGATTTTGGGATCCTCTTCGATCTTACGGCGCAGCCGCGTCATTTGCACGTCGATGGAGCGTTCCAATGGAATATTGAGTTTCTCGCACAATTGCGCGCGGCTGAAAGAGCGCCCCGCATGGGCGGCAAGAAGCTTCAGCAATTGCGCTTCGGAGCCGGTGAGGCGCACCGGCTTGCCGCCGCGCTTCAACTCGCTGCGTTCGAGATGGAATACCACCTCGCCCATATGAACGCTGTGATGGGGAATGCGTTTGCCGCCGGAGCGGCGCAGCAGCGAGCCGAGGCGCAGCATAAGCTCGCGCGGCTCAAAGGGCTTGGCGAGATAATCATCGGCGCCGCGTTCAAGGCCGGCAATGCGGTCTTGCGCTTCGCCACGCGCGGTCAACATCAGAATCGGAACCTCCGAGTGTCCGCGCAAATCGGCGGCGAAATCCAAACCGCTTTCGCCCGGCATCATTACGTCCAGCACCAGCGCGTCGAAGGTGAGCCCTTTCATCAATGTGCGCGCTTCGGCGGCGTCTGCGGCAGCAGACACGCGAAAACCGTTGGTGCTTAAATAGCGCTGCAGCAGGTCACGCAGCCGCGCATCGTCATCGACGACGAGAAGATGAGGTTGATCGGAAGCGCCAATCACGCGCGGTCCGTCCCTGGTTTGCCGGCAAAGCGTTTCAAGACTTTACGAAACCCGGCGGCCGCTTCCGGCCCCACCTCGTGGAAAGCCTCTGCCAGGCGAGCGCGGCTGTCTTGCCACAGCGCTTCGTCGAGTTTCTCGCCCTTCGCGGTCAGGCCGAGCAGCCTTTTGCGGCGGTCGGCGGGCGAAGCCTGTTGCTCGACATAGCCGCCTGCCATCAGCTCTGCCAACACGCCGCTCAGGCTCTGTTTGGTCACCCGGAGCTGGAAGAGGAGGTCGGCCACGGAAAGCCCCGGCGCCCGGCCGATGGCCGAAAGTGCTCGCCCGTCAGCGCGGCCGAGGCCCTCCGCCTTTAGTCTTGGATCGATGTCGTCGTTCAAATCGCGGACGGCAGCCAGCAAAAGGTCGAGGCCCTGTTTGGGGTCTTCGGAGCGGGTGGATGGCGGGAGCGTGGGTTGATGCAGGGCATCTCCCCGAATCGGCGCGTATTTTATGTCAGCCATGTTGACATATTTAGGCCCCTCGTCGGCCTGAGGCAACGGTCTTGGACGGCTAGCAAGTCGCCCGTTGCCTTGGCAACCACCCCATAGCTATATCCCCCACCGGTTCGGCTCTATCCCACAAGGTTGCTATGGCTGTTCTTCCCTTCGACGATCGCGACGGTTCGCTTTGGTATGACGGCAATCTTATGCCGTGGCGTGATGCCAAGACTCATGTCCTGACCCATGGGCTGCATTACGCGTCCTGCGTGTTCGAGGGCGAGCGCGCCTATTCGGGCAAGATCTTCAAGCTGGAAGAACATACCACCCGGCTCTTCGACTCCGCCAAGCTACTCGGCATGAAAATCCCTTTCACGGAAGCCGAGATCAATGCGGCCTGCGTGCAGGTGCTGGAGGCCGAAGGGCATCGCGACGCCTATGTGCGCCCGGTCGTTTTCCGCGGCAGTGAGATGATGGCCGTGTCGGCGCAGGCGACGAAGATTCACGTTGCCATCGCGGTGTGGCAGTGGCCGTCTTATTTCGATCCGAAAGAGAAGCTGAAAGGCATCCGCCTCGATATTTCCGAGTGGCGCCGTCCGGCGCCGGACACCGCGCCGACACGCGCGAAGGCGGCGGGTCTTTATATGATCTGCACGCTGTCCAAACACGCGGCGGAAGCCAAAGGCTATGCCGACGCGTTGATGTTCGATTATCGCGGGCTCGTCGCCGAAGCGACTGGCGCCAATGTCTTCTTCGTCAAAGACGGCACGGTGCACACGCCGATTCCAGATTGCTTTCTGGACGGCATCACGCGCCGCTCGGTGATCGCTCTTGCCCACGCGCACCAGATTCCGCTGGTCGAACGTCACATCAAGCCGGAAGAGATGAGCGGCTTCAGCGAATGTTTCATCACCGGTACCGCGGCGGAAGTGACGCCTGTGTCCGAGATCGGTCCCTATCGCTTTAGCCCGGGTAAGATCACCGAAACGCTGATGAACGCCTATTCGGATCAAGTGCGGAAGGGCTAGTCGCCCCTACTTCCAGCGCTGCGCGGCTTCGTCGTCAGTGCCGCGCGGCTCTACCCAATTCGCGCCGCTGGATTTTTCTTCCAGCTTCCAAAAAGGCGCGCGCGTTTTCAGATAATCCATGAGAAATTCCGCGGCGCGGAAAGAATCGCCGCGATGCATCGACGCGACGCCGACAAACACAATGCGCGCGCCGGGTGTCAGCCGTCCGGCGCGATGAATCACCGACACATCCAAAAGCGGCCAGCGCAGTTTCGCCTCCGCTACGTGCGCGGTGATCTCGCGCAAGGCGAAGGATTCGTAGGCCTCGAGGGTCATCGCCTCCAGCGCATCGTCGCCGCGCACAATGCCGACAAAACTGGCGACGGCGCCGACATCTGTTCGCCCCTGCGTCAATGCAGCTATTTCGACTCCTGGATCGAAATCTTCCAACTGAATGCGAATGGCGCCCATGGCCTTATTCTACCCGCCGGTCACAGGCGGGAAAAAGGCGATTTCGTCGCTGTCCGTGATGGTCGCATCGAACCCGCCATGGATCTGATTTACTGCGGTGCGCAGGCGTGACACGTCGTTGAAGGCTGCCGCATATTCCGGTCCACGCTTGACCAGCATGTCCATCAACGCGCCGACCGTGGAGATATTCGCAGGTAGGGGGATGTCTTCCTCCGACCGCCCGATCTTCTGGCGCACCCAAGCGAAGTAAAGAAGCTTCACGCCGCGCGGTCGCTTATGGCCACGTGCCGAATGGCGTAGGCCGCGTGATCGACCACATAAGCAATCGAAGCGATCACTGCGACGCCGAAAGCAAAGGCTGCGATGAGCGGATCGGGTGTCACTCCCGATCCCACAAGGGCGCTGCCGATCAGAACGATTTGCGCAATCGGATGCACGGTCGTTTTGACCTTAGCGCTCCAGCGCACGTCGAAGGGATGGCCGATCTGTTTGCTGAAAGCGCCGAGATACGGAACCACGATTTCGGCGAAATAGACCAGCGTGAACAACAGCACCGGCATCCAGCCTGTCGCCAGAAAACCGAGAAACACCGCGAGATTGAAAATAGCGTCGCAGGCGCCATCGACGTAGCGTCCGTACCCTGAAGCTGAGCCTTGGCGGCGCGCCAAATACCCATCCGCTATGTCCGATACGCCGGCCATGCAGGCAATCGCGAAGGCGGCATAAAGCGCTTCGCGGGTTTCCGCGGCCAGCAACAACAGGATGATGGGCGCCAATACCACACGCCCCAGGCTGACCAGATTGGCCGCCGAGAAAAGATCGGCGGCACCCAGATTGGTTTGCACGCCCTTGGTCATCAGCCGGCCCGCACCATTTTCTGCAGCACGCCCACCGTGTAATCGACCAGCGAATAGGCGGTGACCGCGGTAGCGATCAACAGGAGCACATGCGCGGTCATCTCGAAGGCCGGAAAATCAGCCGTGCCGAAAAGGGCGGCGAGGCCGACAATGATGATCTGCGCCGCGCCCTGGACGATGGCCTTCCATTTGCCGCTGACGCGCGCGGCCAAGGTTTCGGAACGAAGCTCGGCGATCTCACGCAAATAAGAGACGGCGAGGTCGCGCCAGATGATGATGGCGAGCATCCACACCGCCATCCATCCGTTCAGCACGAAGGCGATGAAGACGGAGCCGCGATAGAGCCCGTCGGCCATGGGGTCCAAAAGCTTGCCGAAATTGGAGACGCGCTTGGAATAGCGCGCGACATAGCCATCGGCGAGGTCGGACAGCTCGGCCACGATCATGATGATGAGCGCTGCCCATAAGGCACGGGGCGTGCCGATCAGGAGCAGCCACATGCTGGCCGGCCCCATCACCAGCCGGCTGGCGGTGATAGCATTGGCGGGAGTCCAGAGCTGGTTCTGCGACATCTACCGTATCCAACTCCACCGCCCGGCAACGGAAATCCGAGCGCTCGGCGGTAGAGGCTGAGTAAGCACGAGAGGTGAACAAGGTGCAATCCTCGGCGCCGCCTTCAGGTTCCCACCGGTTCCTATTCCTGGGCAAATCCTAGGCAAACCCAACCCTTGCCTGGATCGGCTCACCTCTCTATCGCTGGCGGCCTCGTTTTTGACCCACGCGACGGATTCTCATGAAAAGCCTGCAGGAGTTCGATGCCACGCTGACGCGCGAGATTGATTTCGTGCTGAGCGACCTCGACGACACCCTGACCGATTCCGGCCATTTGCGCGGCGCCACCTATGCCGCGCTTGAGAAACTGAAGGCCGCCGGAAAACGCATTGTGATCGTCACGGGGCGCCCGGCCGGCTGGTGCGATATGATTGCGCGGTTCTGGCCGGTGGACGGCGTGGTCGGCGAGAACGGCGCTTTCTATTTTCGTTACGACCATGACAAGGCCGTGATGGTCCGTCATTTTCTGCAAAGCGAGGAGGAGCGCGCCCGCAACCACAAGGCGCTGTTCGGTTTCTTCGACGACGTGCGCAACGCGCATCCGGATATTCGCCTTTCCGCCGACCAGGCCTTCCGGGTCAGCGATATCGCCATCGACATTTGCGAGGATGTGCAGCGCCTCGGCAAGGATGAGGTCGCGGATATTGTCGCCCGGCTCGCGGCGCTCGGCGCGACCGTGAAGGTCAGCTCCATTCACATCAATGCGTGGATCGGCCATTTCGATAAATTGACGATGATCCGGAGCTTCCTGAAAACCGAATTTGATGTCGATGCGGAAGCCGCGAAACAACGCGTGGTCTATGTCGGCGATTCGCCGAATGACGAACCGATGTTTGGCTATTTTCCGCACTCGGTCGGCGTCGCCAATGTCGAAGAGTTTTTGCCGGACATGGTGTCCAAGCCCGCCTATGTCGCGCGCGGACGCGGCGGCGTGGGCTTTGTCGAATTGGCAAATCTGCTGATTCCTGCGGGCAAGCCCGCCATCAGCCGCGGAAATAATCGAAGATCTTCTTCGCCAGCCCGGCGCTGACGCCGTCCACCTTTTGCAGATCGGCGAGGCTGGCTGACGCCACTTCGCGCGACGAGCCGAAATGCGCCAGCAGCGCTTTCTTGCGCGCTGCGCCGATGCCGCCGATTTCATCCAACGGATTGGCGCCGATGGCGGATTTGCGGCGGGCGCGGTGGCTGCCGATGGCGAAGCGATGCGCTTCGTCGCGTAGGCGCTGCAAATAATACAGAACCGGACTTTTGGGCTCGAGCCGGAATGGCTCATGGCCCATGCGGAAGAAATGTTCGCGGCCCGCTTCACGCTCGATACTTTTGGCGACGCCGACAATCACCGCGTCAATGACGCCGACTTCTTCCAGCGCGGCATGAGCGGCGGCGAGCTGCGCTGCGCCGCCGTCAATCAGCACAAGGTCAGGCCATTTGGTCCATTTGTCGGATTCGCCATCGTCGCTGCTCTCCCGCATCAGGCGCCCAAACCGGCGCGTCAGAACTTCGCGCATCATGGCGGTGTCGTCGCCGGGCGTCAGCTCGGTCGATTTGATGTTGAATTTGCGGTATTCGCCCTTCTGAAAACCGTCCGGCCCAGCAACGACCATAGCGCCCACGGCGTTGGTGCCTTGGATATGTGAATTGTCGTAGATCTCGATACGGCGCGGCGGCGTCTCAAGACCAAATGTTTCCGCGACACCGTCCAGCAATTGCAGCTGCGTCGCGCTTTCCGCTTGCGTGCGCGCAAGCTGAGCGCGCGCATTGAGCAAAGCCTGCATGACGATTTCATGTTTCTCGCCACGCTGGGGCACCGCAATTTCCACTTTGTGACCGGCGCGCAGCGACAGCGCCTCGGCCAGAAGTTCGCTCTCAGGGAGCGGCTCGCTGAGCAGGATGAGTGGCGGCGGCGGGCGCGAATCGTAAAATTGTCCGAGAAACGCGGTCAGAACCTCGCCGCTTGAAACATCCTGTGTGTGGCGCGGGAAGAACGGCTTGTTGCCCCAGTTCTGTCCGGCGCGAAAGAAGAACACCTGAACGCACGAATCGCCGCCTTCTTGATGAATAGCGAAGACATCGGCGTTGCCGAAGGTGGCCGGATTGATGCCCTGGCGCGATTGAATATGGCTCATGGCGCGAATGCGGTCGCGCAATTGTGCGGCGCGTTCGAATTCCATCGCTTCGGCGGCGTCGTGCATGTCCTTCGCCATCGCTTCCTGAACCGCGCGGCTTCGCCCGGTGAGGAAATCTTTGGCTTGGTTTACCAGCGTGGCGTAGCCCGCTTCGTCCACCTTCAAGGTGCAAGGCGCGCTGCAGCGCTTGATTTGATAGAGGAGGCACGGGCGGGTGCGGCCGTCGAACACCGCATCAGAGCAGGAGCGCAAAAGAAACGCACGCTGCAGCGTGTTGAGGGTGGAATTCACCGCGCCTGCGGACGCAAAGGGGCCGAAATAGATTCCATCCCGCGATTTCGCGCCGCGATGTTTCACAATCTGCGGAAACGGATGATCCATCCGCACGAGAATATTGGGAAAGCTTTTGTCGTCGCGGAACGTAACGTTGTAACGCGGCTTGAGACGCTTGATCAGATTGGCTTCAAGCAGCAAGGCCTCGGTTTCCGAAGCGGTCGAGATGAAGATCATCTCGGCGGTCTCGGAAACCATGCGGGCGATGCGGTGGGCGTGGGCGACGCCCCGCGCATAGGAAGCCACCCGCTTCTTTAGATTTTTAGCCTTGCCGACATAGAGCACTTCGCCCTTCGCATTGAGCATGCGATAGACTCCGGCCGAATCTGGCAGCGTCTTGAGATAGGCGGCGATCCGCTCGGTGCCCTTTAGAACTGGCGGTTCTTCGCCGTTCCCGGGCAATGTTTTGTCATCCATGGGTGTGATTATACTACGTGCTCAGCAAACGAGAGTATGGCCAGTCATGATCGTCTTCCGGCAATTGTTCGATACGCAATCGGGGACCTACACCTATCTCCTTGCCGATCCGGTTACCGGCGAAGCGGTTCTGATCGACCCCGTGTTCGAACAGGTGCGCCGCGACGCCGCCATGATTGCGGAACTTGAATTGAATCTCATCTATACGATCGAGACTCATGTTCACGCCGACCATGTTACCGGCGCGGCGCTTTTGCGTCGCCGCCTCGGTAGCAAAATTGCGGTTCCGGAAGCCGGCGGCGCCGAACGTGCCGATCTTTATCTGAAGCCGGGGGAGCGGA
This sequence comes from Alphaproteobacteria bacterium, assembly GCA_947467345.1. Classification (GTDB taxonomy): domain Bacteria; phylum Pseudomonadota; class Alphaproteobacteria; order Micropepsales; family Micropepsaceae; genus CAIYRG01. The sequence continues at coordinate 38,772 of CANIHD010000002.1, forward strand.
TCAAATTCGGCGCGCGCTATCTCGAAATGCGCCCCACACCGGGCCATACTTCGGGCTGCTCCACCTATGTGCTGGACAACGAAACCATGGCCTTTACCGGGGATGCGCTGTTGATCCGCGGTACCGGGCGCACCGATTTCCAGCAAGGCAGTTCGCGCACCCTCTATCGTTCGGTCAAGACGCAGATTTTCACGCTGCCGGACGATTGTCTGCTCTATCCGGCGCATGATTATCGCGGCCTCACGGTCACCAGCGTCGCTGAGGAGAAGCGTTTCAATCCGCGTTTGGGCGGCGCGTTGTCTGAGGATGATTTTGCCGGCTATATGGAAAACCTGAAGCTGGCACATCCGAAAAAGATCGACATTGCGGTGCCCGCAAACCTTAAAAGCGGCGAGCCGCCAGATGGACAGAACATGACCGACACCTCGCAAGATCCCGATTGGGCACCGCTCACCATCAATTTCGCCGGCATTTGGGAAATGCAGCCCGAATGGCTGGAGGAAAACCCCCGCGCCGATATTCAGGTTCTGGATGTAGGTGAACCTGAGGAATTCTCCGGGCCTATGGGCCGCATTCCGGGCGCGGTTCTCATTCCGCTGGGTGAGCTCTCGGAACGTAATGGCGAGCTGGATAAAACCCGGCCCGTGGTTGCGGTGTGCCGCGCGGGCGGACGCTCGGCGCAAGCGACCTTGATCTTGCAGCAGGCCGGTTTCCCGCGCGTGGCCAATCTGTCCGGCGGCATGCTGCGCTGGCGCGCTGAGGGCCTCACCGTCGAAGGCGGCGCCAGCTAGTTCCGTTTCAGTTCGACTTGCACCGCAGCGGCGTGGGCGCCGACCAAAGCTTGCAGCTTGTCAACGCGCACGCGGGCGCTGAGCACACGGCCGTCTTCAAGACAGGAGGTGGCAATGCGCTGCGCCAGCGTCTCGGCGAGGTTGACATGGCCCGCCGCGACGATAGCGCGAATGTTGTTGGCAACAGCCTCGTAATCGACAACGCCGTCCAAGCGGTCATTGTCGATAGTCACGTCGGTTTCCAATTCGACATTGATGCGAATGGGCTGCGGCGTGCCTTGCTCATGGCCGTGAATGCCAATACGCGCCAAGAGTTCGAGATTGCAGATGAAAATACGAATGAGCATCTACTCCATGACTCCGGCGACATCCGGCGTGCGCCAGATTAGATGTTGGCCACCATCGACGGCGATCATCTGCCCCGTGACGGCGGGCGCGTCCAACAAATAGCGCACCGCGCCGGCAACGTCGGCGGGTGAGCCGCCCCGGCCCAAAATGGTGCTGGTCACCTGCCGCTGAAAATGCGCCTCGCTCTGCCGCGAATTTCGCAAAGTTGGACCCGGCGCTACCGCATTCACGCGCACGCGCGGCGCCAGAGCTTGGGCGAGGGTCAGCGTCAGCCAATGCAGACCGGCTTTGCTGACGCCGTATGAAAGAAATTGTGGGGTGGGCTTCAAGAGGCGCTGATCCAGCAGATTGACGATGGCGCCGTCCGCGCCCGCGGGAAGCTGTTCCGCGAAGGCCTGCGATAGCACCAGCGGCGCACGCAGATTCACCTCAATGTGCTTATCCCAGGATGCGCGCGTTAGCGTGCTGATCGTGTCGTCCTCGAATACCGAGGCGTTATTCACCAGGGCTGTCAGCGGACCCACCGCTTCATGCGCGCGTTCGACCAGGCGCTGCGTGTCGTCTTCCATGGAAAGATCGGCATTCAGCGCCACCGCGTGAACGCCGTTCCGGTGCAGCTCCGCCACCACCTCGTCGGCGTCGGCCTCCGAGGCGTTGTAATGCACGGCCACCGACCAGCCATGGGCGCCAAGATCGAGCGCAATGGCGCGCCCCAGCCGTTTGGCCGCGCCGGTCACCAGAACGGATTTTTTTGAAGGTTGCATCAGGCCTCTCTACACCTTCCAACGCGCCGTCGAAACCGTCTCGGGACCGCTGGTTAAGCGGCCCTTAGCCTTAAATTCTTGGTGCGTTGCAGCGGAACCCGCGTCGGTACGCCGCGCCCTTGAACATGCCGCCCAGAGCGTTGCCCTTTGGAACCCTGCCGTCTGGATACTATGACCTCCCGGCATGGTAGTGTGGGAATCCATGAGCATCGACATTTTGAAGGATATGCCGCGCGGGCCGGCGCGATTGCCGGAAGGCGCCGCCCTGCTTGATGGCGACGGGTTGTTGCGCAATCTGGCCTCGCTCGCGCGGGCGTCGTCAGGCGACAAACCCAAGATGCGGAAAGACGCGCTGGTTTATATCCGCGCCGCTTTCACCGACGCGCGCGAAAGCGTGCACCAGCGTCTCGATTCCGGCGTTGCGCAAGGCCAAGCGGCAGCGCGCGCGCTGTCGGCCATCCAGGACGTCACCATTCAGGTGCTCTGCGAATTCGCCACGCGAAATATCTATTACGCATCCAATCCGACGGAGTCCGAACGCATCGCCGTCATCGCCACCGGTGGCTACGGGCGCGGGCTTCTGGCGCCCGGATCGGACATCGATCTTCTTTTCCTCTGCCCCTTCAAGCTGACGTCGTGGGGCGAAAGCGTCATCGAATTCGTCCTGCACACGCTGTGGGATCTGGGCCTGAAAGTCGGCCACGCCACGCGCTCGATGGCGGAATGCGTGCGCCTCGGCAAACAAGACATGACGATCCGCACCTCGCTGCTGGAGGCGCGCTATCTCTGGGGCGACCGCGGCCTGTCCGATGATTTGCGCAAGAAATTCTGGAGCGAAATCGCCACCGGCAGCGGGCAGGATTTCGTGCAAGCCAAATTGGCCGAACGCGACGTGCGGCATGTCCGCCACGGCGAGAGCCGCTATCTGGTCGAGCCCAACGTCAAAGACGGGAAGGGCGGCTTGCGCGATCTGCAGACGCTGTATTGGATCGGGAAATATCTTTATCGCGTCGGCGATGTCGACGATCTGGTCGAGCACGGCGTTTTCAGCAAAGAAGAATTCAACACGTTCCAGAAGGCCGAAGCCTTTCTCTGGACCGTGCGCTGCCATTTGCATTATCTCACCGGCCGTTCCGAAGAGCGCCTCTCTTTCGACGTACAGCCCGAAATTGCCAAGCGTCTCGGCTATGCCGATGCCAATCCGCACCGCGCCGTCGAACGTTTCATGCGCAGCTACTTCCTTGTGGCCAAAGATGTCGGCGATCTTACGCGCATTTTCTGCGCCGCTCTTGAAGAGCAGAATAAGAAGCCGGCTCGAAATTTGGGAAAGTTGCTTCCAGGCTTTTTGAAACCACGCACTGGCGATGAAGACTTCTTCATCGAGAATGGACGGCTCAGCGCGCGCGAAGGATTGTTCCGCGAAAGTCCAGTGAATTTGATCCGGCTATTCCAGATATCGGACGCGAAGTCGCTCGACATTCATCCGAAAACTTTGCGCACGGTCACGCGTTCGCTCGATCTCATTACCGACACTTTGCGCAACGATCCGGTGGCGAACCGGCTGTTTCTCGACATATTGACGTCGCGCCGCGATCCCGAACGGGCGCTTCGCCGCATGAATGAAGCCGGAGTGATGGGCCGCTTCATGCCGGAATTCGGCCGCGCCGTGGCGCTGATGCAATTCAACATGTATCACCACTACACGGTGGATGAGCATTTGCTGTTCGCCGTGGGAAATATCGCGCGTATCGAGCGCGGCGAATTCCGCAACGAACATCCGCTCTCAACCGATCTCATCAAGCGCGTGAAATCACGCGAAGTTCTGTATGTTACCACGCTTCTGCACGACATGGCGAAAGGGCTTCCCGGCGATCACTCGGAAGTCGGCGCCGAGCTTGCGGAAAGGGTGTGTCCGCGGCTTGGCCTCTCGGAGGCCGACACCAGCACGGTGGCCTGGTTGGTGCGCCACCATCTCATCATGAGCGACATGGCGCAGAAGCGCGATGTCTCCGATCCCAAGACGGTGCAAGATTTTGTCGCCGTGGTGCAGACGCCGGAGCGCCTGCGTCTCCTGCTCATTCTCACCGTTGCCGATATTCGCGCTGTCGGGCCCGGCGTGTGGAATGGCTGGAAGGGCCAGTTGCTGCGCGATCTTTATCTCGAATCCGAAACCTTCATGTCGGGCGGCGATTCCTCGCCGGCGCGCAATGCGCGCATCGGCTCTGCCAAGACGGCACTCGCGGAGAGCATCAAGGATCTGTTGCAAGTGGTGCGCGAGCGCGCCATCAACCGGCATTACGATGCCTATTGGCTTGCGTTCGATACGGCGGCGCATGAATTCCACGCGCGCATGATCGCGGCCGCCGATGCCAAAAAGGAAATGTTGGCGGTCGGCGCGCGCAATGATGTGCTTCCCGGCGTCACCGAATTGGTCATCTACGCAGGTGACCACCCCGGTCTGTTCTCACGCCTCGCCGGTGCGATTTCGATGTCGGGCGGCACGATTGTCGCGGCCAAGATTTTCACCACGTCGGATGGTTTCGCGCTAGACGTGTTCCAGGTGCAGGACGCGGCCGGCGGCGTGTTCGGCGAAGAATCGCGCCTGGAGCGCTTGAAACAGACCATCGCCAAGACTTTGGCGGGGCAGGTTCTGCCGCGTAGCGTGTTTGCCCAGCGTCCATTGGCGCGGCGCGCGGCGGCGTTCCGCATCACGCCGAAAATCCTGTTCGACAATGAGGCGTCGGTGGTCTCGACCGTGATCGAGATTGAAAGCCTCGACCGGATAGGCCTGCTCTATGAAATCACGCGCGCGCTGTTCGAGATGGGCCTGACGATTTCATCGGCAATCATCGCCACCTATGGCGAGCTGGCAGTCGATACGTTCTATGTGCGCGACGGCTTCGGGCACAAAGTCATCCAACCGTCCCGCCTGGCGGCGATTGAAGTCCGGCTCATGAAGGCGCTGATCGGCTAAGGCCCTAGGCCCGTCCCAGGATTGATTCTAGGGCCGCTACTGCCTATTCCCTGTCCCGCCACACGAAATCCGACCCGAAAATGACCGACGCTCCGACCCCAGAACCCACCTACGAAAAGCTGGTTTTTTCCGGCATGCAGCCCACCAACACGCTGCATCTCGGCAATTATCTGGGCGCGCTGAAGAACTGGATTCGGCTGCAGGAGCAAATGCCTTGCATCTATTGCGTGGTGGATATGCATGCCATCACCGTGTGGCAGGACCCGGTGGAATTGCGCCGTGCCACGCGTGAAGTCGCTGCCGCCTATATGGCTGCCGGCGTCGATCCCAAGCGCTCCATCCTCTTCAATCAAAGCCAGGTTTTCGCGCATGCGGAACTGGCGTGGATCTTCAATTGCGTTGCGCGCCTCGGCTGGTTGAACCGCATGACGCAGTTCAAAGAGAAGGCCGGCAAGAACCGCGAGAATTCCAGCGTCGGTTTGTATGTTTATCCGAACCTGATGGCGGCTGACATTCTCGCCTATAAGGCCACGCATGTTCCAGTCGGCGAGGATCAGAAACAGCATCTCGAATTGGCACGCGACATCGCGCAAAAATTCAATGTCGATTTCGGCGCGCCGGGATTCTTCCCGCAGCCGGAGCCTGTGATCACGGGACCTGGCACGCGCGTGATGTCGCTGCGCGACGGCAGCCGGAAAATGTCGAAATCGGATGAGTCCGAATATTCGCGGATTAATCTCACTGACGATGCCGACACGATCCTGCAGAAGATTCGTAAAGCGCGCACCGATCCCGAACCTTTGCCGTCAGACGCGAAGGGGCTTGAGGGGCGTCCGGAAGCGGAGAATTTGCTGAACATCTATGCCGGGCTTGCCGACACAACGGCGGAGCAGGTTCTTTCCGAATATGCCGGCGCGCAATTCTCGACCTTCAAGAACGCGCTGGCCGATCTTGCGGTCGCGAAACTGACCCCAATTGCCGGCGAGATGCAGCGCCTTCTGGCACATCCCGACGAGATCGACGCGCTTCTGAAACGCGGCGCCGAACGCGCTGCCGAACGGGCGAGGCCGATCATGGCTGACGTCCGCCGCCTTGTTGGTTTCGTGGGCTAAAGCGGGACGGGCCAAGCTATTCCCGACTCATCAAACAGCCACGGCAAATTCGTTATCTGGCCGCCGCGCGATTCACCGGTGTCGCTGGTCACCTGGGCCCGCGAAGTTGCGGCCCTCGCGCGCGTACAAGCATCGCCACCGCCTTTTCCAAGTGTGAGTGCACGCGGACGTGGCCGACCGGTTGTTGTCGTTCCCGGCTTTTTCTCGCCCGATATTTCGACGGCGCGCCTACGCGAGTTTTTGGATCTGCAGGATTTTCGCGCCTATTCGTGGGACCTTGGCGTGAATATCGGACCGACCGGTACAATCCTGAAGGGTCTCGAAAAGCGGCTCGCCGACATCGCCGACGCGCATGGCGAAGCGCCGGCTTTGATCGGCCAAAGTCTTGGCGGCACGATTTCGCGCCATATCGCGACAGCGCGGCCCGATCTGGTCAGCCATCTGATCACCATCGTCAGTCCCATACGCCTGCCCGTGCCGACGCCCTTGGCGCCGCTCGCGCGCGCGGCGTCACTGGTGTGGGATGAGGTTGCGCACTCCGCGCTCGACAGCATTGCCAATGCGCCGCCGGTGAAACTCACCGCCATCGTTTCGCGGCGCGATGGTCTCGTCGATTGGCGTGCTTGCGTGCCCGATCCGGCGCCGAATATCGAACTCATCTATGTCGACGGCGCACACACCACGATGGGCTCGAACCCCGATGTGCAACGCGTGGTAGCGGAGCGCCTGGCGCGCTGAAGAAAAATCAGGTGCGTCCATGGTTCGAGACGGCTGCTTCGCAGCCTCCTCACCATGAGGGGGGAGTATTTTCTTCTCAGCACTTACTTGTCATGGCCCGCACGGCGCTCTGCGCGCCAATTATTTGATTTGCGTGCGAAGCACGCTGGCGAGGCCATCCAGACGATCATAGACTCTATTGCTCACGCGGACGCGTAAGTGCTGGATGGCCCGATCAAGTCGGGCCATGACAATGGGGGCATTCTGAGGAGCGCGCGTGTCGAAGGATGCGACCTCCTCACCATGAGGAGGAATTTGCTACCCTCGTCCTGAGGAGCGCCGAAGGCGCGTCTCGAAGGACGCCGATTGTCTTGGCATAGACCTCGAAGCCGTAGAGGCAGCTCGATGCCTTGCACGTGGCCATGGTGATGCGCAGGCTATAGGTCATTTTCCCGCCGACATTCAGGTCCAGTACCGGAACGTCGTCATCGCCATCATCCTTCACAATCTCCTTGCCTTCGCTGTTTGAAAGAAAGAGATCGAGATTGGTGCAGTCGCTGCCGCACACGCCGACGACCATATACCCCTTCGCGCCCGGCAGCGTGATTTCCAGCGTCTCGCTGGCGCCCATTTCCAAACGTCCTGTGTGGAGCGAGCCGCTCGGCGCAAAACCGTTGCGTTCGAAATCCCGCCCCGCCGCCACGATTTGCGCTTGCAGAACCGTCATCTCATCCTCTGTCTCGGCCGCGCGCGTGCTCGGAGAGATGATCAGCCCACCCGCAAAAGCAGCAGCGCAGGCGAAGACAGAAAAATGACGCGTCATATTCATCTCAGGACCACCTGCAATCGCTCTGTCTGCTGCCGCGCCCATTCCAGATAGTCAGCGTTACCGCATTCGATCGGCAGCACCAGGAAACACGGTGTTGAATACGGGTGCAATGGGCGTGCGGCGGCGATGACCTGATCGACCAGCGTCCGCCGCGTTTTGATGAAGACGGCCATCTCGGATGCCTCCTCGATTTTTTCCTGCCAAACATAGAGGCTGGTCATAGGCGGGTAGATATTCACGCAAGCCGCCAATTTTCTCTCGATCAGCACATGCGCGGCGACGCGCGCGGAGTCGGCATCCGGGAATGTGGAGTAGAGAAAGCAGAATTCGTCTGTCGCTTCCAACATGCTCACCATGTCTCGCTTAACGGAATATGGCCCGGCTGCGCGGCGACGCGAATCAACCAAGCGCTGAGGGCAGGATAGGCCGAAAGATCGAAGCCGCCTTCGTCGGCGCAATGCGTGTAGGCATAAAGCGCCACATCAGCGAGGCTGTAGCGATTGCCGGCAAACCAATCATGGCGCGCCAGATGCGTTTCCATCACGGCGAGGGCTGCGTTGCCTTTGGCGTGCCATTCAGGAATCAGCGCTCGCTTCGCCTCCAATTCTTCTTTCGACGCATAACCTAGCCAGAAGCGCGCCACCGCGACATAAGGCTCGTGGCTGTACTGCTCGAAAAACATCCATTGCAGCATCTGGGCGCGGTCCCAGGATTCAGTGGGGATCAAGCGCGAGCCTTCGGCGAGGTGAAAAATGATCGCGCCGGATTCCACTAGGCAGCGACCATCGTCAAATTCCAACATGGGCACGCGGCCATTCGGGTTCTTCGCCAGAAATGTCGCTTGGCGCGTTAGACCGCCATGCTCCGGATATTCCTTAAGCGCGATGGGGATGCCGAGTTGCCGCGCCACAAGCCGCACCTTGTAGCAATTGCCGGACATCTGCATTGGTGAAGCACGCGCATGGCGAGGACCTTTCGTTCGAAGGCGCCGGAAATAAAAAGGGCGGCGAAGCTTTCGCTGCGCCGCCCCGAAAGCAAGAATTTTAGCGCTTCTATGAGGCGCGGAGATTGACCGCCTTGGCGCCGCGCGCGTCCGGCTGAACATCGAAGGACAGCTTCTGTCCCTCGTTCAGCGTGCGCATGCCCGCTGCTTCAACGGCTGTCGCATGGACAAACACGTCCTTGCCGCCGTCTTCCGGTGAAATGAAGCCGTAGCCCTTCACCGTGTTGAAAAACTTTACCGTTCCGATAGCCATGTTCGCTCCCACTGAATCATGAACCCCCGCGGCGACATTGCCGTGGCGCTTACGTTGGCGGTCCGTTTCAGAAGGAGCTGTCTCGTCCAGGCGCGCAGAGGCGGAATGGAGGCAAAAACAGGCGCGCTTCACCGGACTTAATTACCCTCGTGACAAGAACGGTGTCATAGAAACGCCGTTATTTCAATACTCCGGAAAGGTACGCGCCACCTTCGTTAGCGAGTCGATGCTCGCCCGCTAGGCATCGGAAATATTTACGAAAAATGCATTCGAGCGCACTGAGATATCGAACTTTCGCGCTAGTGGCACACGGTGTTCCGCTAGCGGTGGGTACGCGGAACGCACCCCACGTATGTTGCGCCGGCCTGTGGTATGGTTTGTGGAAAGACGAATGGAGTTCAGTTTGCGCAGGTTCGTGACAGCCAAATTTCTGATGTTTCTTTCGAGCTTAACGCCAGCCGTGAGCGGGGAGGCGAGCGATGCGCAGCGCTTCAGCACAACAGACGACAGCGCCAATCCGTTCGGGCCGTTGCTCGCGCGCAATCGCGCCACCGACCTCGGCGGTGTGCAGGCGGTGTGTGGCGGCGCCGATACGGCGACACGCGGTGACGCGCGCTGGGAAACCTATCCTTTGAAATTGGAATTCACCGGACCGGGCGATGCCTATCTTAGCTTCGCGCATGTCTCGCTCACCGATCTTAAGGGGCAGGGCGTGCTCAGCGTTCGTTGCCCCGGTGCTTGGCTGCTGCTCGGTTTGCCCGCCGGTGAATACAAGGCGTTGGTTGGAACGCCGGGCGCTATGGATCAGACAATCGGGTTCGTTGTACCGCCGACAGGGCAGAAGACTTTGGTGGTGCGTTTTCCAGCGGCGAATACGGGCCGCTGAAAAGGGGGGGGATATGAACGCACGATTTTTTCATGCGGCGATGTTGGTTGTTGCATACGCAGTGCCCGCTCGAGCCGCCGAAATAAATGCGACGCCACTCACGCTTGATCGCCCCGCCATGGTCAACAACATTGAAGTGGTGTGTACGGGCATAGGCCGCGAAGTGCGCGAAGACCCGCGCTGGAACGCCTATCCGTTACGCGTTGAAATCGCCGGCAACCAAGGTCAGCTGCTTGGCGATGTGCGCGTCACGCTTAAGCGTGGTGAAGAAGCGTTGCTGAGCGTCATATGCGGTGGGCCGTGGCTTCTATCGAAGCTACCGCAAGGCGCCTATCGCGTGACCGCTGAAATCCAGGGCCGCGTCGTCAACGTGAACGCGAATGTTCCGGCGACTGGTCAGGGCCGCGTCATCGTCCGCTTTCCCGAATTGGGCGGTGCGATCAGTCCGGAATACACACCGCCAACGACGCCGTAGTTCGTCATCCTTCGAGTACATTCCCAAAGTTGTTATGGTTCCCCATTGTCATGGCCCGGCTTGACCGGGCCATCCAGCGCTCACGCGTCCGCGTGAGCCATAGAGTCCATGATCACCTGGAGGGCCCGCTTTCGCGGGCCATGACAGAGACGAGACGCGCGCTGCGCGCGCTCCTCAGGATGAGGGCGACCGCACCATCAGCGCGCGAGAGGTGGCGTGCGCGTCGATTTGCTTTTCCCTTTGATCGACCGCGTGCCGCCGCGCCCCTTGGTCGAACGCGGCTTGCCTTCGGCAAAGGCGGCATCGACAGCGCCGTCGACCGCCGACTGCCGCGCATAGGGATCGTCAGCAATGGCCAGCTCGGTCACCTGCAGGCGCTTGATCTCGTCGCGCAGCCGCGCCGCGTCTTCGAATTCGAGATCGCCTGCCGCCTGACGCATGCGCTTCTCCAACTCCGTGATGTGGGCGCGCAGATTGTGCCCGATCGGAACCGGATCGTCGGCGAAGCCACTTTCGACCAGCACATGATCGCGCTCATAGGTCGAGCCCATGATGTCGGCGATGCGATTCTTGATACTGGACGGCGTAATATTGTGCTCGCGATTATAGGCTTCCTGCCGCGTGCGGCGGCGTGACGTCTCCGCCATCGCGCGCTCCATCGAGCCGGTGATGCGGTCTGCATAGAGAATGACTTTGCCGTCCACATTACGCGCGGCGCGGCCGATGGTTTGAATGAGCGAGGTTTCCGAACGCAGGAATCCTTCTTTGTCGGCATCCAGGATGGCGACCAGCGCGCATTCTGGAATATCCAAACCTTCGCGCAAGAGATTGATGCCGATCAGAATGTCGAAAGCGCCAAGCCGGAGGTCGCGGATGATCTCGATGCGCTCCAGCGTTTCCACATCGGAGTGCATGTAGCGCACGCGGATGCCGTGCTCGTGCAGATATTCCGTCAGGTCTTCAGCCATGCGCTTGGTCAGCGTCGTCACCAGCGCGCGATACCCGGCCTTCGCGATGCGTTTGCATTCGGACAACAGATCATCGACCTGATGTTCAACTGGGCGGATTTCCACCGGCGGATCGATCAGCCCGGTGGGGCGGATCACCTGCTCGGTGAACACGCCGCCGGTGCGTTCCAATTCCCAGCGCCCGGGTGTCGCCGAAACCGAAACGGTTTGCGGCCGCATCATATCCCATTCCTCGAATTTCAGCGGACGGTTGTCGATGCAAGACGGCAGGCGGAAACCGAATTCCGCCAGCGTTGCTTTACGCCGGAAGTCGCCCTTAAACATGGCGCCGATTTGCGGAACGGTGACATGGCTTTCATCGACGAATACCAAGGCCTCATCGGGCAGATATTCGAACAAAGTCGGCGGCGGTTCGCCCGGTTTGCGCCCCGTGAGCCAGCGCGAATAGTTTTCGATGCCGGCGCAAGAGCCGGTGGCTTCGATCATCTCGAGATCGAACAATGTACGCTGCTCCAGACGCTGCGCTTCCAGAAGCTTGCCGTTGGCGCGAAACCAATCGAGCCGCTGACGCATCTCCTCGCGCAGGCCTTTTACCGCCTGCGCCAGCGTGGGACGCGGCGTCACATAATGCGAATTGGCGTAAATCTTCACCGATTCCAACTCGGCGGCTTTTTTCCCCGTTAGCGGATCAAACTCCGAGATCATCTCGACTTCGTCGCCGAACAGCGCGATGCGCCAGGCGCGGTCTTCATAGTGGGCGGGAAAGAGATCGATGGTGTCACCGCGCGCGCGGAAAGCGCCGCGCGTGAAAGCATCGTCATTGCGCCTGTATTGCAGCGCCACCAATTGCTGCAGCAGATCGGCGCGGTTGAGGCGTTGCCCGCGTGAAATCGTGATGGCGGTGCCGGAATAGGTCTCCACCGACCCAATGCCGTAAATGCACGACACCGAGGCTACGATGATGACGTCGTCGCGTTCCAGAATCGCCCGCGTCGCGGCGTGGCGCATGCGGTCGATCTGTTCGTTGATGGAGGAATCTTTTTCGATATAGGTGTCGGTGCGCGGTATATAGGCTTCCGGCTGGTAGTAATCGTAATAGGAGACGAAATACTCCACCGCGTTTTCCGGGAAGAAACTTTTCATCTCGGAATAAAGCTGCGCCGCAAGTGTTTTGTTCGGCGCCAGAACGAGTGCCGGGCGCTGCAATTCTTCAATGACTTTCGCCATCGTGAAGGTCTTGCCGGAGCCGGTGACGCCGAGAAGAACCTGATCGCGTTCGCCGCCGCGCGCGGCCTCGACAAGTTCCGCGATCGCGGTCGGCTGGTCGCCGGCGGGTTTGTACTCGGACACGAGCTTGAAACGGCGTCCGCCTTCGCTCTTCTCCGGGCGGTCAGGGCGATGCGGTACGAACGCCGTCAGCTCGGCGCCGCTCAGCCCGCGGAAAGCCGCTGGTGCTTCTTCCATGCCCGAAACCGGCCGGAATGCAGGTCCGTTATTGTGTCCCATGAGGCCAATATAGGTGGGATTCGGCCAGTGCCAATGTTCCGCGGCGGTGTCTAACGGGCGAATTGCCGGTAGAGCGCGCGTGTCACCCAGCCCAGCGCGAAGGCACCTAAGGCGCCGCCGCCCGCCGGCAGCAAATAGCCGAAGACGAGTGTTTTTGCGGTGTCGGCCCGGCCGAAGCTTTGTTCCATGGCGCTGCCCCATAGGGCGCAAGGCGTTGCGGCGGTTTCCACGGCTGCGACGCAGACATCTGGACGGTCGCCATCACCAGCAGAATCGGCAGCAGCAAAGCGATCAAGGGAAGAAACAACGCACTGATGCCGGCGCGTAAGGGTCGTGCCGCTAACGCTGCGGCCAGCGCAGCGATGGTCGTGAGAGTCGGTGTCAGTACGAAGCCCGCGCCGACCAGCCAGGAAAGGTCCAGAAAATCCTTGAGCGCGGGTCCCAGCCCGTTATCGAACAAGGTGTCGAAACATGCCGTGGGTCCAGGTTGGCAATCCGTTGCGAAGGCAGCGGCGCGTACTACCCAAGCCAGAAGCACGGGCGCGATCATCAGGCTCGCAGCTGCCCACCAAACACGGTCCATGGCGAAAGTGAACGGACCCTGCGGCACAGGTTCCGGCCCAGACTCTTCAGGCGGAGATGAATCCTGCTTATCGCTCATACGGACAAATCGAGTCGGACGGAGCTTCCGTCCGCTGTCTACGACAGAGCGGCGATTTGCGCGAGATGGGACCAGAACTCTAAGTCTGGAACTTTGAGTCTGAAACTCTGGGCTACAAAACGAAAAGCCCGCGTTCGTTAGAACGCGGGCTACTCGATAGGCCAGTCAGTCTAAGTCAGTAAATCAAGGTACGCTGAACTTCGCGGTCAGCATGCCGACAAAGCGTTCTTTGCTGCCCGGAAGGTCGTTGCCGACCACCATGCCGGTCAGCGTCAAGAACTCATACGACGCTGCCAAACCAATATTCCAATCCGTGTAGTCCCGGATGCCGCTGTCAGAATCGCTGTAACCGACATTGGCGGAGGCGCTGAGAATGCCCGCGAACGGAATAGAGATGCCGCCGGTCCAATACATCGAACCCAAGCCGCCGCCGAATTCCGGCGAGTAATAAAGGCGACCCGTGACCGACGCGATGCCGAGGGTGAAGTTCGGGCCGGCGTAGAATTCGACGAAATCAGAGTCAGCGCTGCCCGGCGCGTCCGGATAGACGTAGCCGATGACGCCAAACGTCGCGCCTAAGTTTTCGGTGAACGATGTCGTGTAGCTGCCGTAAATGTCCCATTCCAGCGATGCACCGGCGGAATCGACGGTCGAGGCCCAGGTTCCAACGGCCAGACCATTGCCGAAATCATAGTCGAGGCCGCCCTGCAGCGCCGGATCGTTCGACGACTGCGAAATGCCACGCCACATATAATTGGTAGTGCCGGTGATATTGGCGCTGAATGTTTGCGCCATAGCCGGAGACACTGCGACTACGGCCAATCCGGCCGCTACGATAATGCTCTGAAGAATCTTGTTCATATTGTTGCCCTCTTCGTTACTCTCCCGCATGCAGATCCGCTGCGGTTTCCATATTCCCGGCCGGGGGGGCCTCGAACACGAAAATAATAAGTATAATAACCGCATGGGAAAGCAATTACGCAGCATCGCAAAATTACGACATTTCAGCAACAAGTGACAAGAAATTGCGTCATAAGCACCATTCCAGGCCTTTAAGTGCCACTAAATAGGTCAAGTGACTAAAATATATGCACCCTAAATGAGAGTCATATTGTGCTGCAACCAGGCGGCTGCTGCAGCTGCGAAGTTGATGGCCATAGGAGAGTGATCCCCATTTGGACCTGTGCGCCGTCCAGAAATCTTTTCCTTGGCCGCGAACGCTTGCGTATAAGGAACCGGCGCACACCAAAAAGTCATACAGAACTCCGATGATTTCACCGTCGCGGTTGGCCCCCGGAGTCCAATGACCATCGCTTTGCGCGATCCTCAAAATTCAGACGTGCTCGTGCCCGCCATGGTGCGCCCTTTAAGGGTCATTCTTGTCCGTCATGGGCGTCCGGCGATCCCGCTTGCTATCCGTACCAGCCATGACGGTTTTCGCCGTTACATCGATGCGTATGAGGAGGCTGGGCTCGATCCCGCGAGCGCGCCGCCGGAAGAGCTGCTGGATCTGGTCCGCGGCCTCAACGAGGTGCACACAAGTTTCTCGCCGCGTGCGCAAGACAGTGCGCGCACCTTGATGCCGGAAGCGGATGTAATCGCCGACCCGCTTTTCGCCGAAGCGCCGCTGGCGTCGCCCCGCATTCCGCTGCTGAAAATGAAAGTTCCGGTATGGGCGGTGATGGCGCGTATCATGTGGCACGCCGGCTATCATCCCGAGATCGAAGATTATCGCCGCGCCAAAAATCGCGCCGGTGCGGCCGCCGATATTTTACTGCAGCGTGCGGAAGAGAATGATGGCGAAGCCATTCTGGTCGCGCATGGTTATTTCAATGCCATGATTGGACGCGTGTTGCGCAAGCGTGGATTTCACCGCACCGGCGCGCATCGCGTGCGCCATTGGAATGTCGTCATTTACGAGCAAGACATTCCCGGCGTAACGGCGCCGCGCCCCAGCCGCGTCGCGCGCCTTCGCCGCAAGCTTAGAGCTGTTAAATAGCATCCCTCATCCTTCGAGACGCGCCTTCGGCGCTCCTCAGGATGAGGATGTATTTTTCAACATCATGGTGAGGAGGTCGCGAAGCGACCGTCTCGAACCATGAGGGCAATAGTGAATTAGAACCGCGTCGTAATGCTTTCGACGTCCGGGCGCGGACGGTCTTCGAGGACTATTGTGGACTGACCAAAATAAATGAAACCGGCGATACGCTCTCCGACGGTGAGCCCGAGCCGTTCCATCACCACCGGGTGGTAGGCGCCCCATTCGGTCAACCAATTGGCTACGAAGCCCATCGCATGCGCGGCGATCAACGCGGTCTGACACACGGCACCTGCCGAGAGCTGCTGCTCCCATACCGGAATCGGCAGGCCTTCGCGCGCGCGGCTGACCACGGCGACAACCACCGGCGCGCGGAGAAAGCGGTTCCGCTCCTGTTCGATGCGGTCAGGCGAGGCATCGGGCGGTAGGACTTCGACAAGCACTTCGCCGAGGCGGTCGCGCCCGTCGCCCTCAATGAGAATAAAACGCCAGGGGGCCAGCTTGCCATGGTCCGGCACCCGGACGGCCGCTGCCAATATGCGCGCCAGCTGATCCGGGGTGGGGCCAGGGCCGGTCATGGCCTTGGCTGAGCCCGAGCGCCGGCTGAGCAGAAGGTCCAGTGCCTCAGGAACGCGCAGATTCAAGGTGGTGGGGTAGGGCAACATTCAGGCACCCATGGGGTTTTATCAATAGTCAGGCAGCTAATGGTCGGGTTGGCGGGCTTGCGGAGAGGGCTTTAAGAACCGAGATAGAAAGGCGGGCGTAGCCTGCCGACCGGTCCCAGCCTAGACTATACCCTGTCACGGAGAGGCGCGAATATGAGCGACGACAGAAAATTGCGCCCCGTTGCGGAGCGCCTCGCGAGCGTCGACCCCATTTGGGCAGCGCTCAAAGCCCAGGCTGACGAGCTGGCGATGAACGAGCCCGAGTTGGCCAGCTTCGTCCATGCGACGATCAGCAAGCACGATAGACTCGAGCAAGCGCTTTCCTATCACCTCGCGCGCAAGATCGGCGGGGACGACATCAGCCCCATGCAGGTGCGCGAAATCTTACAGGAGGCGTTTGCCGCCGAGCCGGCATTGGGCGCTGCCGTGCGGGCCGATCTTTCGGCTGTGTTTCAGCGCGATCCGGCCTGCCATTCTTACGTGCAGGCGTTCCTATTCTTTAAAGGCTTCCACGCCCTGCAATCCTATCGCGTAGCGCATCTTCTATGGACGCAGGGGCGCAAATGGATGGCGCTTTATCTCCAGAGCCGTATTTCCGAAGTGTTCGGCGTGGACATTCATCCAGCGGCGCGCCTGGGCCGCGGGATCATGATGGATCATGCGACGGGAATCGTGATCGGCGAGACGGCGGTGGTGGAAGACGATGTCTCCATGCTCCACGACGTCACGTTGGGCGGAACCGGCAAAGCGGAAGAGGATCGGCACCCCAAGGTGCGGCGCGGCGTGCTGCTGGCAGCCGGGGTAAAGGTGTTGGGCAATATCGAAATCGGCGAATATAGCCGCGTCGGTGCCGGCAGCGTCGTGCTGAAACCGGTGCCTCCCCGAACCACTGTTGCCGGCGTGCCCGCGCGCGTTATCGGCAAGGCGTCACAGCGCCCGTCCCAGGATATGGATCAGTGTCTTGCCGACTGCACCGGTGAACCGCTCGAATAGGTCTGGGGCCGATGGCTTCGAAATACGATTGACCGGCGCGGCAACGTCATGCGACGTGAGATCGTTATAAAAGGAATTCCACTTTGACCCGTGGCGAAATCTGGCGCGTTGAAAAATATATGCGCAACCTTTTCCGTCTGGACACCATCACGCTCATCGAGCGGCAGAAATCGGACTCCGTCGAAGTTCATGTCGGCGGCGAGTTCATCGGTGTGGTTTTCAAGGACGAGGAGGACGGCGAAGTCTCCTATTCATTCACCATGGCGATTCTTGAAATGGATTTGCCGTCGGCTCCAGCGCCGCGCGGCTAGTATCCATGCCGGGCGGCGACAGTGGCGCAGCCCGGGATTAGAATGCACGCGACGACGAGATTCGCACCGTCACTGCGCAACAAGCTGCCGCCAGTTCCGGTGCATTGTTTCAAGAACATCCGCGTCTGTTGCTGGCTGCCTGCGGCATCGTCAGTTTCATGGCGCTTATCGGCGTCGTTTCCGATGTCCATGAAGCCTTTCCGCGCCTGCTTCCCTTTATCGGGATTGGCTTAGTTATCATTCTAGGCGCCGCCTATCTGGTTGCCCTGTCGCTTGCTCTTGCCATTTGCGCTTCTGCCGGATTGGCAATGGCTGTGATCTGGGCGTTGGGGTTTATCGCGGCCTTCGGCGTCCCTTTCAGCTATGCAGTCCTCGGCGCGATCATCGTGATGGCGGGCATTGCGGCAATCGGTATTGGACATCAAATCCACAGCGCAGCATTGGAAATGGCGCACGGAACCGGCGCGGTTGCGGCGAGTCACAAAGCCATCCGCGATTGGGCATGGCCACTGGTTGCCGGCACCACCGCCGTGTTGCCGGGCCTCATCGCGATGCCGCCTTATCCGAAAGGTCCTTGGCTCGACGTATTGCTGGCCGGCGTAGCGTTCCTCTTGGCATTGTTTCCCATCGTCTATGTCATGGTGCCGTCTGTCGCGAGCCGGATCGCGCCGGACGAGCATTTCTTCGCGCGCGGTAATCGCGTACGCGAATGGCGCGAAAATTTCGCCGCGTGGCTTGCACGCTCGGCGACGCCGCGCTGGTCCCGCGTGTTGGTCGGCGTGGCGTTCGTCTTTTTCTTGCTTCCGGTTTTCGACGCGACGGCCCGCGTTGGTGTCGGAATCCCTTTGCCATCGTCTGTTGCTGCATCGCGATGGGCGGTTTCCGGCTGCATCAGCGGCGCGATCTGCGCGCTTGCCTGCCGCGATTTGCGCGCGTTTTTCGTCTGCACCGTTCCGCCCTTCGCGCTAGGGACGGCGGCAAGTTGGATTTGCTTCTATACGAGAATCGCGCCGCCCGAAATTCTGGCGCAGATATTCCTGGCAGGTGCCTGCGCCGGAATAGGCGCGGCGCTACTGCTGATGACGGCGATAGCGTCGCATCGCGTGCATGGCGACGAGATCGGCGCCGCTTACGGATCCGCGGTGAACGATAGCGGCATCGTCATATTCATTGTGGGCGCGATGTTGTTTCTAGCCGCTGCCGCTTTTGCGATGGAGTTCGATGCCGGAATGGCTGCCGCCATCATGGTGCCGGCGCAATTGATCGCGGTGTTGGTTTTCGTGCCCGCCTTCGCGGTGATCTTCGAAAGATTGTTTCCACGGCGAATGTCCGTGGCGGGTTAGGTCCGGTCCATGAACGCGCCGATCAGCGCGCGTATACCGGTGTCGATGTCGTTCCAGTGTTCAAGCTGCAGGCGTTTGAAGCGATAGGTAAGCGACAAATGTTCGGCGACAGGAACCGTTCGCAGGCAGGTGGGTGCCGGCACCAGCTCCGAGGGCTTGAAGCATAGGAAGAGTGCCTGCCCGGTGGGTGTTGCACTGACGAAAAGCACCTGATCGCGGTAGCCGGAGTCGGCGTTGAAATCATATTGCGTCAGCCCATAGGGCCCCTGAGCGCCGTCGGGGTTGGTGATGTAGGGCATGTAGATGCGGTCGAGACGCTCACCATCGGATATCGCCAGCCCGTTGCTGCCGAGTGAAAGACTTACCACCGGAGAGTTCGATTCGTCGGATGAGAAGGCGTCCGCGGAACCCAGCGTGTAACCTTGCAGATCGGGCAATAGCGCGACCATGTCGAGCTTTTCCACGCTTCCGCCTTTGCGGGCGCTCGCGAACAAAATATAGTTCGCCGGTATGTGAAAACCTGTGCCGTGCACTTCGAGAGCAACGGGTTCGACGGAATCGGTAGGGGCGGGCGGTTCGGCGCCGAGAAGGCGTGGGCCATAGAGATAATAGGCGAGGAACAGGCTCGTGAGAGCGGCCGTGATGACGAACACGGCAAGCGGAATCAGCCAGCCCGAGCGTTCCTTCGCCGGTCCGCCAAATTCATTTCCGATGCGGCTCATCCACGCTCCGCCCCAACACATCAAAGTCCCAATGGCGGCCAGTATTTGGAGACGGGGGTCGCCGCGCGTCTTGTATCATGCCAAGGCGCCGGGAACAGCGCGCGAGGCGCCGGCAAAGGCCCCTAGAATGGGAGTGTTCCATCTCCGGTCAGCGCTCGCCGCCGGGTCTCAAGCGACGAGGTGGTTTGGGGTGATTTGCCTCAAACCGGCACAGAATTCCCCCGGAATCCGGGCATGAGCTCTGCAATTCCCGACACATCGTCGGGAGTCTGGCCCATGAAATCTCTATTGCTGTTCATGTTCGCTACGACGGCGGGGTTCACCGCCTCCGGCATCGTGGCCAGCCTCTAGAGAATCGCCGGCTTCGAAGGCAGCAATACGAACGCGCAAATCCTGCGCGCGATTGTCATGATCGTTGCCGGCCCGACCGTGCTGTTCGAAACTGCCGTGCGCGGCTATCTCGCCAAAAAATGGAGCCCGTTATTCTTCTGGTTCGTGGCAGCGGGACTCGCCTATTGGAGCCTGGCCATTGGTCTTCTCGTGCTCGATATCGCCCTGAAATTCAGAGAGTGAACTCATCCTCATGGTGAGGAGGTCACGAAGCGACCGTCCCGAACCATGAGCCCGGTCTGAGTGCCTACCCGGCACACCGATCCCTTAATGTCATGGCCCGCAAAAGCGGGCCATCCAGGCGATCACAAACTCTATTTCTTACGCGGACGCGTAAGTGCTGGATGGCCCGGTCAAGCCGGGCCCATGACAAGGAAGTAACGCGAAGGCGCTGCTCAGGATGAGGAATTAAATTTCACAGCACCGTCAGCATTCCCGCCACCAGCGGATGGCGAACGATATCCGCCTCACCCAGACGAACGACGCCGATGCCTTCGACGCGCTCCAGTCGTTCCGCAATGTCTCGCAGTCCTGACAGGCCGGACAGAAGATCTGTTTGATCGGGATCGCCGGTCAGCACCATGGTTGAGTGCCAACCGAGTCGTGTCAGCAGCATTTTGATCTGCCCATAGGTGCAGTTCTGCGCTTCGTCGATGACGATGAAGCAATCGCTCAGCGTGCGCCCGCGCATGAAGGCGACAGGCGCGATTTCGATCACGCCTTCAGCCAACAGCGCCTTCAAGCGTTTGGTGCCCAATCTTTCGGTGAGTGCGTCATAGAGCGGGCGTAAATACGGCGCCAATTTCTCGCCGAGATCGCCGGGCAGAAAACCAAGACTCTCGCCGGCCTCTACCGCCGGGCGCGAGAGCACGATGCGCGAGACATGCCCGGCATCGAGCGCGTCTACGGCTTTGGCGATGGCGAGATAGGTTTTGCCGGTACCGGCGGGGCCGAGCGCCACAACCACCGATCGTTCGGTGATGGCGTCGATCAGTGTTTGCTGCTGCGGGCTAAGGGCCCGGACATTCTTTACATATTTGCGTTCGCGGTTTTCTTCCTCGAGCGGGTTCCAATGGCGCTCGCGCGGAAAGAGAGAATGAACATTCGCACCGTCATCTTGATTGCGGTCACGCACTTTGTAACGCGCAGAACGCCTGGCCATAAATGCTCCCTGGGTTGACGCAACACGAAAGAGGTATGGGAAGAGGGTGGGTTCAGTCGGAGCGCGCGAGGCGCGTACGCGGCAGCGTATGAAGGGATACGCGGTGATCGGGGTGGGCCAAAAAAATTCGGCACGGGGATTATTTCCCCCCTCGCGACTCAAGTTACCGAATCAGAGCGTATCGGGTTTTGACCGCATCGTCGCGAGCTTCATACGGTGTCACAAAACTTTGCCATTGCGACGAATGTACTCATGCTTCTCGCGCGTGCGCACCGGGCCTGACATGATGCGCGAGCACGAAACAGGGAGGCCACATGCCGATCTACGGATTGGATTCAATGGCGCCGGAGCTTCCGGCAGATGGCAGCTTCTGGCTGGCGCCCAACGCCACGCTGATCGGCAAGGTGCGTTTGGCGCGCAATACCAGCATCTGGTTCGGCGCGGTGTTACGCGGCGACAATGATTGGATCACCATCGGCGAAGGCAGCAATGTGCAGGATGGTTCGGTGTTTCACACGGACGCGGGAATCCCTGCGAATGTCGGGCGCAACGTCACCATCGGTCATGCCGTCGTCTTTCACGGGGCGACGATCGGCGACAATTGCATCATCGGCATGGGCGCCACGCTTCTGAACGGTGCGCGTGTCGGCGCCAATTCCATCGTCGGCGCGCATGCGCTTCTTCCCGAAGGCAAGGATTATCCGGAACGTTCGCTTATTGTGGGCGTTCCTGGGCGCGTGATGCGCACGCTGACCGACGCTGAGGTTGCGATGCTGCCGCGTTCGGCGGAGAATTATGTCGCGAATGCGCAGCGTTATAAACGCGGCTTAAAAGTAGTAGGAAATTTCTAGAATTACGAAGCCTTCTGCCAAACGTGGCGGATGCGCGCTTCGGTTTCCGGTCCAAGATTGTGCCAGATGACTTTGCCGCGCGCGGCATCGATGATGAAGAACGAGTCGCGCTTGCCCATTTCCGGCAACAGAATATTGCGGATGCCGTTGATCGTCTGGTGTGTTGTGACAATCCAAACACTCGGTTGAAGTTCGAAAGCGTGTCCGATTGTGTTGATCAGTGTGTTGAGGTCGTGCCCCGATCCGAGTTTCATATCGATAAAAATAACGAACTGGGATCGTTCGCCGACCTCGTGACTCGCGACAGGTTTGGCGAATGGCGTTTCAGCGATTGGCGTCACCTCAACCGGAGCGGCAACAGGAATGGGTCCGGGCGTGGGAAAGAGATCGGAAAATTCTGTTTCCGTGGCGGCTTCACACCAAAGTCCGGCACCTTCGCGTGCGATCAGTGAACGCGGCCCCAGCCGGCCCTCACTCACGAAGGCGCGCATGCGCCGCAGCCTATACGGTCCGTATACGCTTCCGCCAACATTCATCCTCCACGAGCCGGAATCGGGCACGCGGTCTCCCTCACTGTGACGTGAGAACACTATTCGTAATTGGTTAGCGAGACGCTGAATTTGGCAGGGGAACTCGGTTCAACTGCTTTAACAGTGCGTAAAAAATGCAAACGCCCCCGAAATTTTCGGAGGCGTTCGCGAAACATCTTCAAAACCTAACAATAGACTAATGCGCTTAATCGACGATCACCCAGTTGCCGTCGGGTTGGCGGCACGCGTGACCATTGGCCGGAACGGGCCGGCCACGTACCCAGATCGTCTGCGTGTAGGTGGCGCAGCGATAACCGCGGGGACCTTGATAGTAATCACCCACATAGAACGTGCCGTAATTGCCGCTGCGGGCATTGCGCCAACGATACTCACGGCGTGGCACGTCGCGTTCAAAGCCATCGTAATACGTGTTGTAGACGTAGTTCCGATCGTCGCAATTCAGCTGTCCACCAACACTGGCGCCCAGCGCACCGCCGAGGATAGCGCCGATGGCCGTGCCGCCGCCGCGCGCCGGTCCGCGCGCAACCGTGCTACCAAGACCGGCGCCCAGAAGGCCGCCGATGATCAAACCGGCAACCTGATTGCCCTGCCGACGCTGCTGACATTCGCGATAATACGGATCGTCCTGCACGCGATAGTTTTGCGGCGGCGGTCCATATTGGTTGCCGTATTGCGGGGCATTGTTATTGTACTGGTCACGTGCCGCTTGCGCGCGATCATATTCTTCACGCTGGCGCTCATAATTTTCGCGGTCGCGTTGATACTGATCCAAGGTGTTGGAATAAGGTTGATTCGCATACGGATCATTCGCCGGAGCGCCGGCATAGGGTGCGTTTTGATCGCGCTCATAATACGGATCGCCGGAAACATAGCCGGGCGCTTGATTGTCGTAGGGTCCGTATTGTGCCGCCACGGGCTGAATGGCCATGGCCGAGGCCAGCAAGGCCGCCGTCGTCGCGGCAAGATACCTCTTCGTTTTTATCGTCATTTTTATCGTCATTCCTTTCCGATGTCAGCGCGGCGCGTTGGAAGTCCAACTAGCCCAGCATTATGCGTATTTTAGGTGCGCAGGCTGAACCCAAACTGAACGGGGCGTAGGCGGTTTCGTTCCGTGTCTTCGTAAACGCCGGAAGTCCCCAGGGAATCATTGGGTTTTCGTGCACACGGCTAAAGCCGGCGCGGGGCCTTCAATGAGAAGATCTAAGGCAGTCGGGGACGGCTAGTAGGTCCGCGCCTTGGGCGGAATGTACTGCACGTCGTTCGACAGCGTGTAATTGTGCACCGGACGGTATTCCACCGTCGTGGCGCCGTTCTTGGGGTCCCACCAGGCGAGCGTGTGCTTCATCCAATTCTGGTCGTCGCGGTCGGGGTAATCTTCGCGTGCATGCGCGCCCCGTGATTCCGTGCGGATGGCGGCGCCGTCGATGGTGACAATGGCCTGGCCGAGCAGATTGTCGAACTCCAGCGTTTCCACCAGATCCGTATTCCAGATCATGCCGCGATCGGTTACGCCGATATCCGGCACGCCTTTGAACACTTCGCGAATGGCCTTCTGGCCGTTCGACAAGGATTCGCCAGTGCGGAACACGGCGGCGTCGTTCTGCATCACCATCTGCATTTTCAAGCGCAGCGCGGCAGTCGGCGTGTGTCCCTTGGCGAAGCGGAATTTGTCGAGCCGCGCGAGAGATTCGTCGCCGGCGCTCTTTGGCATTTCGGCGTGTTTCTCGCCCGGCTCCATGTCATGGGCGCAGCGCGCGCCGGCGGCCTTGCCGAACACGACAAGATCGACCAGCGAATTCGAGCCCAGGCGGTTGGCGCCGTGCACGGAAACGCATGCCGCTTCGCCAATAGCAAACAGGCCCGGCACGATGGAATCTGGGTTGCCGTTTTTCAACGTCAGCACTTCGCCGAGATAGTTCGTGGGAATCCCGCCCATATTGTAGTGTACGGTCGGCAGCACCGGGATCGGCTGCTTGGTGACGTCGACACCGGCGAAGATTTTCGCGCTTTCGGAAATGCCGGGCAGGCGTTCGTGCAAAATCTTCGGATCGAGATGCGAGAGATGCAGATAGAGATGGTCTTTGTTGGGGCCGACACCGCGGCCTTCGCGGATTTCAATCGTCATAGCGCGGCTGACCACGTCGCGTGACGCCAGATCTTTGGCGTTGGGCGCGTAGCGCTCCATGAAACGTTCGCCGCTGGCATTGGTCAGATAGCCGCCTTCGCCGCGCGAACCTTCGGTGATCAAAACGCCAGCGCCGTAAATGCCGGTCGGGTGGAATTGCACGAATTCCATGTCCTGCAGCGGCAATCCGGCGCGGAGCACCATGGCGTTGCCGTCGCCGGTGCAGGTATGCGCCGAGGTGCAGGAGAAATAGGCGCGGCCATAGCCGCCGGTGGCGAGCACCACACGATGCGCGCGGAAGCGGTGAATGGTGCCGTCGTCGAGCTTCCACGCCATTACGCCGCGGCAAACGCCGTCATCATCCATGATGAGATCGAGCGCGAAATATTCGATGAAAAACGCTGCGTCGTGGCGCAGGCATTGGCCGTAGAGTGTGTGCAAAATGGCATGGCCGGTGCGGTCGGCGGCGGCGCAGGTGCGCATCGCCTGGCTCTTACCGTAATTAAGCGTCATACCACCAAACGCGCGCTGGAAGATTTTCCCGTCTTCGGTGCGCGAGAACGGCACGCCGAAATGTTCCAGCTCGTAAACGGCTTCCGGCGCCTGGCGGCAGAGAAATTCAATCGCGTCCTGATCGCCCAGCCAGTCCGAGCCTTTGACGGTGTCGTACATATGCCAGCGCCAATCGTCCTCGCTCATATTGCCGAGCGCAGCCGAAATACCGCCTTGTGCCGCCACCGTGTGGCTGCGGGTCGGGAAGACTTTCGTTAGGCACGCGGTCTTCAGGCCGAGACGTCCGGCTTCCAGCGTTGCGCGCAAGCCGGCTCCGCCGGCGCCCACCACGACGACGTCATACACATGGTCGATGATCTGGTAAGCGGTCATGAGTGTGCCCTAAAGCGCAATGCGAAGAAGTGCGAATCCGGCGGAGCCGCCTACGATCCACATGAAGGCGCGGTTGAGAATGAGACATCCGAGCTTGGCGCCATCGTGATGGACATAGTCCTCGATGATGGTCTGCAGCCCGAGCGACATGTGATAGAGCGCGGTGAAGAGAAACGCGAACATCAGAATGGCGTTCACCGGCTCGGCGAAGAACACCAGCACCTCGGCAAGATTGGCGCCGACAAGGCCTAAGGCCGCGATCACAAACCAGATCGCCAACGGCACAAGCGCCACGGCGCTGATGCGCTGCTGCAGGAAATGATGCGTTCCGCTGTGAGCGGCACCTAAGCCTTCGACCTGGCCGCGCGGGGTGCGGAAGCTGGCGACATGTTTGCTCATTGGCCGGCTCCATGGCCGAACCAGGCATAGGCAAACACCGCGATGGCGATGAGAAGCGACAGCCCGTAGCAGAGGGCGGCGGTCAGGCGCGCGGTCGGCACTTTGAAGCCGTAACCGACGTCCCACGCCAAATGCCGGACCCCGTTCAGGAGATGGAAGGCAAGTGACCAGACAAAGCCGAACATAATGAAAAGCCCGACCGGGTGCGCGGCGAAGGCGGCGAAAATGTCATAGGCCTCCGGGCCCGAAGCAGCCGCGATCAGCCACCAGGCCAAAAACAGAGTTCCCCCAGCGAGGGCAATTCCGGTGGCGCGGTGGGTGATGGAGGCCGCCATCGTGATCGGCCAGCCGTAAATCGAGATGTGCGGTGAGAGCGGCATGCCGTAAGGCCGCGGGTTTTGACCCGGGCTGGTGGGGCGCTCGGACATAAAATTCCCCAGTTGAGACGCGTGTTTCTATTGCGGCACGAGTGTAGGGAGGGGGGATGGCAAGTCAACCTTCGGTTGGCCCGAAATTGCTGTTGTTCACGGCCATACATCCGGGGCATTTGGGGCGGTCGCCCCAGCGGACCAAAGCGCATGACCGCATCTATGCAGGCTATTGCCATCAGAGGCGGGCAGGGTCCCGCCGAGGCGCTCCATGTCGAAACACGGGCACGGCCGACGCCAGGGCCCGGCGAAATCCTGATTCGCGTGCATGCCGCAGGCGTGAACCGGCCCGATATCGTGCAGCGCGCCGGCAAATATCCACCGCCGCCGGGCGCCTCCGACATTCTCGGCCTGGAAGCTTCGGGCGAAGTGGCAATCGCTGCCGGGCGTTGGCAGGTTGGCGATAAGGTCACCGCGCTTCTGGGCGGTGGCGGCTATGCCGAATACGCCACCGTGGATGCGCGCCACGCTTTGGCGATTCCCAAAGGGCTAGATTTCATTCAAGCAGCCGGACTGCCGGAGACCATATTCACAGTCTACGCCAATGTCTTTGAGGACGGCGCGCTGAAGGCGGGCGAGAATTTTCTGGTGCACGGCGCCACCTCGGGCATCGGCGTTGCGGCCATTCAAATGGCGAAGGCGGCCGGGGCCAAAGTTATTGCCACCGCACGCGGCGCCGAAAAAGCGGCGGCGGCCAAGCGCCTTGGCGCCGATGTTGTGGTGGACACCACACATGAGGATTTTTCCGCCATCGCCAAAGCGAATGGCGGCGTAGACGTGTCGCTCGACATGGTGGGTGCGCCGGTCTTCGCGGGAACGCTGGCAGCGCTCAATCCGCGCGGGCGCATTGTCTATATTTCGCATCTCGGCGGCGAGAGCATCACCGTGCCGATCCGCACGCTTATGCAGAAACGCGCCCTGCTCACCGGTTCCATGTTGCGCCCCCGGAAGGCCGACGAGAAAGCCCGTCT
This sequence comes from Alphaproteobacteria bacterium, assembly GCA_947467345.1. Lineage (GTDB taxonomy): Bacteria > Pseudomonadota > Alphaproteobacteria > Micropepsales > Micropepsaceae > CAIYRG01. Next base: position 65,893 of record CANIHD010000002.1, read on the forward strand.
TGCGCGCGAAATCGAGCGCGTGGTGTGGCCGTGGATCGAAGCGGGCAAGGTCATGCCCATCATCGACAAGGTGTTTACCTTATCGGAAGCCGCTGCGGCGCATGCGTTTTTGGAATCGGGTGCCCATACCGGGAAGGTGATGCTGAAAATCTGAGCAGCGTCTCGTTCCGCGACGCATTGATACAATTTCTGCAAATGCTGCTGGCACGACGGACTCGCCAGGGATTTTGCACGCGGCTAACGTATAGGTCTTCGAATATGCATGGGGACTAACGTGGCGGAAGAAGAGCTACTGTCGCTGGTCGGCGACATTTATGAAGCGGCGCTCGATCCGAGCCTGTGGCACAGCGCCATGGAAAAACTGTTGGCCGCAACCGATTGCCAGGGCGCTACGTTCTGCATTCTCGACAGCACGGAGTCTCCGCGCCTTCCCTTCCTGATCACGGTCAATTTCGATCCGCAATTGATCAAGGAATATGAAGAATTCATGGCGCCGCTCGATCCGACGATTCAGCAGATCGTCGCCCATCCCGAGCGCAAAATTTTTCACGACTCGACCTTCATCAGCGAGCGCGAAAAAGACCTTCATCCGTATTTCGATTGGCATCATCGCTTCAGCGAAACACGCCATCGCGTCGCCGGCATGGTGACGCCGGCGAAGGGTATTCAATCCGGCGTTACGGTCCATCGCACACGCCAGAAAGGCGATTTCGATGAATCGTCTATGGCGCGGGTGTTGATGGTGTATCGCCATATCGAGCGCGCGGTTCAGATCGGTTTTCGCCTCGGCACGCTTGGCGTATTGCAGGAAAGCCTTTTGTCGCTGCTCGACAAGAATCCGCTCGGAATTTTTCTGCTTGATCACACCGGAAGCGTCATTCTCGCCAATCGCGCTGGGCGAGAATTGATCGATGCGGCTGATGGCATTCGGCTGCAGAAAAACGCGCTCAATTTGGTGTCGCGTTCCGACGACGAGGTTTTACAGCGCCTAATTGGCGAAGCATTGAAATCGACGCGCATCACCGGCGCCATGCCCGGCGGCGCCATGGCCGCGTTGCGTCCTTCAGGGCGGCGCGCCTTTTCCATCATGGTGTCACCGCTCTCGCAGACCGGCCACGCGCTGTCCGAACTTCGGCCGTCGGCCTGTGTGGTCATCGCGGATCCGGCGAAACGTCATGCCCCACCGCTTGAACGATTGCAGGCGGTCTTCGGCTTCACCACTTCGGAAGCGCGGTTGGCGCTGCGCCTCGCCCTTGGCGACGATCTGCACGGAGCCGCACGCGAACTCGGCATCGCCTATGCCACAGCGCGGGCGCAGCTCAGCGCGATCTTCCGGAAAACCAGCACCAATCGCCAAGGCCAGTTGGTGCGTGTGCTGCTGACGACAATCCCGTCTTTGACGGTTTGATGACGCCTGCGTTTTCGAGTCGGGAAAGTTTACAGACGCATTGGGAATCCAAGCGTTCCGACGCGTTGCGCTGCGCGCCAAAGGGCAATTCTTAGTGCATTTGGCGGTGCCGGAATGTTTTGCACAGAGCTGCGGCGCTGGTGAAGGCTCGGGCGTATGGAATCTGCTTACCGCGAAGGCATTCCAACGAAATCGCGGGAAAATCTCGCTGCTGCGGCCACATTGCTTGTCGGACAGCTTTACGGAGTCAGTTAATTTTTAACTTTGTCTCTGACTAAGTCATTGGAAAGATTACGAAATATTTCATGGCCCCAAAATTGCTAAACAATTAACGGGAGCCCTTTGAGGGCAAGATGAAACTCGTTCACGGGGTGCGGTCATGCGGTTACGGTCTCAAGCGAAACTCGGTGCAGCTCTTGGTTTTCTCATCGGCATCTCGGCAGTATTGCCGGCGCATGCGACATTGATTGCCACAGGATCCACTAGCCCTGGCGCTGCCACGCTGAACGCGGGTTCGAATCCCTTCACCACGACAAGCCAGGTTTTCATCGCCGTAGGCGGGGCAGGAACGGCGACTCTGAATGGTAGCGCTTCCGGAAACGGCATCACCACATTCAATGCCAATTCGGCCTCCGGTTCAGGCGTCACAGTCGGCTTGAGCGGGACAGGAACATTCACCGTTGACGGAACGGGCGGCGCGGCGACCTTGAATTCGCAGCGCATGATCGTTGTCGGCGGCGCTTCAGGCAACGGCACGCTGACGGTCCAAAACGGCGGCACGGCGCAAACAACGACAGGCAGCTTCGCGGTGCAGGTGGGTGCTAGCAACGGTACGGGCGCGCTCAATGTCACCGGGACCGGCTCAGCGGTCAGCTCTCTGGGTCGTATCCAGGTCGGCGCCTTCACGGGCGGCTCTGGCACGGTCATCGTTTCCGGTGGCGGAACGCTTCAGACCACGGGCACCAGCGCCACCAACACGGAGCTGGAAGTTGGTCAGGGATCGGTAACTGTCACCAATGCTAACTCCGAGCTTACGGTCGGCGGCATGCTCATTGGCGGCACTGGTACCGCCAGCCTCACGGTTTCGAACGGTGCGACAGCGACCTCAAATGAAACTGCGACGGATTTCGGCGGCGGTCTTTCCGTTGGCGGCAGCGCCGGCGCAACCGTGACCGTCACGGGCTCGGGATCGGTACTGAATGTCGGCGCCATCGGCGCCGGTAATTTCATAGCCGGAAACGAAATCAATATCGGCGGGTTCGACACAGGAACTCTGATCGTCGACAATTCCGGCGAACTCGACGCAAACGGCGCGAACATCAATGTCAGCGGCGGCGTTTTCCACACAAGTACCAGTGCGACCGGCCTCTTGACGGTCAAGGGCGGTGGTACGGTAACGGCGAACAACGTCACGGTTTGGGCGAATGGCACATTGAACGGCGCCGGCGGCACCATCGACGCGGACGTCACCATCAATGGCGGTACGCTCGCGCCAGGCAATTCGCCGGGCACGATGACCATCACTGGCGACCTCGACCTCACCGATGGCTTTCTGGATCTTGAAATCGATCCGCTTGGCCTGTCGGACCTCATCATGGTCGAAGGCGATCTGATTATTGGAGAGGACTTCCTCTTCAACCTCTATTTCCTCAACCCACCGGCTGGCGGAAGCACCTTCAACATCCTCAGCTTCTTCGATGTCTTTGGTTCTGTCGAAATCGATCCGCTGTTTGATATCAGCAAGAGCTACACCGTGACGGGTGCCAGCCCGACGGCCATCAACGTCACCTTGGAAGTAACAGACGACGGCACCGACGTGCCGGAACCGGCGACGATTGCGCTGTTCGGCGTAGGCCTTGCCGGCTTCGCCGCCATGCGCCGCCGCCGTCAGGCCAAAGCGTAAACGCAAGCTTCGTTTAGAATGTTGGAAACGGCGGCCTTCGGGTCGCCGTTTTCGTTTGTGCCCTGGTCACGGGCAGCAAACATCGGAATATTGCGGGAGATATTGGGGGTGGAACATGGCGCTGTGGATCAGGTTCGAGCGGGGCGGACAAACAGGTTTCGGAATGCTCGCGAATGAGACGATCCAGATTCACATCGGCGATATGTTCGATGCGCCGGTCGCCAGCGGCGAAACAATCGCGCTGGCCGAGGTGTCAATTCTTACGCCGTGCATCCCGTCCAAATTCATCGGCCTGTGGAATAATTTCCATGCCGCGGCGGAGAAACAGGGCAACGCCATTCCGCCCGAGCCGCTTTATTTCATCAAGGGCGCGAATTCCTATCTGGCGCACGGCAAGGCCATTCGCAAACCCGACTCTTACGACGGCAAAATTATTTACGAGGGCGAGCTTGGTGTCGTCATCGGGCGTCAAGCGCGCAATGTTTCTATCGAAACGGCGGACGCGTTTATATTCGGCTACACCTGCGTGAATGATGTGACCGCTTTGGACATCATCACGCGCGATCCGACTTTCGCGCAGTGGCCGCGCGCCAAAAGTTTCGACACGTTCGGTGCATTCGGCCCGGTGATCGCGACGGGATTGGACGCGTCGCCGCTTGTTATTCGCACGCTGCTGAACGGCCGCGAGCGGCAGAACTATCCTGTCAGCGATATGATTTTTTCACCGCGAAGCTTGGTGGCCGCGATTTCGCGCGAGCTGACGCTGAAACCAGGTGACATTATTTCGTGCGGCACGTCGCTCGGCGTCGGCGTGCTGCGCGCCGGCATGAGTGTTGAAGTTTCTATCGACGGCATTGGTGTGCTGCAGAACAGCGTCGCCTAGCGCAGCGGATAGGCGCCCGATTGACGGGCGCGTTCGCGCACCAAGGCCAGCACGGCGCGACAAATCGGCATCGGATCGCCGGTAAGTTCGCCGAGCTCCACCACGGCGCCCAGCATGGCGTCGATTTCCATCGGCCGTCCGCGCTCTAAGTCTTGCAGCATCGAGGTTTTGTGCGTGCCGACTTCCCCGGCGCCGTCCATGCGCTTCTCGATATCGACAGCGAATTTCGCGCCGAGTTTCTCCGCCACTTCTTGCGCTTCCACCATCATCAGCCGCGCGGTGGCGCGCAAATCGGGCGCAAAAGCCAGCGTGTCCAGCGTAGCGCCGGTAAGTGCTGACATGGGATTGAAAGCAAGATTGCCCCATAGCTTGACCCAGATTTCGTCGCGAATGCGTTGACGCACCGGCGCCTTTAGACCGGCGGCAACCATTAGTTTCGACAATGCTTCTGCGCGCGCGCTTTTAGAACCATCCGGTTCCCCCAGCGTGAAACGATTGCCGTAAGTGTGTTCAATGATGCCGGGCGCCACTATTTCCGCCGCGGGATAGACAACGCAGCCCAATGCCTGGCGGGGTGGAAGTGCCTTCCATAGGACGCCGCCGCGATCAACACTTTCCACAACGCGGTCGCGCCACGGCCCTTCGAGCCCGTAAAAATACCAATAGGGAATGCCGTTGATCGCGGTGACGAGGGTGGAATCCAAATTCATCATCGTGGCGATCGGCGCCGCCGCCGCGCCCAGCGAATGTGCTTTCAACGTCACCACGACATAATCCTGAATGCCGGCTTCGCCCGCGTCGCTGGTGCAGCGCGGCCGCACATTAACCGTTTGGCCTTCGCTCTTGAGCGTCAGGCCATTCTCTTTCATGGCGGCCAGATGCTCGCCGCGCGCCACGAAGGTAACGTCGGCGCCGGCCTGCAACAGTTTTACGCCGAGATAACCGCCGATCGCACCGGCACCGAAAATAGCGATTTTCACCCGCGCACTCCCAGTTTCTCTGCGAGGCCGATGCGTTGCAATTTGCCGGTGGCGCCTTTGGGAATCTCGTCGAGGAAGATGATTTTGCGCGGTACTTTGAAATCGGCCACGCGTGTGGCGCAGAACTCGCGAAGTTCCCGTTCGGTCAGGCTCGCGCCCTCGCGCAATACGACAGCGGCGGCGACCTCTTCGCCCAGTTTGTCGTGCGGCATCGCGAACGTCACAACCTGCGCCACCGCCGGGTGATCCATCAAAATCGTGTCGACTTCGAGCGGGCTGATTTTCTCGCCGCCGCGATTGATCAATTCCTTCAAGCGGCCCGTGAGCCGCAAATAGCCTTCCGCATCCATCACGCCCTGATCGCCGGTGTGGAACCAGCCATTGGTATAGGCGGTAGCGTTGGCGCTCGGGTTGTTCTCATAGCCGAGCGTCACGTTGCGGCCGCGAATAACGATTTCCCCGATGGTGTCGGGCGGCAAGATCTCGCCTTCCGGACTCATGATCGCGACATCCGGCCCCGCTGCGATGCCGACGCAACCGGAATAATGCTTGGCCGGCGGCAGCGGATTCGAGGTCATTTGATGCGACGCTTCGGTCATGCCGTAAGATTCGATAACAGTCGCGCCGAACACGCTTTCCAATTCGTCCATCACTTGCGGCGGCAGCGACGACGATGACGAACGAATGAAGCGCAAGCGGCCGTTCTTGATGGTTTCGGCATTGCGCGCAGCGCGCGTGAGAATCGCCTGATGCATGGTCGGCACCGCCGTGTACCAGGTGGGATTCGCAGCTTCGAACCAGGAAAAGAATTTAAGCGCGTTGAAACCCGGCGTGCAGACCACGGAGGCGCCGGCGGCGAGCGTGCTCAACGTTGCCGCGATCAGACCGTGAATGTGAAACAGCGGCATGATGTTGAGGCAGACATCATTGCGCGTCAGCGCAAGTGTTTTTCCGATGTGATAGGCCGAAGCCGTCACGTTGATATGGCTGAGCGGTACGATTTTCGGCCGCGATGTCGTGCCCGATGTGTGTAGGACGAGGGCGATGTCTTTGGCTTCTGCCATGCCGGAGGATGACGGCGAGCCCGAAAGCGCGCCTTGCGGCTTCAACGTGAAACTTCCAGCCGGCGCGCTCAGGTCCGGCACCAATGAAAGCACGGAAATGCCGCGCTCTTCAGCCACCGCGCGCGCCGGCGTATCCGTGCCGTCCTGGATGACGAGCGCTTTGGCATTTAGATCGGAGAGATAAAATTCGAATTCGTCTTTGCGATAGGCAGGATTGAGCGGGGCCGTGGTGACGCCGCAGGCCAGCGTTACAAAACTTGCCGCCATTTCCGGTCCGTTCGGCAGCACCATGGCGACGCGGTCGCCGCGTCCGATTCCCATGCGATTGAGATCGCCGATGGTGCGCGTGGCCAGCGCCCGCAAGCCGCCATGCGTCAGCGTCGAACGTTCCGGCGCTCCGATGGCAGGATCGCCGTCATTGCCGCGGCGCAGCAGCGCGGACATGGTTTCCGCCGGGTAGGAAAATGCCATTGTTCAGGCCTCGCTTGCGATCAATGCCTAGGAATAGACCAAGGAACGGGGCACGAAAACAAGCGATCTCAGCGTCCCGACCAGGCCAGATAATGCGCGCGCCGCATGGGCTTCAAAACGAAGATGGCCATGAGGGCGGCGATCACATCCATGATCGCGGCAACCCAGAACACAGTGTTCCATCCAGCCTCGGCCATTAGGACATTGGCGAGCGGCACCAGCAGCGCCGCGGTTCCTTTGGCGGTGTAAAGCAGGCCCGCATTGGTGGCGGCATATTTGGCGCCGAACGTATCGGTGCAGGTCGCGGGGAAGAGGCTGTAGATTTCACCCCAGGTGAAATAGATGCAGCCGAACAGCAGCACAAATAATATCGGCTCCTGGCCGAACATGATCAGGCCGAACATGCTGAGCGCGCCGCCGCTGAAAGCGATGCACATGGTCCGCTCGCGCCCAATCTTGTCGGAGATCCATCCGAAGAAGGGCCGCGCCAAACCATTCATGATGTTGTCGACAATATTCGCCATCACCAAAGTGGTGGCGACGATGCCGAAAATCGCCACCTCGGTGCGCGCGATACCGAAATCGGTGGCGATGGAGGCGAGTTGCGCCGTGGCCATCAGTCCACCTGAGGCCATCATCACGAACATTGCATACAGCACCCAGAACAGGGGTGTTTTGATCACTTCGCGCGGCGTGAAATCGCGCGCCGATTGGCCAAGTCTTTTGCGGGTTGGTGTCGGCGCCTGTCCGGGCTCCGGTGCTTTCAAGAAATTCGACAGCGCCAAGATGATGAGTCCTTGGCCAAGTCCGAACCACAGAAACGCCGATTGATAGCCGTAAGCGTCGATCCAATAGATGATCGGCACTGTGGTCGCCGCCGCACCGGCGCCGAATCCCGCCGCAGTCAATCCCGCAGCTAACCCGCGCTTGTCGCCGAACCATTTCAGCGCGTTGCCGACACAGGTGCCGTACACGCAGCCGGCGCCGATGCCCGAAACAACGGCAGCGAAATAGAGCATCGGAAGCGTGGTCGCGATGGAATTGAGCGCCCATGCAATCGCAACCAGCACGCCGCCGAACATCACAACGATCTTCGGACCGAATTTATCGACGAACCAACCTTCGATCGGAATCAGCCATGTCTCGGTGAGGACGAAGAGGCTGAACGCGAGTTGGATGGCGGGGCGGCCCCATTGATATTTCTCTTCAATCGGATTGACGAAAAGATTCCAGCCATATTGCAGATTGGCAATCATCACCATGCAGATGACGCCAACGATCAATTGAAACCAGCGATTGGGTGGCGCCTGCGACACTTCTTGGCCAATGGACATGCACCGCCCCGCCTCCCCGCCGTTCAGCGCATTTTCTTAGCGCTATAACGTCGCCTCACCCTTGCATAATGAAAACGGGTTGTCATGGCTGGCGGAATGAAAGACGAGTTCGTAGCGATCTTCGCTATTGCTGCGGCCGGCAGACAATGCTGGCGCGCACGGCGGTGAAATTGTCATCGCCGTCGCGGGTGAAACCGGACCAGACGAATTCGCGGGCAGGAATGCGGATGAATTGACCGGGCTGCAACGGGCCGTCGTAGAAAATCCGTACGCCGTTTCGCGCCCGCGCCTGGCCGCGCAAGACCGACGGGTTGACGGCGGCGATGCGTAGTCCATCGAAAATATCGTTCGGTCCGCAATCCTGCGCCAACACGAATACCGACAATCCGAGATCGCCAGGTCCTGCCGCGAGTGGGCTTTCGCGGTTCGCCGCCATCGTGACACCGGGGCTGACATCGAGCGGGTTGGGCGTGATCGGCAAGCGCGCTTCCTGGGCGCCGGCACTGCCGGCCAAAAACGCCAACAGGGCAGCAACTCGGCCGAAGGGCTTTGCAAGTTTTGCCAAGGTCATGAGCCGCCCCGAGAAACGCCCTCGGAGTATTGGCCTGGAAGGCGCTCCGGTCCAGAAATCATCACGAAATGCGGCTTTGCCGCCTTGTTCGCACCTGCAGAATCGCGCAATTGTCGCGCTATCATGACAAAGCCCGTCCGCATCGCGCCATCCATCCTATCGGCGGATTTCGCGCGACTGGGCGAAGAAGTCGCCGCCATCACGAAGGCAGGCGCCGATTTCATCCATATTGACGTCATGGACGGGCATTTCGTGCCCAATCTCACCATCGGCCCGGCGGTCGTTAAGGCGCTCAGGCCGCACAGTGCCCAGCCTTTCGACTGCCATTTGATGATCGCGCCGGTCGATCCCTATGTCGCGGCCTTTGCCGAAGCCGGCGCCGACATCATCAGCATCCATCCCGAATCTGGTCCGCACCCGCACCGGACGCTGCAGATGATCCGGAGCCTGGGAAAGAAGGCGGGCTACGTGCTCAACCCGGGCACGCCGGTGGAGGTGCTCGATCCGGTGATGGATCTCCTCGATCTCATCCTGATCATGACCGTGAATCCAGGCTTCGGAGGGCAGGCGTTCTTGAAGAGCCAATTGCCGAAAATCGCGGCGGCGCGCCAAAGGATCAATGCCACGGGCCGGGAGATTCTTCTCGAGATCGACGGCGGCATCAACGAAGCGACCGCCAAGGAAGCCATCGCGGTGGGCGCCGATACGCTTGTCGCGGGGAACGCGGTATTCGCAAGCCAAGGCGGAAAGGGGGCCGACTATGCCGGCGCTATCGCTAGGCTCCGCGGCTGATCTGCGCTCGCACAAGCGGGTAGCCACGCGCCCCGCGCCGCAGAAGAATGCGGGCTCCAACCTTATGCTGGAATATACCGGCGCTGCCTGCGGGATAGCCGTCGAGGCTTTGTCCGCGGAACTCCGCGCCGGCTGGTTTTACCGCCTCAGTCTCACCGGGCCGATTTCAAACCGCATTCATTTCCATCCTGTCGACACGCGTCCGCACCGGCTGGAAGAGGCCGATGCCTATTTTCGCGGGCGCTTCCGTTTCGCGGGCGAGAGCGTCGATGTCGCGGCCGGATCGGTGTTCGATGTCGCGGCGCCGTCGCCGGCTTTTGCCGAAGCGCTGCACGGTTTCGAATGGCTGCGCCATATCGAGGCGGCAGGCGGCGAGGTTGCGCGGAAATCGGCGCTGAAGCTGAGTGGCGAATGGCTGGAACGCCATGCGCGTTACGGCAAGCCCGCCTGGCAGCCTGAAATCATCGGCCTGCGCTTTATCAATCTGCTCGCGCATGGGCGCTTCTTCTTGGCGAATTCCGATCTCGTATGGCGGTCGCGCTTTTACGTGTCGTTGCGCAATCAGGCGCGTGTGCTGGCGCGCACCGTTCCGCATGCCCCAGAGGGCTTGCCGAAACTGCATGCCGCCGCAGGGCTGACGCTGGCCGGTCTTTGTCTGATGGACGCGCGCGCAGCGTCGCAAGGTTTGGCGTTTCTGGTCGAAGAAATCGACAAGCAAATTTTGCCCGATGGCGGGCATGTCACACGGTCGCCGGAAGCGCTTTTGGATTCGTTCCGTGTACTGAGCATGGTGCAACAGGCCATCGATGCTGCTCGCCGCGAAGTACAGCCGCATGTGCGCAGCGCGCTGGATCGCATGGCGCCGATGATGCGGTTTTTCCGCATGGGCGATGGCGGTCTTGGCCTGTTCAACGGCGGCGGCGAATCTGACAGCCGCCAAATCGAGTCCTTGCTCGATCGCGATGACGCACATGGCAAGCCATTTGCCCACGCGCCGCATTCCGGTTTTCAGCGTGTTGCCGCCGGGAAAAGCCTCGTGCTGTTCGATGTCGGCGCGCCGCCGCAAGGCGCCTTTGCCGCCGACGCACACGCCGGATGCCTCTCTTTTGAAATGAGCGCCGGCACGCACCGTCTCATCGTGAATTGCGGCAGCGCGCGACATCACAAGGAGCCGTGGTTTTCCGCCGTGCGCGCCACTGCCGCGCATTCCACGCTGACGCTCGCCGACACCTCGTCGGCGGCGATGCTGCCGGAGGGGTGGCGGCGCCGGATGTTGGGCCCGCGCCTTTTAGCGCGCGATGGCCGCACGCAAACGCGGCGCAGCGAGACTGCCGAAGGTGTCGTCGTCGAAGCCAACCATAATTTCTACGAGCCGATGTTCGGTGTGCAGCACGAACGCTTCCTCACACTCTCGCCGCGCGGGCTGATCCTTTCCGGCGTTGACCAGCTGCGGCCGCGCCGGCGCAAATCGGGGCGCAACCCGAATCTCGCGTTCGCCATTCGCTTCCACATTCATCCCGACATCCGCCTGTCGCTGGCGCATGGCGGCGCCTCGGTCCTGCTGAAACTGCCGAACGGGGAGGGCTGGCGCTTTCGCTGCGACAGCGGCGGTGCCCTCGCCATCGAGGAAAGCATCTATCTGGGCTCCGGCCAGCTTCGCCGGGCCGAGCAAGTGGTGGTCAGCGGCCATGTCCGGGACGAGGAGATCGCTATCGCCTGGGTTTTGGAACAGGTCGGTGCGGCGGGCGGCTAACCGGCCCGATTCAGCCGGTTTTGGGCCGATTGCTCACAGGGGTGGGGCGGCGACATCCCATCGTGGCCATTGGCGGTTTCTTGGGGCTTTGCTATGCAGAATGCATAGGCTGGTCGTGCCGGCGGCCAAGATTTCGTGCCGGACATAGGGGACATCATGGTTCAGTTGCGATTGCCCAAGGGCAGTGAGGTCAAGAAGGGCAAAGCCTGGCCGGAGGCCCGCGGCGCCAACGGCAAACCCGCCACCCGCACCAAGCGGCTCAAGATTTATCGCTTCGACCCCGAGAATGACGCCACCCCGCGCCAGGATGTCTATTCCGTTGATCTCGACTCTTGCGGCCCGATGGTTCTGGACGCGCTGATCAAGATCAAAAACGAGATCGACCCGACGCTGACCTTCCGCCGCTCCTGCCGTGAGGGTGTGTGCGGCTCCTGCGCCATGAATATCGCGGGCTCCAATACGCTGGCCTGCACCAAGGCGATGTCCGATATTTCTGGCTCTATCGCGGTCTATCCGCTGCCGCATATGCCGGTGGTGAAGGATCTGGTTCCGGACCTCACCAATTTCTTCGCGCAGCACGCGTCGATCCAACCCTATTTGCAGACCAAGACGCCGGAGCCTGACACCGAGTGGCGCCAATCGCCGGAAGAGCGCGCCAAGCTCGACGGGCTTTACGAATGTATTCTGTGCGCTTGCTGCTCTACCTCATGCCCGTCTTATTGGTGGAATCCGGAACGCTTTCTGGGACCGGCGGCGCTGCTGCAATCTTATCGCTGGATCGCCGATTCCCGCGACGAAAGCACCGGCGAGCGGCTGGACCATCTCGAAGATCCGTTCCGGCTTTATCGCTGCCACACGATTATGAATTGCGCGACCGTGTGTCCGAAGGGATTGAACCCGTCGGAGGCGATTGCCGAAATCAAGCAGATGATGGTGAAGCGCGCGGTTTAACGGTTCGGAGGCACGATGATTGCGCGTGGTCATGTCGCCATCGTCGTGTCGGACGTAGAAGCGTCGATACGCTTCTACACCGATATCCTGGGCCTCAAGCTCGGCACGCGTTTCGCGGAGGATTGGGTCACCCTCATCGCCGGCAATGGTTTGACCATCGGCCTGCTTCCGCCGTCCAAACATTATCCGGCGCCCGGCACCAAAGGCGCGATGATGATCGGTCTCGAAATCGACGAAGACATCGAAATTGTTGTGGTGCGACTTGCCGCGCGCGGTGTGCCCTTTACGGGTAAGATCGTGCGCGATCCCAGAGCCGGTGCCTTCGCCAATTTCGAAGACCCGGACGGAAATCCGTTTTATCTCTGGCAGGTTGCTTGGAAGGCGTGAACCTTGCGCGTCTCGCTAATTGTTGAGCGGACGGCGCAAGGCAATCGTGTAGCCCACAACAGGCACGCCGGATTCATTGCGCAACGGCGCTTCCATCATATCGACGAATTCGAGACCGGCGCGGGTCGCTTGCTCGCGCAAATAAGAGATGCTGTGGCGGAAGCGATTGGCGGCGGTCTGCTCCCAAGCATCGCCGTCTTTGGCCTCCACAGCGAAGATGTACAGCGCGCCAGGTTGCAGCCGGCGTGCAACGCCGGCGAATGAGGGCGCTAGATCGCCGATATAGATCATCGTGTCGGCAGCGAGAATAAGATCGAAAGCCTCGCCCGGCTCCGCCAGATATTTTTCCAGATCGCCCAGCACTAAATGGTCGTAGAGGCCGCGTTGCCGCGCCGCATCATTCATCAACGGCGAAAGATCGATGCCTTCGAGATAACCGCCGTTTGAAATGTCTTTAAACGCTTCGCCGGCAAGCCCGGTGCCCGAACCAAGATCGAGAATGCGCGACGGCTTTTTCGCATCGTCCGCAACGCGGTCGTAAAGCGTGCGCACATGCAGATGTGCGCGGTATCCCAGTTCGTCGAGCATGCGCAAATCGTAATCGACCGAGAATTCATCAAACAGGCGGCGCATATAGCCGGGCGGGCAACGCGAGGCGCGGCCCAATTGGAATTCGGCGTTCTCGCGGTTCTCGATAATATCTGCTGCGCCGGGATTAAGCGCGAGCGCAACGTCGTAAGCGGCGATGCCATCTTCATGTTGGCCGAGTGCGACCAACGCGTTGCCGCGATTGACCAAAGCCGGTGGAAAATTCGGCTGCAGCGCGAGGGCAGTATCGCAGCTCGCCAAGGCTTGCGCGGGGCGTCCGGTTTCGAGCAGCACGACAGCGCGGTTCACCAGTGCTTCGTAATGTCCCGGCTGAAGCGCCAGTGTGCGGTCGAATGAATGCAGCGATTCTGGATTACGACCCAAACGATACAGCGAAATGCCGCGTTGAAACCATGATGCGGGATCGCGCGCATTGACAGCAATCGCCTCACTGAAGAGCACAATGGCCTGCTCATGTTGATTGGTCTGCGCGCAGGCAAAGCCCAGCGAATAGAGCGCCATATAATGCCGCGGATTGGCGCGCAAAACTTCCTGATAGATGCTTGCCGCCTCTTGAATGCGGCCGGCCTCATGCAATCGCATGGCTTGTTGGACAATCTGATCGGTCATGGAGATGTGCGCAGCTGCTCTTCGTGGTGAGGAAGGCGAAAGCCAAAATATCGGCCGTCGCGGTTGGAAATCATTCTGCCGTCACGCGGCCTTAGCGTTGGTGCTCGTGCGCGGGGCGCTGCGCGTCATGCCCGCCTTCGCCGTCAAAATGCGCCAGAGCGCGGCGCTGGCGAACGACGCCACGCGTCCGCCCGGATTGATGCCGGTGGGTTTGGCCACCATTTTCACCAGCTTGTCGATGTGATGGCGGCGATACAGCCCCATGCCTGCAGCGTGATAGGCGCGGGCGAATGCTTCGCGGCGATAGGGAATGTGCGCGACATCCACCGGAGCAACATTCGCGCAGTAATAGGCGTAAGAGAGTTCGTCGTCGTCGGATTCGTTGACGCGCGTGACAGCAACCCATAGCCGACGCCACAACGGCAGCTCGGCCTCGGTCTCGCTGGTGAGGAGTTCATAAAAGAGTCGGTAGTGGCGGAATTCGTCGGCAGCGATACGACCGGCAATTTCCTTCAAGACCGGTTCTTCGGAGGCGTCGCGCACGGCGCTGTAAAACGACGACGTGCCGCTCTCGACAACACAGCGGGCGATCATCTCGCCGCGGCGGCTGCCGCGCACCGAGCCTTCGCCGCCCGAGAAATGCGCCGGTTTGTAGCCGGCCTGAAAGCGCGCGAATGCTTCGCGGAAATTGAAACTCGGGTCTGCAGTCTCGGCCCAGCGTCCAAGCGCCAAACCGTGCTGAACCTCTTCCTCACCCCAGCGCCGGATGGACTCCATCGCTTCTGGGCGGGCTTCTTGATAGATGCGGGTCAGATAGGCGACGTAGTCGCGGGCGTTGAACTCGACCAACGAGGCCGCTTTCACCGCCGCCAGGAGCTCGTGATCCACCTTGCTGGCGTCGAAGCGCGTCCAATCGACATCGTCGTTGGACCAGCCCGGCTCGTAGATAACGCCTTCCGACATGCCTGCCTCAGCTCCAGAGGCCGCGACGCATGGGCGTCCCGGGGGTACAAACCTAGCGCAAAAGTCATGCGACGAGAAACCCAATCGGGCGCGAATGCCCGACAGGTGAAGCATTGCCTTGCGCCTTGCCTTAAAGGGCGGCGCGCAATTGCTTCAAATCGGTGAGATTGCTGGCGATCCGGTCGTGTTCGGCATCGGATTTCGCCGCAGCGAGGTCTTCTTCGGTGTTTTGGATGCGTTGATCCAGCACCGCCGCATCGAGCTCCGCCAGCGGAATCGCTTCCTCGGCGAGAACGACGACCTTATCCGGGTTCACTTCGGCAAAACCGCCACGCACGAAAATGCGCATGTCGCCGGAGGAGAGGCCCTTCACGTCGATAATGCCCGGACGCAGCGTCGAGAGCACAGGCGCGTGACCGGCGAGCACGCCGAAATCGCCTTCCGTGCCCGGCAGCGTGACCATGTCCACCGGTTCGGACAGCAAAAGCCGTTCCGGGGAGACGAGGTCAAATTGAATCTTGTCGGCCATTCGGTGTTCTCATTCCCTCGCGCTGCTCGCACGAAACCGGGTTACGCCGCGTCGGCGGCCATTTTCTGCGCCTTCTTCACGGCGTCTTCGATGGTGCCGACCATATAGAACGCCGCTTCCGGCAAATGGTCGTAATCGCCGCGCGCCACAGCCGCGAAACCTTTCACGGTTTCGGCGAGGTCGACGAAGATGCCGGGGAAGCCGGTGAACACTTCGGCGACGTGGAAGGGCTGCGACAGGAAGCGCTGGATCTTGCGTGCGCGCGCCACGATCAGCTTGTCCTCTTCGGAAAGCTCGTCCATGCCGAGAATGGCGATGATGTCCTGCAGCGACTTATAGCGCTGGAGAATCTGCTGCACGTCACGAGCGACGCGGTAGTGCTCTTCGCCCACGACGCGCGGGTCGAGAATGCGCGAGGTCGAGTCGAGCGGGTCCACGGCGGGGTAGATGCCGAGTTCGGCGATCTGGCGCGACAACACGGTGGTGGCGTCAAGATGGGCGAACGATGTAGCCGGCGCCGGGTCGGTCAAGTCGTCGGCAGGCACGTAAATGGCCTGCACCGAGGTGATCGAGCCCTTGGTTGTGGTGGTGATGCGTTCCTGCAGCGCGCCCATATCGGTGGCGAGAGTCGGCTGATAGCCCACCGCCGAAGGAATACGGCCGAGAAGTGCCGACACTTCCGAACCCGCTTGGGTAAAGCGGAAGATGTTGTCGACGAAGAAGAGCACGTCCTGGCCTTGGTCGCGGAAATGTTCGGCGACGGTGAGACCGGCAAGGCCGACGCGTGCCCGGGCGCCCGGCGGCTCGTTCATCTGGCCGAACACGAGAGCGCATTTGGAACCCGTGGTGTCGCCGTTGTTCTTGCGCGGGTCTTTGTTCACGCCCGATTCGATCATCTCGTGATAAAGGTCGTTACCTTCGCGCGTACGCTCGCCAACGCCGGCGAACACCGAATAGCCGCCGTGTTTTTTAGCGACGTTGTTGATCAGTTCCTGAATCAGCACGGTCTTGCCGACGCCGGCGCCGCCGAACAGGCCGATCTTGCCGCCGCGTGCATACGGCGCCAGGAGGTCGATGACCTTGATGCCAGTGACGAGGACTTGCGATTCGGTCGATTGCTCGACGAAAGACGGCGCTTGCTGATGGATGGCGCGGCGAATGGTGGTTCTCACCGGGCCAGCTTCGTCAACGGGCTCACCGATCACGTTCATGATGCGGCCAAGCGTGCCGTCGCCGACCGGAACCGAGATGGCGTTGCCGGTGTCGGACACCGGATTGCCGCGAACCAGACCTTCAGTCGAGTCCATGGCGACGGTGCGCACCGTCGATTCGCCCAGATGCTGCGCCACTTCCAACACCAGCCGGCTGCCGTTGTTGTCGGTTTCCAGCGCGTTCAGAATTTCCGGCAGCTCGCCGTCGAACTGCACGTCGACGACGGCGCCCATCACCTGGGTGATGCGGCCCTTCTTGTTGCTGGCGGTCACAGGAGCATTCATGGCTTTCTTCCTTTCAACCTGCCGTGCTTGAAAGCGAATTTCGTTCGCATTCCGTCACGACGCACATTCTCTTTTTTCGTCACCTTGAGCGGCCCGATTGGCGAGCCTCGAAAAGGCGTAAGTGATTAGAGCGCTTCCGCGCCCGAAATGATTTCGATCAATTCCTTGGTGATCATGGCCTGACGCTGGCGGTTGTACTGCAAGGTCAGGCGATTGATCACGTCGGCGGCATTGCGCGTCGCCGAATCCATGGCGCTCATGCGCGCGCCCTGTTCGGACGCTGCGTTTTCCAGCAGCGCGCGGAAAATCTGGATCGACACGTTGCGCGGCAGAAGCTCAGCGAGAATTTCGCCCTCATCCGGTTCGTAATCGTAGACCGCGCCGGTTTGCGGCGTGGCGCTGGTCTCGATGGCGGCCGGAATCAATTTCTGACCGATCGGCTCTTGCGAGATCACGGATTTGAAACGCGCGTAGAAAATCGTCGCGACATCGAATTCTCCGGCCGAATAAAGGTCCAGCACCATGCGTCCGATTTGCGCCGCATTGCTGAAGCCGATGCGCTTCACGCCCGCGAGTTCGACGGTATCGATAATGAGATGGTTATAATTGCGCTTCAGCTGGTCGCGGCCTTTGCGCCCGACGCAGAAGATTTTTACCTGCTTGCCTTCGCGCAGCAGCATTTCAATGTGCTGGCGCGCTTTGCGCACGATATTGGTATTGAAGCCGCCGCAGAGACCGCGATCGGCGGTCGCTACGATCACCAGATGCACGACATCCTTGCCGCTGCCCGAGAGCAACACGGGCGCACCCGGATTGTTCGCCATAGAGCCGGCGAGGCCGGAAATGACCGACGCCATTTTTTCGGCGTAGGGACGCGCGGCCTGCGCTGCGTCCTGCGCCCGCTTCAGCTTCGACGCCGCAACCATCTGCATAGCGCGCGTGATTTTGCGCGTTGCCTTAACGCTCGCGATGCGGTTGCGGAAGGTCTTTAAGCTAGGCATTAGGCAAAGCTCTTGGCGAAGCCGTCGAGAACGTTCTTCAATTTGCCTTCGAGCTCGGTGGACAGAGCCTTCTGCGTGCGGATGGCGTCGAGAATGTCTTTATGCTGCGAACGCATCAGGCGCAGAATGTCATTCTCGAAGCGCTTCACCTGATTGAGCGGCAGCTTATCGAGATAGCCCTTCACGCCGAGATAGATCGCAACGACTTGCTCTTCGATCGGCATCGGCTGGAACTGCCCTTGCTTCAGAAGCTCGGTTAGACGCGCGCCGCGATTGAGAAGGCGCTGCGTCGCCGCGTCGAGATCGGAGCCGAACTGCGCGAACGCCGCCATTTCGCGGTATTGTGCGAGCTCCAGCTTGATCGAGCCGGCCACTTGTTTCATCGCCTTGATCTGCGCCGCAGAACCCACGCGCGAAACGGAGATGCCGACGTTCACCGCCGGGCGAATGCCCTGATAGAACAGATCGGATTCAAGGAAGATCTGACCGTCGGTGATCGAAATCACGTTGGTCGGAATATAGGCCGACACGTCGTTGGCCTGGGTTTCGATGATCGGCAGCGCTGTAAGCGAACCGCCGCCATTCGCGTCGTTTAATTTTGCGGCGCGTTCCAGAAGGCGAGAGTGCAGATAGAACACGTCGCCCGGATAGGCTTCGCGGCCCGGCGGGCGGCGCAGAAGAAGCGACATCTGGCGATAGGCAACAGCCTGCTTGGAAAGATCGTCATAGATGATCAGTGCGGCCATGCCGTTGTCGCGGAACCATTCACCGATGGTGCAGCCGCCAAACGGCGCCAGGAATTGCAGCGGCGCCGGATCGGACGCGGTGGCGGCGACGACGCAGGTATATTCCATCGCGCCGGCGTCTTCGAGCGTCTTCACGATTTGCGCAACGGTCGAGCGCTTCTGGCCGATAGCGACATAGATGCAAAAGAGCTTCGATTTGTCGTCGCCGGATTTGTTGGTTTCGCGCTGATTGATGATGGCGTCGATGGCCACCGCGGTCTTGCCGGTCTGACGGTCGCCGATGATCAGTTCGCGCTGGCCGCGGCCAACCGGGATGAGGCTGTCGATGGCCTTGAGGCCGGTCTGCATCGGCTCGTTCACGCTCTTGCGCGGAATGATGCCCGGCGCTTTCACGTCCACGCGGCGGCGTTCTGCTACGTCGGTGAGCGCGCCCTTGCCGTCCAGCGGATTTCCCAGCGAATCGACAACGCGGCCAAGCAATCCCTTGCCGACCGGAATGTCGACGATGGCGCCGGTGCGCTTAACGGTGTCGCCTTCTTTGATCGAGCGGTCATCGCCGAAAATAACCGCGCCGACATTGTCGGATTCGAGATTGAGGGCCATGCCCTTAATGCCGCCGGGGAATTCGACCATTTCGCCGGCCTGGACATTGTCGAGGCCGTAGATGCGGGCAATACCGTCGCCGACCGAGAGAACCTGGCCAACTTCGGTGACTTCCGCTTCAGCTTCGAAATTGCGGATTTCGCGCTTCAGGATGGACGAAATTTCGGACGGTTGGATGTCCATAGGTCAGTTCCCTTTCATGGCCGCGCGCAGCCCATCGAGCTTCGTGCGCAAAGACGAATCGATCATCCGCGAGCCCACGCGGAGCACAAGTCCGCCGAGCAGTTTGGGATCGACATGGGTGGTGAGTCTGGGTTCGCGGCCGAGCTTTTCTTTCAGCACGCGCTTCAATTCGGCAGTCTCGTCGGCGGAAAGCGCGCGCGCGGAGGTAACGTCGGCAGCAACTTCGCCGCGATGACGGGCGAGCAGTCCCTCAAAGGCTGTGATCACGTTTGCGAGCATGAAGAGGCGGCGCTTTTGCGCCAGCAGCAGAACGAGTTTTTTCGTGAGAGCGCCGGCATTGGCGCGTGTCAGCACGGCGTCCATCGCGCGGCCCTGTTCTTCGCGCGAAAATATCGGCGAGCGCACAAGGCGTAAGAGCTCCGGCGAGCCAGCCAGCATGACTTTCAGGGCGGCAATATCGGCGGTCACGCCGTCGAGCGCCCGCTCTTCGAGCGCAAGCTCGAATACGGCCGATGCGTAACGTCCGGCGAGGCCGGCAAGATGGCTGTCGGAGGCCAAGAGAAACCTTTGCGCAATCTCAGGGTTATGGAGGACTTCTCGCCCCGGCTAACCCTTTGAATTTTCTGTCAAAATACAGGACGGCGAGGAGCCATTTGCCGACCGCGCGGGAATTAGCATGGGGGGGGCGCGGGTGCAACATGGCGGGGGCAAGGCGCGGCATTTTGCTCCCTCCATCCACCATTTTCTGGTAGCAAGGGGAGGTGTCCCCCCTGGTTGGTGCCGTGAAACACGCTCTGGTCGCCCTTTTTGCCCTCGTTTTGGCCTTCGGCGCGCTGCCGGCGGCAGCTCAAACCTTGGAGAAGGTCGAGATTCTCGAATACGGCATGATGACCGTGGGCGAGGATATGGGTGAGAGCTCGCCGCCCAATGAAGGGTTTGAGCATCATTCTGTGGCTGGTGCCCGGCTCGACAAGGCCACCAGGTCTATTCCGGGACGGCTCGGGGTGAGCTTCGGTATTCGCTTCCGCTATGTCGGCGAGCCGGAAGGCGGGTTGGTGCCTGTCACGGTGCGGCTGGTGTTTCCGCCGCCGGGCTTGAAGAGCCCCAGCGGGAAGAGGGTTCTAACCGTCGGTGATAGCCACGATCTGGCGCCACTCGGAATGACCGGCTTCTCGGGCACGACCTTCGATCACCTCTGGGAGATCATTCCCGTAACTTGGCGCATTCAAGTTTGGTCGGGCGGCAAGAAGCTCGCCGACGAACCCTTTGAAGTTTATCTGCCGCCAACGGTTTAAGCGTCCCGCCGCTAGGGCGATGCGTGGCGACGAATATTTTCAACATGCATGATTTGTCATGACGCGCGTCAAGCGCGCGGTGTGAAGTGTCGCGCGCTTGACAAAACCGAGCGGTAAGATTTGCTTGCCGCAACAAACAACAATGTGGGGAGATGCTTCATGTCGAAAATGAAAATCTATAGTGCGCCGGGTTCGCGGGCGTCGCGGGTGATGTGGTGCGCGCGCGAAGCGAACGCGCCGTTCGAGCTGGTTGAATTTCCCTGGGATCAACTGAAGTCACCGGATTTTCTCGCGATCAATCCGAATGGAAAAGTTCCAGCCTTTGCCGATGCCGGCATGAAGCTGTTCGAATCGCTGGCGATCAATATTTACATCGCCAAGAAACACAGCCTTGGAAAGCTTTATCCCACCGATCCGGTTGAAGAAGCGCAAGTGCTGCAATGGTCGTTTTGGGCAGTGGGAGAAATCGAACCGAATTCCATGCCGGCGCTGCTCTTTGCCATCGGGTTCAGCACCGATGAAGCCGCAGCCAAGGCGGGCATACCGAAATTGAAAGCGCCGCTGACCGTTCTCAACGATCACCTAAAAAATCATCAATGGCTGGTGGGCGACAAATTCACCGTGGCGGATCTGAACGTATCGAGTGTTGTCGGCACGATCCGGGTCGGCAAGATCGATATGTCTTACGCCCCTCATGTTGAAGCGTGGCTGGAGCGCTGTTTCGCGCGCGCGGCGCGCAATCCGGAATCGGTGGAATAACCTCACGGATTGTGTGGGTTTCGTTAGGCGCATGTGGAGATCAGATTATGTTTGAACGCTCATTCGACGTCACGACGGCCGATGGTATGGCCGATGTGGAATTCTATGCGCCCAAGGAAACCGGGCAATATCCGGGCATCATTCTTTATATCGACGCGATGGGCGTGCGCGACGCGTTCCGGGAGATGGCGCGCAAATTCGCCGATGAAGGCTTCGCGGTTCTGCTTCCCAATCTTTATTACCGCGACAGCCGCGTGCCTTACACCGATCACGATCTGAATATTGCCGACGACAAAGATAAGGTGATCATTCAGAAAATGATGGGCCGGCTGACGCCCGATGTGGTGCGGCGTGACGCGCCGCATTGGGTCGCGGCTTTAGCGGAGCAGAAGCAAACCAAGCCGGGTAAAATGGGCGTCGTCGGCTATTGCATGAGCGGCTCGATGGCTTTGCGCACGGCGGTTCTAGCGCCCGACAAAATCGCCGCCGCGGCATCGTTCCATGGCAGCCGCCTTGTGACGGACGATCCGGAATCGCCGCATAATCTCGCGCCAAAATTGTTGAAGACAGAGCTCTATTTCGGTTTCGCGGTCGAAGATCAGACCGTGCCGCCCGAAGCGATCGAGAAATTGCGCGCAACGCTCGACAATGCGGGCGTGCGTTACGACAGCGATGTCTATGAAGGTGCCAAGCACGGTTGGTGCGTGCGCGATCACCGGATGTACAACGCACCGCAGGCCGAAGTCGCGCGCAAGCGCGTGGTGATGCTGTTCAAAGACGCGGTGGGGTAGAAGTCACACCACTTTGTCTGGCGGCACTTCGCCGCGCAAAAACGCGGCGATATTGGCGATGACCTTGTCGCCCATCGCCGTGCGCGCTTCGATGGTGCCCGAACCCATATGCGGCAGCAGCATGGCGTTCGGTTGCGCTTTCAATTTCGGATGCACCTTCGGCTCATGCTCGAACACGTCGAGTCCGGCGCCGGCAAGTCGTCCCGATGCGAGGGCATCCGCCAGCGCAGCTTCGTCGATAATGTCACCGCGCGCGGTGTTGATGAGATAGGCGCCCTCACGCAGACGCGCCAGCCGTTCCGCGTTGAACAGATGATAGGTCTCGGGCGTGCGCGGACAGTGCAACGACACCATGTCGATCACGGGCAGCATGGCGTCGAGATTGGGCCAGAAGACCGCGCCGAGCTCGGCGTCGAGACGGCGGCGATTGTGATAGTGAATCTCCATGCCGAAGGCGCGGGCACGCGCAGCAACGGCTTGTCCAATCCGTCCCATCCCGACAATGCCGAGCTTCATGCTGTCGAGGCGCCGTCCCATCATCCATGTCGGTGACCAGCCGGGGAAATCATCCCGCGCCAGCTGCGCCATGCCTTGGGGAATGAGGCGCGGCACGCCGAGGATGAGCGCCATGGTGAGATCGGCGGTATCTTCGGTGAGAACGCCAGGCGTGTTGGTGACAACAAGTCCGCGGGCGCGCGCGGCAGCCAGATCGATATGATCCAAGCCAGCGCCGAAATTGGCGAGCAGCTTCAATTGTGTACCCGCCGCCGACAAAATATCGGCGCCGATACGATCGGTGATCGCCGGAACCAGAATGTCGGCCTCGGCGACGGCGCATTTCAACGCCGCCGCATCGAACGGCTTGTCGTCATAGTTCAGCCGGGCGCCATAAAGCGCCGCGAGGCGTGTCTCCACGGGTTGCGGAAGTTTGCGGGTGACAATGACAAGAGGTTTGGCTGCGCTCATTCGCACATAATAACGGAAAATCTGGCCGTGAAACGCCTTCGCGAACGCAACAACCCGCGTTACAAGTGCCAGTCTCACAGAAGAATCGACCGGGATGCGTCGCTTGCGGGGATTTCATAGAAGGGCGGCCGGAGTTTGGCTTGGCGCCGCGCTTCTTCTTGTCATGGCGACGTTCGCCGCACATGCGGCCAGCGATGCTGGCTACCCCTATTACGGTAGCATCCGCAGCGGCACCGTCTTCATGCGCGAGGGCCCTTCCGCCGAGCACAAGGTGAAATGGGTCTATCGCCATCGCGGGCTGCCGGTGGAAGTCATCGCCGGCTACGATGTGTGGCGCCAGGTGCGCGACCAGGATGGCGAAACCGGCTGGATGCATATTTCCATGCTGTCGCGCGACCGCACGGCGGTGATCATCGGAACCAGCGCGGCACCGGTGCGCCGGCGCGCGCCTTCGGACGAACCGGTTATCGCTTATGCGGAATCCGGGGCTATCGGGCGCTTGGAAACGTGCGAGGCTGTGTCCTGCAGGATGGTCTTCGGCAATGTCGATGGTTGGGTGGACCGGGCACGCCTGTGGGGCATCCGCAGCAATGAGAAATTCTGACGCGCCGCCTAACGCCGCAAATATCGAAGTTTCGCGGCTGGGCCGGCTTTCCTGGGCCCTCTTCGAATGGGGCCGCAATCCCAGCTTCACGCTGATCTCACTCTATATCTACGCACCCTATTTCGCGCGCGACGTGGTGGGCGATCCCGTGCGCGGCCAGGCTTTATGGGGCGAGGTGTCCGGCTGGGCAGGGCTGATGGTTGCGCTGTGCGCGCCGTTTCTCGGTGCAATTGCGGATGCCGGCGGCAGGCGCAAACCCTGGGTCGCATTTTTCGTCGCCATCATGATCCTGTCGTCCGCGCTCCTTTGGTACGGCATGCCGATGGGGGCGGGCTTCTCGCTGTTCGCGATTGCTCTGCTCATCGCGCTCAACAATTTCGGCTATGACGCATCTATTGTTTTTCATGGCGCCATGTTGCCCTTCGTTGCGCGGCCAGGCCGCGTCGGCCGGCTTTCCGGTCTTGGATATGCGCTGGGAAACATTTCGACGCTGTTGCTGCTTCTCTTTGTGTTGATATTTTTTGCGCAAGCCGAAAATCCATTGTTCGGATTGGACCGCATTAGCCACGAACATGAGCGCATCGTCGGGCCGATTTGCGCGCTCTGGCTCGCTGCCTTTTGTATTCCGTTTCTGCTGTGGACGCCGGACCGGCCTCCCAGCATGCGCCCCTTACGCGTCGTTGTCGGCGAGGGTTTGCGTTCGCTCGGGCGCACGGTGAAAAGCCTTCGCCACTATCGAAATGTCGCGAAATATCTTGCCGCCCGTATGATCTACAACGATGGGCTGAACATGATGCTGCTGTTCGGCGGCGTCTATGCGTCAGGCGTGTTCGGCTGGGAGCTCGAACAGCGTGGCGTGTTTGGAATTGTGCTTTCGGTGTTTGCGATTCTCGGTGGTCTGATCGGTGGACGGATGGCCGATACGATTGGCGCGCGGCGCTCGCTGCAGATCACGTTGGGCGGCGTCATTGTCGGTGGCGTGATTTCTTTGGGCTTCGCGCCCGACCGCATGTTTTTTGTCTTTCCTTATGTTCCAGGAACGGAAGTCGCGGCGCTGCCGTTCTTTCGCACCGGACCGGAGCTCGGCTATATCGGCGTGATCAGTCTGGTCGCGGTGTGTGTTGTGGCGAGCTATGCAAACAGCCGTACTCTGATGGCGCGGCTTGCGCCGGAACGGCGGATGACTGAATTCTTCGGACTCTATGCGTTGTCCGGTGAGGCGACTGCCTTCGCGGCCCCAATCGCGGTCGCTATCGCCACAACGATTTCCGGCAGCCAGCAATGGGGCATGGCGGCGATATTGGTATTCCTCGCCATCGGGCTTGTCGGACTCAGCTTCGTGCGCGAGGAGCGCGCTGAAGAGATTTAATCGGGAGATTCACATGTCTCTTCTTGCCCGGCTCGGCCTATCAATCCCTTTGATCCAAGCGCCGATGGCAGGCGTGTCGACGCCCTCTATGGCGGCCGCTGTATCGAACGCGGGTGCACTGGGCTCCATTGCCGTGGGTGCTACCGACGTAAATGGCGCGCGCACGATGATCGAGGAAACACGAGCGCGCACCCCGCGTGCGTTTAATGTCAATCTTTTCGTACATGGCCGCGCGAACGCCGATCCTGCCCGCGAAGCCGCATGGTTGGAATGGCTCAAACCGCTGTTCGCGGAGTTCGACGCGGAACCACCCGCTGCATTGCGGAAGATCTACAAAAGTTTTGCCGACGATGCCGAGATGCTCACGATGGTGCTGGAAACGGCGCCGCCTGTCGTGAGCTTCCATTTCGGTCTGCCCTCGACTGAAGCGATTCACGCGTTGCAGCAACGCGGGATTCTATTAATCGCAACCACGACATCCGTCGAAGAAGCCCGCATCATTGAAGCTGCCGGCATTGACGCTGTGGTGGCACAAGGCATCGAAGCCGGTGGTCATCGCGGTATGTTCGATCCCGCCGCGCCGGATGATGCGCTTGGCACCTTCGCACTGACGCGTCTGCTGACCCGCGCATGCAATGTCCCGGTGATCGCGGCGGGCGGCATCATGGATGGAGCGGGAATGGCGGCGGCGCTCGCTTTGGGCGCGGTTGCCGCGCAATTGGGTACGGCTTTTATCGCGTGCCCGGAATCGGTCGCTGACGACGCTTATAAATCCGCGTTGATGGGACCGGCCGCGCTCCACACGACGATGACCTCGCTGATTTCCGGACGGCCCGCCCGCGCACTGGCCAACCGTTTCACCGCTCTCGCGGAGACCGTCGGCAATCGCGTGCCGCCGGATTATCCGATCACCTATGATGCCGGAAAAGCTCTCCATGCCGCGGCAAAAGCGAAAGGAGAGTTCGGGTTTGGCGCGCAATGGCGGGCCAAGGTGCACCGCTGGCGCGTAGCCTTCCGGCTGCGACATTGGTTGAAACCCTGCGCGCCGAACTATTGGCCGCTAATGCCGGAAATGCCGCACGCCGGTGAACACCATCGCGAGGCCCGCTTCGTCGGCCGCTTTGATGACCTCATCGTCGCGCATCGAACCGCCCGGTTGAATCACGGATGTGGCGCCCGCTTCCGCCGTCGCCAACAGCCCATCCGGAAATGGAAAGAACGCATCGGACGCCGCGGCAGAGCCTTTGGTCATCGGTTCGGCCCAGCCTGCTGTTGCCGCGGCTTCGCGCGCTTTGATGGCGGCGATGCGCGCGGAATCCACGCGACTCATCTGGCCGGCGCCAATGCCGGCGGTGGCGCCGTCTTTGGCGTAGACGATGGTGTTGGATTTCACGTGCTTGGCCACGGTGAAGGCGAAGAGCATGTCGGTGATTTCCGCATCGCTTGGCTTGCGCTTGGTCACGATTTTCAAATCGCTTTTCACGGTGCGCGCGCTGTCGCCCGTCTGCACCAGTAGACCGCCCGCGACTTGGCGCAGCATCAGACGCGGTGCTGCCGGATCGGGCAGGCCACCGGCAATCAAGAGGCGCAAATTCTTTTTCGACGCGAGGATGCGGCGCGCATCTTCATCGGCGCCAGGCGCAATAATCACCTCGGTGAAAATCTTGGAAATCTCTTCCGCCGTGGCGCCGTCGAGAATGCGATTGAACGCCAGCACGCCGCCGAAGGCGCTGACGGGATCGCACGCCAAAGCTTTGCGATAGGCATCGGCCAGCGATGAACCGACCGCCACGCCGCAAGGGTTTGCATGTTTGATGATGGCGCAGGCGGCGGGACCACTCGCATCGAACTCCGCCACCAATTCATAGGCGGCATCGGTGTCGTTGATGTTGTTGTAGCTAAGTTCTTTGCCCTGCAATTGCGTGGAGGTGGCGACACCGAAGCGCTTCTCGTCGGTCGCGTAAAACGCCGCCTCCTGATGCGGATTTTCGCCGTAGCGCAGAGGTTGGCGCAAACGACCGGCAAAGACGCGTCGGCGCGGTGGTTCTTTGACACCGGATTTCGCAATCTCGCCTGCAAGCCAGCTCGACACGGCGGCGTCATAGGCGCCGGTGCGTGCGTAAGCGATTTGCGCCAGTTTGCGCCGTGTCTCGCCAAGCGTTGCGCCGTCATGCGCGCGCATCTCAGCAAGCACCGTCGCGTAATCGTCGGGATCGACAACAACTGTGACCCATTCGTTGTTCTTCGACGCGGCGCGGATCATGGCCGGTCCGCCAATGTCGATATTCTCGATGGTTTCGTCGAATCCTGCGCCCTTCGCGACGGTCGCTTCGAATGGGTAGAGATTCACCACCAGAAGATCGATGCCTTCGATCCCGTGTGTGCGCATCGCTGCCGCGTGGTCCGCTTTGTCGCGCAGCGCCAACAGCCCGCCGTGAATTTTCGGATGCAGCGTTTTCACGCGCCCATCCATGATTTCAGGAAATCCGGTGACCTCGGATACATCGGTCACTTTCACCCCGGCATCACGCAACAACTTGGCGGTGCCGCCAGTAGAAAGAGTATCGACGCCGACAGCAGCAAGTGCCTTGGCGAAATCGACAAGGCCGCTTTTGTCGGAAACGGAAATCAAAGCGCGGCGAATGGGGCGCAGCATCATAATATGATCCATCAGGATACGGGGGCGGTATTAGCGGCGGGGCGGCCAAAAGAGAAGGGTCAGACCTGCGCTAATCACAGATGTCCCGGTCTCAATGCCCGCGAACGCCGCCTAATCCCTTGCGTGCCGATGGCGGGGCGGAATCGGGCCCGAATTCGACCGCGCCGCGCCGCCCGATCGGCTGTGGATAAAGCGCCAGGAGGTCCAAAACCTCGGTCGGCATATCGGTGCTGACTTCGAGGCCCGGATCCCGCGCCTCATGCACGCTGATCGGATAGTCGTGGGTCCAGCGGCCGCTGGTGAGCTTATCGGCCAAAATCCCCGCTTCCTCGTCGGACATCGGCGCGCGCAAAAGCTCGCGCGCGGCGCGCTTCAATTGCTCGATAGCTTTGCGGCCGACATCGGCCAAGATCAGCGTCTGGTCATCGATTTCGGAGAGCGGCTTTTCGGACGCCACTTTGATGACCGACGCCGCCGGCAATCCGTTCACTTGCGGATCGATAGGGCCGAGCACGGCATGTGGGCTCATGACAATTTCATCGGCCGAAAGCGCAATCAGCGTGCCGCCCGACATGGCGAAATGCGGCACGAATACGGTGACTTTCCCGCTGCGGTCTTTCAGTGCGCGTGCAATCTGCAGCGCGGCAATCGCAAGTCCGCCTGGTGTGTGGAGGATCAAATCGATCGGCTGGTCCGATGGCGTCACGCGGATGGCGAGGAGAACCTGTTCGGCGTCGTCCATGTCGATATAGCGGGCGATGGGCAGGCCGAAGAACCGCATGGATTCCTGGCGGTGAATCACCGCGATGACGCGCGAGCCGCGGATTTTCTGAATCCGTGCCAGCTTGGCGGCGCGCATATTCCGGAGCCAGCGGGCGGCGAGCGCCGGTTGCAAAGCGAGCAGGATGAAGGCCAGCCAGATGAAATCTGTGTAGTCCAAGGTCATGATTTTCCCCGGTGCCCCCGCGACCGTTCAGCCAGTATGGCACGAAGCCCGGCCCAGAGCTGCATTTTGGCGGTGACATTATAAGGGCGTAAGCGTTGTTGACCGTCGCGGGGTCCTGGCTATTATCCGCGACCCGTTCGTATCCCTTTGGGCCCCCGTGGCGGAACGGTAGACGCGGCAGACTCAAAATCTGTTGCCCTTGCGGGCGTGCTGGTTCAAGTCCGGCCGGGGGCACCAGTCTACGCCGCGCAGCGGCGGAGACTGCCCGGCATAGCGCGGAGCGCGACGCCGGGCTGTTCGTTGGTTCGCGCGGCTTCGCCTGGCGCGGCCAAGCTCGCAGAGCGAAGCCTGCCGGCGGAGTGTGGTGTCAGCCGCATGAAGACGGGCTGGAGACAAAATGCACTACGTCTATATCATTCGTAGTAGCTCAGATTCACGCCAAGTCTATTTTGGAACTTCAGAAAATCTGAAGCAGCGAATAGCGGATCACAACGCTGGGCGTTCGCCGCATACGTCGAAATATGTGCCCTGGGAGCTAGAGTGCTATTTTGCATTGGTAGATAAGCAGCAGGCATATGACTTTGAAAAGTATTTAAAGTCGCATTCCGGTCGAGCCTTCGCCAGCAAACGACTTTATCGGCGAGTGACGAAAGAACAAAAGAATTAGCAGAATCGCCCTGAAGCGCTTTCTATTTGTGTGCGGGCTCAATCGCTGTCGCAGCCCGACAGCTGACAATTGTTTTCAGGCAGTCCCAACGTCGAGGCGGAGAGCGCAGGTCTCAATCCCGACGCTGACAATCTGGTGACGTCCGAATTGGTGGAGTGGGCGCAAATAATCTTCGTGATGGAGCAAGCGCAGCGGCGAAAATTGGCGCAACGCTTTAAGCGTCACCTTAAGGGCACAGGGATTGTCTGCCTCGATATTCCGGACCGCTTTGCCTTCATGGATCCGGATTTGGTGCGCCTACTCAAAGCCAAGCTCGCTCCCTTCATCTCCTAATCATGCGCGTCCAGCGCGGCTCACGAGGCCTCATCCCCAATCATTATTGAAACCGATGCCGTTTATAGGAAACCCCAGCCATTCACCGCTCCGAATTCCGCTTATGACCCGCGAACTCAATGACGTGCGTTAGCGTTTGCCCTACAGCACCTTTCTCGCAGCCGCGGAAGTTCACCTAGCAATTCATGAGCCTATGGAGTTCGAGATGAAAGCCGGATTAGCTTAGTGGCGTCGGCGGCGGCCCATTTTACGTAACGGGATATTACGGGGGCGGTGGATTGGGACTCGTTCTTATCATTGTGCTCATACTCGTTTTGATGGGCAGGATCTGAAGCGATACGGGCTCGGCGGCAACGCCGGGCCCGAATTCTATCTGCGCCGCTCACGCGACTTTGTTTCCCGATTGCGCGGGCTGGAATGGCAGGCCTCACAATGGTGGTCTAAAAATGACCATTGCGGCGCGCCAAGACGCCGTTAAGGCCCGAATCGGGCAGGGGAGGCGGCAGATGCGTTTGGTTAGGGGACAATTCATATTGATATTTGCCGCAGGGCTCGGCGCCGCGACGGCGAGTTCGGCTGCAGAAGGCGGCTTCGGCGCAACCTATGGCACGCGCGAGCCGGTGGCATGCGCTTCGCGCGCGGAGCCGGCGCAAGGTGTTCTCTCACCGGCCCAAGCCGCGCAATATGTAAAATGCTATATCGAAGGCATTGGCGACGGCCGCCTCTATTTGCTTGAGCAGGTGAATGTGAAGGCCGTTCAGCCGGGGCGCGCATTCGATCCCCAGCGCGACTATTTCGAGAATATCGATCGCAACCACCCAGTCTATCCGATCAGCGGAAGCCTGGTCCGTTATGCCTGCGAAACACCGAATGCGCGGAACGCAGGCAAGAATTGCTCCGCCTTTGCCGAGGACAACGCCGCTGGCTACTGCTTCAAAACGGTTTCGGCCGAGTGGAGTTGCAACATGTCGGATCTGCGTCAGCGCTTGATCGAGAACCCGACGCCGCCGAAATGACGCCGCCGCTTGCTCCTGCTAGAAGAGCGCTTGGAAACTACGGGGGGCTTCATGAAACACCCATTCTCGATTCTCGCATTGGGTGCGGGAGGTATCTTGCTGGCATCGGTCACCGCCTGGGCCGCCGAAGATATCAGCCGCAGATTGAACCCGGCGGAGATCGCCGGCATAGCGCAGACGGCGGCGGGCGCTGGTACCTCGGGCGTCGCAGGGATTCAGACGACGGTATTGGTCGGCGATCCGACCAAGCCCGGCCTTTACACTATCCGCCTCTCTGCGCCGCCGAACACGCGCATCGAGGCGCACAGCCATAAGGACAGCCGCTCGGCCATCGTCATGTCCGGCAATTGGTATTTCGGGTATGGGCCACGCTTCGACGCCAATGCGCTAAAGCTATTGCCCGCCGGCAGTTTCTACACCGAGCCGCCGGGGCAGGCTCATTTCGCGCAGACGCGTGACGAGCCGGTGGTCATCTACATCACAGGATTTGGACCGACCGATACGGTATTCGCGGAAGCCGCTCCGCGCACGCCCTAGAGTCGAAAGGGCGGCAGGTCTGCTAGGCGCCACAGCGCCAAGCTCTTATCGCGATAGGCGCCGCCCTCTTCGGTGCAGCCTTCCAAGATCAATCGCGCCGGCTGCGGCAGGTTGAAGGGCTCCAGCGATAGATTCACAGGGCGCCAATCGCCTATGAGATCCGCGTTCGAAATCCGCTCCGTGAAACTCGTGGTCAGCAACCACGTCGCACCGCTTTTGCGGCAATTTTCCAATGCGCGCAGCGCGTCGCGAAACGGCAAATGCACCAGGAGATCGCCGCAGAAAATAAGATCGACGCGCGGCGGCGGCGCGCACACGAGATCGAACGCGATGAATTCGCGGCCCGTTCCGGCAAATCGCGTGCGATTGTCGGCGACCACTTGGGGCACGATGTCGGCGCCGATATAGCGCAAGCCCGGCAAATTGACGTGCTGTATCCAATACACATCGCCGCAGGGCACATCCAGGAGAGATGTAACTCCAAGCTCGGTGCAAAGGCGCGGCAATTCTTCCCGCACAATGCGCGTCTGATCGAGGCTCGAACCGCGACCGGAACGCGATTCCGAACCGCGCCAGTAATTGTCGCGGTAATGGCGCACAAAGCGCGCACGCCGCGAAAGATTGGCAAACAACCGGTCACGAAAGAGCGATAGAGTGGCCCGGCTGCCAGGCACGGCGCCAACAAGGCGGCGCAATTTGGCGCTGACGCTGCTCATGCTGCCTTCCGCTTCAGAACGTCGTCAATGACGTTACGGAACGACACGCAATAGTCTGTTGCCAGAATGCGATGTGGCAAGTTTGGGACTTCGGCGGCTTAAGGCGTGCGCACGGAAATGCCGTTTGCGTGTGCAAACGGTCCCGGCCCGGGAATTCAGGAAGATGGAAGACCGGATTCAAAAGTCCGGTGTGTTGTCCTGGGGCATCTTGAAATCGTCCAAGCCGAAATCGCGGTCGTTCTCGGCGCAGCGCACCTCTTCAATGGAACGTGGCGCGGCATAGCGATAACGCATCCCGCCGCCCCATACGGTCGTAAAAGTGCCTGGATCCTCGACCGTGAAGGACACTTCGAGGAAGCCGCCATTGATCTTCCACTTCTCCACGACGTGCAGCGCCTTGGTGTGCGGGGTGCGGAAATTGTCGACAAAACTCAGCGGGTGGTCGGAAAGACCAATTGTATCAATGACCAGCGTGTCGCCGCCTTCGTAATGGCCCACCGCATCCCCGTACCATTGCGGCTTCGGATTGGGCTGATGCTCCCGGTTGAGATAAATCCGTCGCACTTGCTGGTCGCGTTCCGACATGATCACCACCATGTCTTCCGTCTGCAGGAAGAAGAGGGTGTTGGGGACGAGCAAATAGGTCGGCACGCCGGCAGGCCAGCATAGAGAGGTCGCCACAAAGGGCGTTCGGCCGCGCAAGACCGGCTCGTTGGTCTTGGCAATCTGGTCTTTGGCCCATTGCTGAAGAAGGGGGCTGTTCGCATCCGCCACGCGGTCCGTCTTTTGCCCGGGTTGCAGATTGCCGATATGGGGAAAGCGGGGATCGTTTGATATGCCTTTAGGACCCGATACCGGGTCGTTGTAATTCGTGGCGTTGGTGTTGATCATGGTCCAGCCACCATGGCTGGCCACGAAATCCGGAATCCGGTTGTTCGCATCCGCCGCAAATGCACCCTGAACGAACGCAGCTGTTGTACTCGCCGCAAGAAAAGCGGCAGAGACCATAAGTTTGACTGTGCGTCTCATTTTTTGGTGATCGGCGACGTTGAACATTCGGGAATTCCTTCTAAGCATGACGCGATTTCACACGGAACAGGTGCGCTTGGGAAGTCAGAACGACGCGACATCTGTTCACGTCCTCCAAGGTGCAATAACCTGCGGCAACAACTTCGCGGGGGAAGCGATGAATTTCGTTCAATTACTAATGATATGCGCAGGCGGTGCTGGGATGCTAGCCGGAATGGCCACACCTGCCATGGCGCAAAGTCGCCCCGAGTTCGTTTCGCTGCAGCGAATTGGCGCGGTCGTTTACAAACCCGATTCGGGACCGGCTCCGCACATCGCGTTTTTGGTCGCACACCGCACAGCCGACAATCTGGACGCCAGCCCATGCACCGAATTGTCGAAACGCGGCTTTGCCGTCGTCTGCTTCAATACGCGGTTCGTGAACAATGAAACCTATGTTGATTGGGAAAAAACGCCCTTAGATGTCAAAGCGGCGGTTGATTACGCCCGCACAATACCGGGAATTACGAAGGTCATTTTGCTGGGCCACAGCGGTGGCGGCGCGTTGATGACGTTCTATCAAGCGGTGGCGGAAAAGGGCATCGCGCATTGTCAGGGTGCCAATAAGCTCAGCCAGTGCACGGACGAACTTGCGGGGCTCAAGCCGGCGGACGGTATGCTACTCGCCGAAGTCCATCCCGGCAATGGCGCGCAAGCCCTGCGCGGCATCAATCCATCTCTCTCAATTGTGAACGGGAAGGTCGTCGTCGATCCGGCGCTCGACCCTTTCGATCCGAAGAATGGCTACAACCCGGATGGCGCCTCGCGCTACGCGATGGAGTTCCGCAACCGTTATTATGCGGCGCAGTCGCGGGTGATGAACGCGCAAATTGCGCAGGTTCAGGCGCTGGAAGCGCGCATCAAACACGGCGAGCACACTTTCCCGGATGACGACATCGTGCTCGTGCCTTTTAGCGAGCAGGCCGGCGCCGCGCGTCTGGATCAGATGGACCCCAGCATTCCTGAAATCATGAGCACGACGCAGCCGCGCAAATTTCTCAAGAATGACGGCACGATCGTCACGCAAATCGTGAAAAGCGTGGAGCAGGCGCACCCGTTGCAAGCGAAAATCAACCGCACCTTTCTCGGCGGGACGAAGGTTCTCACCATCCGGTCTTACTTGAGCACCAATGCCATCCGCTCGACCAATTCCAATGACGGCATCGACCATTGCTCGGCCAATAATTCCACCGTCTGCGATGTGACGGCCATCACCGTGCCGACTCTCATCGCCGCGATGGGCGCCTATCACCTTCTGCGCGACGAAGAGATTATGTTCGAAAGAATTGCCGCTAAAGATAAAGACTATGTCGTCATCGAAGGCGCGACGCTGCAGTACACCGGGTGCCGGCCTTGCGAGACCACGCCTGGGCAATACGCGAATGCGGAGAAGAATTTCTTCGACTATGTTCAGAAATGGGCCAATGCACGGTTCTAGATTATGCGTTGCCGGTGAAAAATATTCGGGAGAATTGATGTGGGTTTTTTACGTGTAAGCGCTGTTGCCTGTGTTATTGCTCTTGCCTGCGCGGCACCAGCAACGGCGCAAGATATATTCACCACGAAAAACTATCGCCAGGACCGTGCGCTGTGGACGAACCCGGCGTATTATCGCAACAACACCGTGCGCGCGCTCGTCGACATGGCGGAGATGACCGACACGCTCGGGAAACAGGGAACGGGCGCGGACGGGAAAATCACCACGCCTTACCCTTACAAGACGTCGCAAGAGCATTACGACGCGTGGCTGAAAGCCGCCAATGGCGGCACCAAACACACACTCGCAACCTTGCCAGATTGGGACGGCAGATGGCGCGCCAATCAAGGCTGGCTTGATGGCACCAAGACGCAGGCAAGCACTGTCGCGGCGGCGCTGACGCCGCAATTCCAGGAATATTTTGTGCAGCAGGAAAAGGCGGAAATCGAGGGCCGCGGTTTTTGGCCGGCGGCGTTCTGTCTTCCGCGCGGATTTGGCGAGACCATCGGCAGCAGCCCGAAGGAATTCGCGATCCGGCCTGACGTGATCTACATGCTTGGCGCAACCTATACGGAAACGCCGGTGCGTTGGGTTTACATGAACACCAACCACACCGCCGAAGCGAAGCAGTTCGCCAAATGGCATGGTGAGTCGATTGGATTCTGGGACGGCGATTCTCTGGTCATTCACACCAATCAGATCCGGCAATGGAAATTGGTTCGGATGTTCGAGTGGAGCGATCAGATGTCGACGGTCGAGCGTTATCGGCGCGTCGGGGATCGCATCGAAGGCGAAATCATCTTCTACGATCCGGTGGCTTTCCGTCAGCCGCTACATGCCAAGCTGGTCATGACGCGCGAGCAGAATATCCTGCCGGAGCTGCGTTCGAGCTACGCCACCTGCACCGATTCCAACGGCCCGTCCGCGAACGTCTTTATCAACGACAAGGGCTTGCTCAACGAGCGCCTGAGCGATGATCCGCTGCATTGGGATTCCACCGATCCGCGGCCATGGGCGAAGCTCTACGCCATCGGCGAGTGAGCGGGAGAAATTGATTTGAAGACGAGAACGATTGTTTTGGCGGCGTTGCTGTTAGGCGCGGTCGGCGTGCAGGCCGACGCGCAAACTCTGTTCACGACCAAGGATTATCATCTGGATCGTGAGAAGTGGACCGATCCTGCCTATTACCGGAAGAACACGATCCGACAGATCACCGACATGCAAGTCGCTGCGCGATTTGGCGAAGAAGGCTCCGGTGTCGATGCGTTCCAATTGACAACGCCCTATCCCTTCAAGACCTCGCGGGAACACTTCGAAGCTTGGCGGCAAGCGGCTAAAGGCGGCACCAAACACACGCTGGCCAGCTTGCCGGATTGGGACGGCGAGTGGAAAGAAAACACCGGCTGGTTGGACGGCACAAAGACGCAAGCCAGCACCATGGCTGCGGCGCTGACGCCGGAATACCGCGAATATTTCGTGCAGGCGCAGAAGGCCGGCGCGGAAGGGCGCCATTGGTGGCCGGGCTCCTATTGTTTTCCGGAAGGCTATGTCGCCGCCATCACCAGCGGACCGAAAGAGTTTTTGGTACGCCCAGATAAGGTGGTGATGCTGAGCGCCAGCAACAGCGAAAATCACACACGCTGGGTGCATGTGAACGAGGAGCATCTGGCTGAGAATTTGCAATTCGCGAAGTGGATGGGTGAATCGGTCGGCTTTTGGGACGGCGATGCGCTGGTCGTGCACACCAACCAGATTCGCAATTGGAAGACGTCGAACGCGTTTGAATGGAGCGATCAATTGACGGCGGTGGAACGCTATCGCCGCGTCGGCGATGCGATCGAAGGCGAACTCACGCTTTACGATCCGCTGGTTTTCCTGCGGCCGCTACATGTGAAGCTTAGCTACACGCTGGATAAAACGCGCAATCCTGCTTTGCGGCCCATCACCAACACCTGCACGGATTCCAATGGACCCTCCAGCAAGGTGTTTATCAACGCGCAGGGCTTTCTCGATGAGCATTTGCCGGGGGAGGTCGGCTATTGGGACGTGTCCGATTTGCGCCCCTGGGTGAAAACATTCGAGATCGGCGAAAAGGCCGCAACGCCGCGCTGATCGTGAGGCATGCCTTCGCTTCAACGGACGCCGTTTGAGAGTTTGTCCTCATCCTTCGAGACGCGCTGAGGGCGCTCCTCAGGACGAGGACTCCTCACACCTCATGGTGAGGAGGCCGCTTGCGGCCGTCTCGAACCATGAGGAATGCCTCAATCCTTCGGGTCGATTGACACCAGCATGATGTGGTTGGTGCCGCTTTGATGAATCAGGAGATTGTTGCCGTCCTGCGTTTTGCGGAAGTGGCGTCCGATGCCGGCATAGACATGGCCCGAAGCAATCGGCCAGCTCTGGAATTTTTCCGTCTTCGGATCGAAGCGCACCAGCATGTCGGGGCGAACGCCGGATTCGTTGTACCAGATGACATCGTTGACGACTTCGATGGCGTAAGGATGTGAGGCCCGTCCACTTGGCGACGGCCATTCCTTCACTACACCGGTTTTGGGATCCAAACGCCCAACATAGCCGAGGCCCGAATTCACGAACCAAACCGTGTCATTGCTGTCGAGCGCCAGACGACGCACCGTCGTACGGGCCTGCGGCAGGTTGAAAATCTTGATCTCCATCGTGACGGGATCGACTTTCGCGATGCAGTTGCTGCCGTTGCAGGACACCCAGAGTGCCCCGTCTTTGCTTTGCTTAATGCCATAGGGCAGTGAGCGCGGGCGCGGCATCTTCACCAGCTTGATTTCGCCGGTCGAGGGCACGAGGCGGCCAAGCATGTTGGCTTGTTGCAACGTAAAATAGAGCGTGCCGTTCTTGTCGAAAATTGCGGTGTGCGGATCGACCGCGGCCGGATCCGGCATCTTGAAAACTGTGATGTCGCCGGTCTTCGGATCGAGGTGGCCCACCGTTCCGTTGCCGTTGCCGGTGTACCAAATATTTCCGGCGGCATCAGGCGTGATGCTGTGCGGCAGCGATTGCGGCGGCAGCACCCATTCCTTGATTTCATTTGTTTTCGGATTGATGCGTCCGATCAGATTTCCGAATTGTCCATTGTACCAGATCATGCCGTCCGGCGTTTCCACCGGATCGCGCGCGCGCTGACCGAGCGTCGGAACGGTCCAAGATTTGATTGCGATCTTGGTTGTGCCCGCGACCTGCACCGATTTGCGCTTGTCGTTCGGCGGGAAATTTTTCGCCAGATATTCGGTGATCGTCGCGAGCTCGGGGCGGCCCTTCAAATCAGCCATATAGCTGATGAGTTCCTGCCAATGTTCGCGCGTATAGCCGGAGCTGTTCTGAATCATGTTGACCTGATGGCAGGTGGTGCAGATGGCCTGAACCAGCGGCTTGCCCGGTCCATCGGGAAGCTCGGCCTGAGCCTGCGCGGCGTGTGCCGCGAGCGGCGCCATCAGCCAGGCGCCTACAGTAAGAATCGAGGCATAGATCGCTCTGGTCATTCTGCGCTCCCAGTTCTGGATTCCCTGAAGGATTCATACCGGATCGGCCGACAGTGAGCGATCACGGAAGCGTGTTCGGCTTAATGGCTTGTCGCTATGTGCGCATAGCGCACAACTGGCCGCTACAATGCGCGCCATGGCAGTGGGGTGGCGCCATGCTAGAATTCCCATTATTCGGTAAAACCGAAGATTCGTCGGGGAAGACGGCACATGAAAAATCTGAAGAGCCTTTTGCTGGGTGCCGTGGGCCTTGGCGCGCTTGCTGTCGCTGGCTGTCAGCCGGCCCAAACCAGCGTGGCGATCGATGCCGACGACATTGGCGGCGTCGTGACGGGCGCCAACGGAGCGCCCGAAGCTGGCGTGTGGGTCATCGCGGAAACACATGATCAACCAGTGCGCTACATCAAGATCGTTGTGACCGACGACGAAGGCCGCTTCGTGCTGCCCGATCTGCCGGCCGGCAATTACGAAGTGTGGGCGCGTGGATACGGCCTTGTCGATTCCGCCAAGCAGAACAGCAAACCCGGCGCGATCGTGAACATCGCTGCAACCACCGCACCGGATGATGCGACGGCGGCCAAAATCTATCCCGCGATCTATTGGTATTCGATGCTGGAAATTCCTGGCCCCGAAATGTTCGGCGGCAAAAGCGATATTCCGGTTACGACCACGCGCGAACGCTATATCGCTGCGATGAAGACGAATGGCTGCATCGGTTGTCATCAGATCGGGCAACTCGCGACGCGCACGATTCCAGAAGCCTTCCATGAATTCACCGGTGCCGACGCTTGGATTCGCCGCGTACAATCCGGTCAGGCCGGCACGCAAATGGTGTCGCAGCTCGCCGGCGAACTTGGCGGCGTGCCACTCAAATATTTCGGCGAGTGGACGGACAAGATCGCGGCTGGCGCCATTCCGGACGTGAAGCCGGAGCGCCCGCAAGGTGTCGAGCGCAACGTTGTCATCACGCTCCGCGATTGGATGCGCGATAACAGATATCTCCATGATGCGATTTCTACGGATAAGCGCTATCCGACGGTCAACGCCAATGGCCCGGTGGTCGGCCAGCCGGAGCTGAGCTCCGATATTCTTCCGATCATGGATCCGAACACCAATACGACAACCGAATTCAAAGCGACTTTCGAAGAAGGGACGCCCTTCGCCGAGGATCTCGATCCGCTTCTGCCGTCGGCTTATTGGGGCGATGGCCGTCTCTGGGACGGGCATATCAACAACCACAATGCCATGTTCGGCCGCGATGGACGGATGTGGTTGTCGGCGCAGTTTAAAGGCTTCGACAATTCCGCCTTCTGTAAAGCGGGCTCGGACCATCCGTCGGCGAAGCTTTTTCCCTTGGAGCGTTCTGCCCGCCGCGTGACGACCTTCAATCCGAAGACCAAGGAATATAAATATTTCGACGCGTGCTTCAGCAATCACCATCTGCAATTTGGCTTTGACGAAAACGAAACGCTGTGGACCAGCGGCGGCGGCCAAGTGATGGGCTGGATCAACACCAAGAAATGGGACGAAACGGGTGATGCCGCAGCGTCACAAGGTTGGACGGCGTTCGTCCTCGACACCAACGGCAACGGTAAGCGCGATGCCTATGACGAACCCAACGATCCGGTCGACCCCACTAAGGACAAACGCATTACCGGCGGCCTCTATGCCGTGATGCCAAATAAGGTCGACGGCTCGATTTGGGGAACGGTCGGCGTGTTCAACGGACGCCCCGGCGTTGTGCGTATCGATCCGGGCTCCAACCCGCCGGAAACGGCTTTGACCGAATTCTATGCCGTTCCGCTGCCGGGCTTCGGTACGCGCGGCGGCGACATCGATAGCAAAGGCATTGTGTGGATTCCGCTCTCCAGCGGTCATCTCGCGAGCTTTGATCGCAGCAAGTGCAAAGGTCCGCTGAATGGTCCGACAGCCACCGGTGATCATTGTCCCGAAGGCTGGACGTTCCATCAATATCCCGGCCCGGGCTTTAAAGGCATTGGGGAGAACAGCGCTGAAGCCAGCTATTACTCCTGGGTCGATCAGCACAACACACTCGGCCTCGGCGAAGACGTACCGATGTCGACCGGCAATTTGAACGACGGCATCATCGCCTATGCCAACGGCAAGATGGTCACGCTGCGCGTTCCCTATCCGCTTGGTTTCTACTCGAAAGGTTTTGACGGCCGTATCGACGATCCCAATGGCGGCTGGAAAGGCCGCGGTCTTTGGGTGGCAAATGGCGATCGCGTGCCATGGCTGATCGAAACCGGCAAAGGCACAAGGCCGCTCCTGGCACACATTCAATTGCGTCCAGATCCGCTGGCGAAATAATTCGCTGATGAGATAAAAAAGAAACGGCCGCTGCAACCGCAGCGGCCGTTTGCATTTAGCGCCGAATGTTTAACGCGTTCCGTGCGTCAGGACGTAATACATATCCTGCGCGAAACGGGCAGGGGTGCGTCCGCCGCCCCATTTGGCATCGAATTCGGCGCTCGGCTTAGCGGCGACAACTTCTTCCACCGTCTTGCCTTGCGCGATCATCGCGCCGACACGGGTCTTCATGAGAAGGATGATGTCGCGCCATTGCGTCAATTCGGTCTGGCTTATCACCGGGCCCTGCCAAGGAATGAACTTGGTATTCACGTTGGTCTCGGCCAAAATCTTGTTGATGGCGTCGACAAATCCATCGGGCGAATAGACGCCGGCATATTGCGGATATTCCAGCATGCCGCCGAGATACACCACGTTGTTATTGCGGTAGTAGAAGACGACGTCCGAATCCGTATGCGCGTCAGGATAATGAATGAGATCGACGCGCTCATTGCCCCAATTCAACGTCATCTTGCCGTCGAACGTCATCATCGGCAGAAATTCCGGTTTCTGCGCTGGCAGCTGCACATTGTTGATCACCGGATTTATCTGATCAACGCTCATGCGAATACGCGTGTTCACATGCGCCAAGGAAATTGCCCCCGCATCGTGGAAGAATTTGTTGCCGCCAATATGATCGCCGTGCCAGTGGCTGTTCACGATCAGCTTC
The DNA here is from genome assembly GCA_947467345.1 of Alphaproteobacteria bacterium. Lineage (GTDB taxonomy): Bacteria > Pseudomonadota > Alphaproteobacteria > Micropepsales > Micropepsaceae > CAIYRG01. The sequence goes on from CANIHD010000002.1 coordinate 106,884, forward strand.
ACCGGAAACGGCGTAACGGACGCGATTTGGTTGGCGAGTGCCGCCGCATTCCGCTCGAAATTGGTTTCGACCAACATCACCTTGTTGTCGCCGACGAGGTAGACGCTGTTGCGGTTCTCCAACACGGCGACATGGATATTCCCGCTCACCACATAGGTGCGTGGCGGTACGGCTGGCGCCTCGCCGGCAAAAGCGGGAAGCGCCGAAGCGATCAACGCCGCAGTTGCCGCAATTTGCAGAATGATTTTCATGGCTGTTTCCCCATTTTGGCCGACGCGCTTAGAAATCCTGCGCGTTCGCGAATTGCTGTATAGCGCCGTTTAGGGCGCTTCGCCCAGCGCGCCGCCCTCGGTCGCAGGCGTCCGTTGCCCGTCGGCGTCGATATCGTAGCGCACCCGGTTGCCGTCGGTGCCGAAGATCCCAAGCGACACTTGGAATTGCGCCGGCGGGGGCGTGCCGCGCGGCACGGTCGCTTCGAGAATGTAAAGGCGCCGCGCATGCAAATGCATGCCGATAAAGGTGCGGCTTTCGTCGGCATTGAGAATCTGGAGCTGGTGACCTTCGATGCGGTCTATCTGCGCGTAAGCATCGTAGGTAATTTTTCCCGGACCCTGGCGGAATTTCGTTGCCATCCAAGCAACCGAGCCGCGCACATCGGTGACCTGCGCACCTTCGTAATTGAGCACGGTTATTTTGTAGGTGCTGCCCCTATTCTCGGCGGTGTATACGCGCCCGGTCAGCTCCATGCCGTATTCGGACTCGAGCATGATGTCTTCGACTTTGGGCTCGTGTGGAAAATTGACGGTGAAGAACTCCGCCTTGTCTTCGAACATGAACCAGCCCTGAGCTAGGGCAGCGCCCGAGCAAAAGAGCGCCAAAATCGCAACGGCTACAGGGGCAAAACGCACGCTTTCCTCCAAGTCCTGGGCAGTGGCAGACCTTACTGGGACAAGGGCATTTTGCGGCGCACAATTTCTTGAGCGCACCCCAAACGTTCAGGTGCAGCCTATAATACCGCAAGCGTTAGCGCTCTAAGGCGGGCCGGTCCAGCGCCGCTGTTGAACTCAAAGGCAAGTGGTTGAATAATAGGCCCAAGAATAAAAAGACGGGGCGATAGGAGGAATTGTGATGAATTACCGGGCAATCATGTTTGCCGCGGCTGCTGCATGCGCGGTGGCGCTGCCGAGCTATGCGCACCATTCATTCGCGATGTTCGACAATTCCAAATTGATTCAGATCACGGGGACGGTACGGGAATTCGAATATATCAATCCGCATTCCTGGCTGCATGTGATCGTTCCGGACGGCGGCAAAACGGTCACCTGGTCGTTTGAAATGGGCTCGGTGGCGCAGCTGGTCCGTGACGGCTGGAATCGCGAGTCGGTGAAAGTCGGCGACAAGATGTCGGTGAGTTTTCATCCTTTGAGGGACGGCTCCAATGGCGGTCAGTTCAGAACATTGGTCTTCGCCGACGGAAAGAAGCTCTGCCAGGGCGGTGCCGGCGAAAGCATGTGCAAATAGCAGGTAGGGCAGTCGAAGGCTGACCCGGGCGGCGAGATCGCGGCGCGGGCGTGCGTTTGCGTTCACCGTTTATGAAACCTCCATGCTGGCAGGTGTAAGGCCTATGCTAGGTTGCGTTGAGACCGGCCGCTGGGCGCCATTACCGCATGGAATTTCTTCATAATATCAACCCCTTATACTCCTTGTCGGGGTTCGCGGTCGGCTTTCTAGTCGGTATGACAGGCGTTGGGGGCGGCTCGCTGATGACCCCGCTGCTCATCCTTTTGTTCAATATCCATCCTGCGACGGCGGTTGGTACCGACCTTCTTTTCGCGGCCTCGACAAAAGCCTGCGGCGCGGCGGTTCATGGCGCCGCCCGCACCATCGACTGGCGCATCGTGGGCCGCCTGGCGGCAGGAAGCATTCCCAGCACCGCGCTGACGATTTTGGTGTTGGCGCTTCTCGGCATCGAGGGAAACACAGCCGGTAAGCTCATCACCCAGGCTCTCGCCATTGCGCTCGTTATCACCTCCGTCGCGCTGATCGGCCGTCACTACGTAATCAAATATTACTCGTCCCGTATCGGCGAATTGTCGGAAGCGAAAACTCGAAACATCACCATCGGGATGGGCGCATTGTTGGGCGTGCTGGTGTCGCTGTCTTCGGTCGGTGCGGGTGCCATCGGCGTCACCGCCTTGGTGCTGCTTTACCCGAAGCTTCCCATAGCGCGCATTGTCGGTTCGGATATTGCGCACGCCGTGCCGCTTACGCTCCTGGCTGGAGCAGGGCATTGGTGGCTGGGCTCCATCGACTGGGCGCTTCTTCTGTCGCTGATCGTTGGTTCAATCCCGGGCATATTGATTTCCAGCGCTCTGATAAAGCACGTGCCCGATGTGACGTTGCGTTACGTGCTTGCCGGCACATTGCTGCTGGTCGCCGTGCGGCTGCTCTTCTAAAAAAAGGGCGAGGTCCGAAGACCTCGCCCTTTCATTGTCGCCGGATGTGCTTCGCTTAGTTAGCGAGGCGCACGATCAGATAGGCCGTGTTGGATGTGCCATCACCCCATTTCTTGAAGCGGTCCAGCGGCGCCGGATTCTTCACGACGATGGGGAAGCGTCCCGCGCGCTTCAGCATGTTGTCGCTCAGCGAGACCTGCAGTTCGGTGCCGTTGACGCGGCGATAAGGCACCGGTTCACCGTCAATCAACACCTGCGTTCCCGCCACGAAATTGAAGCCCTTCAGCGTGAGATTCGTTGCTGGGCTGTTTTGGCGGATCATCGTCGGCGCAATGCCTTCAATGGCCGGGAACGGTGATTCCGGCGGGCTGGGAGCCTGTGCAGCATTAGCCGCATTGCCGCGCGGACCGAATTCACGCTTCAGCGCACGCACCCATTGCTGGTCGTTGATGGTGTAGCGATTGTCCGGATCGTGCCCGGCGAACATCACCGCGTAACCGGGCGTGAAATCGCGGCTGATGACTTTGCCGTTCTGAATCACGCTGTCGATGTTGCGCATGTTCTTGATGTCGGCCAACGGATCGGCGTTGACGATCAAGATGTCCGCAAGCTTACCCGGCGTGACGGTGCCGATGCGGTTGGAAACGCGCATGGCTTCGGCAACCCATGACGTTGCGCCTTGAAGAATACGCATTTGCGGAATGCCGGCTTCCTGAAAAATCGCCATCTCTTCATGGATGATCGAGCCCGGCACCTTGGCGCCGTTGGTATCGCCGCCAACGAGAACCTTGCCGCCCGCGTCGTTCAGCATTTTGTAGAAGCGCAGCATGTTCTGGTAGCCGGGCAGACGGCGTTCGCGCAGTGCGCCCGTGTTTATGTTGCGGCGGGTCTGGCGCAACTGGCCCAAGAACGCCGGATCGTAATAGGCGAGCAGCGCAGGATTGGAGAACTGCGTTTCATAGGCGGCCTGCATCTGCGCCCAATCGCGCGGATAGCCCGGCGCTTCATGGATGATGTTGGGCGAGAGGTACACTTGCTCGCGCACGAGAAGCGCGACCAGGTTGCGCGCCTTGGCGTCGTCCATCAGTGCGAAGCGATCAAGTTCGCCATTGCCTTGTGGCATGGCGCCATCCCGCACGACCGCTTCACTGGCGCCGCGAGCGTGGTGAACGATGTCGATGCCGGCATTGGCGGCGTCGATAATGGTCATCTTCGGACCCGACGCGCGCATCTGGCAGGGTTTGCCAGCAGCGTGTGCCGTGTCGCAGGCCCATTTGACCCACGCCGGATCCCAATTTCCGTCATGGAACATGATCATGTCGGCACCGGCGGTCAGCAGCGTGCGCACATGGTTTTGCAGAGCTTCGAGCGTGGCCGGCAATTGGCGTCCGTCGTAAGGCGTTTCGTAGCCAAGAAAATCTTCCGGCGTCATGGCGCCGAAATGGGCGATGCCGATCCATTCGCGCGGGCCGCGCTGCACGCCGGCATTCACCGCGTCGCGGGAGGCGATAGAGACTTCACCGCCAAGGCCGATATCGACCTCGGATGTCACGCCCCAATGCAGATAGGATTCGCCGAAGGTCCAGGTGTAGCTGGACTGCGCGTCCCAAAGCCCGGGGGTAATCCATTTGCCAGCGGCGTTGATGACTTGCGCGCCTGCAGGAATTTGCACCTGACCGGCGGGGCCGGCGGCGGTGATTTGATTGCCTTGAATGACGACGACGGAATTCGCCACCGGCGCGCCACCATTGCCGTCAATCAGCGTGCCGCCCTGAATGACCAGCGCCTGCTGGCCTTGAGCATCCACCGGAGCCAGCGTTCCAGTCAGAAATACAGCCAGTCCGAACGCAATACTGCCTTGTAAGATGGTTTTACGCATTTTCCCCTCCCAGAGCGGCATGCGCGCGGGCCTACACTGCTGCGGCTGCCTTATTCTTTACTATACACATATCCTAACGGGTTGGATCGGTGCGGTCCACGCGAATGCGCGCGCATCTTTGCGCGATTTTGGGCGTCAAAAATCGGGTGTGTCGTCAACAGGAACGGCGAAATCGCCGCCGCCGGCATCGCGGTTGTTTTCGGCGCAGACAACCTCGGTAAAAACGGGATTGGCCGGGTCATATCCGCGCCGCGCCGCAGGCCGCTCATAGGGGATGCGTGCTGTCCAGGCGGTGGTGAAGATGTTCGGGTCGTCCACCGTGAAGACGACATCCAGCTTCGTGCGGTCGGGCGAGATCGTGTAGCGCTCCACCACATGGAAGGCGGCGCTCTTGGGCGTGCCGAAACGGTCGACCAGGCTGCGCGGGTCCTGCGCCACTGTGTCGACCACAAGCGTGTCGCCGCCTTCGTAATGTCCCACCGAGTGGCCGAACCAGCTGGGCTTGGGGTTGGCGGGATGGGGCCGGTTCATATCTATACGACGAACCGTCATGCCGCGCTGATAGAGGATTGTGACCTGGTCCGCGGTCTGCAGAAACTGGACCGGCTCGGCCATATTCACATTGAGCGGAACGCCGGTAGGCCAGCATAGCGACCACGCCGGATAGGTAACGATTCCGGCGCGGCTCTTGTCGGCCTGGGCTTTGACGGCCGCAGCGGCGACGGGCTTCAGAATCGGATTGGTAGGGTCGCCGATGGTGAATTCGCCCGAGGTGTCGATATTCGTGAGCGGGCCGGTGCGGCCTGGCACCGGGTAATACATCCGCGCATTGCCGGCCTCGGGGCGCTCCCAAAAGCCCGAGAGATCGGGAGTGGCCTCAGCTGCACGCGAAGGGGGCGCGAAGCCCGCGAAGAAAACTGCCGCCGCACCAAGAAAGCGCAGCGTGTCTTCAAATTGCGAATGCGCAAGGTTCATGGCACCTGCCCAAAGCGTTCTAGGCGGGCAGTTTAGCGCGGCGCGGCGATACGCGCCACAATTTGGCGGTTGGCACGGAATCAATCCGCGGAATCAGTTTCTGGCGCGTTGCGGAAATAGGGCTCGACCTTGCCCTTTAGCTTGATCGTCATCGGCTTGCCGAAGCGGTCGACGCTCTTGCCCACCGAAAGGCGCACCCACCCTTCGCTGACGCAATATTCCTCGACATTGGTTTTATCGGCGCCGTTGAACAAAACGCCCACGCCGCGCTGCAGCAGCTTCTCGTCGTAATACGGGCTTCCGGGGCTGGCCGCCAAGCGGTCGGGGGGTGTCTCACTCATAGGCAACGCCTCTAAGACGAGTTTGGTCGGAATGCAAAGAGAAAACGCGCCGGCCGGTGCCTCAAGCGCGAATTCAACTTTTCCGATTCGCCCCATTTTGTGCAAGGGTCTGCCCGCCAAAAAAACCTCAAGGGACGGAACGCGTTTCGGCAAAAAAACTTTCTCTTACGATTGCGGTCGGTGACTACGAGATCGTGCGTGCGCTCAAGGACGGTTCGGTAACGGCGGACGGCATCGAGCTGAACGTCCTCACCAAAATGGATTCCACCACGCGGCATTGGCGCTTCCTGCGCAATCGCGAATTCGACGTCGCCGAGGTGTCGTGTTCATCCTACATCGTGGGTAAAGACCAGGGCATTCCCATCGATTCGCTGCCGGTCTTTCTGCACCGGCGGTTTCGCCACGGTTTCATCTACACCAACACGGCGAAGAATATCCGTAACCCGAAGGATTTGATCGGCAAGAGAGTGGGCCTCAAGCAATTCCAGGCCACCGCGATTGTCTGGCTGCGCGGCATTCTGCAGCACGAATACGGCGTGCCGCTGAACACGATCGAATGGGTGTGCGAACTCGATGAGACCATCGAATTCACGCCGCCGCCCGATCTCAAGATCAGCCGCGTCAAGCATGAGCAATCGGTGGAAGAGATGCTGGCGGAAGGCGAGCTGGATGCGGTCATCCATCCCGATCTCATCCGGCCGATCATGAACAAGGATCCGCGCGTCGGCCGTCTGTTTCCCGATTATCGCGCCGAAGAGATCGCCTATTTCAAGAAGACCGGCATTTTCCGATCATGCATGTCCTCGGGATCAAGCGCGAAATTTTACAAGAACACCCCTGGGTGGCGATCAATCTCTATCACGCCTTCAATCAGGTCAAGGATGTCGCCATGAAGCGGCTCACCAATCCGCGCATTGTGCCGTTGGCTTGGTATCGCGAAGAATGGGAAGCACAAGAAGAGCTGATGGGCACCGATCCCTGGGAATACGGCCTTGGCGATCGTAACCGCAACACGCTGGATACGCTGGCCGGCTATATGCACGAGCAGGGCTTGACGCGCCGGCGCCTTTCACTCGACGAATTGTTTGTGCCGGTCTCGCAAGGGCGCAAGCGCGGCGAGGAATTCCGGTTTTGAGGGTTAGCGCGCGGACGCTTCCGCTTTCGCCAGAAGATTTGTGATGCTCTTCGCCTCCTCTCCGTAATAGCGCAGGAAGCGCGCCGATTCCGGCGTGTCGTAATTGCGCAAATTCTGCGCCCAGCGATATCCGATGGATTGGTAGAGAAGTTCGACGGAGACCGTGAACGGCCCGGTCAAATCTTTGCGCGGCACGCTGAACGTAACGCGATCGCCGCCATTGTCGAAATCGGAATCGTCAACCGCATTACCGCGCACGGCCACGTCGTCCGGCGCGCCGGCCTTGGCGAAGCCGCGCGGTAGCAAGCGATTGTCCTTGAGATAGCGCGTGCCGAACAATAGGCCGGTGGTGACGCGTCCCGCGAAATCGCCCATCACCGATTCGTAGATCTGAACCTGATCGGGCGCGGTGATGCGTGTGTAATGCGGCTCGAACGCGGCGGCATTGTCGTCATTGTCGTTACCGGAAATGGCGCCATCGGCGCCAGCTGCGCCCGATTCGAACAGCGATGCACCGGCGGAATCGCGCACCGTGACATGCAGCCAGACGCGGCGTGAGGGATAGGCCGTAGGCAGCTTGTGTCCGGCAAGATTGCGGACATTCACATCGAATTCGACGTTCTCGCCGTTTATACGTGGCGCGCCGATTTCGAGCGCGGCGGTTCGGTTCGCCAGTTGCCGGTCGGTGCGCGCCGCCGAGGCTTCCAACTCGTCCGTGCCCGCAACGACACCAAGCTCGTCGCGATAGGCGCCGAGGATTCGCAGCATGAAGGCGTTGCCGCCGATAAATTGATGTAACGAAACATCAGCGCGCGGCTGACCCACAACCGAGCTGAGGGGTGTATCGCCTCCTGCTTTCGGCATATGGCAGGATTGGCAGGTGTCGGTGCGCGCGAAATCGCTCCGCAACCATTCATGATAGGGCACTTGTTCGGGCAGCACGCCGGCCGGGTTACCGCGATCATCCATGGCATGGGTGAACAGGGTGTGGCAGCCGGCGCAAAGCTCGGATTCTTTCAGATGCGTCGCCTGAGTCGGCACGAAGCCGCTCGCCGAATGCATCACCCGCGTGCGCCCTTTGTCGACTTCGAAGCGCCCGAAAAGCTGGCGCTGTTCCGGCGGCGTGGCGGTATCGATCACAAAGCCGCCGTCGAAACTCGATTCCATGCCGAAATTGTCGCGGCGAATTTGGTGACACAACGTGCACGACACGCCGTCCATCGCGAGCGCGGTATTTCGCGGCAAGATCGCGGGCTTCGCATTGAACATATCGAGATGGCTGGCAACGACGCCCATCTGCCCGCTCGCATGCGCTTCAAAACGCGCCATCGGCATATGGCAGGTTGAGCAAATATCTTCGATGGCCGCTTTCGCCTGCGGATGATCGGCGATCTCGCGCTTGATGCCGGCGTGCCAATAAGGATCGCGCGCGGAATTCGCCATCATCGTCGCGCGCCATTGATAGCCGATGGATGTGTCTTCGCCGTTCGCCGCATGCGTGTTGCTATGACACGCCATGCATTGATCGGATGTCGTGAACAGCGCGTGATTGACGGGCGCTTCGGCGGCGTTGACCAAATTGACGAAAACGCCGCCCAACGCCGCGCTGACGGCAACGACGCCGAACAGACAAATACCAACGCACGACAGTCGGGGGAGCGTGTTGCGTTTGATCATCAATCGCATGGCGCACACTTGAATTTTCGACACGAATGTATCCTATGTCGCGCGTTGTGTTGCACGCGAAATGTTCATGCCTGTTTGTGCGAACGCGAATGAAAGTCAGTTGCAGTTCAGATGAACAAACTGTTCGACTTTGCAAATGCGACCATCGTTACGGCAATGGCTACGATTGCGGTTCTCGCAATTGGTGCGGCGGGGATGCCTATCCGCGACGGTCACGATGTCTACAATTCATCTTGCGCGTCATGTCATGGCATAGATGGACGAGGGCGCGCGCAAGCGCAGGTCGGTTTCGACACGCCGCTGCCTGATTTCACCGATTGCATATTCGCCTCGCGCGAAGCTGACGGCGATTGGGCGACCATCGTGCATGAAGGTGGGCCGATCCGTTCCTTCTCGCGCCTAATGCCGGCATTTGGCGATGCCTTGGGCGAAGACGAAATCGAGGCCGCCATCGCGCATATTCGTACCTTTTGCAAAGATCCGCGCTGGCCGCGCGGCGAGTTCAATTTCCCTCGAGGTCTCTTCACCGAGAAGGCCTTTCCCGAGGACGAAGCCATGTGGACCACGCTCTTCAACCTCTCGGGACCCACAGGCATCAATTCGGAATTGAAATATGAGAAACGTTTCGGCCCCCGTGGTCAGCTAGAGGTGGGCGTGCCGCTCGCCGTGGCTCGCTCACAGGTCGGTCTTGGCGATATCGCCGTGGCGTGGAAGCAGAATGTCATGGCCGATGTCGCTGCCGGAACGATTGTTAGCCTCGGCGGCGAGTTTGTTCTGCCCACCGGCGACGAGAAGAAAGATCTCGGTGGTGGCACAACGGTCTTTGAGCCATTTCTTCTGTTCGGCCAGGTGTTGCCTAACGATATGTTCTTTCAGGGCCAGGTCTTTGCCGAGTTTCCTTTCCGTAGCGGGCACAATGATGAGCTGGGCTGGCGCAGCGCGGTGGGGCGCACCTGGGCCTCCAATATGGGTTTCGGAACATCCTGGACGCCGATGCTGGAAGTCTTGGGTGCGCGCGAATTGGTGGGCGGCGCGGAGTTGGAGTGGGATCTTGTCCCGCAAATACAGGTCAGCCTTTCGCATCGGCAGCATATTCTGCTCAATCTGGGTGTGCGGCTTCCGGTTACACAGACCTCCGAACGCGATACGCAGTTCGGCATCTACATCATCTGGGACTGGTTCGACGGCGGCCTTACCGAAGCCTGGCACTAGCCAGCCGTTCCCCAACATCCCCGCTTTAGCTATGCTGCCCAGGCACGGGGAGGGTCGCCATGCACAATCCTGCGTTCGTCGTCGGTGGAGTGGCTGTCGCCAGCGTTGCGGTGATTTCTTTTCTGACTTGGCCGGAAGACCGACCGGCAGCAATGACGCAAGTGACGACGAATATTCCGGACTTCTCCGGGACTTGGACGCGCGCCGGCGAGAATCCGTCCACCTTCGAGCCACCGCCGGATGGACCGAGTGCCATCATGACGGCGGTGCCGCATTACGGCCATTGCATCGCGGGCACACCGGGCGGCGAAACCGATTTTTTCTCATGTCCGGAAGGCGTGAGCGAGAACCGCGAATCGAACGCGTGGGTCGCGGACTACACGAATCCCATTTTGCAGCCATGGACGCGTGAGGCGCTGAAGAAAAACGCCGATGGCGAAGAGGCCGGCATCGCACACATGTCGTTTCAGCAGAACTGCAAGCCATCCGGCGTGCCGCAGATTCTCAACCTTCGCTACAACGTGCAACTTCTGCAGTCGGCGGATGTAGTGATGATTCTCTATGAGAACAATCAACAGGTGCGGCGCGTCTATATGAACCAGGCGCATCCGAAAAATCTGAAACCAAGCTGGTACGGTCATTCCGTGGGCCATTACGAAGGCGATATGCTGGTGGTCGATACGGTCGGGCAATTGGAAATCACAGAGCTCGACCGCTTCGGAACGCTGCACAGCGATCAGCTCCATGTGGTGGAGCGCTATCGCGTGACCGGGCCGGACAGCATGGAAGTGATATTCACCGTAGACGATCCCAAGGCGTTCACCATGCCGTGGCGCGGCAAAGGCACGTATGACCGCACGCATCTGCAAGAAGGCTTTGCCTTCCCGGAATATATTTGTCCTGAGAATAACCGCGCGACCAATCTCACCCAGAAATTCGACATACCCACGGATGTGACGGCGGATTTTTGATTATTTGGACAGCGTCGTCAGAAGATCGGCGGCGAAGATGGAGAGCGTGTCGTCGCGCGCGCCCATGACGACAATACGGTCGCCGGGCTGTGCCAGAGCGAGAAGTTTCTCGCCGCATTGCGCGCGCGTCTCGAACGCATAGGCATCGCGGCCGGAATTTTTCACGCCCGCAATGATATCCGCGCTACTGACTGAGCGGTCCACCGTGCCGCCGAAATAGACCGGATCGGGCATGATCAGTACATCGTCCGCCCGCATGTTTTCCGCGAAGCAGGCAATGAACGCGTCTTTCATCAGCTTCAACGGACCGAAGCCATGCGGCTGAAACATCAGAAGCAATCGCCCTGGGAAATCATGCAGTGTCGCCATTGTGGCTGAAATCTTGTCCGGGTTGTGCGCGAAATCGTCGATTACCGTGACGCTGTTCGCTGTGCCGACATATTCCAGACGGCGGCGAATGCCGGTGAAGCGCTCCAGCGCGCGCGCAGCATCTGCCGGCGCCACTCCGCAGGCGGATGCGGCAGCCAAGGCAGCAAGCGCATTGGCCACGTTGTGACGGCCGGGCACCTGCATACGGACGGGAATATCGGCACCGCCGCTGCGCAGCATGAAACCTATTCCGTCCTGCGCGGGCGTGATGTCGACGGCTAGAAAATCGGCGCGTGAATCGTGCAGGCTATAGGTGCGTTTTTTATCCGGCGGTAGCGCCGCGGCTAGGGAAGCAGTCTCATCATTGTCGAGGTTGAGAATGGCGAAGCGCGATTTGCCGACAAAGCCGCGGAACAAAGCGCGCAATTCTTCCAGCGATTTGTGGTCCAGCGCTATATTGTTCACCACCGCCACATTGGGCGTGTAAAGCGCGATGGAGCCGTCGCTTTCGTCGACCTCGCTCACGAATATCTCCCCCGCGCCCACCAGCGAACTGGCAAAGGGCGTATCATCGCCGACGAAATTCTTCATCACGGCACCGTTCATGACGGTGGGCAGCTTTCCCGTGTCATGCAGGATCCAGCCGATCATGCCGGTGGTGGTTGATTTTCCGCTGGTGCCCGCGATGCCAATGCTTGTGGGCGCCGCGTTGAACAATTCCGCCAGAAGATCGGCGCGGCGGAGGAGTGGCGCACCGATGCGCCGGGCCGCTTGCACGTCGGGGATCGTCTCTTCAACGGCGGTGGAGATCACCACGGGAATTTCGGGATCGGTCACGCCGCTGCCATCCTGAGGAAAGAGGGCGACGCCGCTGGCGCGCAGAAATGCGAATTTCGCTGCCGTGCGGCCCTGGTCGAGTGAGCGGTCCGAGCCGCCGACTGCGATACCTTTGCCCCGAATGATCAGGGCCAGAGGCAGCATGCCGCTGCCGCCAATGCCGCAGAAGAAATAGGCTTTGTGGTGAGTCATCGGCAAAAGCTATAAGCCGGGCCTAGTATGACACGCAAACGGCGTTTCTCCGGAAGATGACCAAAATCGGAATCGTTGCTCCCGCCTCGCGTCTCGATCCCAAAATCGCGGCGCGCGTGTCCGAATTTGCGGCTAAGCACGCGGGACTTGAGCTTCGCTTCCATCCGCAATGTTTTCTTTCCCACGGCCATTTCGCCGGCGATGACGCGGCGCGTGCCGACGCTTTTGTGGATTATGCAAACGCCCCCGATCTGGACGCCATTTGGTTCGCGCGTGGCGGCTATGGCTCGGGGCGCATCGCGGCACGCGTGCTTCCTAAGCTTGCGTTAGAAGCGCGCAAGAAAAAATTTCTCGGCTATAGCGACAACGGCACGCTGCTGGCGGCGCTCTACGCCAATGGCTTCAAAGGCGCTGCACACGGGCCGATGCCATCGGACATCGCCCGCGAGGACGGTGAAGTGGCCATTTCCCGCGCACTCGATTTTCTGACGGACGGCGCGTCGTCGGGACTGGAGCCTGCCGTTCAAAGCGGCGTTCGAACGGCCGCGTTCAACATCACCATTCTCAGCCATCTTATAGGAACGCCGTTCCTGCCGAATCTCGCTGGCCATGTCGTGATGCTCGAAGAGGTGGCCGAAGCGATGTACCGCATCGACAGGGCGATGCTTCACATCACCAGCAATCCTGATATGCGCCGCGTTGCCGGCATCATGCTCGGGCGCTGCAGCGCGATTCCGGAAAACGATCCCGCCTTCGAACAGAGCGAAGAAGATGTGGTGAAACATTGGTGCCATGTTTCGCACATCCCCTATCTTGGCCGCGCCGATATCGGTCACGACAGTCACAATAAGATCGTACCGTTCGGACGCCCGTTATTTTCCTAGTCGCGCGAGAGTTTGCCCCGGTTGCCGATCCGCCAGTACCACGTAACGGAGCGGGCTATTGAACATTCCGGTGAAGGGGTAGCAGGTCACCAGCGCGAGCCGCGAACCGCTGGGGCCTCCATCATGCGGATCAAGCCCCGACGCATCTGCATGTACAATGCGCGTCTCCACCACGCGAAATTCGGTGCGCCCGCCGTTCGCATTGGTCGCCTCGATCATATCGCCCGGCTTAAGGCGGCCAAGTTCGCGAAAATGCGTATCGCGATGGGCGACGACAATGGACGTGCCGTTACTACCAATGTCGGCGGTGCCCGCCATGCGACCGGGACCGAATGCCATAGCCTCGCCGCTGGCATTGTTCAGAACCACGGCGCGAAGATCGAGCTTGGGAATATCGATCTTCGCCACCGGGGTTATGTCGGCCCACGGCCAGGGCTTCGCCGTTTTGTCGCCGGCCTGCGCGCGGTCCCAGGCGCGTTCCAGAAGCACCTGGGCCAAAGCTGCCTTGGCCGGAATGTACAAAGCCTGGCCGATGAGAAAGGCGCCGACACCGGCAATGCTCAGCGCTAAGAGGCGAATTTTCTTCACGACTGCACCTTGGCGTCGCGCCGCGCGACCAACGCGGCAACGACGAGAAGGATGAGCCCAGCAAGCATCATCAGATTTGCGGATGTGCCGCCCGCAGCCAGCACCAGTTCGGACTCTTCCGGCGACACCGCCGAAGGCGGTGCGTTGTTCATTGCAAGCTGCGTCAGCAATTCAGCCGGAACGGCGGCTTCTTGCATGCGCGGTGCACGCGGGCCTTCTTCATTGAAGACTTTGTCGAAGTCCCAACCCGCCGGAAGATTCAGCGGCACGCGACCCGTCGTGATGCCCACGCCTTCAGGGCGGCTGGGCGTGACATCCACCGCGACGAGGCTGGTCAAACGGCTTGTCAGATGATGATTGAGAGCGACATCGAGAACCGCCTTGTCGATCACGTCAGCATCGACGCCGTAGACGCGGCTTTCATCAAGCGAAGCAATTTTGTTGCGCGCCCATAATTTCTCGATTCCCGTCGCCGCTCGCGCGCTTGAGAGGCTCAGACTTGCGCGCCATTCCCGGCCTGCAATATTGCCGGTGAGTTGAAGATCGCCATTGATACTCGGCGCCATCAGCGTGAGCACGACGGGTTCGCCCGCATAAAGGTCGGGAATGGGATTCGGCCAGGCTTCGCTGCCGGCCGGGTTCGGCCAATTCGCGACAAGCCCTGTCATGGCCGGGCGTTCGATCTTCGCGAACAATTCGTTCATCCGCGGCACGGTTTGGTCCGCATCGCTGACATAGGTGTAGGTGCCGCGTCCCGCACGCGCCGCGCCCGACATGAAGAAGGAATTGGGCGCCGAACCGATACCGACGGTGAAGAGACGCGAACGTCCAAGCCGTTCGTTGATCGCCTTGAACAATTGCTCTTCATTGCCGACCGAGCCGTCGGTCAGGAAGATCACTTGCCGCAGACGTGTTGCATCGGTCGGTGTGGGATCGGTCAGTGCCGCCTGCAAAGCCGGCAACATTTCCGTGCCGCCATTGGCTTCGAGACTGTCGACAAACCGCTTGGCGCGCAGGAGGTTTGCTTCATTGGCAGCGACCGGCGCTTGGAACAGAAGCTCCATCGTGTCGTCAAAGCGAATGACATTGAAACGGTCTTCCGGCTTCATCCGTTCAAGACCGAGCAGCAGGCCAGCTTTCGCTTGGCGCATGGAATCGCCGGCCATTGAGCCGGAATTGTCGATCACGAAAATGGTTTCGCGCGGCAGAGCAGGTGCCGAAATATCCGACACCGGCGGAACCACCAGCGCGAGCAAATAATCCTTATCGCCGATCCGTTCCTTGAGGACCGAGATTTGCGGCGCGGCATTCGGAACCGGCGCAAAGTGAAGCGCAAAATCGCGGTCGGACGGGACATTGCCATTCGCCAGCGTAATCGACGCCGAATTGTTGCCGTCGCGCGTGACCGCGATTTGATGCGTCTCGCTCTCAACAGCCCCGAGCGCAAAGCCCGCTTCCAGCGCGACATGAATGCTGACCGGATTCACCGGCCCCAATTCGGGGCGCAGCACCGGCGAAGAAAGGCGCTGGCGATCCGGCACCGGATCGGAGACGCGGACATTCGCGCCACCATCGCCAAGTCCCACCAAATTTAGGATATTCGGTTTCGGATTATAACGCGGCGCCACCACCAGCGGCACGCGTAGATCGTACCGCCCGTGATCGAAGCGCAACGTCTCCTGGTATTCGATCTGCACGACAATGGTTTCGTGTGGGCCGATATTGGCGACCTGGTTGGTGAACATGTTCGGGCGTTCTTGCTCGACCAGGCTGGCTTTTTTGCTTTCCGCTTTCGCGGCTTCGTAGATGCGCCGCGCTTCCTGGCGTTCTTTGATGTCGCCCTCGATGAAGCGCTCGCCGATCTGCATTTTCAGAGTGTCCACTGCGGCTGTTTCAGGCAGCGGGAAGAGATAGACGCCTTCAACCCAACCTTCGGCCGGGTTCTCGAAACGCTGGGTCACGCGTATGCGCGCGACAGGGCCGGCGATGTCCACGTCGAAATCGGTCACAACGCTGGGCGCCGGGAGAAAGCAGCCCGGAACGCGCGTGCGCAGCAGCAGGGTTCCAGTGCCGGCTTCGCCTCGTCGCATCAGCCCATCCGGGCAATTTGTCTCTTGCGCGCGGACAGAGCTGGCGGGAACGGCGAGAAGAAGCGCCGTCGCGCTCGCTGCGAACATAGATTTCAACGAAATTCTTGAGGCTGCGCTGTGCGCCGGCGAACGCTGCATGGATTTCCCCGAAGGTTGACAGTTGGATTGCCAACATCAGGCGCCGCGATTGCGGCCCCATGTTTCCCGGAGCAAGGCGGAGCGTGATTTTTTTGCGGCGGGATTGTGTTCGCGCGCTAAAGCTTCAGCGGTTGCAAATAGCCGGTGAGCTCCAGATAGCCATGTCCGCCTTCGGTGCGCACCGCGCCTTCCCAATAGACAGGCCCGCCGGCGCGGCGGCTGTCCAATTCCTGATCGTCAAAGAGCGGCGTGATGCGCCACTGGCGCGGGCCTGAGGCGAGGTCCACCGACAGATCGCGCTCCACCGGATAGGCGGCGCCGGTGCGCGGCGAACGCCATTGGCGCCGCGTGGCAAAGCGGACGTCCTCATGCGCGAAACGCTCCACCGCACCGTCGCCATGGCGGAGCGATCCGCCGGCCCAGATCGGCGCCCCGCTTGCATCGCGTATTTGGAACGCCATCAGCGCTCCACCGTCGTCGAGATTGATACCGAGCCAATCCCAGCCGACCGCGCGCGGATCGAGAAGGGTGGACGACCATTCGCGGTCCATCCAGGCGCTGCCGGTCACCGCCACGCTGCTCCGGCCGCGTTTCAAACTTCCCGTCACCGTCAAATGCGGCAGGCTGTAATAATGGCTGGCCTGGGCCGGATCAGGCCCCTTTTGGCTATAGCCTTCGTCGCCTTGCAGCAGGATCTCTTGCGTCGCCTTTATGTTGAGATCGAGCGCGAATTCCGCCCCGCCGGTTTTCGCGGCAAAGCTGCCATCGGCGCGCCGCGTCAGGCTCCAATCGTCGATGCGGATGTCGGCGTCGGTTTCGGAAGCGGAGGCTAGTCCAAATCCCGCGCGCGCGGCGCGCTGATCGTGCAGAAGATGACCGACCGCAGGGTCCGAAAGCGCGGCATGGGCGAAGAGGATTTGTTTCGGCGCGAAGGCGCTGGGGTTGCGCTGATCGACGGAAGGGCGCGAGCGGAAAAATGTCACCTGGAATCCAAGGTCGCGCCCGTCCGGCGTTTTCAGCCAACCGGTGATGTACCACCACTCGGTCCGAAAATCGGGATGGGTACCGTGGTCGCGCGGGAAGGCGAGCGCAACGCCGGGGCGCACCTCGGGATAGACAGGCAGAAGCGGCGCATCCGCAGCGGTCGCGGCGGTGGCGAACAACGCGAACAGGAGAAAGACGAAGCGCCGCATCACCAATCCTCGCGCACGGCACGCACCGCGTCGATGCCGAGCGCCCGGCGCCCGGCCAGCAACGCCGTTCCCGACGCCGCTACAACCAGCGCCACGATAACGATGGCGAAAAGCTCAAACGGCAATTTCGTATCCATCGTCCAATGGAAGGATTGCGGATTCACCACATGAATCAGCACCTGGCTGATCGCGATGCCGAGGCCGATACCGGCCGTGACGCCGACAATACCGAGAAGCGCGCCTTCGCCCACCAGCATCAGCGTGATCTGGCGCTTTTTCACGCCGATATGGCGCAGCATGCCGAATTCCTTGGTGCGCGCCAAAGTTTGCGCCGAAAAACTCGCCGCGACACCGGCAAGACCGACAAGCAGCGCGATCGCTTCCAGTAGATAGGTCACGGTGAAGCTGCGATCGAAGACGCGGAGCGCGCTCGCGCGAATTTCGCGCGGCTCAATGAAGAAAAAGCGCTGCGCCAGATTGGGCGGCGCCTTCGCACGCAAGGCGGCTGCAACATCCTCGGCGCGCGCACCAGGCGCCAGAGTTATGGCGCCTTCGTTGCGCAAGACATCGCCGGTCAGACGTGTGTAGTCGCGATTGTCCATGGCGATGGCGCCGTGTTGACGGCCATAGTCCCGCCACTCGCCGGCAATGAAGAAGCGCGGCGCGGGTGCGCCGTTTGTGGTCGCCAGCGGCAAGGTCATGAGATCGCCAGGGCGCTGCTTGTAAAGGCGCATCGCTGCTTCCGAGAGCCATATCGGCGTGGCGCCTTGCGGGACGGGAAGCGAACGCCCGAGCAAAGCCAGGCTGCGTTCCGGATTGGCGAGGTCCATATCGCGCGCCACCAATCCCACCTGCGGACGGTTGGGTGAAAGAAGAATCGGCGACACCTTGCCGAAATGGATTTCGGCGAGTCCTGTTGCGGTGGCCATCGCTTGCTGGACATCCGGTGGAATGCCGCCATTGCTCCCGCCCTCGATGCGCAAATAGAGGTCCGATGGCAGCACTGCGGTCAGCCAATCTTCCACCGAGCCGCGAAAGCTCGACACCATCACCGCCATGGCGATGACCAGGCTGGTGCTGGCAACGATGCCGCACAGCGCAATGGCCGCTTGCGAGGGCGCCCCCCAAAGGCGCTTCAGCGCCAAGTCCAGGGGCAGCGCCAAACCTGCGCGCCGTTGTAGCGGCGCCAGCAGAAGGCGCGCCAGAAGCGGCATGCCGGCAATGCCACCCGCGAGCAGCAACCCGATGGAGAGATAGCCGAAGAGCGGCAGCTCATTGATGGCGGGCATTAGCGCTGCTCCCACGCCTGTGGCCAATAAGACGATGGCCGCGCGGGAATCCGGCACGGTATTGGGGTCGGTCGTGTCGCCGAGATTCTTTAGGGCGACCGCCGGCTGCGCCCGTGCCGCTTCCATTGCAGGCAAGGCACTTCCCGCCAAAGCTGCCGCGAGTCCGAGCACCAGAAACACGGCGCCCGCGCCGGGCGTCACCGCAAGCTCCGGTGTGGCACCGTTGAAATAGCCCGCACCGAGATCGCCGCCCAGAAGGCGAAGCGCGCCTTGGGCGAGCGCGAAGCCGAGCGCAAGACCGGAAATAGCGCCGATCAGCCCAACCACGCCGCCTTCGATGACCACCTGCAGCACCAGCGCACGGCGGCGTACACCGAGAACGCGCAGAAGCGCGAATTGCGGACGCCGCCGCGCCACCGAAAGCGACTGCGCCGAATATACGAGAAAGGCGCCGCTGAGGAGCGCCACCAACGCGAGCATGTCGAGATTGACGCGGTAGGCGCGCGACAAGCCATCGCCGCGCTGTGCTTCGCTTTCGGCGTCGGAAATTTCGGCACCGGCGGGAAGAACTTTCGAAATCGCATCGCGCACGCGCGCGGCATCAACGCCATTCGCCAATTTGAGATCGACGCGATGGAGGCGTCCCAATCGCCCAAAGCGCCACTGCGCTTCCGCGATGTCGAGCACCGCGAGGCGCTGCCCCTCGGCGGCCGCCGGCAGCGTGCCGGCAATGACGTAGCTTCCGGTGCGCCCACCGACATCGAGAACGATGGAATCGCCGATCGCGAGATGCGCCACATCGAGCGCGGCTTGCGAGAGAAAAATTGCAGATGGATCGAACGGGTCGCTGCTGCCTGCGCTTTGCCCCAACAGGCTGGGCGTGACATTCGCCGCACGGAAAATGTCGATCCCCAGCAGCGTCATTCCATTGTCCGGGCCACCGTTGCCGCGCGTTCCGGCAAGCCGCGCTTGCATTTCGAATACGGGACTGGCGCCGGCGATGCCTTCCAGACGCGCCAATGTCGGATAAAGTGCCTCGTCGAATCCGAGCGGTGTGGTGGATTGCACCTGCAAATCCGCGTCGCCATTCACCGTGCGAATGGCGCGCGCGAATTCGTTCAGCGCCGACGCATTGATGAGATGCACCGCGAAACCGAGGGCGACACCGACTGCGATGACGATGGCCGTAACGATGACGCGGCCGGGATAGGCGCGCCATTCGCCGAAGATCATCCAGCGCATCGCTTGGCGGCTGATGGCGCCCGCATCAGTCACGTTGCGTCAGGCCCTTTGAAGTGAGCTGCAAAATCTTATCGGCCACGGCGGCGGCGCGGTTCGAATGGGTCACCAGCAAAACGCCGGCGCCGGATTCGCGCACCTCATTGGCGAAGAGATCGAGAATGCGCGTCGCCGTTTCGGGATCGAGATTGCCGGTCGGCTCGTCGGCAAGGATCAGTTTCGGCCGGTGAATGAGCGCGCGCGCAATCGCCACGCGCTGCAATTCGCCGCCCGAAAGTTGGCGCGGATAGACATGATCCGAACCCTTCAAGCCGACATGCGCCAGCATCTCGCCTGCGCGGCGCGTCGCGTCATGTGCGGGCAGATTTTGTAAGATAAGCGGCAGCGCCACGTTCTGTGCCAAATTCAGATGGGGCAGAATGTGAAAGGCCTGGAACACGAAGCCGACGCGGTCGCGCCGGAGCGTGGTGCGCGCATCGTCGTCGAGGGTGTCCAGCGCAACGCCGTCAATGGCGATGCTGCCGGAATCGGCTACGTCCAGCCCGGCGACGAGGTTGAGCAGCGTCGACTTGCCGACGCCGGACTCGCCCATGACGGCGACGAACTCGCCGGCTTTCAGCGAAAAATCCAGGCCGTCGAACAGCACCCGTCCGCCCGGAACCGATTTCCGGAGGGCCTGTAAAGACAGCAAGGAGGGGGGATTTGCCGGCGCACTCTGCATCGGACGCACTCTATAGAGCGCGTCCGGTGCTGGACAGGACCCGCCTTTGGACCCCGCCTGGATCGGCTTAGGCTTCTATTGTAGCGTTTCGCGGCAAACGCGAGGGCACTAGACCCGGCGATGCGGGGAGGGCCTGAAGGATGCAACGCGTATTGCACATCCTGGCGGTTGCGTTGCTGGGCATTCTGGCGGCGCGCAGCGCTGCGGCTGCCGAAAACGCGGCCGATTTTTTCCGTGGCAAGACCGTCACCTATATCGTTTCAGCGGAGCCGGGCGGCGGCTACGACACCTACGGGCGGCTGCTCGCGCGCTATATGCAGAAATATCTGCCGGGTACGCGTTTCGTGGTCCGCAATGTCACTGGCGCCGGCAACATCATCGGCGCCAACACGATCTTCGTGGCGCGCCCCGATGGACTGACCATCGGCAGTTTCAACACCGGGCTCGTTTACGGTCAGCTTCTCGGCCTGCAAGGAATCCGCTTTAAGCTGAATGAGATGACGTGGATCGGCAAAATGGCGGAGGAGGGGCGCACCATCGTGCTCTCGAAACGCTCCGGGCTGGACGATGTGCAGGACGTCATCAACGCCAAGGAAACATTGCGCTTCGCTTCCGCCAGTCTTGGCACAGCGAACCATATGGAATTGTTGATTTTGAAAGAGGCGCTGAAGCTGAATATTCGCCTTGTCCCCGGTATGTCTGGCGGCGACACCGAACTCAGCATGTTGCGCGGCGACGTGGCGGGCGCGTTGAATGCCGCGAGTTCGCACGATGCTTTCGTCAAACGCGGCGACGGCAAATATGTTCTGGCCATTACGGGCGATGGCAATGACGTTCCGAACGTGCCGCAGGCGCATGATCTGGTGCGCGATCCGGCGCAATTGCGCCTTCTCCGATTGATGGAAACTGTTGCCGAGTTGGGGCGCCTTACCGCCGGGCCGCCGGGCATTCTGGCCGAGCGCGTAGAGATGCTCCGCAATGCTTACATGAAAGCCGTGGCGGATCCCGAATTGCTGGCGCACGCGAAACAAATCAACATTCCCATTCAGCCGGCGCGCGGCGACGACGTCGCGGTGAAGATTCGTGCAGCTCTGGCGCAGCCGCCGGACGTGGTGGCGCATTTGAAACGCGTCGTCGGCGGCGCGGAATAGAGGAAAAAAGTATGCTCATCTCGCGCTCGTCTATGGCGTGTGTCGCCATTGCTCTTGGTGCGTTGATCGGTCTCGGTGCGGCGCAATCTGCGGTCGGCACGCAATATCGCGCTGTCTATGGCTGGGAGAAAATGCCGGCGGGCCGCAAGCTTGGCGTCGTGACGGGTGTCATTCCCGATCCCGACGGCAAGCACATGTGGGTTCTTGACCGCTGCGGCGCGAACAATTGTGCCGGCACAAACATCGATCCCATTCTCAAATTCGATCTCGACGGCAATCTGGTGAAGAGCTTCGGCGGCGGCATCTTCGCCTGGCCGCATGGTTTCTTCCGCGACGCGGACGGTAATTTCTGGGTGACGGAAGGCTCGCCTGCCACCGACGCGCGTGGCGAAGCGGGGCGCAAGCTAGGCAAAGGCCATGAGGTTTTCAAACTGAGCCCCGAAGGAAAAGTGCTGATGACGCTCGGCACGGCGGGCGTCGCGGGCAGCGACGCCACCCATTTCAACGGCCCCTCCGGCGTGGCCGTGGCGAAGAATGGCGACATCTGGATTGTCGATGGCCATCGCGACGGCAACAACCGCATGGTGCGTTTCTCCAAGGATGGCCGCTTCATCAAATCATGGGGCGGGGGACCCGACGCGACGAGCGCGGCGCCTGGCCTCTTCAACGATCCGCATCACATCACCATCGATTCGGAAGGGCGACTCTTCGTTTCCGACCGCGAGAACAACCGAATTGAGATTTTCGATGGCGAGGGAAATTTCCTGACCGAATGGAAACAATTCGGCCGCCCCAGCGCGATCTATATCGACAAGAACGACACGATCTATGTCGCCGACGGCATGTCGGGCGCCGAACATAATCTCGGCTGGAATCGCGCGATCCGCATCGGCGATGCCAAGACCGGCCGTGTCGATACGCTCATTCCCGACAATCAGGAATACGGACGTGGACAAAGCGGCGTGGAGTTTCTCGCCACCGATCCGGCGGGGAATATTTATGCCGGCGAAGTCACCCATCAGCGTTTGGTGAAGTATATTCCGACCAAGCCGTAACTAAGTCGTTGCCGTATGGCCTGTGGACCAGTCAAAATACGGCCATATTCAACGGATATTTGCGCTAATGCCGTCGATGCGCTGCGGAGGCGCGAGCTTGAAATGAAATCTCTTCTATCGGTCCTTCGCGTGTTGCCGATTTTTGTTCTGTCGGCTTGTGCAACAACCGACGCCTCCAATGACAGTGACAAACCGATTGTCGAACTTCGGACGAATTGTACGCGCGCCGAATCTGTTGAAATCGATATAGGGAAATTCTCCACGAATCCTGAACCCTATATAGGCCGATGCGTTCACGCACGTGGGATTATTGCCGATCGGAGCTTCTTCCCAAGCTTGCAAGTGATGTACAATTCCCGAATTCCACCTGAGCGAAAAATTGCCATCTCTGGTGACAATGAAACGCTCTGGGGAATGCGCAAATTTGTCGACATCGTGGCATTCGCTTACTCGTGCCAGGAGCTTGGTCGCTCGGCGCAAGCGAAAGCAGATCGGCAAGACGCTGATTTAAGCGCACGCGGCGAGGAAGCTGGAACACTGGTCTTCATAGCCGGTAATTGCCATTACTTTAGCAGTCCGGTTCTTCATGTTTCGGAAAGGGCACCAGTGGAAGGAGAGCCCGTTCGGCTGACCGGCGCATCCACCGGTCGATCATTTGGAAACTTAATTGAAATACAGACCACTTCGCCCTCTGCTCGCACAATCCGCGATCACATTCAGACACGCCTCGATTTTATCCGCGCCCGAGATTTTGATGGATTGAAGAATTTCATGCGTGCGGACGGCTTGTCGGAAGAAGACGCACAGGAAGCAATTAGATACCTCGTTCTGGAAAACGATGCGCCCTTTGCCTTCCTTGCAGGGGTTTCGACGCCACCGGTGGTGCGCTATTTTGGTATCAAAGGTGAGCCTCGTAGCGCTCGAAATTTTGATAGCTATCGGTGTGTTTGCAAGACCGCTGATTGCGAAGGTCTATGGCCGATCAGTTCGTTGGACACGGAGAAAAGGCCCGAATGGCCTTATTCCTGCAGGCATGTACGAGGCATAGAAGGTGACGTTTATCTCGACTAGGCCCTGTAAGATCCGTTAGATTAGCGCCGAGGCGCGCCGTTGGTCGGCGCCCATTTCTGCACGCGTTTTCCGTTGTCGACTTCGGTTGTGTAGAGATTGCCGCGTGAATCGGCGGCGATATTGTGCACCCAGTGCAGCTGCCCGGCCATGCGCCCGGGATGGCCGAACGTGCTCATCACCACGCCGTCGCTGCGGCGGATCACGCGCATCTCGTTATTGGTGCCGTCCACCATGATCAAATAGGTCTGATTGGCGTCAGGCCACAACACCATGTCCCACGCTGAGCCCGATCCTTGCGTCGTCGGCGCATAGATGAATTCGCGCACATAGGTACCGTCGCGGCGAAACACCTGCACGCGATTGTTGGAGCGATCGCAGATATATACCATTCCGTCATTCGCCAGCTTCACGCAATGCACCGGATTGGCGAATTGCTGCGAGGCGGGGTTGAACAAAGGCACCATAGCGTCGCTTGGCACTTTGCCATAGGCACCCCAATGGCGCTTGTAAGCGCCGGTGGCGTTATCGAATACGATGACGCGGTGATTGCCGTAGCCGTCGGCGACGAACAACTCATTTGCCGCTTGATCGATGGCGAAATCCGCCGGGCGTCCGAACCGTTTCGTATCGGCGCTTCCGGTGCCCGCGCCTGATGAACCGATCTGCAGCAGAAAACGTCCTTCGGGCGAGAACTTCAAAGCCTGCCCGTCATTCATACCGTTACCGCCGATCCAGACATTGCCTTGATGATCGATGCGGATGCCGTGCTCATTTTGTGGCCATTGAAAGCCGGTGCCGGGTCCGCCCCACGAACGCACAACATTGCCTTCGGAATCGAACACGATCACTGGCGGCGCCGGCACGCAGCATTTGGAGCGGGGTGGCGTCAGCGTTGCGCCTTTTTCATCATCGGTGAGCGAGCCGGGGCGCTGGATGATCCAGACATTGTCTTGTGCATCGGTGGCGACGCCCGCGATCTGGCCCAAAATCCAATTGTTCGGCAGCGTCTTCGGCCATGTCGGCACCACGGCGAATTCCGGTCCCTCGGCGAACGCGCCTGTTGCACATGCGAGCAGAAAACCCAGACTTGCAGCGAAGAGTTTGGTGCGCATCCCCATTACCTCTTTTTATTTCTGGAGCGATGGTCGCATGCGCCAATCCTCGTTGCCAAGCGGCGAAACTCGTCCGACAATCCGCGAAACGATCTCGCGCCTGCGAGACAGAAACGCATCGCTTCGGCCGGGGGGCAGCATGGGCATTTCTCGTAGAGACATAATCAAAACCACCGCCATCGCGGGCGCCGGCGCTGTTGCCGGTGGTGTGATCGGCGCGCGCGTGGCAGCACAGCCGGCAGGCCCAGCGCCGCTGACATGGGATCGTGAGGCCGATGTCGTTGTTATCGGCTCGGGCGCAACCGGATTGACGGCCGCTTTGCGCGCCCGCCAAGCCGGCGCGTCGGTGATTGTTGTCGAGGTGAACAGCGATATTGGCGGCCACGCCATTTGCAGCGGCGCCAATCTTCCCCTTGGCGGCGGTACGAGTTTTCAGAAACGCGCCGGCATCGAAGATTCCGCCGATCTGGTGTTTCGCGATCTCACCGATTGGTCGATCGTTCAACCGAATGGTTTTCCCGATTACCGTTACAATGACCGCGAAATCATTCGCGCCTTTGCCGACAATTGCGCCCCGACCTTCGAATGGCTGGTCGGCCTCGGCGTCAAATTCATTAAGGACACGCCGGATGGGCGTGCGGGCAGCTCGCACGGCAATTCGGTGCCGCGGCAAATGCATGTCGCGATTCAGCATTATCCCCGTGTGCAGACCGGCACGCCAATGCCGCAAGAAGAACAAATGACGTTCCAATCCGGCAACGGGTTGATGCGCCCCATAGAAGAGGGCGCGCGCAAAGCCGGCGTCGAAATTCTTCTCGAACACCGCATGACCGCGCTGCATCGTGAAAGTCCTCATGCCGGGCGGATTCTTGGTATCGCCGCGGAGCATAACGGCGCGAAGCTGAACATCCGCGCCCGCAAGGCGGTGGTGCTGGGCACTGGCGGCTCAACAGGCAACGTCAATTTCCGGCGTATGTTCGATCCGCGTTTGACGGAGGAATATTGCGGCCTCGCCGGTATGCCGTGGTCGGATCAGGACGCCAGCGGCGAGCTTGCCGGCATGGCGGTCGGCGCCGCGCTGTGGGGCCTTTACAACCAAACGGCTGAGCTAGGTTCCGTTCTCACAAAAGCCGGCAGCATCGGCTGCCAATATGGCTACGTGAATCTCACCTGGTACCCGGGTAGCCGCGTGTTCGACAAAGCGGGCTCGCAAGGGCTGGAAGTCGCCGATTGGCAAAACGTCATCATGGTCAACATGCTCGGCAAGCGCTTTTATGACGAAACCGGAGATGATTTCACCGGCAACCAATACAATCAGGTCAAGAATTACGTTCAGGATTCATACCTGAATGCGAAGAACATGCCTTTCAACCCGAACAATTTTCTCAACGCAGCGATGGCGGGTATCGGCGATGGCCATAATGGCGGCGGACCGATCTGGGCGATATTCGATGCCGATGCCGCGGCGCGCGAGAAATGGAATCCCACGCCGCCTTTCGTCGATGTCGCGAACGGATTTTTCTTCAGCGCCGACAGCGTTGCCGATCTCGCTGGCAAGATCGCGATGAAATATCAGCGCGTGCCGATGCCGCCCGCCGATCTGGAGGCGACGGTGGCGCGCTACAATTCCTTCGTCGATATCGGCGTCGATGCCGATTTTGGCAAGCCGGCACCCAAATACAAAATCGCTACGCCGCCATTCTATGCCGCGTGGTCGACACCGGTGCTGCACGACACGCGCGCCGGACTTCGCATCAATGCCAAATGCCAGGTGGTGGATATGAACGGCGCGGTCATTCCCGGCCTCTATTGCGGCGGGGAATCAGCGGGCGGTTTCAGCATGCACGGCTTGGCGCGCGCCACCTGCCAAGGCTTCATCGCCGGTGCCGAAGCTGCAGCGGAAACCGTTTCCGCCTAACCCAAAAGAAAACGGCCGGGCGCGCGATGCACCCGGCCGTTTAAAAAACCGAAACGCGAGGTTGAGTTAACCGCCGCCGGCCGGCGTGTTGCCGCGCGCGCGCGTGACGCCGTCGTCATTGTAACGGATGACCATGCCCTTATCGTCCAGCACCTGTAGCGAGACCTGGAACGCCGCGGGAGGCGGTGAACTTCCGGGCACGGTTGCCTCAAGCAAATAAAGGCGCTTGTCCTGCATGTGCATCACGCTCTGCGAGAAATATTTCTTGCCATCGGGCATGTTGATCTGCAGCTGGTGGCCGTCGATCTTGTCGATATGCGCATAAGCGTCGAACACGATCTTCCCGGCGAGGTGTGCATCCCGTGAGAGATGCGCCACATGCGCATTCGCGCCCTTCAAATCGTTATATTCAGGCGAGCTGTTATAATTGATCACCGTCACCGTATAGACGCTGTCGCCGCGCGTTGAGGTGTACTTCTTCGCCGGAACCGAGAAGCCGTATTCGGTCTCAAACATGATGTTTTCGACCTTCGGCTCACTCGGCAGATTGACGTAGAATTTCTCAGTCTTGTCGGTGTAGCCAATCCAATCCTGGGCGTAGGCGGCGCCCGCACAGAGAACCGCGAGCGACAGAACCGCAAACATCTTCAGGCGCATGATACTTCCCTTTCGAAGAGTGGCCGGTTCACCGGCCTGGCAATTTTATCGTTCGTCACTTTTATCGTTCGTCCAATTAACGTCCGGCTGCGGCCGGTGCTGCTGGGGCGGGCACTGCTGCTGCAGCAGGAGCGCCGCCACCACGGCCGGCGCGGGTCACGCCATCTGCCTGATAGCGAATGGGGCGTCCTTCATCGTCCAGAATTTGCAGCGAGACTTGGAAGGCCGCCGGTGGCGGCTGGCCGGGCGGCGTGCGCGCTTCCAGAATATAGAGCCGCTTATCCTGCTTATGCATATGGATTTCGGCCCAGTATTTGTGCCCATCCGCTTCGTTGATCTGGATCTGCAGCCCGTCGATCATGTCGATCTGCGCGAAAGCGTCGTAAACGATTTTGCCTTCGTGGGTTTCGCGGATGTTATGCGCGGCAAAAGCCACCGAGCCCAGCGCATCCATCACTTCAGGCGTCTTGGCGTAATTCACCACGGTCACGGAGTACGACGCTTCACCCCGCGTTGCGGTGAACTTCTTGGCCGAGACTGTGAAGCCATATTCAGATTCATAGGGGAATTCTTCGACCTTTGGCTGCGCTGGAAAATTGACGAAGAATTTCTCCGTCCGTTCGGTGAAGTCGATCCAATCCTGCGCATAGGCTGCGCCGGCAAACATGACAAGCGCCGCGGCGGCGGCCAGCTTGAACATATGCATGAACAACCCCTCCCGAATGGGCCCAACCGATGGGCTGCATTCATTTTTTGACTATTGAGCGCCTGCCGCGCCGCGCAAGACGCGGGTCCGGTTTCCGTCGGCGTCGATATTGTAGCGAACGCCGCGCCCCTCTTCGTCGAGGATCGACAGCGAGGCTTGGAACAGAGCCGGCGGCGGTTGTCCCGCCGCGACATCGGCTTCGAGAACATAGAGCCGGCTCTTGTGCAGATGGATCGCGATAAAGAGGCGGCGTTTGTCAGGCCGCGTGAATTGCAGCTGATGCCCCTCGATGCGGTCGATCTGAGCAAACGCATCATAGGTAAGTTCGCTGCCCTTCTCACGCTCGCGGAAGAGGTGCGCCAAATAAGCGTAAGAGCCGCGCACGTCAGTGACTTCGGCGTCGAGATAATTCCACACCGTCACGTAGTAATGATTGTTGCGTTGGTTGGCGGTGTATTTCTTGCCGGTCAGCATGGCGCCGTATTCCGACTCCATGGTCACGTCTTCGATCTTCGGTTGTTCCGGAAGATTGACCGAGAACATTTCGGCTTTATCGGTGAATTCGATCCAATCCTGCGCGAATGCGGCGGTGGTCAGTGCCACCAAGGCTGCCAAGACGATTCCAACGCGGTGCATTATTCCCTCCTGAAGCTATTTTCCTGGAATTCTTTTGCAGGACAATGCCACGAAACTCGGCCCTTGTCGTCCCTTTCAAGCCTCTGTGAAGGCTGGGATTCCTGTCCTGGTACAGTTTCGACACAACCGCTGGAAGGCGTTAGCCCGATAATATTAGAACGTCACCACCGAGCGGATCGAGTGCCCCTCATGCATCAGGTCGAAGGCGGTGTTGATCTCGTCCAGCTTCATAGTGTGGGTGATCAGATCGTCGATATTGATCTTGCCCTCCATGTACCAATCGACTATCCGCGGCACGTCCGTGCGGCCGCGCGCGCCGCCAAAGGCGGTGCCCTTCCAAACCCGGCCGGTCACCAGCTGGAAGGGGCGGGTGGCGATTTCCTTGCCCGCCTCGGCGACGCCGATGACGATCGATTCTCCCCAGCCGCGATGGCAGCATTCCAGCGCCTGCCGCATGACCGAAACATTGCCGGTGGCGTCGAAGGAGAAATCCGCGCCGCCGCCGGTGAGATCGACCACCGCCTGCACCACCTTGTCGTGACCAACCTCATTCGGATTGACGAAATGCGTCATACCGAATTTCTCGGCAATCGCCCGTTTAGACGGGTTGATATCGATGCCGATGATCTTGTCGGCGCCGACCATACGGGCGCCCTGAATGACGTTCAGGCCGATGCCGCCAAGACCGAACACCGCCACATTGGCGCCCGGCCACACTTTGGCGGTGTAAATGACGGCGCCAATGCCGGTGGTGACGCCACAGCCGATATAGCAAACCTTATCGAACGGCGCGTCGGAGCGGATTTTCGCCAAGGCGATCTCCGGCAGCACGATATAGTTCGAGAAGGTCGAACAACCCATATAGTGGAAGAGGGGATTGCCGTTGTGATGAAAGCGGCTGGTGCCGTCCGGCATCAGGCCTTGGCCCTGGGTGCTGCGAATGGCGGTGCAGAGGTTCGAGCGGTGCGACAGGCAGGTTTTGCACTGGCGGCATTCCGGTGTGTAGAGGGGGATCACATGGTCGCCCGCCTTCAGCGACGTGACCCCGGCCCCGACCTCGCGCACGATACCTGCACCTTCGTGACCTAAGATGACCGGAAATTTGCCTTCGGAGTCCAGGCCGGAAAGCGTGTAGGCGTCGGTGTGACAGACGCCGGTGGCCATGATTTCGACCAGCACCTCGCCCTCTCTGGGACCGTCTAAAGACACCATTTCGATGGTGAGGGGCTTGTTCGCCGCCCATGCGACGGCGGCGCGGGTCTGGATCATGTCAGTCTCCACTCAATACAGGTGGCTTTGTTCCCGACTCTTGGCGCCAAGGAAAGGCCAAAGAGCGGGCTTGGCGCGCTGTTCACCGTGGACCTATGCTCGGGCAGCCCATCGGCCTGGAGAAGCTCCATGTCCAAACCGCCCAAGATCAAACGCCGCCAATTCCTAGCCGGTGCCGCCGCGGCAGGGCCTGCCATTGCCTTGGCTGCCAGCGGCACCCGCGCCGTCGCACAAACCTCCAGCGTCCCTCCCGTTCCGCCGGATGAGTCGCAGGCCCCGACTACCACCGAGCCCATTCACGGCAAGGCCGGCTCCGACTTCATGGTCGATGTCATCAAGTCGCTGGATATCGAATATGTCGCCTCGGTCGCGGCGTCGACATTCCGGGGCCTGCACGAATCCTTTCTGAATTATGGCCAGAACACGAAGCCGGAATTCATCACCGCGCTGCACGAGGACGTCGCGGTCGGTATCGCGCATGGCTACGCCAAGGTGGCCAAGAAACCGATGATCGCCATGGTGCATGGCACGGTCGGTCTGCAGCATTGCGCGATGTCGATCTACAACGCCTATGCCGACCGGGTACCTATCATCATTCTCTCCGGAAACATCGCCAACAGCGTTACGCGCATGCCCAATGTGGAATGGAATCACAGCGCGCTCGATCAGAACGCGATGGTGCGCGATTTCACCAAATGGGACGATCAGCCAGCGTCGCTGCAGGCCTTTTCCGATTCCATGCTGCGTGCCTATACGCTGGCCACCACGGTGCCGATGGCGCCGGTGCTGATCACCGCCGATGCCGATTTGCAGGAAGATGCGATTCCGGATGGCATGGAGGCGCGTCTTTCCATCCCACGCTTACGCGCACGGGCGCAACCCATGGGCGATTCCGGCGCCGTGCGGGAAGCCGCGAAGCTTTTGGTCGAAGCCGAATATCCCGTCATCTATTGCAACCGCTATGGCCGCACCGAAAAGGCGCCGGCGCTGCTGATCGAGTTGGCGGAGCTGCTCAACGCCGCCGTGGTCGATCCGCATATGCGGATGAATTTTCCCAACCGGCACAAATTCAACCACAGCATGCGGCGCGAACTGGCGCTGGCGGCGGCGGATGTTATTTTGGCGCTGGAGCCGATCGAGCTTTGGGGGCTCACCAACACCGTGGCTGATGTGGACCTTCGCCCCAATCGCGCCATGCGGCGCAATCCCAATCTTAAAATCATTCACATCGGCAGCGAAGCGCTGATGATGAAATCGAACTACGGCGACGTGCAGCGTTTCGCCTCGGTCGAATTGTCGATTCCGGGGGACGCCGAAGCCACCATGCCGTCACTGATCGAAGCGGTGCGCGCTGAACTTTCCCCGGTGCGGCGCGCGTCCAATGAAGTGCGCGGCCTCATGCTCGCCGAGCAAAGCGCGGGGTTGATGGACGCGGCACGGCGCGAGGCGGCTTTTGCCTGGGACGCAAGCCCGATTTCGAGCGCGCGGCTTTCCATGGAATTGTGGGACCAGATCAAAACCGACGATTGGATGATGCCGACCGAAACACAGCTGATGTCGGACTGGCCGTATCGTTTGTGGGATATCACCAAACCCTATCAGACCATGGGCGGATCGGGTGCGCAGGGTGTCGGCTACAACACCCCGGCGGCCATCGGCGCCGCGCTCGCTAACAAACCGCATGGGCGGCTGACAATCGCGATTGCCGGGGACGGCGATTTCAACATGGCGCCGGCTTCCGCTATTTGGACCGCCGCGCATCACCAAATTCCGATGCTGATAATCGTGCGCAACAACCGCGCTTTTCATCAGGAGGTGATGTACGTGCAGAATATGGCGGTGCGGCGCAACCGCGACCCGGCGAATTGCTTCATCGGCACAACCATTCGTGAGCCCAATATAGACCACGCGCAGATCGCGCGCGGCTATGGGCTTTATGCCGAAGGGCCGATCGAGAATCCGAATGAACTGGGACCGGCGATACGGCGCGCGCTCGCGGTGGTGCGCCGGGGCGAGCCGGCGCTGCTCGATGTCATTGCGCAGCCCCGGTGAGCGAACCATGAAACATGTCCTGCTCGCGTTTCTGCTTGCCGCCACGCCTTCAGTGGCATTCGCACAAAATGCGGAAACTGAAAATGCCGAAAATGGCAAACGCATATTCGAAAATTTCGGCTGCGCCGGCTGTCACGGCTACGAAGGCCAGGGTTCGCGCGATGGCGCGCGCCTCAACCCGGCACCGAGCATCGAAGTGATGCTGCTGCAATTGCGTCAGCCGCGCGATCTGATGCCGCGCTATCAGGAAAGCCTGATCTCGAATCGCGATGCTGCCGATTTGCATGCCTATCTCGCGAGTTTTCCTCCGGCGCCTGATCCGAAAACGATCCGTCTACTGACGGAGAATTGAGACAACGGCGCGCATTTATTATTTGCGGTTAGCGGAACTCAGCTAACAGTCTTGATAAAAAAGAACGCCTTGATTGCGAACCGTTGGCGGAAATAGAAGCGATGTGCGTCCACGCGCCATGACGCTGAGGCCAACATCACCTCGTTGCATGAGAGTGAACGCGCCTTCGCTTCAAGTGCCTTGACTATGGTTGCGCCATATCCTTTCGAACGGTGTCCAGCGGCTGTGACAAGATCATCGATCTCGAAGCGACGCCCGCAATAGGTCGTGAGAAAACTCCGCCAGATTGCGATCGAGCGAACTTCATTCTCGTCCATGAGTTGAATCACGGCTGCGCCGTCTTCTCCTATCCGGCGCATGAGGGTGACGTATTCGCCCTCAATCTGCGTGCGGACTTCGCGGTGGAACGCTTCCCCCTGGCGCAGGGCGTCGTCAATCCCCGCCTCCAGAAGCGGAACAGGGTTCCCGTTGCGTCGATCCGATCAATGAATAATGGGTGCATGGGCTCTCTCCTCTTAGGGTAGCCCAGGCGCGCGGCAGCTGTGGCCCCGCTCCCCGGTGGTGTCCCACCTTCATCGCCAGTTGCGCGGGGCGACATATATAGCAGATAGACACCGCCCAAACAAAAGACCCGGCCGCGTGAGCGACCGGGTCGTATTTATGCGCGGGTGATGCTTAAAAAACTGTCGGAAAAACCTATTTCAACGAGCGATACACCACGCGAACGAAATTTCCTGCTTGTTGCGGCGTGACGCCGAGTTTCGCGTCGTTGTCTGCATTGGGCCGCGCTGCGACCGCTTCGTCTTCGCTCTTTCCTTCGGCGATCAGCTTCGCGATGCGCTCGCGCGCCTGAACCAGAACTTGCCGATACTCGACCACTCGATCTTTGCTGCCGAGCGGCCCATGCCCCGGCACCACTTTGCTGTTGTCGTTTCCAGCGGCGAGAATGACATCGACGCCCTCGATCATGCGATCAATGCCGCCGCCATAGGGCACGTCGATATTGGGATAGCGGCCCAAGGTGACGATATCGCCGGTCACGAGCACATTCGCATCGCGGAAATAGACGTAGGAATCGCCATCGGTGTGCCCAACCACATGTTTGACTTCGGCCACACGCCCGCCTTGGCGGATCATGACGCCGGCATTGTTATAGGTTTGCTTCGGCAATCCCGCTTCGGGATAAGCCGCCATGACATTGCCGGTGAGACCGTTGGTCGTGCCGGCGGCGAGGCGCGTCTTCACGGCTTCGTGCGCCACGATGTTGGCGCCGCGCGCGGCGAAGAATGCATTGCCGCCCGTGTGATCGCGGTGGAAATGGGTGAGGATGATGTGGCGCACCGGGCGCGGCGAAATCGCCTCGACAGCGGCCGCGAGTTTGTCGTTCATCTCGGCGAACTGGGTGTCGATCATGATGAGGCCATCATTGCCGACCGCGACCACCACGTTGGCGCCTTCGCCTTGAAGCAAATAGGTCTGGCTGCCCAGATTGGTTGTCTTCACTTCCGCGGCCGCGAAATTGGGCGCCGGATTTCCCGGCTGGAATTGTTGCGCGGCACCGAGAAGCACTGTGGAGACGCCCGCAAACACCGCTATCGCAAACCGATTCATGCGCATTTCCCCTATTCTTTTTCTCAAGCGAAACCTGTCATAAAATTTATTCGATTGCACGGGTCCGGTTTCTTCCCGCTCAGGCGGGCTCGCTTGGAACAGAGATTGCTGCTTAGGTCCGGGTAATTGTTTCGATTCCTGTCGCCCTACCGCAAAAGGCAGTCCCCCGCATGCAAGCGCTTTTCGTCGGCCAGACCTATATCGACGTCACCTTCGTTGCCGATCACATCCCCACCGGGGATGAAAAGGACGTGGCCAAGGACTACGCCATTTCCTTCGGCGGCAATGCCGTGACCGCGGCGTTCTGCTGCGCCAAGCTGGGCATCGCGCCGGACCTGCTCTGTTCGGTCGCGGATGACTGGCTGGGGCGCATGTTCCAGGACATGGCGCTGCAATACAAAGTGCCGATTCACGCCCGCAAGGTGAAACGCTCGTCACTCTCTTTCGTCATGCCGCATGGCCATCAGCGCGCCATTTTACGTATGCGCGACGATGACTATTTGCATCCTTTTCCACCGCTCAATCTCGGCGAATGCCGGGCGCTGCATCTGGATGGTCACCAGGTGGACGCGGCGCTGCACTATGCGAAGGTCTGCCGCGACGCGAATATTCTCACCTCGCTCGACGGCGGTGCGGTACGCACAAACACGCTGGAACTGTTGTCATTGATTGATGTCGCGGTGATTTCCGAACGCTTTTGCGAACAATTGAAAGTGAGCCCGCAAGGCGCGCTCGATCTGCTCAAGACCAAAGGCTGCAAGATCGGCGCGGTCACCATGGGTGAGCGCGGCGTCATTTGGTATGACGAGAAAGGCGAGGTGAAAACCATGCCGGCGCTTCCCGTTCCTTCGTCTGCCGTGATCGATACCAACGGCGCGGGCGATGTTTTCCACGGCGCCTATATGTATGCCTATCTTTCGGATCCTGCCGCCGATTGGGAAATGCGCTTTCGTTTTGCGCGCGGCGCCAGCGCCCATGCTGTGCAATATCTCGGCAATGAGGCGAAGCTTCCGACGCTTGACGACATCAAAGCCGTGGAGGCGAAATACCCGTCGCCGTAAAACGGTCGAGCCGGAACGCGCTGAGATCGAGGCGCGAACGGCCATCCACGATCAGCTCCGCAACGGCTTCGCCCAAAGCAGCGGAATGTTTGAAGCCGTGACCGGAACAGGCCGACACGATCAGCACTTGCTCGTTGCCGGGCATTGTATCGACCACGAAACCGGCATCTTGCGTAACGGTGTAAAGGCACGGAACCGCGCGGACGCAGCGTAGCGAAACGTTTTTTAAGAATGGGGCGACATGGCGCTCGTGCATATGCGCGATCTCTTCTTCTGAAACGTGGCGATTCACATCATCGGCTGATGTCGTCACAACATATTGCTCACCGGCGATTTTGATGGCGTGTTCGCCGTCAATAGCCGGAAAGCCATAAATTCCGTGTGTCGCGTTCGGAATTTGCCAAATGAAGATCGGGAAGTTGCCGGGTTGGAATGGCGCTGCCGGTCCGTCCACTTCGAACCAGAACATCACCTGGCGATAGACGCGGAATACATCCTCGCAGGCGACGCCCAAAAGATCTGAAATCCAGGGACCGGCACTTACAACCACGCGCTCCGCGTGGAATGTGCCGCCATCTGTTTTTACATCCGTGCCGTCGATGTCGAGCACCCGCGTTGACTCGCGAATCTCGACGCCGTGCATGCGCGCGAGGTCAAGCTGAACCTCCACACAAGTTTCGGGACGAAGGAAGCTGGCCTCGTATTCGTAATAGCCGATCTCGTCGTCGCGGGGATTGAAGGCCGTGAAGCGACGGCGGATGTCGCGCGCGTCGAGAATCTCGTGGCGAATATCGTAGCGCTTAGCGGCTTTGATCGTCTGCTCGAGAAAATTCGCAACGTGCAGTGGCGCCGCGTCCTTATGGCCGCCGATCACCAGCCCGCCGGTGCGCGTCATCAGTGCGCGGCCCGTCTCGCGCTCCAGCTCGCGCCAGATGTCGTGTGAGCGCAGCGCCAGCGGCGTGAAATGCGCGCCTTCGCCGATGGCAAGGCGCGTGATGCGGCTCTGCCCATGCGAAGAGCCAAAGCCGTGCGGGGGCGCGAACCGATCGATCCCGAGCACGCGTTTGCCGCGTTTGGCCAATTGATAAAGTGCGGCGGCGCCCATCGCGCCCAGCCCTACAACAATAACGTCGTAGGGGGCGCTCACGGGCACCGGCGCCGGAAAATTATTCGGCCGGCGCTGGGCTGGCTTCAATCGCGCGCTTGTCGCGGGAGAAATCGTGGGCAATCAGCACATAGAAGCCCGGCACGATGAAGAGCGTGAACAGCGTGCCGATGGAGATGCCGCTGGCGATCACGAGGCCCATGCTGAAGCGCGCCGAGGCGCCGGCGCCGCTGGCGAAGATCAGCGGCATGACGCCCAGCACCATGGCGGCGGTGGTCATCAGAATCGGGCGCAGGCGCACGCCGGCCGCTTCGACCACGGCTTCGCGCTTGGAGTATTGTGAATCGCGTTGCAAGCGGTTGGCCACGTCCACAATCAGAATGCCGTGCTTGGAAATCAGGCCGATGAGAGTGACCAATCCGACCTGGGTGTAGATGTTCAGCGTCGCACCAATGATGCCGAAGCCGCCCAGCATGTAGATGAAGATCAGCGCGCCAGTGATGGCAGGCGGCACCGACATCAGAATGACCAGCGGATCGCGGAAGCTTTCATAGAGCGCGGCCAACACCAGGAAGATGATGACGACGGCGAACAAAATGACCGTGGCAAAGCCGCTGGATTCCTGGACGTATTGGCGCGATTGGCCGGCGTAATCCACCGAATAGCCTTCCGGCAGCACGCGCGCCGCGATCTCGTTGAGCTTCGCCAGCGCATCGCCCTGGCTGAACCCAGACACACCGCCAATAGTCGCAGCATTCAGTTGCTGGAAGCGCGACAGTGACTGCGGGATCGTCTTGTTCTCTATGCGCGCAATCGTTGACAGCGGCACCAGGCTGCCGTCGCCGACACGAATGTAATATTCGAGAAGCTGGTTTGCATTGAGGCGATGCGGCTGATCCGCCTGCGCCATAACGCGATAACCGCGCCCATCCTGGCTGAAATAGTTCACATAGCCGCCGCCCAACATCGATGAGAGCTGGCTACCAATATCGGCCATGGTCATGCCGAGCGCCGCTGCCTTGTCGCGGTCGATTTCGATCACCGATTGCGGCCGGTCGATCTTCAAATCGGTCTGCGAGAAGTAGAACAGCTGCGGGACTTTTTTCACCTCAGCGTCGAATGTCTGCACAACCTCGTAGAGACGATCGAAACTTTCGGTCGTGGTGATGACAAAGGAAACCGGAAATCCGTCGGGGCCCGGCAGAGGCGGCAGCGGGAAGGCGCCTAAATTCAAACCGGCAACACCCGAGAGATCGCCTGTCACGGCGCCGGCAACCTGCATAGCGGTTTGATCGCGGTCGGCCCACGTCTTCAACACAAGTCCGGTGAAAAACTGTCCGTTGAAGAACGCTTGGAACACGCCGTCGACTTCCGGATGTTTCTTGAGCTTGTCGTAGATCGAAGTGCCATAGAGGACATATTGCGCCGGCGTCGCATTTGATGCGCCTTGGCCGCCGACAAAGATGAAGCCTTGGTCTTCTTGCGGCGCCAGTTCGCGCTGCAGGAATGGGCTGTACAGCATCAGACTGATGCCACCGATCACGAGGAACGCGAAAGTAGCGATGACGGCGGGCGTGCCGAGCGCGCTGTTCAGCCGGCGGCTATAGCCGTGACGCAGCCGGTCGAACCGCGTGTCGACAAAAGACGTGATCCGATGTTCCCAGCCGGATTCACCTTGGCCATGCGGTCTCAGCATGCGTGCGGCCATCATGGGCGAAAGGGTCAACGCTACGATGGTGGAGACCATGATGGTGCCGACCAGCGTGAACGCGAATTCAGTGAACAATGCGCCCGTCAAACCACCCTGGAAGGCGATTGGCACATAGACCGCGATGAGCACGATCAGCATGGCGATGATGGGTCCGGAAAGTTCGCGCGCGCCCTGAATCGCGGCATCGAAGGGTTTCATCCCTTCATTGATGTAGCGGTGAATATTCTCGACCACAATGATGGCGTCGTCGACCACGAGACCGATGGCGAGCACCATGGCCAACAGGGTCAAGAGGTTGATGGAATATCCCATCGCCAACATCATGATGAAGGCGCCGATCAGCGACAAAGGAATCGCGACGATCGGGATGGTGACGGCGCGCACCGAACCGAGGAACGCGAACACCACCAACATGACGATGATGAGCGTTTCAAAAATGGTGGAGATAACTTCGTAGATGGCCGCGTTCACGAAATTCGCGGCATTGAAAACGATGCGCCCTTCCAGGCCTTGCGGCAGGTTGGCCTGAATTTGCGGAAATAGAGCTTCAATCCGCCCGCCGACATCGAGCAGGCTGGCGTCCGGCGCAATGTTCACCGCGATAACAATGGCGTCGCGGCCGTTGAACCGCACCTCGGAGCCGTAATCTTCCGACCCCAGCACGACTTCGGCGATATCGCCGAGACGTACAACAGAGGTGCCGTCTTGCTTCACGACGAGATTTTTGAATTCGTCGAGCGTGTGAAGACTCGTGGACGCGACAAGGTTCACCTGCACCATCTGGCCCTTGGTGCTGCCGATGCCGGAGATGAAGTCGTTGGTGGCCAGCGCGCGGGTCACGTCGTCGGCAGTGAGATTGAATGAGGCGAGGCGCTGCGGGTCGAGCCAGGCGCGCAGAGCGAAATTGCGCGCGCCGATAATCTCGGCGTTCTTAACGCCGGGCACCGCTTGAATCTGCGGCTGCACCACGCGGACCAGATAGTCCGTCATCTGGTTGCCCTGCAGCGTTTCGCTGAAGAAGCCCATGTAAAGCGACGCCACGTTCTGGCCCACCTGAACGCTAATGACCGGCTTCTGCGCTTGCGCGGGCAGGCGGTCCACGACGGAATCGATCTTGGAACTGATTTCCGCCATGGCGGCGTTGTAATCGTAGTTCAGGCGCAAGCGCGCCGTGATGGAGCTCGTGCCGGCGGCGCTGGACGAGGTCATGTAGTCAATGCCGTTGGCCTGCGCGACGGCCGCTTCCAGCGGTGTCGTGATGAAGCTCGCCACCACGTCCGGGTCAGCGCCGAAATAGGCGGTGTTCACCGTCACCACGGCGTTTTCCGTGCGCGGGAATTGCAGCACCGGAATGGACATGCCTGCGCGAACACCGACCACCAGGATCATCAGGCTGACCACGGTCGCCAGAATCGGACGTTTGATAAAGAGATCGGTGAAATTACTCATGGCAAATGCCTTCGACGCCGCGCTTTGGGCGTTCCTTCTGCCGCCGGCCCTTGAACGGAGCTCGCGCGGAAAACTCGGATTAAACTAACGTTCGGCCAATTTAACGTTCAGTTGGGGCCGGGTTGGGATCGTTCGAGGGTTGAACCTCGTTGTTGATCTGAACCGTGGCACCGTTTTGCAATTTGAACTGTCCGGCGCTGACCAGCGTGTCGCCTTCTTTCACGCCGGTGAGAATGGCGATCTGATCGCCACGCGTTTCACCGGTGGTTACGAAGGCTTGTGTCGCCACCAGAGTTTCTTTCCCGTCGGTCACCTTCTTCTCAACTTTGAAGACGGTGTTCCCATACGGGTTGAACGTGACGACGGTCTGCGGAACCGTTATGTAAGTGGCCGGCATGCCGGTTTCGATATGCGCGGTTGCGTACATGCCTGGCAGCAATTTTCCATCGGCATTGGCGAGCGTCGCGCGAATGGCCGCAGCGCGCGTGCCCGGGTTCACCTTCGGATCGATGGTTTCGATCTTGCCCATGAAGACGTCGTTGGGATGCGAATCCACCCGCACTTCGATGGCTTGCCCAACCTGGAGACGCTCCAGCATTTGTTGCGGCACCGTGAAATCGAGATTGATTGGGTCGAGTACTTGCAGCGTTGCGATAATCGCGCCCGGATTCACATATTGTCCGGTGTTCACGTTGCGAATGCCGAGACGGCCGGCGAAGGGCGCACGCACCATTTTCTTTTCGATCAAGGCTGCCTGCTCGGCAACGGCGGCGCGCGCGGATTTCAAACTGGCCGCCGCAGTGTCGACTTCGGCGCGGCTGATGCCCTGAATATCCCAGAGCTTCGTTGCGCGCGCGTTGGTGGTCTCCGCCAATTCGGCACTGGCTTGCAGCGTTGCGAGGCGGGCGGTTTCGTCGGTCGAGCGCAGGCGGATCAAAGGTTGTCCGGCGCGCACTTCGCCGCCCGATTCGTAATATACCTGATCCACCACGCCGGCGACTTCCGCAGCCAAATCGGCGCCGCGCGTCGCAGTCAGCGAACCGATGACCTCGACTTGTGGCTGCCAGGCTTGGTTGCTTGCCGTGATGGTCGAGACGGCAGGCGCGGGCTGCGCCGGGAAGCCGCGCATCAGCATCATGCCAAGCGGAAACACCAAGATGAACGCCGCCACGATCAGAACGATCGGAACGATGATGACAAGGCGGCGCGTGGTCAAAGAGCGGCGGCGCCACCACGAAGGTTTGCGCTCGGTCTGGTTCCACTGCACGCGGTCAGTACCGCGGTTTACTTTCGCATCCATGATCGTACCTTTACGGGATCGCGCGGGCCAACGGATATTCTGGGACGTCGTCTTCAATGTCGTTTCTGTTCCACCAACCGCCGCCAAGCGCCTGATACAGCGCCACCGTGTCGGCATAGCGTGTCGCTTGCGCCTGCACCAAAGCGATGCGCGCCTGCTGATAGGTGCGTTGCGCATCCAGAAGCGGCAGATAGGCAATCGCTCCGGCGCGGAAACGTTCGGTGGTGATGTCTAGATTTTGGAAAGCCGTGCGTTCGGCGATCAGCTGCACGCGCAATGTCTCGGCGTCGAGCCGCAGCGCGTTCAGCACGTTGGCGACGTTCGCAAAAGCCGCCAGCACAGTGCTGCGATATTGCGCGCCAGCGCGTTCATAGGCGTAAACCGCCGCCTGACGCTGATGCGCCAATTGTCCGCCGCGGAAGATCGGCGCGGTCAAGCCGCCGACCAGGCTCCATGCAAATGTATCGGGCGAGAAAAACCCGCCGCCGTCCGAATTGGTAGCGCTGCCGCCGTTCGCGCTCAGCGTGAATTGCGGAAGCATGTTCGCCGTGGCGACGCCCACATTCGCGCTCGCTTGATGCAGGAGCGCTTGCGACGCGCGGATATCTGGGCGTTGTTCCACCAGCTTGGAGGGGAGCGAAAGCGGCAGGTTTTGCGGCAATTTCAGATCGGTAAGCACAACGCTGGGGACCATGTTTTCCGCCGGAAAATGGCCCAGCAGCACGGTCAGCTGTGTTTGAATCTGGGTCAGCTGCTTCTGCAGATTGGGCAGGCTGGCTTGCGTTTGCGTCAATTGCGCCTGCTGCGCCAGCACGTCGCCACGCGCTACGGCGCCGAGTTCGAATTGCTGATTGATCAAATCATAGGCTTGGGTCTGCAGCGTGATGATTTCCTGCACCGCTACGATCTGAGCGCGTAACGACGCTTCCTGAATCGCGGCCGTGAGGACATTGGAAATCAGCGTCAAATAGGTCGCTTCCAATTGAAAGCGCTGATTCTCGCTCAGGGCGTTCGACGCTTCGATGGAGCGGCTTACGCTGCCAAAGGCATCGACCAGATACGAAACGCCGACCGAGGCATTGTACAAAGTCAGATTGTCGCCGCCGTTCTGGTTCGACGTTCTTTGCTGCGTAACGTTGCTGTTCAGATTCACCTGCGGAAACAGCGAACCTTGCGAGGCCAGGAAATTTTCGTGCGACTGGCGCAAAGCTGCCTGTGCTGCGTCCAGATCGGGATTGGCCTTCAGCGCCTGGTCGACCAGAGTATTGAACACGTCGGAGTTGAATTCCCGCCACCATTGGGCCGGGACGTCGGTATCCTTGAGAAAACGCTGAGCGTCGCCGCCCGGGATCTCGGCCGACGCCGTCTCAGCCGGCAAGGGCTCAGGCGTGTATTCGGTCACGGTGGGCGCGGCTGGAACCTGGAAGTCGGGTCCGACGGCGCAGCCCGCCAGTAGGAGGACGGTTGCCGACGCGCTGGCAAGGAAAGGAAGACGTCTTGAGATGTTCACTGTGATCCCCGGCTTGAGATTCGACCGCTACCTGACCGCCGTCGTGTACGCCGTTGCGGCGATTAGGCGAAGCGTCGCGTGCGCCCTGTCGTCGAATTTGGAAACTAGACAGTTCCGTATTTTCTGTCAAGATTACAAAATGAACGCACAGTGAGATGCGAAGGACGGAATACAAGGGACGAGCGTAAGGAAGGAAGCCGGCAATTAGCGAACCTCTGTTGCAGGAATATGTCGAGGCTGAGGATATCGGCCTTGCTTATGTGCCGCCGCGCCGCGGACGGCCGCGGCAAATTTGCGAAGCGGACCGGCGCCAAATCCTACTGGATGCCGCTGCGAGCGCCTTTGTCGATTCGGGCTATGCCGCCGCGAGCATGGATGACGTCGCCCGCCGGGCCGGCATGTCCAAGAAAACCCTCTATCAAATATTCGACACCAAAGAATCGCTGCTCGCAGCGGTCATCGCTGGCCGCCGGATGGAATTCGCCGCCGCCATGGGTGATGGCGAACCCTCTGAAGATGCGCTGCCGGAAGAGGTTCTCCACGAATATCTTATGAAATTGGCGCGTTTTCTTTTAGCGCCGCGTCAGGCCGCGTTTTACCGCCTGGTGATTTCCGAGGCGCAGCGCACACCCGAAATCGCTCGTGCCTTCCATCAGGAGGGGGCCGACAAATCCTGCTGCGTCTTGCGCGGCTGGTTGGCGCGCATGGATGCGAAAGGCGTCTTGCGCATTCCAGATCCGGAAATCGCGGCTGGCATGCTGCTGTCGATGGTGGTGGCCGATTTGCATATGGGTGCGCTTGTCGATGACGCCGCACCGGCCGAAGGCTATCTCGATGCCCGCGTTCGCTACGCCGTCACTCTCTTTCTCGGCGGCGCGCGGCCGCGCAATACGAGTACCTAAGCCGGAGGGCTTGATGGCACTTCCGTAAATGCCGGCAAATGATTGTCACGCTGGCGTGTTATAGAATCGCGCAGGAGCTTCGATACGAAGCAGGAGACAGCCAATATTGCGCGCCGACTGGTCCCGTTCGCTTCTTTTTATTACCTCGATCGGAACCGTGGCTCTTCTGGCGGATGCGGCGCTGGATGGGTGGAGACCCTTCCCGCTCGCCGCGGCGGCGCTTTTTCTGGCGGTCGGTCTCATAGCTGCCGCAACACGAAAAGCCCGTAAGGCTGAGACGCCGATTGCCGTTGCTTCCGGCCCAGCCTCATCCTTGCCTCCCGCCGCCCGCAATGTTCTGGAAGCTTTGCACGAGCCGCTTATCCTTTTGGATGGGAGTGGGCGTGTGATGCTCGCAAACGTCTCTGCCGCCGCCATTGTCGGACCCGACCCGGAGCGCAAGCACATCTCGGCGGTCTTGCGCACACCAGAGCTCCTGGAAGCCATTGAACGCGTTTTGGCCGGCGGAGAGGCTGAAGATGTCGGCTTTTCCTTTGTTGTGCCGCTGGAGCGCCATTACCGCGCTTATGTCGTCGCCACTAAAATGCGTGAAGGCGCGCCGCTCCTCGTCGTGCAGCTCCACGATCTGACCGCGATCCGCCGCGCCGAAGAAATGCGGGTCGATTTCATCGCCAATGCCAGCCATGAGCTGCGCACGCCGCTTGCCGCTGTGTCGGGCTTCATCGACACGTTGCGCGGCCATGCCAAAGACGACGCTACGGCGCGCGAGCGCTTTCTCGGTATCATGGCGGTCGAGGCAGCGCGCATGCGGCGCTTGATCGACGATCTTCTGTCGCTGACTCGAATCGAGTTGAACGAGCACAACCCGCCTTCGGGCACGGTGGACCTTCGCCAGATTGTGCGCGACGCGGCCGCGGCTTTATCGCCGCTGGCGCAAGCCGATTCGATCACCATCCGCACGGAAGGCGACACGCCCTTGCGCGTGACGGGCGACCGCGACGAGCTGATCCAGGTGTTTCAGAATCTCATTCACAACGCGATCAAATATGGCCACGAAGGCAGCACGGTAACGATCCGCTTCGGCACGCTGCCGCCGGCGCGGCGCGGCGGCCCCGAGCAGGTTTTTGCGGCCGTTCAAGACGAAGGCGATGGATTGGCGCGCGAAATTATTCCCCGCCTGACCGAACGTTTTTACCGCGTCGACGTGAAGCGCAGCCGCGAACGCGGCGGCACCGGTCTTGGCCTCGCCATCGTCAAACACATTCTCAACCGCCATCACGGTAGGCTTCAAATCGAGAGCACGCTCGGCGTCGGCAGTATTTTCACCGTGCATTTGCCGGCGGCGGTGGAAGCTTCAGCAATGGACCCGGGTGTCACCAAAATGTCATAATTCCGTCATGGAGCTTTGACCGAAGCATCGTCTGGTCCCCCCGCAAGAAAGTGATGTCATGAGCGAGCATATCGTCAGATCCTTCTCCGAACAGTTGGAAGCGCTGAACAACGGCGTGGCCCAAATGGGTGGTTTGGTGGAGACGCAATTCGCCAATGCCATCGAGGCTATCGCCAAGCGCGACGGCAAGCTGGCCGAGGGTGCTATCGGCATCGACGAACGTGTCGACAAGCTGCAGCACGTTGTCGAAGAGCAGGCTTTGCGGGTTCTCGCCTTGCGCCAACCGATGGCGGTCGATCTGCGCGCCACGCTGGCGGCTATCAAGATTGCGTCGGAGCTGGAGCGTATCGGCGATTACGGCAAGAATATCGGCAAGCGCGCGCTGATCCTGAATAGCGAGCCGCCGATCCGTCTTACGCAATCGCTGGCGCGGATGGGGCGTCAGGCGCTCAGCCAG
Source organism: Alphaproteobacteria bacterium (assembly GCA_947467345.1). GTDB lineage: Bacteria > Pseudomonadota > Alphaproteobacteria > Micropepsales > Micropepsaceae > CAIYRG01. The sequence goes on from CANIHD010000002.1 coordinate 151,554, forward strand.
CTCAAAGCTGTGCTCGACGCTTATTCCAATCGCGATGCCGCAGCGGCACAGGCCGTCTGGCTGCACGACGAAGAGATCGACGAACTTTACAACAGCCTGTTCCGCGAACTCCTCACCTACATGATGGAAGATCCGCGCACGATCGGGCTGTGCACGCATCTTCTCTTCATCGCCAAGAATATCGAACGGGCAGGGGACCACGCGACCAACATTGCGGAGACCGTGTATCTGATGGTCACGGGCAATCGCTTGCAGGTCGAGCGGCCGAAAGCCGATTATACCGCGGGCGCCGCCTTGCCGCCCGATCCGAAAAGTGGGGCCGGGGCTTGAACGGACATTCTGAACGCACCGTATTGATTGTCGAAGACGAGGAAGCGCTCGCAACATTGCTGCGATACAATCTGGAGCGCGAAGGCTATCGCGTTTTTGAATCGCGCGACGGCGAAGACGCGCTTCTTCTGGCGGATGAGAACAAGCCCGACCTCGTCCTTCTCGATTGGATGCTGCCGAAACTCTCCGGCATCGAGATTTGTCGGCGCCTGCGCGGGCGCGGTCATATGCGGAACGTTCCCATTGTCATGCTGACCGCGCGCGGCGAAGAGACGGATCGCATTCGCGGCCTCGACACCGGCGCCGACGACTACATCGTCAAACCGTTTTCGATGAACGAACTTCTTGCCCGCGTGCGTGCCGTGATGCGCCGCGTGCGGCCGGCTCTAGTTGAAGATTTGCTCGAGATCGGCGAAATCAGCATCGACCGCGGCAATCACCGCGTGCGCCGGGGCGAGCGCGACATCCATCTTGGCCCCACCGAATACAGATTGCTGGATCAGCTGATGCAGCATCCGGGGCGCGTTTTCAGCCGCGAACAATTGTTGGATACGGTGTGGGGTTCGGACATCTATGTCGAAGCGCGTACCGTCGATGTTCATGTCGGGCGCTTGCGCAAGGCGCTCAACAATACGGGCGAGCGCGATCCTATTCGCACCGTGCGCTCGGCCGGCTATTCCTTCGACGAGACCTTCGCCAAATCCGATGCGCGGATGATCGGGTAAAAGCGCGCTTACTTCATTTAATTAATGACGTGTTTGATCTGATCGCATGATCAAAATGCGGTCGGCTGTACCTGCCAAGATCGCCTCGAACTCCGCGATTTGCTCCTTTGTAGCCCCTAGGCCCGCGAGGTGCGGGGCAGAAAGCGCAATGCCGCGTAAATATTCGCGAAGTTGATCTTCCAGCCTCCCATGAACGAACACGTCATAGCCCAATTGAGGGGCGCAATCGTAGATCCGTTCCTTTTTACGGAGCTTCGACCGCTCAGTATAGCGAGCGTGCATGTCCTTGGGCATGACGACGGGCACGTATCGAAGTTTGCATTCCAGCGCCGCTAAACTCGATGCCGCAAACGCGTCATTGAGAAACGGTTCAACGCATCGGCGAACTTGAAATAACGCGGCGCTTGCGGGTTGAAACACTTCGGCCGAGGCCCAAAACTCCATCGCACCGTCACTTCCGAGCCAACGGCAATAAACTTATGCGCGCTTCCGAAGGCTCACACGCCCATTCCCGTCACGAGATCAGTGCGCGACCCGGCGCTGGCGGGCGGCCGGCGGCTGGTAGGCCTTGCGGGCATGCGCCTCGCAATAGGGCGAGCCGGACTTGGGCTTGTGGCCGCAGAAATGAAATTCATTCTCGGAAGGATCCCCGATCGGCCAGCGGCACATGCGGTCGTTGATGGTCAGCACGGTGGCGAAATGGCCGTCGTCGAGGACAATGGGTTCTTCTTCGACGATCTCTGGCGCCGGAGCGGCGACGCGCACCACCGATTTGTGGATGACGCTGCGGGGACGTTCGCTCCTCGCGGGACCTGCCCGTCCGGCCAAACCCAGCCGATGGACCTTGCCGATGACGGCATTGCGGGTGACGCCGCCCAGCGCCCGGGCGATCTGACTGGCGCTCAGGCCTTCGCTCCAGAGCGATTTGAGTTGCTCCACCCGTTCATCTGTCCAGCCCATGACCATCCCCGGGGTATCTTCTACAAGATATCGTACCCCACAGAGGCGGCTGTACAAGCGCTCAGGCGATGCCCCAAGCCCTTGTCCACAATAACCTGGACGGCGGGGTGTCCTTGACCCCTATGATCCAAGGGCAGATAAGACGCGTTCGATTTTTTTCCGGGGGCGAGGGGCCCGGACCGGGAGGCTGTGGTGATTCCGCCGATTCTGCCCACCTATAACCGCGCGGACGTCGCTTTCGTCCGTGGCGAGGGCGCTTACCTGTTCGACGAGAAGGGACGGCGCTATCTCGATTTCGGCTCCGGCATCGCCGTCAATTCGCTCGGTCATGCGCATCCGGAACTTGTTGCGGTGTTGCGCGAACAGGCCGGCAAGCTGTGGCACACCTCCAATCTCTATCGCGTGCCGGGCCAGGAAATTCTCGCGCGCAAGCTGATCGATCTCACCTTTGCCGACACGGTGTTCTTCACGAACTCCGGTGCCGAGGCGATGGAATGCGCGATCAAGATGGCGCGCAAATTTCACGCCGCAAGCAATGCGCCGGAACGTTTTCGTCTGATCACGTTCGAAGGCGCGTTTCACGGCCGCACACTGGCCACCATCGCGGCCGGCGGTTCGCCGAAATATCTCGATGGCTTCGGCCCGAAGATGGACGGCTTCGATCAAGTGCCGTTCGGCGATTTCGATGCGGCGCAACGCGCCATCGGTTCTGAAACCGCAGGCATATTGATCGAACCCATCCAGGGTGAAGTCGGCATACGCGTGCCGCCGCCGGGATTCCTGAAGCGCTTGCGCGAACTTTGCGATGCGCGCGGGCTTCTTTTGATTTTCGACGAAGTGCAAAGCGGTGCGGGACGCACGGGCAAACTCTTTGCCTATGAAGAGTCCGGCATCGCGCCCGACATCATGGCGATTGCCAAAGGCATTGGCGGCGGCTTTCCCGTGGGCGCCTGTCTCGCCACTGAGCGGGCGGCAAAAGGCATGACGCCGGGCACGCATGGCTCGACCTATGGCGGCAACCCGCTGGCAATGGCCGTGGGCGCCGCCGTTGTCGATATTATCTCGGCGCCTGCGTTTCTTGCGCATGTCCGCGCTATGGGCGCTCATTTTCAACAGCATTTGGCAATGCTTTTGTCCGAACATGCGGGTGTGATTGCTGAAGTGCGCGGGCAGGGGCTTTTGCTCGGGATTAAATTGCATGTGCCGGCGCCGGCCTTCGTCGCCAAGCTGCGGGAAAACGGAATGATTGCCGTCGGTGCCACTGAAAATGTCGTGCGGCTTTTGCCGCCGCTGATCGTGGACGAAAATCATCTGCACGAGGCAACTGCATTGATCGGCCAAACCTGCGCCGCATTCGAGACGGAGAGGCAGGCCGTATGACGTCCGTTAAGGCGCTCAGGCCTGCTTCATCGAAGCCGGCCGCCCCCCGCCATTTTCTAGACCTCAGTGAATTCGACGGTGCCACGTTAAAAGGGTTGATCGATGCGGCGGTGCGCCGCAAGAAAGCGCGCGCCGGAATGTCGCGCGGTGCGCTCGATAAAGACGCGCCGCTCGACGGCAAAATGCTGGCGCTGATTTTCGAGAAGCCTTCGACGCGCACGCGCATTTCATTCGATGTCGGCATGCAGGAACTCGGCGGGCGCACGCTCGTGCTCACGGGACAGGAAATGCAGCTTGGACGCGGCGAGACGATCGCCGACACCGCGCGTGTTCTGTCGCGCTATGTCGATGCGGTGATGATCCGTACGCTCAGTCACGACACGCTGAATGAGCTGGCGGAGAACGCTTCCATTCCGGTGATCAACGGGCTGACGAAGCTTTCGCATCCCTGCCAGGTGATGGCGGATGTGATGACGTTTGAAGAGAAGAAGGGTTCGATCCGCGGCCGCACTGTCGCGTGGACAGGCGATGCCAACAACGTCATGGCGTCGTGGGTGCATGCTGCCGCCCGCTTCGAATTCCGCTTGCGTGTCGCTACACCGGCGGAGCTTGCGCCTCGCCCCGCCATAAAATCCTGGGCCGCGAAATCGGGAGCCGATATTCGCTTTATCCGCGACGCCGAAGAAGCGGTGGACGGCGCCGATGTCGTGGTCACCGATGCTTGGGTGTCGATGGGCGATAAGGAAGTCACCAAACGGCATAATGCGTTGCAGCCTTATCAGGTGAACAGCGCGCTGATGGCGCGTGCCGCCAAGGACGCTATCTTCATGCATTGTCTGCCCGCCCATCGCGGCGAGGAAGTGACCGACGAGATCATCGACGGTCCGCAATCGGTCGTGTTCGACGAAGCCGAAAACCGCATGCACATCCAGAAAGCCATTCTGGAATGGTGCCTGAGTGAATGATCCAGTGAATGATCCAGTGAATGAACCGGTGAATGAACCGGTGAACGATCCGGGAGAATATACGCCCGCGCCGCCTGCCGATTTCGTGCTGCCGTTCGATCTTCCGAAGGCTGATTTGCGCGGACGGTTGGTGCGCCTCGATGCGGTTTCGACGCGCGCTCTTTCCGCTCATCCTTTGCCGGAAGACGCCCAGCGCGTGCTGGCCGAAGCTTTGGTGCTCGCAGGCTTGCTCGGTTCGGCATTGAAGCTGGAAGGGCGCCTCAGCGTGCAAACCAAAGGCGACGGACCGCTTACGATGGCGGTAGCCGATTATTTCGCCGGCGGCGGTTTGCGCGGTTATGGGCGCCTCGACGAAGAGCGTTTCAACGCGCTGGAGAAGAAAAACGATTTCAGCGCGCTGGTCGGCAACGGCGCCTTAGCGATCACGATCGAACCGACGCCTGGCGCGCCCGCCTATCAGGGACTTGTTTCGCTGTCGCCGAAGAGTCTTTCCGCATCCGCCGAAACCTATTTCATGCAGTCCGAGCAGCTTCCCACCATCATCACCCTGGCGGCGGGTTTCATTTATCAATCAGGTGTCGGCTACGGCTGGCGCGCCGCCGGGTTGATGGTGCAAGCCGTGCCCGGCAAGACGGAAGACAGCGTTCGCCACGGCGACAATTGGCAGCGCATTTCCATGTTTCTGGAAACGCTGACGGCGCTGGAATTGCTGGATACGTCGCTCTCGGCGGAATCGCTGCTGTGGCGCCTGTTTCACGAGGACGAAATCCGCGTTCATCCGGCGAAGGAATTGCATTTCCAATGCACCTGCAGCGCCGACAAAGTGTTGCCGGTTTTGCAATCCTATCCTGTCGAAGAGCGCCCAAGTCTGGCGGATGAAGACGGCGTTATTCGCACGCGTTGCGAATTTTGCGGCACGGAATATAAATTTCCACTTTCAGAAATCGATTCCCAACCAGCAGATTGAGTTCTTAGCTCGCGGCAGCTAGCCCGACGCGGCGCAGGAACGCGGTGCAGGATTCCAATTGCTCCTGCGTCACGAACTCGTTTTCGCGATGCGCTTGCGCCACCGAGCCGGGGCCGCACACCACTGCCGGAATGCCCGATTGCTGAAACAGTCCCGCCTCGGTGCCATAGGCGACGACATGCACGTCATTGGCGCCGCTCAGCTGGCAAGCAAGCCGCACCGCCGGTGAGTTTGTGTCGCGCACCAGGCCGGGATAGCTCGCATGGACATGGTGATGAAAGCCTGCTTCCGGCGCCCCGGAGCGGTATTTCGGCAGGATTACATTTTCCGCGTTGCTCACCACGCGCTCTACGATACGCGACGGATCGCGATCTGGCAGGCAGCGATATTCCCAGGTGACAAGCGCGTCACGCGCCAGAACATTTACCGCCGTTCCGCCGCCCACCATATTGGCTTGCAGCGTCGAGTAAGGAGGATCGAAATGCTCGTCTTGGTCTTGGCGCAAGCTTTCGCCGATGGCGCCCAACGCCGCGATGAATTCGCCCGCCATCATGACGGCGCTTGCGCCCTTGGCGGGATTGCTGGAGTGGGCGTCGCGTCCCTTTACGTGCGTTTCAATAACGGCGCCGGCCTTGTGCGCACCGACGACTTTCATTTCGGTGGGCTCGCCGATGATGGCCAGTGCGGGCTTGATGCCTTCCAATGCGAGATCGTCCAGCAATCCCCGCACGCCGATGCAGCCGACCTCCTCGTCATAGGAGAGCGCAAAATGCAGCGGGCGTTTCAAATTCAGCCGCGCGAATTCGGGCACCAGTGACAGCGCCACAGCAAGAAAGCCCTTCATGTCGCAGGCGCCGCGCCCGAAGAGTTTGTCGTCGCGCATGACCGCGTGAAACGGATTGGTGGCCCAATCCTGTCCGTCGACCGGCACGACATCGGTATGGCCTGACAGCACATAACCGCCATTGATATTGGGCCCCAGCGTCGCAAAGAGATTTGCTTTGCCGCCATTGGAATCGTGGGTCAGGCGGACATGGGCGCCGGCGCCCAGTAAGAATGCCTCGGCGTAAGCAATCAATTCCAGATTCGAGTTTCGGCTGGTGGTGTCGAAGCCGATCAGGTGCCCCGCGATGGTCATGAAATCCGGAGCGAGAGCCATGGTCAGCTCTGCACGGAAACGGGATTGCCGATGATATTCAGGAATTCGCGGCGCGTATTTGCATCTTCGCGGAACGCGCCTAATAAGGTCGAGGTCACCATGCTGACACCGGATTTATGCACGCCTCGCGTGGTCATGCATTGGTGGGTCGCCTCGATCACCACCGCCACGCCTTTGGGCTCCAGCACGTTCTGAATCGTTTTGGCGATCTGCGCGTTCAATTTTTCCTGAACCTGGAGGCGTCTTGCATAGGCATCGACCACGCGGGCCAATTTGGAAATCCCGACCACTTTGCGGTTGGGAAGATAGCCGACATGGGCGCGCCCGATGATCGGCGCCAAATGGTGCTCGCAATGCGATTCAAAACGAATGTCTCGTAAGACCACCATCTCGTCATAGCCTTCGACTTCCTCGAAGGTGCGTGAGAGATAAAGCTCGGGGTCTTCCTTGTAACCCGAGAACCAATCCTCGAAGGCGCGCGCCACGCGCTTTGGCGTGTCGATAAGCCCTTCGCGATTGGGGTCGTCGCTGGTCCAGCGCAAGAGCACGCGAACGGCCTTCTCCACTTCCTCGCGCGTGGGCATGGGTTCTGGAACGGGAGCGGGGGCCGGAGCCGGTGCTTTCGCGACGCGCAAATGCCTCTTGGGGCCACTGGCCATTTTTGTCTCCGATCAGGCGGTGATCTTACGACCCCGACAGGGGGGCGGATCAAGCATTCGTTCGGTAACGTTGTCAGTGAATTTGGCGGGATTCGTAGGGGCTTTCGAGCGCAAATAAGGGGATTCCGATGTCGAAGCTCTCGCCCGTGCTGGAGCGCATCTTGTAACTGCCGGTCATAAGGCCCGACGGTGTTTCCAGCGGGACGCCGCTTGTATAGTGAAAGGAATTGCCGGGCGCGATGGTTGGCTGCTCACCGATCACGCCGGGGCCGCTGACTTCGCGGGTGCGGCCATGCGAATCCGTGATCTTCCACAGCCGCGAGATCAATTGCACCGGCTCGCCGCCGCGGTTCTCGATGGTGACCTTATAGGCCCACACATAGCGGATTTCCGCCGGCACCGATTGGTCTTCGAGAAAGTTCGGCTCGACAGCAACGCGAATATTGCGCGTGATTTCTTCGTACATAAAAAACACCAATTCTCCGCCGCGAAATTTTCCGGCATATGTGAATCATTACGGATTGTAGGGACTCGTCAGGTCCCATGTCTCGGCAAGTCGGACGGATTAGGCGCGGATATTGTTGATGCGCTGAAGCGCCTGCGCCAAGTCCTCGCAAATATCCTCGGCGTCCTCAAGTCCAACGGCGATGCGCAGCATGCCGTCGGCGATGCCGGCTGCGGCGCGCGCTTCCGGCGTGAGGCGCTGATGCGTCGTGGTCGCCGGATGCGTGAGGAGGCTTTTCGCGTCGCCAAGATTGTTCGACACGTCAACGAGTTTCAGCGCGTTGGCAACAGCGAAGGCCGCTTCCTTGCCGCCTTTGACTTCGAACGTCACCACGCCGCCGCCGCCCGACATCTGCTTCTTGGCCAATGCATACTGCTGATGATCCGTGCGGAAGGGATAGCACACGCGCGAAACATTGCGTTGCCCGGACAGAAAATCGGAGATGGTCGTGGCATTGGCGCAATGCGCACGCATGCGCAAATCCAGCGTTTCCAGGCTCTTCAAATGCAGCCACGCATTGAACGGGCTCATCGATGGGCCGGTGTTGCGCAAGAAAATCTGCAAATGATCGTTCAAGAAATCCTCTTTACAGAGAATAATCCCGCCCAGTGCGCGGCCCTGGCCATCGATGAACTTCGTCGAGGAGTGAATCACCACATCCGCGCCAAACGACATCGGCTGCTGCAGCGCCGGTGAAGCCCAGGCGTTATCGACCATCACGAGAACGCCATGCTCATGCGCGATGTCCGATACGGCTTTCAGATCGACGATTTCCAAGATCGGATTGGACGGCGTCTCCAGAAACGCGACCTTGGTTTCTTTGCGGATCGCTTTGCGCCACGCGTCCGGATCGGTGCCGTTCACCAGCGTTACAGTGATGCCGTAACGCGAGAGGATATCTTCCAGCACATAGCGGATGGCGCCGAACAGTGCCCTTGATGCCACCACATGATCGCCCTGCCGGAGGCAGCACAACAGCGACGCGGATACAGCCGCCATGCCGCTGGCGGTGGCGCGGCCCACCGGCGCGCCTTCCATCAGCGCGACCCGTTCCTCGAACATGGTCACGGTCGGGTTGGCGTAGCGCGAATAGGTGTAGCCGGGCGCGCCTTTGAAGCGGGCTTCGGCTTCCTCCGGGCCTTCATAGGCATAGCCGGAGGTCATAAACAGGGCTTCGCTGGTTTCCTGAAATGGCGTGCGCTGCTGCCCGCCGCGAACGGCCTGCGTCTGCCGCCGCCAGGCTTTGCCGTCTTTATTCGTCGCCATTGATCGAAATCCCGAATTTCTTAAACCGGGCCAAGCGATAGGCGCGGGGCCTTTGCCCGTCAAGCGAGGTGGCTTTGGCCCCGAAAAAGCGCTGGCTCTGGCCGGTCCGAAAGCTCAGCATACGGTAAAGATTCTGTCGAGTGCTGAGCCCGTTTGGGTGAGGCCGACAATGGCTGGGACCTGAATTGCGGCTTCTGCTTTTACGTCACGCAAAATCGGCATGGGATGTCGGCAAGTCCGTCGGCGATCATGACCGGCCGCTCAATCGGCGGGGGCGCCTCGCTGCGCCGCTGATGGCGTCCTATATGCGTGACAAAGGATTAATCCCGGACATTGCCCTGTGCTCCACCGCTACGCGCACGCGCGAGACGCTCGATCTGGCGCTGCCGTTTTTCGCGCCGCGTCCTACAGTTCGATATGCCCGCACGCTCTATTTGGCGGAATGGTCCGCGCTTCTGAATGCCGTCCGCGAATTGCCGCAAGCCAACAAGACTGCGCTGCTGATCGGTCACAATCCTGGCATCGAACAATTGGCAGTTGCGCTCGCCTTCCATCCCAAGACCGCGGCGGAACGCGCGCGCAGCGAGGCGCTGGTGGAGAAATTCCCCACCGCAGCTTTGGCAGTTCTCGAGTTCGAGGGTTCAGATTGGTCCGTGGTTAAAGCAGGCGCAGGACGCTTGCTCGATTATGTTCGCCCCAAGGATTTGCAGCCGGACGCCGGACACGAGGAGTGAGCACGCGCCGTGAACGTACTGCGCTGGTCACCGGCGCGTCGGCGGGCATTGGCGTGGCGCTCGCGCACGAATTTGCGCGTAATGGATTCGATCTCGTGCTTACCGCGCGGCGTACGGAACGATTGGTCGCGCTCGCGAATAAGGTCCAAGCCAAGCATCAGGTGAACACGCATGTCGTCACCGCCGATCTCGCTGATCCCGCCACGCCGGCGCGGATGGTCGAGGCTTTCGTCCGAGATGGCGTTCGCATCGACGTGCTGGTCAACAATGCAGGCTACGCGCTCGCCGGCGGATTTCGCGATAGTTCGTGGGAAGCGCAGCGTGATTGTCTGCAGGTTTTGGTCAATGCGCCGTGCGAATTGGCGCATCGCCTCGTGCCCGCCATGCAGGCGCAAAACTATGGCCGCATAATGAATGTTGCTTCGGTAGCCGGTCTTCTGCCGGGCTCGTTGAGCCATTCGCTCTACGGCGCCGCCAAAGCTTTTCTCATTGGGTTCTCGCAGGCTTTGCACGCGGAGTATTCGGGCACAGGCATTCATGTTTCCGCGCTGTGCCCCGGTCTCACCCATAGCGAGTTTCATGACGTCAACGGTTCGCGCGAGAACATGCGCCGCGTCCCGAAATTTCTTTGGCTCACGCCGGAGCGCGTGGCGGCAGAGGGTTATGCTGCCCTCGAAACCAATCGCGTGTTGTGCGTGCCGGGACTGCAATACAAAACAATCACGGCTTTGGTGCGTCTCTTGCCGCGCCGCGCGGCGCATGATTTGGCCGGAAAATTCAGACGGCGTTAGCGTCCTTAGAGACGCGCCTTCGGCGCTCTTCAGGATGAAGGATGCGGTTTCGAACCGGGAAGTATTATTCTTCAATCCAAATGTCATGGCCCGCAATAGCGGGCCATCCAGAGGACGCTTGCGCCACTACTCACGCGGACGCGTGAGTGCTGGATGGCCCGGTCAAGCCGGGCCATGACAGAAGGGCCTCGCGATGAGGTGAGAGGGGCTCTTTAAGGATGACTGTCGTAAAGACGGCGTTAGCGCGAGAGGTTCGGCCGGTCGGTTTCGGCCAATGCCAATTTTTTCCAGCCATAAGCGACTTCCGGCACTGGCATGCCCATCATCGCCGTGGTGCGCTCGGCGACGAGTTTTCCACCCATGGCTTCATAGAAGAAGCGCGCCGGATTCTTGGCATGCGCCCAGATGATACAGGTCTGCTGTCCGCTTTCCAAAAGCGCGCCGAACGCGCCATTTAAAAGTCTGCGGCCAAAGCCGGCGCCCATATGCATCGGATCGACATAGAGCGTGTAGACTTCGCTGTCGAAGCCCAGAGCGCGGTCGCGCGCGCGGCCGAAGCTGGTCATGGCGACAACCTGATCTTGATCGTTGACCGCGACATAGACCAATTCACGCACGCCCGCAGCAATCACGCTGCGCCAGCGCGCGGCCTGTCCTTCGGTGGTCATGCTGAGAAGAACGCGTCCCGGCAATACGGCGGGGTAGGTGTCGCGCCATGCATCGACATAGATGCGCGCGATGGCATCGGCGTCGGCTGGCCGGGCTTTGCGGACGCTGAGGACCGATTTTCCCATGAACAAAGCTTCGCCGCCCTCGTGGTTCGGAGCAAGCGAAATCACAACTTGACCCGTGACAAGTTGAAGCCCCGGCGTCGGGCGACAGGCGTGATTCGTAAGAAAGGCAGCGTTAAGGCGCGGTAGTGTTGTTTGACGCCGCGGCGTTCCGCGACTGCCGTGCTGCCGCCATCTCAGCATCCATCGCGGTGTGCGCTGTCATATCCGGCATATCGGTTTGCGTGATGTCGTCATCAAGAATTTGCACTTTTCCGCCCTCATTGAAGGCGGGCCACATGGGCAAACCGGCTCCGTTGGGATCGCCGTGCTTGACGAAGTTCGTCCAATAGGCGCGGATCTCTTCGCCGAGATGAATATGGCGCTTGGCGGCGGCAGGCCATTCCACCACACGGTGCAATATCGCGGGCGGATAACCGAAGACGTAAATCAGCTCCGCGCCGTGTCCCGCGCCGGTGCGCGGAAAAGGCCCGAACGGCGGCACCTGCGTGAAATGGTAAAAATAGGTTTTGCTTGTCGCGTGCTGCGCGTGAAGGCGCGCCCATGTGTACATGGGCCATTTGTACGGCATTTCCATTTCGTCGCCGTTGTATCCGAGAAGCAGCGGCACGTCCTGTTCTTGTCCGGCGGAATAAAGATCGTAGGCATCGGCGGGAACGATATCGCCATCGACAACCGGGCGGCTGCGATACGGCACGGTGAGAAGTTTCTCCGCCGGAATTGCGCGCAACTCCGCCAGCGTTTTCGCGCCCATCGCGGCGGCAAATTCCGTCCCCGCGCGTTCCGCCGTTTGCAGAGTCATCAGGCCCCATTCCGTATCGCTGGGCGCGAAGGCGCCGCCGCTATGGGCGATGACGCGATGAAACAGCCCGCGTGCGCGAGGGGATGCCATCAAATTGCTCTCCTGATGCGCGCCTGCCGATTGCCCGAAAATGGTGATATTGTCGGGATCGCCGCCAAACGCGGCGATGTTGCGCTTCACCCATGAGAGTGCCGCGATCTCATCTTTCAATTGGTAATTGCCGGACGTGCCGGATTCGCGGGTGAGTTCGGGAAGTGCCAGTGAACCTAAAACGCCGAGCCGATAATTCAGCGTGACGATAATGACGCCGTCGCGAACGAGCTGATCGCCCCAATAGAGCCGCGCAGATCCCGATCCCGTCACATTGCCGCCGCCGAAGAGGTAGACCATCACGGCAAGTTTTTCGGTCGCGGATTTCGCCGGTGTCCACACGTTGAGATAGAGGCAATCTTCGCTCATCGGCTCCGGCATGAATCCCGGAATCGTGGAGCCTTCCTGCATGCACACGCGCTTGAACGCTTCGGCGCGCAGCACGCCCGCCCATGGCTTAGCGGCTTGCGGCGCGCGCCAGCGCAAATCGCCAAGCGGCGGCGCCGCATAGGGAATGCCACGATAGAGCGTGAACCCATCGCCGAGCATGCCTTGCACCATTCCGGTTTCGATGCGGACGGGCTCCGCATATTGCCAAGGCGGCGGAGGGAAAAGCACATAGAGAATGGCAACGCCAAGCGCACTGCCGCAGACAAATCCGATGGCACCCAAGCCAAAAAAGATGCGGCGGGGACGCGTGGCTGTGGCGAAAGCGATGACGCGGCGCAACCATGGCGGCATGAAAAATTCCCCCGAGCCCGCGCGTTTCGCGTCGGTGTGCAAGCCTAAACCAAATCGGCTCGCCAAAACACGTTACAGCAGAGATAGCGGCCCACATATCCAGGTGGCGAATATGCCCAAGGCCAGGAAGGGCCCGAACGGCAGCATGGTGGTATTTGAAATTTTCTCGCCGCGCATGGCCATGACGAGCACGGCGAGCAGGCCCGTCAGAGCGCTGTAAAGCGCGACGGAAGGAAGCGCGAGCGGGCCCATCCATGCACCGGCGGCGCTGAAAAGCTTGACGTCGCCGCCGCCCAGCCCGTCGCGCCCGCGCCACATACGGTAGGAGAAGGCGAGAAGAAATGCGCCGCCCCAGCCCAAAACCGCGCCGGTCACATGCATCGGCCACGCGCCGTCGCCGCGCCAAAACCCTAACGCAATGCCGGCAAGAAGAAGCGGTAGCGTCAGAGCATCAGGCAGCAAATAGGTGCGAAAATCGATGGCCGCCAATAGCAACAGCACCCAGCCCAACGCAGCGGTGATCCACATGAGATGGGGTGGCACCATGAAGGCCGATGCCAGCGCGACCGCGACAGCGCCGAGTTCGACGGCAAGATGCAAAGGCGGGATTTTCGCTCCGCAATAGGCGCAGCGCCCGCGCGATTTGATGAAGCTGATAATCGGAATGAGCGATGAGGCGCTCAGCGTATGTCCGCAAGAGTCACAGCGCGATCGTCCGTGTACGATCGTTTCGCCGGAGCCCCAGCGCATCGCGACGAGACCGAGAAAGCTTCCGATGATCGGGCTTATGACGATCAGCGCTGCGATCCGGAGAACATCGTAGCTGGTGTAAGCGGTGAAAAGATTTTCCACGCGATCTCTAACGCCGCAAAATGCCGCCGAGCGTGCCGCGCACAATGGCCCGCCCGATGGTGCTGCCGGTTCTCCCGCCTAAGGATTTGCCGAGATCGGCGGCGATCTGGCCTGCCACGCGGTTTGTAACCGAGCGGGTGACTTCGCGCGCGATCACCTGGCCCGTGGAAAGCCGCTTGCCCCGGGGACGCGTGGTCCCGAACAATCCGCCCAGCACCGCGCCTATACTCCAGCCGCCGCCATCACCTTCTTCTGCAGGGGCGGGCGCTTGCGCCTGTGTCTGCGCGGGAGCCGCTGCACTTGCCGATTTGGTGCGGCCTTGCAGCACCTCGTACGCCGATTCCGCGTCCAGCAAAGTGTCGTATTTTCCCTTCACGGGGCTGGCGGCGATCAGCGCCTTGCGCGCCTCGGGCGAGATGGGGCCGAGCTGTGCCGATGGCGGGCAGATCATCGCGCGGTCCACCATGCAGGGCGTGCCGTTGCCTTCTAAAAACGAAAGCAGCGCTTCACCTTTGCCGAGCTCCATGATGACGCGCGCGGTGTCGAGCTTGGGATTCGGCCGGAACGTGTCGGCCGCGGCTTTCACCGCTTTCTGATCGCGCGGCGTGAAGGCGCGCAAAGCGTGCTGAACGCGGTTACCGAGCTGCGCCAAAATTTTGTCCGGTACATCGAGCGGATTCTGCGTCACGAAATAAACGCCGACGCCTTTCGAGCGGATCAAGCGGACGACCTGTTCGATCTTGTCCATCATCGCCTTGGGCGCATCGTTGAAGAGAAGATGGGCCTCGTCGAAAAAGAACACGAGCTTCGGTTTGTCGACGTCGCCGACTTCCGGCATTTCCTCGAACAACTCCGAAAGGAGCCAGAGCAGGAACGTCGCGTAGAGGCGCGGATTCTCCATCAATTTGTCGGCGGCGAGAATATTGATGTAGCCGCGCCCGTCGCGGTCGGTGCGGAGGAAATCCTTTAGCGCCAGCGCTGGCTCACCGAAGAAATTCGTGCCGCCTTGATTTTCGAGGACGAGAATCTGGCGCTGAATGGTGCCGATGGTCGCTTTCGAAACATTGCCGTAGGCGGTTGTCAGTTCAGCGGCATGCTCGGCGATGAAGCCCAGCATGGCTCGCAAATCTTTCAGGTCGAGAAGCAGAAGGCCCTGTTCATCGGCCACGCGGAACGCGATGTTGAGCGCGCCTTCCTGCACGTTGTTCAAATCCATCAGACGCGCAAGAAGAAGTGGCCCCATTTCGGAAATCGTGGCGCGAATGGGATGGCCCTGCTGGCCAAACAAATCCCAGAACATCGCGGGGAAACGGTCGGGCTCGTAAGTATAGCCCATGCCAGCGGCGCGCGCGGTCAGCGCCTCTTTAGCTTCGCCCGGTGCCGCGATGCCGGAGAGATCGCCTTTAATGTCGGCGGCGAACACCGGCACGCCCGCACGCGAAAATCCTTCCGCCAAAACTTGCAACGTGACGGTTTTGCCGGTGCCGGTCGCACCGGTGACCAGTCCGTGCCGATTGGCAAGGCGCAGCAACAAATATTCCGGCGTCTCGCCTTTGCCGACGAAAATTCCGTCGGCGCGATCAAGGCCGGTCATGAGCGCGCAGCTCTCGCCACGTTCAGCACGGCAGCAAACACCACAGCCAATGCAACCGCGATGGAGAGGTGGCCAGTCGCTGACCCAATGGCCGCTCCCAGACCTACGCACAGACCAAAAAAGCCCGTTTTATTACTCATCACTGGCTCCCGCACTTCGTGCCCATCATAGCATGATGCGCGGCTGACGCATCGTCACTTTCTAAAATGAGACTCGCGCAATTTACTCCGCCGATCGGAATGAACGCGGCGGCACAAATATGAACAGGCTCACCAAAATACTGAGCAGCAAAAGCGCGCTCAGCGACAGCGACCAATGAATACCGATCATGCTGCCGACAATACCGATGGTCACGCCGCTAAAGGCGCGCAAGCCGAAAGCCGCCATGCCGTAGAGGCCGATGACGCGGCCGCGTATGGCGGCAGGCGCGTCGAGCTGCACAAGGCTTTGCGCCATGGAGTTGAACGACAATTCCAGAAAGCCCGCACAGAACAGAAGCATCACCGCCAGCATATAGGACGTGGAAAGTGCGAACCCGGTAATGGCGCAGCACCACAGCAAGGCGCAAATATAGGCCGTGCGTGGATGCGGATGAAATCCGCGCGTTTCCAACAGCAGTCCGGCGGAAAGCGCGCCCGCTGCGTCGGCGGCCAGAAGCGCGCTGTAAGCAATGCCGGGATCGCCGTGGCCGAGGTCGTGCGCGAATTCCGGCATTTGTGGCTGATAGCCATTGGCCACGATCAGAGACGCACAGCCCGACAGCAAAATCATCGACACAATAGTGCGCTGGCCCGCGACGGCGCGAATGGTCGCCGCGATATCGGCGAAGCCGCGTAAGCGAACCGGCGCCGGGCCCGTATCCTTGGGGCGGAAACGCGGACCATAGGGCGCGCGCCACAGCCATAGAATCAGCGGCACGTAGATCAGCGTGTTCAGCATCAGCCCGTAGGCGGGCCCGAACGCGAGCAGAATGCCGGCGCCTACCACCGGCCCGGCGAGCAAGCCGAGATAGCGGCAGGTCGCCATCAGGCGCACGGCGCTCGGAAGTTCGGTGGGCCCGACAATGTCGTGGATGAGCACCATGCTGGGCGCGGTCCAGAACACGCCGGCGCAGCCATGGATGAGAAGAAGCACCGCCGCGTGCCACATCTGCAGCGAGCCGGTGAAGAACAACACCGCCCAGCCGAGCGAGCACAGCATGAAGAGGCCCATGCCGATTTGCACTAGGCGGCGCGGATCGAAGCGGTCGGCGAGCACGCCCACCGACGTCGAGAGCAGAAGGAAAGGCAGCCAGTGCGAAACCATCGCGAAGCCGCCCAAAGCCGGCGAATGGAACTCCTGAAACGCGATCCAATAGCTGATCACATGTTCGATGCTGTCGGCCATCATCGCCAGCGCATTGCCGGCGAGATAGACGCGGTAGGCTGGATGGCGCAGCGACGCGAAGGAGCGCGCTCTTTGTTGAGGAGCGGGCGCCGAGGATGGAGAACTCATGAGGATCGCCGATGCTGGTCAGATATTGGAGCGGGCGAAGGGAATCGAACCCTCGTATGAAGCTTGGGAAGCTTCCGTTCTACCATTGAACTACGCCCGCCAGCGCCGGCTTCGATAGCATGGGCGCACGCGGCTGCGAAAGGCTTTGGACCGTTACATGGGGTTATAGTTAGTGCCTTTTCGATGGCGCGTTGGTGATGGTGGGGCGCCCTGCAAACAGCCCCTCCACCTCGACGCCGTGGTGTCCCGCTCCTACACTTGTGGGAAGCGCGGGTGTTCAGTCCGGCACATAAATCGAAAGAGGAGGGGCAGCATGTTTATGAAAATCCATCATCTCGCCATCGTGGCAGCGGCAGCGACAATGATTTTGGCGCCGCTTCCGGCGGCGGCGCAGCCGCTGACGCTGAAGAGCGTTTCTGTCGCGCAGGCCTTTCGCATTGTCGAGGCCGCGCGCGCCAAATGCCGCGAGCAGAATTTCGGCGAGATTACGGTTGCTGTGGTTGATCGCGCCGGCGATCCCAAGCTGGTGCTCGCCGCCGACAATTCCAATCCGCATAATGTCGATCTGGCGCGGCGCAAGGCTTACACGGCGCGCACCTTCCGAATGACGACGACCGCCTGGACCGCGCGCAGCGCGCCGGGGCAAGAGCAAAACGGCCAACGCCAATTGCTTGACGTCATTCCGCTCGGTGGCGGCGTTCCGGTGATGTCAGGTCAGGACGTGATCGGTGGAGTCGGCGTCTCGGGTTCCACCGGCGGCCAGCTCGGCGATGAATCCTGCGCCAAGGCCGGCGCCGATGCGGTGGCGAACCAATAGGGCGCAACCAGAACCTTGCCCCTAAAACGCGGAAGCGGCCGATCCCCCCGGACTCGGCCGCCTCACGCTCGCCCCTCGGTACCCTGACAGGACGCGCATCCCCCCTAAGAATGGGCGCGGAGCTTCACCCGATCCATCTGAACGTGCAATGGAATTTCATGCCGTCACGCGAAAAACGGCGCGTGCTGTGTAGTGAAAGCCACACTTGGTTGTGTGCGAGAGGGGGAAACTCTTAACGAGCGGCGTTAAGGCAGCCGGAAATGCTTAGAGAGCTTCAGCCCCTGCCGCTGATAGTTCGAACCAAGCGAGGCGCCATAAACTTGCGGCGGCGTGTCTGTTAGTCGCTCGAAGACGAGGCGGCCAATCGTTTGTCCGTGCTCGAGCACGAAGGGAACTTCGTGCGAACGCACTTCCAGAACCGCGCGCGCGCCGCGTCCGAAGCCGGATTCATGACCGAATCCAGGATCGAAGAAACCCGCGTAATGAACCCGGAATTCGCCGACCAGTGGATTGAACGGAACCATCTCGGCCGCGAAGTCGGGCGGAATGGAAACGGCCTCGCGCGAGGCTAGAATGTAGAATTCGTCCGGGTCCAGAATGATCTCGGCGCCTTTGCGGGCGTGGATGGGATCCCAAAAATCCAAGGGGTCGAGGGCCCCCACTTTGTCGATATCGACCACACCGGCGTGGCGGCGCGCCCGCCAACCCACCTGCCGCGTCAGGGCCTCGCCTTGCAGGTCCACGGTCAGCGCCAAGCCGCCTTCAATGTCCGCCGGCCCGTCCACCAACCCGACCTCGTCGTGCAGCCGCTTGAGCTGTGTGTCCGAGAATCCGGGCGAGCCGTGGCGCAGGCGCAGCTGGTTCAGCCGCGACCCTTTGCGCACCAGAATGGGGAAGGTGCGCGGGCTGATTTCGGCGTAAAGCGGGCCCTGATAACCCTCTTCCACCCGGTCGAAGGATTGGGCGTGATCGGCTATCAGGCGCGTGAAGACGTCGAGCCGTCCGGTCGAACTCTTCGGGTTTGCCACCCCGGACACGCGGTGCGACAGCTCCAGCCGTTCCAGGAGCGGCACGACATAGACGCAGCCCGTCTCCAGCACGGCACCGGCTCGCAAATCGATTTCGTGGATGGCGATGTCTTCGAGCCGGTCGGCGACGCGCTTGTCCTTGCCCGGCAGGAAGCTGGCGCGCACCCGATAGGCCACGGAGCCGAGGCGCAAGTCGATGCTGGCAGGCTGAATCTGCGCGTCGGTGATCTCCTCGGCGGCCAGGATCTCGCGGCGCGCGCGGATCAGGCGTCTGAGGACATGGCTGGGCAATATGCCGGTGGAGAAGCGGCCATAGGGGCTCGTATTGCCGGATTCGCCGGGGGCATCGTCAAAAGGAAGGCTGTCGGATGTCATCGCAATCTGGCCCATGGACCTTCATAAGCGCCTAGGGCGGGCCTTAGTAGGACCCCAATCATTCCATCCAAAGGAATCTCGGTGAAGGGGCAGCTCGGAAGCTAGGCCGCGATATCCGGATAAAGCTGCTTCAGCGCATCGCGGGTGCGGTGATGCTGGGAAAGCAGGTCCTTCGCCGCTTGCCCCAGAATGGCGGGAGTCCCCCGTCGCGAACCGCTTGCGCCAGGAGCCGGGCCGCCGATGTCAGCGCCGTGAGGCCCAGGCCGCCCGCGGCGCCCGCGATATCCTGCGCCAGCCTCGCGGCTTGCGGCCATTCCTGTGCCGTCAGGGCTGTGTCCAGGGCTTTGGCCTGCTCCTCGGCCGTGGCCATGTAAGACTGCAAAATGTCGATAAGGGTCTTGAGCCCGAGCGATTTTTCGAGGTCCGCGAACACCTTGGCGTCGATGGCCGCCTCGGCGCGCTCTTCGTCTTGCGCTATTTTCGTCGCGTCGCTGGTGCCGACTGTCGCGGCAATGGCCTCATACAAAGCATTCGTATTGGTCGGCCAGCGCAGCGTGTGCTCGGCACCGCTGGAGCGTCGTTCGTCCGGACGTGCCAACGCCAGAATGGGCGTGTGATGTCCCGGCATGGCGGCCAACCCGTCGGCATATTCGCCTTCCGTGATGATAAGCGAGAATTTGCGCCGTCCGCACAGACGCGCCGCAGCCTGCAGGTTTTCAGCGAAGGCGACATGATTGCCGAACGGCGCCAACACATGTTCCAGCGACGTCGCCAATTCAGAATTGCCGACGAAGCAAAGAATGGACAATCCGCTTGGCGCAGTGGCGTTCTCGGAAGGGTCCAGCGCGCCGATCACTTCCATCGCCAGAGCCGGGACGGTGAACCAGAACGTGGCGCCAGCGCCCGGTTCGCTGTCGACGCCGATGTCGCCTCTCAGACTTTCGACAAGACGCTTCGCGACGGCGAGGCCCACGCCGGCGCCGTTGTGGCGGCGGGCATAGGAATCGTCGGCCTTGGCGAAGGGTAGGAATATTTTCGTGGCCAGATGGCTGGGAACGCCAGGTCCGGTGTCGATGACGCGAAAACGAATATGCGCTTTGCCGGCTTCGTCGATTTCCGGATCGACCAGAATTTCGATGCTGCCGCGTTCAGTGAATTTGATGGCGTTGCCGGCGAGCTTCAGCAGCACGCGGCGCAAGATGCGCGGATCAGCGGCGGCGTGCGGCAGGCCGGGAGAGATATTCACCGAAAGGCGCAACTGCTTTTCCCACGCATTCGGTTGCAAGAGGCGGCTCACGGTGCGCGCGGCCAGCCCAGCGTCGCAGCCGTCTTCGGGCATGGTCTGCGGATCCACCGCTTCGTCGCCTTGCACGGCGAGCGCGATGATGTCGTCGAGCAGGATTTTCAATCCGCGTCCTGCTTCCAGAAGAACATTCACATGGTCGCGCTGCGCCTTTTCCAGTTCGGCGCGTTCGAGCAATTGCGCCATGCCCAATATGGCATTCAACGGCGTCCGCACTTCGTGGCTGATGCTCGCAATGAAGGCAGACTTGGAGCGTTCGCTGGCATGGGCGAGATCGCGCGAGCTTTCAGCGATAGCTTTTTCCGCCGACAATGTTGTGATGAGGAGCGCTTTGTCGTGTCGAAGGCGGATGCTTTCATCGATGAGATCGCCCACCGTGCCGCAATAATTATAGAGCACGCCGGCGAAGAGCAGGATCAGCACAACGGTTAGCTGCGCGTAGACGCCGCCATAGAGAAAGAGAAGTACGATCAGCGGCAACAACGATGCCGTTGCGTGCGCGACATAGGCAGGGCGATAGACGCCGCGCGCGACGAACTCCGTCGCCGTCATGCCGAGAAAGGCCAGAACCAAAAAAGCCTGGGCTGGAAATTCGTTTGGTTCGAACCAGATCACCGCGCCGAAGCCCCATATGGCGCCCGTCACGCCTGAAAGGATGGCGAAGCGCCGCGCCCAAATGAGGGGGTCGCCTTTGCGGTCGCTTTCGTCGAACCCCGTCTTGAGCCGGTTTGACGCGACGCTGGCGAAAATCAGCAACACCAAAGGCAACGCGACCACCCAAGGCGTGCCTTCATCGCGAATTAGGGTGGCCGCCATGCAGAGCGCGGCGAAGGGCAGAAATAGAAAATGCTGACCGAGCGTGTAAACAATATCGACGCGGCCGCGCAGCAGCGCCACTTCGCGCTGCCGGACACTGTCTGCCGCGGCGGCTTCCAACGACAAATCCACGCTCCACTACCCGCGCTTTTCGCGCCCCTTATGAGCAAGAGCGTAGCTTTCCCCGCCTTTCGAGACGTTTAACGTATGGACAGGCTGTCATCGGCGTTGCGGGCCGCTTCCCATCCGTGAAAACCCACAATAGAAGAACCTATGAGCGAGAATTCCGATACTGCCCAACCCCGCGCCTGGCCCTTCGAAGAGGCGCGCAAAGTCGTTGCCCGCATTGAGCGCAAGGCCAAAGCCGGCCGCCCCGTTAAGGATGTGTTGTTCGAGACGGGCTACGGCCCCTCGGGCCTTCCGCATATCGGCACCTTCGGCGAGGTCGCCCGCACCACCTGGGTGCGCCGCGCTTTTGAAAAGATTTCTGGCGTGCCGACGCGGCTCTTTGCGTTCTCGGACGACATGGATGGTTTGCGTAAAGTGCCGGACAATGTTCCAAATCAGGACATGCTGCGGCCCTTCCTCGGCAAGCCGCTAACCGCGATCCCCGATCCCTTCGGGACACATGAAAGCTTCGGCGCGCATAACAATGCGCGGCTGCGCGCGTTTCTCGACCGCTTCGGCTTCGCTTACGAATTCAAAAGCGCCACCGAGTGTTATCGCAGCGGCGTGTTCGATTCCGCATTGCTCACGGTCCTGAAAAATTACGAAGCGGTGCGCGATGTGGTGATGCCCACGCTTGGGCCGGATCGGCGTGCGACCTACAGCCCGTTTCTGCCGTTGTCGCCGAAAACCGGTGAGGTGCTGCAAGTGCCGCTGGTGTCGTGGGATGTCGATGCCGGAACGGTCGTCTATCTCGAAGACGGAAAACATGTCGAAGTCCCGGTCACCGGCGGCCATTGCAAGTTGCAATGGAAGGCCGATTGGGCCATGCGCTGGTTCGCGCTCGGCATCGACTATGAAATGTCGGGCAAGGATTTGATCCCGTCGGTGGAATTGTCGAACAAGATCGTCAAGGTCCTGGGGGGCGATCCACCCGATGGCTTCAATTACGAACTTTTTCTCGACGAGCAAGGGCAGAAGATTTCGAAATCGAAAGGCAATGGGCTTTCAGTCGACGAATGGCTTGCGTATGGGCCCGAAGAGAGCCTGGCGCTGTTCATGTTCCAAAAGCCTCGCGCGGCCAAGCGCCTGTATTTCGATGTCATTCCGAAGGCAACCGACGAATACATCGCGCATCTCGCGCAATTCCACCGCGACGCGAATACGCCGGATGCCGCGTTCGAAAACCCTGCTTGGTATATTCATGGTGGAAAGCCGCCGGCCGAAGACTATCCGATCAGCTTCGCGCTGTTGCTGAATCTCGTCAGCGCTTCGGGCGCGCAGTCGCGTGACGTGCTCTGGGGTTTCATCCGCGCTTACGCGCCGGAGGCGAACCCGGGAACAAACGCCGGGCTCGACCGCTTGGTCGGCTTCGCCTTGCGCTATTATGAGGACTTTGTCCGTCCACAGAAGAAATACCGCGAACCCACCGAGAAAGAGCGTGCGGCGCTCGTTGCACTCGCCGATGCGTTGGAATCTCTCGGCCAGGAGCGCAATGCCGAAACCGTGCAGAATGTCGTCTACGAGATTGGCAAGGCCCATGCCATCGAGCCCTTACGTGATTGGTTCAAAGCGATTTACGAGGTGGCGATGGGGCAACCGCAGGGCCCGCGATTCGGCTCTTTCGCCGCCTTGTTCGGCTGCGAGGAAACCGCGGTTCTGATCCGGCGCGCACTGGCAGGTGCGTTTCTGCCTTCTAGCGAAAATGTTTCATAGAGCGCGGGTTCGCATTGCTTTACCGCTGAAGGCGTTTTCGTTGGCGTTACTATGCGCCTTGCTTGCCTGGCCTGCGGCGTCCGCGGAATCGGCGCGCGATCTCTATGTGCGCGGCGACTATGCCGCTGCTATGCGCGAAGGCGAGGCGCAAAATACCGGCGCGGCGCTTGCCGAGGCGGCACGGGCCGCGATCGCAGATGCTCAGCTACGCGACACACCATGTTTGGACTGTTTGCAACGCGCCGAGAATCTCGCGCGCCGCGCGGTGGCGCTCGATACGAACAACGCCGATGCGCTCGTGCTCTTTGCGGTCTCGCTCGGGTTGCAGGCGCGCGTTGTGGGCATGGTGCGCGCCAAATTGAATCGCTATCCCGAACAGGCGAAGGACGCGCTGGAAAATGCTGTTAGGCTGGCACCGCGCGACGGCTCCGCACTTGCCGCGATGGGCGGCTGGCATGTCGAAGTTGTGCGCAATGGCGGCATTCTCGGCAGCGTGCTGTACGGCGCCAAAATTGAGACGGGCAAGAAACTCTTCCAGCAAGGCATCATGGCCGATCTGGGGAACTTGGTGTTGCCCTATCAATTTGCGCTTTCACTGGCTGGCTAAGACGAAGCCGGCAATCGCGGCGAGATTGCGCAATTGTTGGAAGCGGCAGCGGGCGGCACGCCGCGAACCGCTTACGCGTCAGCGCTCAAAGCGAGGGCAAGCGAATTGGCGCAAGTCCTGAAAGACGGGAGTTCGCGTGACTTCGCGGCGCTCGTGAGAAAATATCAGGGTTATCCGTGAGCAAAATCTACAAAATATTCCGGCTTGCCGAATGGGAAGCGGCGTTGACCGATGGGGTCTTTCTTGGCTCCGCCGACGATCTGCGCGACGGATTTATCCATTTTTCCACGCGCGAGCAGGTGCCGGCTACCATCGCAAAATATTTCCCCGACGAAACGACGCTGGTGATTGCCGCCGTAAACGAGGCCGATTGCGGCGATCTGTTGAAATGGGAAATCTCGCGGGGTGGCGCGTCGTTTCCGCATCTCTACGCGGAATTGCCGCTCGGGCTGATCGACAGCACGCTCTTCGTTCATCGCGAAGAAGGTACCGCTTTCGCCTGGCCGGATGAGGAAATCTAGGCGACGAATCCCCCCTCCGTTCGCCAATGGCGAACACCTCCCCCGTGAACACGGGGGAGGAAAAGATGCTTGAACGCTGTAACGGCGGTAAAGGCTGCACCTTCTCTTTCCTCCCCCCCTTGCGGGGGAGGTCCTCTGCAAAGCAGAGGGGAGGGGGCGCGAAATATAGAGAGGGTTTTTTAGCTCTTAGCCATCGCGTCCAACGAAGCAAGAACCGCGTCGCCCATCGCTTTGGTGCCGACTTGCGTCTTGCCCGGCTGCATGATGTCCCCGGTGCGCAGACCATTGTTCAGCACGGCCTCGACGGCGCGTTCCAGAAGCGAGGCGTCCTCAACGCGCGCGAAGGAATAGCGCAGGCACATCGCAAAGGAGAGGATCGACGCCAGCGGATTGGCGAGGCCCTTGCCGGCGATGTCCGGCGCTGAACCGTGGATGGGTTCGTAAAAGCCGCGCTGTTTGCCGGTTTTCGGATCTTTCGCGCCCAGCGACGCCGACGGCAGCATGCCGATCGAGCCGGTGGCCTGCGCCGCTTCGTCGGAGAGGACGTCGCCGAACAGATTGTCGGTGACGATGACATCGAACTGCTTGGGTCGGCGTACCAGCTGCATGGCGCAGTTATCGGCGAGGATATGTGTGAGGTTCACGTCGGGGAATTCCTTGTCGTGAATCGTTTGCACGACTTCGCGCCACAACACGCCCGATACCATCACGTTGGATTTTTCGGCCGACGCGACATTGTTGCTGCGCAGGCGCGCTAGTGCGAACGCGACTCGGGCGATGCGTTCGATTTCGCTGGTCGTGTAGACCTGCGTATCCACGGCGCGTCGCTCGCCATTCGGTAGCGTCGTGATTTCCTTCGGCTCGCCGAAATAGACGCCGCCGGTCAGTTCGCGCACGATCAGAATGTCGAGGCCCGAAACGACTTCCGGGCGCAGAGTGGAGGCATCTTTCAACGCATCGAAACAGATGGCGGGACGCAAATTCGCGAAAAGCTCAAGTTCTTTGCGCAGGCGCAGCAGCGCGCGTTCCGGCTTCTTGTCGAACGGGTTGGCATCCCATTTCGGTCCGCCAACGGCGCCGAACAAAATCGCGTCAGCGTCGAGCGCCAACTGCATGGTCGCTTTCGAAACCGGGGCGCCTTCCGCTTCCAGCGCCGCGCCGCCCACAAGAGCGCGTTCGGCGGTGTAAGCAAAGCCGCGATGCTTTTGAAACCAGTTCAGCACGCGTTCGACTTCGGCCGTCACTTCAGGGCCGATGCCGTCACCGGGAAGAAGTAGGAGCTTGTAAGTCATGTCAGCCTCAAATCTCCTCGCATGCGGAGGAGAAAATGGAAGGGTGGATCAGGTGGGCGAATTCTCTGCGGCCTATAGCCAGGGCTGGCTTTGCTTCCGCGCCGTTTCGAAATCCGCGATCTTCTTGTCGTTGCGTAAAGTCAGCGCGATGTCGTCCCAACCGTTGAGCATGCACTGCTTCTTGAACGCGTCGATATCGAAATGGAGCGTGCTGCCGTCTGGCCGCGTGATTGATTGCGCCTCGAGATCGATGCTGAGAACGGCGCCGCTCTCCGCATCGGCCATCAGCACATCGACGTCGTTTTGCGGCAGCGTGATCAGCAGCACGCCGTTCTTGGACGCGTTGTTGAAGAAGATGTCGGCAAAGGACGGCGCGATCACTGAGCGAATACCGAAATCGAGCAGCGCCCATACGGCGTGCTCGCGCGACGAGCCGCAGCCGAAATTTTCGCCGGCGATAAGCACCTTGGCGGAGCTGTAGGCCGGCTTGTTCAGCACGAAATTCGGATTGATGCTGCCATCAGGGTTGGTGCGCTTTTCGTGGAAGAGGGCTTTGCCCAATCCCGTGCGCACGATGGTTTTCAAATATTGCTTGGGGATGATCGCGTCGGTATCGACGTTGACCATCGGCAGCGGCGCCGCGACGCCGCTCAGTTTTGTGAAAGCTTCCATGGCGGCGGAACCTAATGGGTGAAGCGGTGCGCCTCAAGCGCCGAATCGAGGGGGCAGGGCGGGCGGAATGACGCCCTCGCGCGCGCCTAATCCCGGCTAAGCCCTTGAACGGCCAATTCTTCCAGATAGGCAGGCCATTTTTCGTCTTGGGTTTGGCCGAGTTCCCTGAGGAGGCTCCAAGAATAGAGGCCGGTGTCGTGGCCGTCTTCGAACACGATGCGGACGGCGTAATTGCCCACCGGCTCCAGGCGCAGGATCGTCACGTGCCGCTTGCCGCCGACGGTGAGGCGCGGGCCGCCCCCATGCCCCTTCACCTCGGCACTGGGCGATTCTACCCGCAGATACTCCGCAGCCAAGGCATAGCGCTCATCATTGTCGAAGCTGATGGTGAGCGTGTCCCGCGCCGGATTCAGGCGCAGCTCGGTCGGCCACGCCGGCGTTGTCACCGCATCTCGCTTTCGTCCAGCGTGCGGGCCTCATCCACCAGCATGATGGGAATGCCGTCGCGGATAGGGTAGGCGAGGCCCGCTTTCTTGCTGATGAGCTCACCCTTGGCGCGGTCGAAAATCAGCGGGCCTTTGGTTGCAGGGCACACCAGGATCTCCAGCAATTTCGGATCGATATCCATGTCGTTCCCCATTCAGTTGATTTGATCGGAGCCTGGTACGCCAGGCGCCGGGCCGGCATTGGCCATTTCGAGAAGTAGAATCAGCGCTTCGCCGCGTTCCTTCAGCGTTTGCGCTTCCAGAAGAGCCTGCTTCTCCGGCGGGCTGAACGGGCACAGCATGCTGAGTGCATTCACCAAAGCTTCCGCCGGCGCGCCTTCGATCGTCGCCCAGTCGGTCCGCATATCGCGCGATTGCAGATAGGGCATAAGCGCCGCGATTAAACGTTCGCGCGGCAAATCCGGCGCGTCGTCTTCCACGAAATCATCGCCAAAACCAGCATAATCCGCCACCACCTGTCGATAGGGCGTGCCTTTGTCGCGTTCGGTTGCAACCTTGAAACGCGTGATGCCGGCGAGTGTGATCAGATAGCGCCCATCGTCGGTTTCGGAATATTCGACAATGCGTCCCAAGCAGCCGACCTCGGCCAGCGCCGGTACGGAAAGATCTTCATCGCCGAGTCTCGGTTGAATCATGCCGATGACGCGAAGTCCGCTCATGGCGGTGTCTATCATCGCCAGATAGCGCGGCTCGAAAATGTTCAGCGGCAGGCGCGCGCGCGGCAGCATCACAACGCCGTTGAGCGGAAACACCGGAATGACCGATAGCAGATCGGCGGCGCTGCGATATCGGCGCGGCGCGCTCATGCGTTCACGAGAACAGAATGGAGGAAAGCCGCCGGCGTGCCGTGATCGTGCGCGGATCGGTTGGGCCCATGGCCTCGAACAGAGTCACAAGCTGCTTGCGCGCGGCGTCGTCGTTCCATTTGCGGTCACGCTTTATGATGTCCAGCAATTCGTCCAGCGCGCCATCGCGATTGCCGCTTGCGTCATAGGCCAGCGCGAGGTCGTAACGCGTTTGAAGATCGGCTGGGTTGGAGGTCAACTTGGCTGCAAGGGCGGCGAGATCGCCGGCGACACCCGCAGTTTTCTCCCGCAATTCCAGTTCGGCCTGCACCGCGCGCACGGCTTCGTCATTGGCGCCGTCCGGTCGCGCCAGAAGCAATGTCTTCTTGCTGCGCTCAAGATCGCCCGATTGCAGATAGCAACGCGCCAGGCCCGCGGCAGCTTTCGGATTGCCGGGGTCTTCCTGCAAGATCTGGCCGTAGATCTGCGCCGCTTGGGCGAGATCCCCGGCTTTGAAGGCCTCGTCTGCGATTGCCAGTGCCTCGTCGAGTCCGGCGCCCGGATCGCCGCCGCCGATCAGCGTGGCGACAAAGGTTTTCAACTGGCTGTCCGGAATGGCCCCCATGAAGCCGTCCACCGGCTGGCCGTTTTTGAAGGCGTAGACGGTGGGAATGGATTGGATGCGCAATTGCTGCGCGATCTCCGGATTCTCGTCGATATTGATTTTGACCAGCCGGACCGCGCCCTTGGCCTCGGCGACCACGCGCTCAAGGGCGGGTGTCAGCGTCTTGCAGGGGCCGCACCAGGGCGCCCAGAAATCGACCAAAACAGGGGTCTGCAGCGAGGCTTCCAGCACGTCGGCGGTGAAGTTCTGCAAATTCGAATCTTTGACATAGGGATTGGCGGCGCCCTCAGGGCCCGGCGCAACTGCGCCGGATGCGGCGTCAGTGGGCGTAGCTGCAGCAGCAGGCTTCGTGGTCGGGAGCGGACGGCCGGACAAATCAATCAGAGGCATGACAAGACCTTGTGCAAATCCCTCGCCTCGCGTGCCGTCCAGATCGGATGATGCCACAAGGAAAGGTGGCCGCGGAGCAGCCGGGATGGAGCAAATTCATCCTCAAAATGGGCGTGGAGCGGTCAAAAGCCAAGGCCGAATCTGGAGCCTTTTTCAGGAAGCCCCGAGACTGTCGGCAGGTCTTTGAAGAAAGCGCTCCGTTTCTCGCGGTTTCGCGCGAGAAACGGAGCGGAATACTCTCAGTTGCTTACAATCGCCCAGGTGCCGTCGGGCTGCCGGCAGGCACGGCCGGTTGCCGTTTCCAGGCGGCCTTGGACGAAGACTTGCTGGCTGTAAGTGGCACAGCGGAAACCGTAGGGGTCGTCGTAATAGTCCCCGACATTGAAGAACCCGTAAGTTCCGGTGTTCTGATTGCGCCAATCATAGCGGCGGTTCGGCGTCCCGGAATTGAGCCCGTCGTAATAGGTGCGATAGGCGTAAGAGCGGTCGTCGCAGCTCATGCTCTGGGTCAACGCAGCGCCTGCCGCGCCGCCCACAATCACGCCCGCGATTGTGGCCGTGCCTCTGCCGTTACCAGCGACATTCCCGAGCAGTCCGCCAATCAGGGCTCCCGCAAGCACGCCCGCAGGGTCCGTGGTCTGACGGCACTGGGTATAAAAGGAATCATCACGATAGGTGTAGTTCTGGCCGTATTGCTGCTGCCACCATTGATTGGGATTGCCGCCGCCCGGCATTGGTCTCGGCGGAATTGTCAGGTTAACTAGCTCGGTCGAAGGAAATTTTTGATCTGAAAATTCACGCAGCAGCAGCGGACGCGGCGATCCATCCGTCCATGGCGCTGGCCCGGAAGGTGCGGAGCGTGGATCGTGAAATCAGATGTCGTTGAACGTTGAAGAGATTGTAGACGGTACCGTGGATGGAC
>CANIHD010000003.1 GCA_947467345.1 Alphaproteobacteria bacterium
AATCCGGTAGGCGGTGCCCTTCTGCCTAGTCTTTCTTCTTTTTCTTCGCCTTGGGCTTTTTCTTGCCGTCGTCCTCATCGTCGGCCACTTCGGCCTTCGCCTCGGTTTTCGTGCCGCCAGTGGCAAGCGCTTCGGAAGCGCTGTCCGGATCCATGAACAAAACCTCCTTGCTCACGGCGCGGTCGTTCACTGAGATAAGTTCGGCAACGAAATCCACAACCTTGTCTTCGAACAATGGAATACGAATCTCCGCCAGCGCCTGCTGATTGTTGGCCAGGTATTCGTAAATCTTCTGTTCCTGGCCGGGATAGCGGCGGGCCTGCGCGGCGACGGCGCGATTCAGCTCGTCTTGGCTGACCTGCAATCCGTTCTGCTCGCCGATGCGGGCCAGAACAAGGCCGAGGCGCACGCGGCGTTCCGCAATGGCGCGATATTCGGCCTTCAGATCGTCGTCCGACTTGCCTTCTTCCTCGGCGGTCTTGCCCTCACGTTCGATCTCAGCTTCCACCTGCTTCCATATGGCGCCGAATTCGGCATCTACCATACCCCGCGGCAATTCAAAGCTATGCGATTCGGCAAGCGCGTCGAGAATGCGGCGCTTGAGATGGACGCCGCTGGCGCGGCCAAAATCGCCTTCCAGCTGTTTGCGCACGGCATCTTTGAGTTCTTCGAGCGAGCCCACGCCGACGCTGCTTGCCAGCTGGTCGTCGATCGGAACGTCAGACGCCGCCTTGACGGCTTTGACTGTGACGTCGAACTCGGCAGGCTGACCTGCCAATTTCGCGCTGCCATAGTTTTCCGGGAAGGTGACGCTGACAACAATCTTGTCGCCGGCCTTGGATCCAACGATTTGGTCTTCGAATCCCGGAATGAAACTTCCGCTGCCCAAAGTCAGATCGAAATTATCGGCTTTACCGCCTTCAAAGGGAACGCCGTCGATTTTGCCTTCGAAATCAATCGTCACCGAATCGCCGATCTCGGCGGAAGCGCCTTCGCCCTTGTCGGTGTAGGTCTTTTGCTGATCAGCCAAACGCTTCAAAGCGTCGTCGACATCGGAATTTTCGACCTCGGTCTTCAGGCGTTCGGCCTTCAGATCCGAAAGATTTGCGACGTCGAAGTCCGGCATCAAATCCACTTTCATCGTGAATTCGAGATCGGCCTTGCCGTCCACAACCTGCTCGACCGGCTGAACGAGATCGACCTGCGGCGGAGTCGCGGGCTTCAGCTCGCGTTCCTTTAGCGCCTGCTCGCTCAATTCGTTGATGACGTTATTGACGATCTCTCCCATCAGCGACTTGCCGTAGGTCTTCTTCAAATAGGAGACCGGGACTTTGCCGGGGCGGAAGCCCTTCAACTGCACCCGAGGCGCCATCTCCGCCAAGCGGTCGATGAGCTTCTCATCCAAAACCTTCGCGCCGACGACGATTTTGAATTCGCGGTGCAAATGTTCGTTCAGCGTTTCGGTGATTTCCATCGGGGCGTTCCTATTTGCGGTGCTTTCGCCCGGCTTAAAGCGGGCGCTTGAAAATATCTGCTTCGTGCCGCCCGCGAAGGGGAAAGCACGGACTCTATAAATCGCCGGCCGCGGCAGGCTGGTGCGGGCGGAGGGACTTGAACCCCCACGACTTGCGTCACAAGAACCTAAATCTTGCGTGTCTGCCAGTTCCACCACGCCCGCAAGGCCGGGCCAACCCCGAACCGGGGGGTGGGGCTATAACACGGGGTTTCCGCAGAGGGCTAGAGCATGTCGATGGCCCCG
The DNA here is from genome assembly GCA_947467345.1 of Alphaproteobacteria bacterium. Lineage (GTDB taxonomy): Bacteria > Pseudomonadota > Alphaproteobacteria > Micropepsales > Micropepsaceae > CAIYRG01. The sequence continues at coordinate 1,760 of CANIHD010000003.1, forward strand.
CCCTGCGACCTCTCCGACCTGACCGGCTCCGAGCCCTCCAGGTGATGGGCGCCTATTCCAGGTTTTTCTGGTACCAGCCGACATCCCAATAGCGGCCGAATTTGCGGCCGGCCTCGTGCAACACGCCAACCGGGGTGAACCCCATAGCGAGATGGAGGCCCACCGATGCCTCATTGGGCAGGGTCACGCCGCCAAAGGCGCAATGCAAATCTTTGCCCGCAATGGCCTCGAACAGAGCGGAATAGAGCCTGCGTCCATAGCCACGCCCGACTTCGCCGGACGCGAGATAGATACTCGTCTCCACGGTCGTGTCGTAGGCGGCGCGCTCCTTGAACCGCGCGCTGCAGGCCCAGCCGATTACCTCGCCGCCTTTAGTGCCGACAAGACATTGGTAGCGGCCGCTTGTTCCGAATTGGTCGAACCAGGCCTGACGTTGCGCCAGCGTGCGCGCGCCCACATCGAATGTGATCGAAGTGTTCTCGACATAATGATTGTAGATAGTGAGTAGCGCCGGAAGATCGCCTTGCTCGGCTGCTCGAATCACAAAACCGCTCAAGCGCCCTCCGCGAATTCCTTCAAGACGGCAGGCAATATCTCCGGGAGATCCTCGGCAATAAGGCCTGGGCCGAAATTTCGCGCGGCCTCGCCGTGCAACCAAACGCCGGCGCACGCCGCCTCGAAGGGCATCATCCCTTGCGCCAAGAGTCCGGCGACGAAACCGGCCAACACGTCGCCGGCGCCTGCAGTTGCTAAAGTGGGCGGAGCGTTGGTGTTGATCGCGGTGCGGCCATCGGCATGCGCGATAATCGTATCGGGTCCTTTCAACACTACGACGCAACCCGCCTGAGCCGCGGCATCACGCGCGGCGCCCAATCTCGACGGCGCGCTTTTCAGGAGACCGGGAAAGAGGCGCTCGAATTCGCCTTCATGCGGCGTCAGCACACAATCGCCGCGCAGTTTCCCGCCGCTGCGGAGCAAACCCGGCAGGCACGTCAATCCGTCCGCATCCAAAACAATCGCCGCTTTGCTTTGCAACGCGGTGCGGACAAGCTCGGCCGCCGGTGCGTCGATACCAAGACCAGGTCCGATAGCGACAACATTCATGCGCTTGTCGTTCAGCAATTCTGAAAGACCGGCTGCATTTGCAAACGGTTTCACCATGATAGCGGTCAGATGTGCAGCGTTTACCGCCACCGCATCGAGGGGACTGGCGACACTAACCAGCCCGCTGCCAATGCGAAGTGCGCCGCGTGCCGCCAGGCGGGCAGCGCCAGTGGCATGAGCTGGTCCGCTGACAATAAGCGTAGACCCACGTTTATATTTATGCCCGTCAGCACGCGGCCACGGGAATGGCTCCCGCCATAGCGCGCGAACATTCTCGAAAATTTGCACGTCGATGGAATTCAGCACCGACTCGGGAATGCCGATATCGCGCAAAACGGTTTCTCCACAGAGCGCGCGACCCGGAAATAAAATATGTCCCGGCTTTTTTCGGAAGAACGTCACGGTCAGGTTAGCCTCGACGCACGCATTGCCAAGCGACCGACCCAAATTGCCATGTAGCCCGCTCGGTACATCGACCGCTACGACCGGCAGTTCCGATTGATTCAGAGAGAGCGCAATGGTGAGCGCGTTGTGATCGAGCGGCCGCGACAGGCCGGCACCGAACATGGCATCGACAACCAGTTCTGCCGAACGTGCACGCGTGACGGGGCGGGTCTCGCCGGGCCAGCGCCGGAACATCTCGGCCGCGTCGCCGGTTAGGAAAACAGGATCAACAAGCGTCTCTGCCCATACATTCCAGCCGCGTTCTAGAAGGTGGCGCGCCACCACATAACCGTCACCGCCATTATTGCCGGGCCCGCACAGAACAGCCGTTGCGCGCGTGCTCCATCGCGCGACGATTTCCTCGGCCACCGCGCGTCCGGCATTTTCCATGAGCACCAGCGATGGCACGCCGCCTGCGACCGCCAATCGGTCGGCCTCGCCCATCTGTTCTATGGTGAGAACGTCAAAATTATTCGGTTGAAGCAGGCGCTTCACGCCGGCTGCACCGCGAAGAAATTCTGCAAGCGATGCGCCGCGTCTTCCAGAATCTCGCGCTTTTTGCAAAAGGCGAAGCGCACAAGATCAGTGGGACCGCCCGAGGCGTAAAACGCCGAAATAGGTATCGCCGCCACGCCGCCGTCGCGTGTCATACGCTCGCAAAAATCGCGGTCGGACTCATTAGTCAGATTTCTTATTCCCGCCGTCACAAAATACGTGCCCTCGCTGGACAGAACCTGGAAACCGGCTGCCGTCAACGTGCGGCTCAGAAAATCGCGATTGCTCTCAAGGGCGCGCGTAAGATTCAGCGCGAAATTCATCTCATGTGTCAGACCATGGGCGATTCCAAGCTGCAGCGCCGGCGGCGTGGTGAAGGTCAAGAATTGATGGGCCTTCGCGATCACGCCGATCAAAGGTGCCGGGCCTTGAACCCAACCGACCTTCCACCCCGTCAACGAAAATATCTTTCCCGCCGAACCGATCCGCACGCAGCGCTCGCGCATACCGGGAAGCGACATCAGCGGCACATGTTTGTGACCGTCGAACACCAGATGTTCATAGACCTCATCGCAGATGACATAGGAATCATATCGCTTGGCATACGCCGCGATGAGCTCCAATTCGCCCTGCGTGAGTACACGCCCGACCGGATTGAGTGGCGAGTTGATAATCAGCAATTTGGTGCGCGGCGAAAATACCTCGGCGAGGGCGGCTTCTTCCAATTTGAAGTGAGGCGGCTGGAGACGGATCGCCCTTACATTCGCGCAAACCGCTTCCAGCGCGGGCCGATAAGAATCATAGGCCGGCTCGATGATGATGGCTTCGTCGCCAGGAGCCGCCAGCGCCATGATGCTGGCGGTCAACGCCTCGGTAGCGCCCGATGTGATGAGCACTTCGCTCGCGGGGTTGAAACTCAAACCATGAAAGCGGGCACTATGATCCGCGACCGCGGCTTTGAGCTGCGGCAATCCGGTCATGGGCGGATATTGGTTTGGACCTTCATGCAGGACGCGCGCGGCTTCGGCGCGTATGGAGGCTGGGCCGTCTTCGTCGGGAAACCCCTGCCCCAGATTTACGGCGCCCGACTTCAAGGCCAGCGCCGACATCACCGTGAAAATGGTGGTGCCGAGATCGCCAAAAACCGGATTGTAACTACGCCCCATTGTCCCGGTCCCCACTCACCGCCTTGCGGTCGCGAAATTGTCAAAGCGCTCGTGGCCCGGCAATCCCGCTTGTGGATAATTATTTGCCTATTAAATGGACACGTCGTCTAATATTTAGGCTACTGGTAAGGCAGCAATGGGATGGACCACATTTAACAGACTGACAACACTTATGAATTAGCTGAGGCGTGCGTTGGCATGGGCCCTGCTATCGGGTGGATACCCGCGTCTTGTCCGCGCTCGCACCGGGGCCGAAGTTTTTCGGTCCCGCTTCGTCATATGCCAAAGGGAGCCAGATGAAAAAAATCGAAGCAATCATCAAACCGTTCAAGCTTGACGAAGTGAAAGAGGCGCTTCATGAGGTCGGCGTTAAGGGGATTACGGTGACGGAAGCCAAGGGCTTTGGCCGTCAAAAAGGTCACACAGAACTGTACCGTGGCGCCGAGTATGTGGTGGACTTCCTCCCGAAAGTGAAAATTGAGATCGTGCTCCCGACGGAGCAGGTCGAAGCAGCGGTCGAGGCCATCCTCAAGGCCGCGCGAACGGGGCGAATTGGCGATGGCAAGATCTTCGTGTCCGAAGTCCTGGAAGCGATCCGCATTCGCACCGGAGAACGCGGAGCTGCGGCCATCTAACCCGCGTCTTACGGCCACATTCTCAAATTGAATTTCGTCAGTACCAATTTCGTCTGAGCCTTCCAACCGTTCCTCATAGAGAAAGACCGAGGCAATGTCTGATGCAAAGTCCGTCCTGAAACTTATCAAGGACAAGGAAGTTAAATTCGTCGATCTCAGATTCACCGATCCCAAAGGCAAGTGGCAGCATGTGACGTTCGACCTTTCGATGGTCGACGAAGATCTGTTCACGCACGGGACCATGTTCGACGGTTCGTCAATCGCCGGTTGGAAAGCAATCAATGAGTCCGACATGGTGCTGATGCCGGATCCGGACACCGCCATCATCGATCCGTTCTTCGCGCAGACGACGCTTTCCATCACCTGCGACATTCAAGAGCCGATGACGGGGCAGCCCTATAATCGCTGCCCGCGTTCGATCTCCAAAGCTGCCGAGAAATTTCTTGCTTCGAGCGGCCTCGGCGACACGGCATACTTTGGACCGGAAGCCGAATTCTTTCTCTTCGACGACGTCCGTTTCGATACGACGATGAACTCAGGCTATTATTACGTCGACTCCGTCGAAGGCGCGTATAACAGCGGCACCGTCTACGAAGCCGGCAATCTTGGCCACCGCCCGCCGATCAAAGGCGGATATTTCCCCGTCCCGCCGATCGACTCCGCGCAAGACATTCGTTCGGAAATGCTCGCCGTCATGGGCGAATTGGGCATTCAGCCTGAGAAGCATCACCATGAAGTCGCGACCGCGCAGCACGAACTTGGCTTCAAGTTCAACACGCTGACCAAGTGCGGCGACAACATGCAGATCTACAAATATGTCATCCATCAGGTGGCGCAGGCTTACGGCAAAACGGCGACGTTCATGCCGAAGCCGCTCTACGGCGATAACGGCTCGGGCATGCATGTGCATCAGTCGATCTGGAAAGACGGCAAGCCGCTCTTCGCCGGCAATGGCTACGCCGATCTGTCGCAGATGTGCCTCTATTACATCGGCGGCATCATCAAACACGCCAAGTCGCTCAACGCCTTCACCAACCCGCTGACCAATTCCTACAAGCGGCTCATTCCGGGCTTCGAAGCACCGGTGCTTCTGGCCTATTCCGCCCGCAACCGTTCAGCTTCGTGCCGCATTCCGTTCGGCACCGGCCCGAAGGCGAAGCGCGTTGAAGTTCGCTTCCCGGATCCGGGCGCGAACCCCTACCTCGCTTACGCCGCAATGCTGATGGCCGGCATTGACGGTATCGAGAACAAGATCGATCCTGGCGCGCCGATGGACAAAGACCTTTACCATTTGCCGCCGGAAGAGCTGAAGGAAGTGCCGCAAGTGTGCGGTTCGCTCCGCGAGGCTCTCGAGAACCTCAATAGCAACCGGACCTACTTGAAGCGCGGTGGCGTGTTCACCGACGACTTCATCGATTCCTACATCGAACTCAAGATGCAGGACGTCTACGCGTTCGAACACACGCCCCACCCGATCGAATTCAAGATGTATTATTCGGTCTAGTGGCACTGACTTTCCGCGCGTCTTGCGCGGATGGATAAATGAAAAGGGCCGGGATAAAACCCGGCCCTTTTTTATTTCATCTCATGGTTCGAGACGACCACTCCTTGTCATGGCCTGGCTTGACCAGGCCATCCAGCGCTCACGCGTCCGCGTGAGCAATAGAGGCTATGATCGCCTGGATGGCCCGCTTTCGCGGGCCATGACAATGAGAAAATAGGAAGCTCAGGGCGGGCCGTGAGACTTTAGGAACGTGCATCTGGAACGAGGAAGCAGAACAACGCCTAGGCGTATCTGCGGTCTTCAACGTCCGGCGGCGCCGGAAACACGACAAAGGCGCGCGTGCCCTTACCTTCTTCGCTTTCAATCCAGGCGCGGCGGCCATGCACGTCGGCCAATCCCTTTACGAGTGCCAGACCAAGCCCGGTGCCTTGCCGTTCATCGTCGTAACGATTGTCGACCTGCGAAAACGGATTGAAGATATCGACGAGCTTAGCCTTCGGAATGCCGTAGCCATTGTCGCCCACCATCAATTGGAACTCGCCCGCTGCATTGCGCTCGGCCACAATGTCGATCTGCCCGCCTTCATGCGTATATTTCACCGCATTGGACACGAGATTAATGAGAATCTGCTTGAAAGCACGCTCGTCCGCATAGACCCGCGTCGCGTCGGGCGCGATGCGTAAGACTACAGTTTGCGGACGCTCTCGCGCCCGCGCCGTTATGAGCTTCAGCGAAGAGTCCAGCGCCTGACTTGTCTCCATGAGATAAGGAGCGATCTCCATCCTTCCGGCTTCGATCTTCGCAACGTCAAGCAAATCGTTGATCAGCGTCAGAAGATGCTCGCCTGAGATATGAATGTCGGTGGCGTATTCGAGATAGCGCGAACTGCCCACGGGGCCGAGTTTTTCGCGCGCGATCATTTCGGAAAATCCGAGAATGGCATTCAACGGCGTGCGCAATTCGTGGCTCATATTCGCCATGAATTTTGTCTTCAGAATATTCGCCTGCTCCGCTTCAGCGGTCTTGAGCAGCGCGTCGTCACGCGCTTTCTTCAGCTCTTGAGCGAGATCCTGATTGGCATAGTAGACTTCAACCGTGGCATCGAGCTTCTGCGCGTAATGGCGCGTATCGCGTGCAACGAAAGCGGCGTAGCCGCAAACCACCGCGGCGAGCGCTATGTCCTGTGGCGTAAAACTTGTCGCGGCGCGAAGGAAAAGCAAGATGGTCAGCGGCGCGACCGCCGCTGCGAAATAAGCGGGTTGCACCGAACGGCTGATCAGAAACCGCGCGACCACCGACAACGCGATGAGGCTTACGAAGAGATGGTTTGCGACATTACCATCCTGCCAAAGCAACCAGACCACTAATCCCCAGGCGCCACTCAGCAATCCGGTGAGGGTAACCACACGGAGCGACCAATAGTCGACGATCAGCGATGTAGGCTTCTTGCGGGCATCTATCTCGAAGCGTCGGCCTGCGCTTTTGATCGCGAGGTAAACGCCAGCGATCAGCGCGGCCGCCAATATTCCGCGCAAGGGCGTCGCATTGCCGAACACGCCCAGCCATTGCGAACTCAGCAATATCGTCGGAAAGATCCAGTAAGCCGATATGGTGGCAGCGCCGCACAAAGCCTCGGCACCCCGATGAATCCGGCATATTTCGAGCCGATCATCCCTCGGCTGGTTACGCGTTTTCGACAACACAGGCGACATCACTGCCCCACCCACGGCGCAGATCAAGTGCGCTCCAGGGTGGAACCCTAAAGAATGCTCGTTAACAATTGCTGAGAGAAACCAGCGACAATGGGCATGTTTGCTGCGGGCCCAGCGTTAAAATTTCTCACACAGCCTTGATTTTTTCAGCCATTCCGGCGGTAAAGCCGGTGCTGCCCACACCGATCGCCCTTTTTCTTCGAGCCAGTCTTGGGCATGAAGTGCTCATGGCAAAGATTCGCGACCTGTTTGAAGACACTCCTAAGCGCTCCGGCACCAAAGCTTCCGATTCTAAGGGATCGGCTGCGAGCAAATCCGGTGGCGGGGACGACTACACGGCCAAGGACATTGAGGTCCTTGAGGGCCTCGAACCGGTTCGTCGGCGGCCTGGCATGTATATCGGCGGGACCGATGAGCGGGCGCTTCATCACCTCGCGGCAGAAATTCTGGACAACGCGATGGACGAAGCCGTCGCCGGCCACGCCACGCGCATCGAAATCACGCTCGACGAAGACGACGTTCTGACCGTCCGGGACAATGGGCGCGGTATCCCGGTCGATCCGCATCCCAAATTCAAGAACAAGTCCGCCCTGGAAGTCATCATGACGACGCTGCATGCCGGTGGAAAATTCGGCGGCAAGGTCTACGACACCTCCGGCGGCTTACACGGCGTCGGCGCCTCGGTCGTCAATGCGCTGTCCGAGTGGATGGAAGTAGAGGTCGCGCGTGACCGCCGCGCCTACAAACAGCGTTTCGAACGCGGGCATGCGATCGGCAAACTGAAAGAATTGGGCCCAGCCGCGAATTGGCGCGGCACCGTCGTGAGCTTCAAACCTGATACGCAGATCTTCGGCGCTACACATCATTTCAGCGCCAAAACGCTCTACCGCATGGCGCGGTCGAAGGCCTATCTCTTCCGTGGCGTCGAAATCCGCTGGCACTGCGCGCAGAGCCTGATTCGAGACGAAACCACACCGGCGGAAGAGGTGCTCAAATTCCCGGGTGGTCTGTCCGATTTCTTGCGCGGTGAACTGGGCACGTCGAGATCGGTGACCAGCCGCATGTTCTCCGGGTTCGTGCAGAACCGCGAGGGCAAGGGTGCGCTGGAATGGGCGGTGTCGTGGACACCGCAGATCGATCCCTTCGTTCATTCCTACTGCAACACAATTCCGACGCCGCAAGGCGGGACGCATGAGCAGGGCTTACGCGCGGCGCTGACGCGTTCCTTGCGCACACATGGCGAGCGGGTCGGAAACCGCAAAACTGCTTCGGTGACGCCGGAAGACGTCATGGCGGGCGCATGTGCCGTTCTTTCGGTGTTCATTCGTGAGCCTGAATTTCAGGGCCAGACGAAGGAAAAACTTTCCAGCCCCGAAGCGCAGCGCCTGGTGGAAAACGTCTTACGCGACCATTTCGACCATTGGCTCGCGGAGCATCCGCAAGACGCGGACGCCCTCCTCAACTTCGCCGTCGATGCGGCTGAGGATCGGCTGAAGCGCCGGCAGGAAAAAGAAGTCAGCCGTAAAGCGGCGACACGAAAACTTCGCCTGCCCGGCAAGCTTGCCGATTGCACGCGCGACTCTCCCAACGGCACCGAGATATTTCTGGTGGAAGGCGATTCCGCCGGCGGCTCCGCCAAGCAGGCGCGCGACCGCGCCACGCAAGCCGTGCTGCCGTTGCGCGGAAAAATTCTCAATGTAGCGAGCGCCGCGGCCGGCAAGCTTCAGCAAAATCAGGAATTGTCGGATCTCGTATTGGCGCTTGGCTGCGGATCAGGCTCGCGCTTTCGCGCCGAAGATTTGCGCTATGAGCGCGTCATCATCATGACCGACGCCGATGTCGACGGCGCGCATATCGCCTCGCTTCTTCTCACGTTCTTCTATCGCGAGATGAAGGCGCTGATCGAAACCGGCCACCTCTTCCTCGCCATGCCGCCGCTCTATCGGTTGGCGCAAGGCGGCAAGATTGTTTATGCGCGCGACGAGCGCGACCGCGAGGCGATGCTCAAAACCGCATTCCGCCCAAACGCGAAGGTGGAAGTGTCGCGCTTCAAAGGCCTCGGCGAGATGATGCCAGCGCAATTGAAGGAAACAACCATGAAGCCCGGCAATCGCACGCTGATCCGTGTCGAGATTGCCGAGGATGAGGCGAAGGAAACTGAAGATTTGGTTGAGCGGCTAATGGGCAAGAAGCCTGAGCTGCGCTTCCAATTCATCCAGGAGAACGCCGCTTTTGCCACCGATGTGGACGTTTAAAGGCGGCATCGTTCACGCTGAACCATGCGTTCCGGCCCGCCATCATTGACTTTTCGAAACGAATCCGTATGTTGCGCCGCAATGTAGCAACTGCCGATCCGGGCAGTTCAGTGGGCGCCCCGAGCGGTGCCTCGGGAGAGTAGAACGAGCACTGACACGTTGGCCGGCGCGCAAGCCGGCGAAAAAGCCTTGGCGTCTGAAGTTTCCATCGATCCGAATTCCGGCAGTGAGCCGCGCTTCGACACTTTGGGCCTAAACCCGGAGCTGCTGCGCGCGATTGCCGATTCCGGCTACACGACGCCGACACCAATTCAGGCGCAGGGCATCCCAGAGGTGCTCAAAGGCCGCGATATGATCGGCATTGCGCAGACGGGCACCGGAAAGACGGCGTCCTTCACCCTGCCCATGATCGAACGCCTGTCACGCGGCCGCTCAAAGGCGCGCATGCCGCGTTCGTTGATTTTAGAGCCGACGCGCGAACTTGCGGCCCAAGTGGCCGAGAGCTTCGAGCGTTACGGCAAATATCATCGGCTTTCGATGGCGCTGCTGATCGGCGGCGTTTCCTTCGACGAGCAAGAAAAGAAACTCGATCGCGGCGTCGATGTCTTGATCGCAACGCCTGGCCGGCTTCTGGACCATTTCGAACGCGGCAAGCTGATGCTCACCGGCGTGCAGATCCTGGTCATCGATGAAGCCGACCGCATGCTCGACATGGGATTCATTCCCGACGTCGAACGCATCGCAAAACTCATTCCGTTCACCCGCCAGACATTGTTCTATTCCGCGACGATGCCGCCTGAAATTCAGCGGCTCACGGACCAGTTCCTACAAGCTCCGGTGCGCGTGGAAGTTTCCCGCCCTGCAACTGCGGCCTCCACCATCACGCAAGTGATGGTCACTGTTCCCGGCGGCGATTGGTCCAAGCGCGAAACCTTGCGCCGCTTGATCCGCGACAATCCAGTCAACAACGGCATCGTATTTTGCAATCGCAAGATCGACGTCGATGTGGTGTCGAAATCGCTGGTCAAACACGGCTTCTCGGCAGCAGCGTTGCACGGCGATCTCGATCAATCGGTGCGCACCAGAACGCTTGAAGCGTTCCGTGGTGGCGACGTCAAAATCCTCGTCGCCAGCGATGTCGCTGCACGCGGCCTCGATATTCCCGCCGTCAGCCATATTTTCAATTATGACGTTCCCTTTCACGCCGACGATTACGTGCACCGCATCGGTCGCACCGGGCGCGCCGGGCGGGTTGGATTTGCCTTCACGCTTGTGGGAAAGCGGGACGAGAAAAACGTTTCGGCGATCGAAAAGCTGATCGGCCAGAATGTCGAACGGCAGATCATGGAAGGTCTGCCCGAAGAGATCGAACAACCGCGCGAGAAGCGTGGTGGACGTGAAGAACGCCCGCGCCGTGGCAAGCGCGACGGCGAACCCCGTTCGCACAAGCCGCCGAAATCGCAAAACGTTGCGTCGTTCGAACCGATTTCCCGTGAGCCGGTTGTCGCACAAGAACCTGTCACGCACATCGATCTGCCGGAATCGGTACAGGTGGTGGAAACACTTCCCGTGACACTGCGTCCAGCACAGGCGCCGCGTACTCCTCGTCGAGATGCACCGCGCCAAGCGCAAGCTGCCCGCCCACAACATGCGCCGCGGCCACAACAAGCGACCCGGCAACCGCAGGCGCCGCGCCATGAGAGCAAGATCGAAGCCCACGAATGGCCCGCCTTCCTTTTGCGGCCGATCGTGCTGCCAAAACCCGAGCCCAAAAAGGCCGGCAGCGGCAGCCGTGAGGAAGAGACTGTCGAATAACGGCACAGTCCAATAGGCTTGAATTTGCTTATTTTCTGAGCATTTTTTGTATTGCGCAGGGCCGGTGCAATTAACGACTTTTTATTTTCGACGCCTCAGTATCTCCCCATGTGAGTTCCACGACCTCGTGGAGCTCTGCCAGTTGGGGGACGGCTTGGCGAAAACGATAGATAAAAAGCGGGCGGATGAATTCGCTCGTGAAGCCTTGGCATGGTTGGCGGCGCGCACCATTTCGCCAATCCCTCAGAATTTCGAACTCGTCTACACCTATGTGGCGAACGAGAATTTCGAGCTCCGCGCTGCGGTCGACACGCTTCTCGCCAGTGGCTGCGTATTCGAATCCAGCGTCATGACGACATTGTACGAGCGGTATATTCGCTCGCCCAGCGATGGCGTTGCGGTTGCCGATATCGGTGACAAGGTTCACCAGGAACTCGACATCGTGCTGCAAATGTTGGAGAGCGCCGGACGCGATCAAAACAGTTACGGGCACACTCTTACTGCGGTATCCGGCCAGCTCGGCGACGCTCCGATGAGCGAAAAAGCTGCAAAGGTACTCATCGATAAAGTCGTGGTCGCCACACGCGGCATGGAAGCGCGGACCAAGCTTCTCGAACGTCAGCTTCAAGCCTCATCCCATGAAATCTCGGATTTGCGCGACCGTTTGGAATCCGTACGCCATGAAGCGCTCACCGACGGATTGACCGGCATTCCCAATCGCAAGGCCTTCGATATCGGCCTCAGCGCCGCGGTCGAACGCGCCCACGAACTCGGCGAACCTCTGTGCCTCATGATGGTCGATATCGACCACTTCAAGAAGGTCAACGATGCCTGGGGACATCAGACCGGAGACCAAGTCCTGCGCCTCGTCGGCAATTGTCTCTCGGAAAATGTAAAGGGTCGCGATACCGCCGCACGCTATGGCGGCGAAGAATTCGCGGTCATCTTGCCGCAAACGGACCTCACAGGCGCCTTCAGCGTTGCAGATCAGATCCGCAAGAAGGTGGAATCCAAGAAGCTCGTGAAGAAATCTTCCGGTGACATTCTCGGCGTAATTACCGTTTCGGCCGGCGTGGCGCTTTATCGTCCGGGCGAACCACTCGAAGAATTCGTGAGCCGCGCCGACACGTGCCTCTACGATGCCAAGGCAAAGGGCCGAAATCGCGTAATCGGTGAAACCGAACTCAACACCGCTTCGGTGGTAGCAGCGTAAGACGCCGCACTACGCGTCTTCGTTGCGGGGCGTGATGGCGACGGACTCACCGCACCCGCACGCATCGGTCTGGTTCGGATTGAGGAATAGAAACCGCGACGCAAGCTTCTCGCGCTTGAAATCCATTTCCGTGCCGATCAGAAACATCACCGCTTTGGGATCGACGAAGACCTTCACGCCTTTATCTTCGATCACCTCGTCCAGCGGCAGCATGGTTTCGGCATAATCCATCGTATAGGTCATGCCGGCGCAGCCGCCGTTCACGACGCCCACGCGTACGCCGATATAGCGCCCATCGGCGCCGTCCATGATCTCTTTGATGCGCGATGCCGCGTTGTCCGAAAGCCGGATGATCTTCGGGCGCTCGCGCTTGGGGCGGCTTGTGACGGTTTCGGTGGTGGTCATGGCGTTCCCATCAGAACATATTCAGTTCGAGTTTGGCTTCTTCCGACATGCGCTCCGGCGTCCATGGCGGATCGAACACCATGTTCACCGTGATGTCGCCGATGGTGGGCACCGTCTCCAGCGCCGTTTTCACCATTCCGGGCATCTCGCCGGCAACCGGACATCCCGGCGCGGTCAGCGTCATGTCCACGGTCACATCCTTGTTGTCGGCAACGTCGACCTTATAAATAAGACCGAGTTCGTAAATATCGACCGGCATCTCGGGATCGTAGACGGTTTTAATCGCCTCGATCAGCTCTTTGCCGAACACGCCCAATTCTTCGGGCGTCATGGCGGTGCCGCTGCCCGTCACCACGGCTTCTACAGCTGCATCGGTGACAGACGCGTCGGTCTTATTCTCGGTGTCCGCAGCGTCGCTCATTCTGATTTTGCCGATTCTTCGCCGTCAATCGCTGCCTTCATCGCATGCCAAGCCAGGGTTGCGCACTTCACACGCATGGGAAATGCCGACACGCCGGCCATAACGGCCAAATGCTCTTTGTCGTCTTCCTCTAAATCGGAAGCGTCCTCGCCTTTGACAAGGTGCAGGAACCCGCTGAGCAGCTGTTCGGCCTCTTCGGTGCTGCGCCCTTTCAGCATCTCGCTCATCAGCGAAGCAGACGCCACCGAGATGGCGCAGCCTTTGCCTTCAAACGCGATATCCGCAATGCGGTCGGCGTCGTCGAGTTTGAGGTAGATCTTCACCTTGTCGCCGCAGAGTGGATTGTAACCCTCGGCAACATGGTTCGCATCCGCCAGCGCTCCGAAATGGCGCGGGTGGCGGCTATGGTCCAGAATGATCTCCTGGTAGAGCTCGCGCAAATCCGCGTCCATCAGCTGAACACCTTCCGCGCAACTTGCACCGCCGCGATCAATGCATCCACCTCTTCCTCGGTGTTGTAGAGGGCAAAGGAGGCGCGCGCCGTTGCAGGCACATCGAAACGATCCATCAGAACCTGTGCGCAATGATGGCCCGCACGCACCGCCACGCCTTCGCGGTCTAGGATGGTGGCCAGATCATGCGCATGAATACCGATGGTTTCGAACGAGACGATGGGGCCTTTATCCTTCGCCTCGCCGATCAATTTGACGCCGTTCAACGCGCGCAAGCCCGCCTCGGCTTTGCGCGCCAGCGCGTTTTCATGCGCCGCCATCGCCTCGCGCCCAACGCTTTCCATATAGCCAAGGGCCGCCGCCAGTCCGACCGTCTCCACGATGGGCGGCGTGCCTGCCTCGAAGCGCATTGGCGGGTCGGCATAGGTGACATTGTCACGCGTCACCACGCGGATCATCTCGCCGCCACCTTGATAAGGGCGCATCGCTTTCAAATGCGCGCGCTTGCCGTACAGAATTCCGATGCCGGTGGGGCCATAAAGCTTGTGCCCCGTCATCACATAGAAATCGACGTCGAGATCCTTCACGTCGACGCGGCCGTGAACGGCGCCCTGACACCCATCGGCCAGAACAGGCACACCCTTTTCATGGGCGAGGCGCACGATTTCCTTCAGCGCGGTGCGCGTGCCCAGCACGTTGGACATATGGGTGATCGCGACCATTTTCGTCTTCGGTCCGATGGCACGCGCCACATCCTGCGGATCGAGATCTCCTTCTTCCGAAACATTTACCCATTTCAGAACCGCGCCCAGGCGCTCGCGCAGAAAATGCCACGGCACAATGTTGGAGTGATGCTCCATGACGCTGAGGACAATTTCGTCGCCCGGCTCGATACGCGGCGCCAGGAAGGATGACGCGACCAAATTAATCGCCTCTGTCCCGCCATGGGTGTAGATGATTTCGTCTTCATGCGCGGCGCCGACAAATGCCTGCATGCGTGCGCGCGCAGCTTCGTAGCGCTCGGTCGCCACAGCCGATAGAAAATGCACGCCGCGGTGAACGTTGGCGTATTCCTCAGTCATGAAAGTCGTCATCGCATCCAAAACCTGCTTCGGCTTTTGCGCCGAGGCGGCATTGTCGAGATAGACCAATTTGCGGCCATGAACGGTCTTCGTGAGGATTGGAAAATCCCGGCGCAAAGTCTCGACGTCGTATTCCCGGCTTGTCTTGGGAAGCGGACGCGTCATGGGACGTCCTCCACATTCGTCATCGCCGCATCGATCCGCGCCCAAATGGCGTCGTGGATCGCTTCGCTGGTGCCTTCGCCGATGGCATCCTCCAAGAACGCGCGCACCATCATCTGGCGCGCTTCAGCCGCCAGAATCCCGCGCGAGCGCAAATAAAACAGCGCGTCTTCGTCGAGTGCGCCGATGGCAGTGCCATGGCCGCACACGACATCATCCGCGAAAATCTCAAGTTCCGGCTTAGCGTCGGCTTCGGCGCGCGGCGCCAGAAGAAGTGCCTTGAACATCTGGTGGCTGTCGGACTTCACCGCACCTTTGCGCACCGTCACCCTGCCCTGGCTGACGGCTTTCGCGCGCCCGCCGACCACGCTCTTGAACAATTGCCGGCTCTTCGTGTGCGGCGCGGCGTGGTCCACAATGGTGGTGACATCGGCTGCCGCTTCGCCGCCAAGCACCGTCGCCGCGCGAATGCCGACTGAGGCCAGCGGCTCTTCAAGGCGCACATTCATGTCCACACGCGAAAGATGGGCACCGAGATTGACCAGCAGCGATTGATAGTGAGCGCCGCCGGCAACGCGCGCGTCCAGGCTGGTGATATGCAGCGTGTGAGTGCCTTCTTCTTGCACGCGAATCTGATTCAGCCGCGCATTTTTCTTCAACACAAACTCGACCCCAAGATTGGCGAGAACTTGCTCGCTCGTCACGCCGCTATGGCTTTCGAGAAGGTCGAGCTGCGCATCTTCTTCCAACACGATCAGTACTCGCGAGTGGCACATCAGGGGTTGGCTGCGGGACGGGTTGATGAAGCGCAAATGCAGTGGCGAAAGTCCTTGCGCACCGGCGCGGACGCGCACCGCGATGCCGCCGCGCATCAGCGCCAGAGAAGCCGTGCCCAGTCCCGGCCCGCCGCCGGTCGGACCCGTGCCGAGATAGAGCCGCACCCATTCGGGCGTGCGCGCGCTCAGCTGAGTCAAATCGACAATGTCGATGTCGTCGGTCAGCGCCGTGCCGCCGATATAATGCAGAAACCCGTTCATCAAAACGACGCGCGTTCCCGGCAGATCCGCGAACACATCGGTTGTCGTCGCCGCGGTGTCGGCACGGAACAACGTGGCCGGCTCCAGCTCGCCATCCAGCGCGCCGGCGAGGTCGGTGTATTTCCACGCTTCCATGCGGCGCGTCGGCACGCCGGTCGCCGCGAATGATTCCATCGCCAATACGCGCCGCGAATCCAGCCAGCTTAGACCTGCGCCCGGCAGATCGGCGGAATTCGCGGCGAAATCGTCTTCGAAAAGTTGGGTTTTGGGATCGACGCGAAGCGCCTGGCTGCTCATGCCGGCTCTCCGATCAGATGCTCATAGCCCTTCTCTTCAAGAACCAGCGCCAATTCTGGCCCGCCGGATTTCACAATTCGCCCGGACGCCAGAACATGAATGCGGTTGGGTACGATATAGGTCAGGAGCCGTTGATAATGGGTGATCACCAGCATCGTCCGCGACGGCCCGCGCATAGCATTCACCGACTCGGCGATCATCCGCAGCGCATCGATATCGAGGCCGGAATCGGTTTCGTCCAGAACCGCCAATTTCGGTTCGAACAAGGACATCTGCAGCACTTCTAGACGCTTCTTCTCGCCGCCCGAGAAGCCAACATTCAGCGCACGGCGCAGCATCTCTTCCGGAACGTTCAGCGCCTTGGCCTTCTCGCGCACCAATTTCAAAACGCGCAAAGCATCGAGTTCGGACTCATTGCGCGCCCGGCGCTGCGCATTCAGCGCCGTCTTGAGAAAATTGATTGTGGTGACGCCCGGAATTTCCACCGGATATTGCATCGCCAGGAACACGCCGCGCGCGGCACGCGCATCGGAGGACAATGGCGCCAGATCCTCACCATTGAAGAGAATCTTGCCCGATACGATCTCATAGCCTTCGCGCCCTGCCAGCGTATAGGACAGCGTCGATTTGCCGGACCCGTTGGGGCCCATGACGGCATGAACCTCGCCGGTCGGAACCGAGAGCGTCAGCCCTTTCAGGATTTCCTTGCCGTCAACGCGAACGTGTAAGTCTTGAATTTCAAGCACTGTGTTTTTTCCGACCTATTGTTATCCGACACTACCTTCAAGGCTGATGCCGACCAGTTTTTGCGCTTCGACGGCGAATTCCATCGGCAACTGCTGCAGCACGTCACGGCAGAAACCGTTGACGATCAGGGCCACCGCCTCTTCCTGTCCGATACCGCGCGAGAGGCAATAAAAGAGCTGATCGTCGCCGATCTTCGATGTCGTCGCCTCATGTTCGATATGGGCCGATGGATTGCGGCTCTCGATATAGGGGACGGTATGGGCGCCGCAATTGCCGCCGATGAGAAGGGAATCGCATTGCGTGTGATTGCGCGCGCCCAACGCCTTCGGATGCACGCTGACAAGGCCGCGATAGGTGTTTTGCGCATGACCGGCCGAGATGCCCTTGGAGATGATGCGCGAGCGCGTGTTCTTGCCCAGATGGATCATCTTGGTGCCGGTATCGGCCTGCTGATAATTATTGGTGATGGCGATGGAGTAGAATTCGCCCACCGAATTGTCGCCGCGCAAAATGCAGCTCGGATATTTCCAGGTGATCGCCGAGCCGGTCTCGACCTGCGTCCAGGAAATCTTAGAACCCCGCCCACGGCAATCGCCGCGCTTGGTGACGAAATTATAGATGCCGCCTTTGCCCTCTTCGTCGCCCGGATACCAGTTCTGTACCGTCGAATATTTGATCTCGGCACCGTCCAAGGCCACCAGCTCGACAACAGCCGCATGCAGCTGGTTCACATCGCGCTTGGGCGCCGTACAGCCTTCGAGATAGGACACATAGGCGCCCTCGTCCGCGATGATGAGCGTGCGTTCGAACTGTCCCGTTTCAGACGCGTTGATGCGGAAATAGGTGGAAAGCTCCATCGGGCAGCGAACGCCCTTCGGGACATAGACAAAACTTCCGTCCGAAAACACCGCCGAATTCAGCGTTGCGAAGAAATTGTCCGTCACCGGCACCACTGAGCCGAGATATTTTTTCACCAGCTCGGGGTGTTCGCGCACGGCTTCCGAGATCGGGCAGAAAATGACGCCCGCTTCGGTCAGCTTCTGCTTGAAGGTGGTCGCGACCGAAACGGAATCGAACACCGCATCGACCGCAACGCCGGCCAGCATCTTCTGCTCGGACAACGGAATTCCAAGTTTCTTATAGGTCTCGAGAAGCTTCGGATCGACGTCTTCCAAACTCGCCGGGCGCTCGCCCTGGCTCTTCGGCGCCGCGTAATAGCGCAAATCCTGGTAGTCGATTTTCGGATAGTGCACGCGCGCCCAATTGGGTTCGCGCATCTTCACCCAACGGCGATAGGCCTCGAGACGCCATTCCAGCATCCAGGCAGGTTCGTTTTTCTTCGCCGAAATCATCCGCACGACGTCCTCGCTCAAGCCTTTCGGCGCGAGGTCCATCTCAATGTCGGTGACGAAGCCGTATTTGTATTTCTCGCCGGCAATGTCGGCGACGCGTTCGCGTGTTTCTTCGATGGCGGCCATGCTGTTCTCCTATGCCGCCGATACGGATGTCAGGCGTGCTTTGCGCGCGAGCAATCGCGCCAATGCCGCCAAAACCGCGTCGATGTCTTCGTCTTGCGACGACCAGCCGAGACTGAGGCGCAAAGCCCCGCGCGCGAGATTCTCGTCAACCCCCAGCGCATCAAGCACATGGCTGGACCGCGTTTTACCGGACGAGCAGGCGGAGCCCGACGACAGCGCGACACCGTCGAGATCGAGAGCGATCAACGCGGTCTCGGCGCTCAGGCCAGGAATGGCAAAACCCGATGTGTTGGCAAGCCGCGTCGAGCCCTCGCCGAATATCACGGCGCCGGGTGCCAATTGCTTCACGCCAGCTTCAAAGCGATCACGCAGTCGCTGCAGTTTTGCGATGTCTCTGACAGCCGCGGCAGCAGCACCGAATCCGGCAATGGCAGCGACATTCTCGGTGCCGCCCCGCCGCCCGGATTCCTGCGCGCCCAGCGCGAGCGGCGACAAAGCCGTGCCATTGCGTACAAGAAGCGCGCCGGCGCCTTGCGGCCCACCAAGCTTGTGCGACGAAAAGGTCAACAGATCGGCGCCCAATGCGTCGAACGACAACGGAATTCGCCCCACCGCCTGCACGGCGTCGACGTGAAGAATTGCGTCCTCGCACTCGCTGCGAATGGTTTTCGTAATTTCATCCACATTCTGCACCACGCCGGTCTCATTATTCGCGGCCATGATGGAAATGAGCGCACGGCCTTTGCCTTGCACCAAAAGGCGGCGCAACGCGTCGGGATCGACCGCGCCGTCACGCGTCACCGGAATTTCAGTCAGCGCGAGCGCAGGCGCTGTTTCGGACAGAGCTACTGCATTGGCGCGCACGCTTTCGTGCTCGATTGCGCTGATGAAGATGCACGTGATGCGGTCGTTCGCCGCCAACGCGCCGGCCACAGCGCCGCGCAATGCCAACGCATTCGCCTCACTGCCGCCGCTCGTGAACACAACCGAGGCGGCTTTCGCACCGGCAAGTTTAGCGACTTGCTGGCGGGCGGTTTCCACACGCGCCCGCGCACGACGCCCCGCAGCGTGAATGGAGGATGCGTTGCCGGCATCGGCAAGCGCCGCGAACATGGCGTCCTTGGCCTCGGGGCGTAGCGGTGATGTCGCGTTGTGGTCGAGATAGATCATTGTCGTTCTCTAGGCCGCCGCGTGTTGGCCAGATTCTGGCTGACCGGATTCGACGCGTCGCGCGCGCCCTTTGACGCGCTTTCCCACTACGTCAGCCAGCGTCACGGAGGAGAGGAAGCTTTCAATATGGTGGCCGAGCTCGTCCCACAGATCGTGCGTCAGGCAGCGCCCGCTTTTGCCAAGGCAGCCTTGCGTGGTGCGGCACCGCGTGGCCTTCATGGGCTCGTCCACGACGCGAACGATATCGCCGATTCTTGTGTCACCGGCCGCTTTGGCCAGGCGGTACCCGCCGCCGGGTCCGCGCAAGGAGACAACCAGGCCCGCCCGCCGCAGCTTCCCGAACAATTGTTCGAGATAGGCGAGCGAGATTTCCTGCCGCCGAGCGATGCCCGCCAGAGTCTCCATTGTCCCTTCGCCGCTATCCGATTGGCTTGCCAGATCGGCCATTGCCATGACGGCGTAACGGCCGCGGGTGCTGAGCTTCAATTTCGCCTCCCTTTGGCAGTGGCTGGGTTCCGGACCCACTGAGTTCTTGCCACGCGAACCCGCGGATGTAGTAAGAAGCGCCAATTAGCGTTCGACCGGAAAGCGTTCGCCCCGACCGTATGGGGGATATAGAATTCCCGAGTAATCTGGTCAAGAATTACCCTGCCCGCCGGAGGACGATTTCCGGCTAAGGGGAGCCCGTTTTTCCTTACGCCCGCCGTCGTCCGTTCAAACCCCGCCCAGAGAAAGATCCCATGCCCGACATCATCCTGCCCGGACCCGCGGGGCGCATTGAAGCCCGTTATCTTCGCCAAAAAGCACCGAATGCCCCGATGGCGCTGATTCTGCACACCCACCCGCAATATGGCGGCACGATGAACAATCCGCTGGTCTACGACCTCTACCATCGGTTTCATGGGCTGGGTTGCACCACGGCGCGCTTCAATTTCCGTGGCGTCGGCCGCAGCCAGGGTTCATTCGACAATGGCGCCGGTGAATTGTCCGATGCCGCCGCAGTGCTCGATTGGATGAGCACGCTCTATCCCAATCCGTCGTTCTGCTGGGTGGTCGGCGTTTCGTTCGGCGCCTGGATCGGCATGCAGCTTCTGATGCGCCGCCCCGAGATCACCGGCTTCATCTCCATCGCGCCACAACCTAACATGTATGACTTCGCGTTCCTGGCGCCGTGCCCAACATCAGGCCTATTCATTCACGGCACGCGGGACCAGGTCGTGCCGGAAGCCGACGTGCAGAAACTCGTCGACCGCCTGACGGCGCAGAAGGGCATCAAGATCACCTACACGAAGGTCGATGGCGCCAACCATTTCTTCGACAACCACACCGGCCAGGTGCTGGATCTGGTTGAGGATTATGCGCGCCGCCGCATGGCATCACCGGAAGGTCGTTAGTTCGTATACGGACTAAGCGCGGTATTCATGTACCCGCCCGCCGGTCATGGGATGGGGCACGCCTGTCGTTGTCGGCAGGCTGAGCGGAAGATTTTTCACGCTGCGAATGGCGAGATAGGCGAAGGCCTCGGCTTCCAGAAAATCGCCGCGCCAGCCCAATTCCTCGGCGGCAACAACATTGTTCAGCCGCCGGCGCAGCGCCATCATCAGCGCCGGGTTGCGCCGGCCGCCCCCGCAGATAATCCACGTCATGGGTACAGCCGGAAAATGCTCAATCGCACGCGCCAATGAGGCTGCGGTGAATTCGGTCAGCGTTGCGGCGCCATCGCTGGGCGAGAGTTTGTTGACGGCGTCAAACGTGAAATCGAGACGGTCGAGAGATTTGGGCGGCGACACATCGAAATAGGGGTGACGCAACATGGCGTAAAGAATATCCGCATGCACGCGGCCGCGCCGCGCCAAAACGCCATCGCGGTCGACTGGAACGCCTAGATGACGCATCGCCCAATCGTCTATCGGCGCGTTGCCAGGTCCCGTGTCGAAGGCGAGCAACTCGCCGTCCGTTCCGACAAAAGTGACATTGGCGACGCCGCCGATATTGACGACGACGACCGGGCCCGCATGCGGGCGCGCACGCACAAGCGCGGCGTGATAAAGCGGCACGAGAGGCGCGCCCTGCCC
The DNA here is from genome assembly GCA_947467345.1 of Alphaproteobacteria bacterium. Lineage (GTDB taxonomy): Bacteria > Pseudomonadota > Alphaproteobacteria > Micropepsales > Micropepsaceae > CAIYRG01. The sequence goes on from CANIHD010000003.1 coordinate 23,429, forward strand.
GCCGGCCGCAACATCGGCACCGCGAAAATCATTCACCACCGAAACACCGGTGGCGCGCGCCAAGCGATCGCCCTCGCCGAGCTGCACGGTTAAGCGCTCGGCTGGGCGATGCAGAATGGTTTGGCCGTGAAACCCGAGATAGGCGATCTCGTGCGGCGCCAAGCCGGCTTCCTGCATCAGGCGCTGAACGACTTCAGCGTGGGCGTCGGTCAGCCGGATTTCGGCCTCTCGGACGGAGTCCAACTGCCGCGCCGCGCCGCCGGCCTTTGCCGCAACGTCCATGGCGCCCCGCAAAATCGCGCGCAATTCGGGCGCATAGGGAACGGTGAGCGCCGGCCCGGATACGGCAAAGCCTTCGCCGTCGGTCTCCAGCACGGCGGCATCGATGCCATCCAGCGAGGTGCCGCTCATCAACCCGATGACTTTCTTGATTTCCGCCATGTGTGTTATGCCGCCTGCCTCATCGAACCAGGTTTATAGCATGCCCGCCGCGCCGCAATTCCAGTCCGAATTCCTCCGCACCTTCGCGGCGCGCGGCGCCTATTACGATTGCTCCGGCCCGGAAGAACTGGACAGGCTTTTCGCCAAGGAACGCGTCACCGCCTATATCGGCTTCGACTGCACCGCCGATTCCCTCCACGTCGGCAGCCTGGTGCAGCTCATGACGCTACGCCGCCTTCAACAGGCCGGGCACAAGCCCATTTTGCTAATGGGCGGCGGCACCACCAAGGCAGGCGATCCCAGCGGCAAGGACGATACGCGCCAGATGCTCACCAGTGAGCAGATCGAGGCGAACAAGCAGTCGATCCTGGGCGGCATCAAGCATCTGCTTCATTTCGGCGACGGCCCCAGCGACGCCATTCTGGTGGACAATGCGGAATGGCTGGACAGGCTGGAATGGCTTCCCTTCCTGCGCGAGGTCGGGCGGCATTTCTCGGTCAACCGCATGCTGACCTTGGAGTCGGTTAAACTGCGGCTGGAACGCGAGCAGCCGCTCTCCTTCCTCGAGTTCAACTACTCGATCATGCAGGCCTATGATTTCGTCGAGCTCTACAAGCGCTATGGCTGCCGCCTGCAATCTTCTGGCTCCGACCAGTGGGGCAATGTGGTGTCCGGCATCGATTTGGGTCACCGGCTGGCGAATGTGCAGCTTTATGGCCTGACGACGCCGCTGATCACCACCGCCTCGGGCGCCAAGATGGGCAAGACTGCAGCGGGCGCGGTGTGGCTGAATTCCGACCGCGTCAGTCCCTATGATTACTGGCAGTTCTGGCGCAACACGGAAGACGGCGACGTCGGCCGGTTCTTGCGACTCTTCACCGAACTTCCCGAGAGCGAAATCACGCGGCTGGAAAATCTCGAAGGCGCCGAACGCAACGACGGCAAAAAGATTCTGGCGACCGAGGCGACATCGATTCTGCACGGGCGTGAAGCCGCAGGCTTAGCCGCGGAAACCGCGCGGCGTACATTCGAAGAAGGCGCGTCCGCCGAAGGTCTGCCGAGTTTCGAGATTGAACGCGCGAAATTGGAAGCCGGAATTCCGGTACCGAATTTGGCACAAATGTCCGGGCTCACCAGCTCAACCGGTGAAGCGCGTCGCTTTATTCAGGGCGGCGGATTGTCGGTGAACAATGTGCCGGTGAAAGACGTAAAAGCGAACGTCTCGCTTTCCGACGTCAAAGACGGCGCCATCAAATTGTCGCTCGGCAAGAAGAAGCACATTCTGATCAAGCCGGTTTAGTTCGCCTAACTCAATTCGCGCTGGCCGGCGGATTTGGCACCGCGCCGGGAATGGCGTTCTGTGCCGTCGGCTGGGTCGGCGGACCGCCGAATTCGAAGATGCGGCGAAAGATTCCCGGCGTGAGCATCGACAGCGGATTCATCGCGACATTCGGTTCGTCGATATTGCCGCGCACCTGATAGGTGATGCCGAATATGCCCTCGCCTTCCTTCGATGTGAGCAGATTTCCGACCAGCGGCAGCGAACCTAACATGCTGTTGATGCCATAAACCGGCGCCATGCTGCCGTTCAGATTAAGCGTGTCCTTTTCGCGATCGACCGTGCCTTGAAACGAAAAACCGAGGGCGGGCCCCGCAGCGCGGCCATTGCGAAACAGCAGCAGCGGTCCATTCGCGGTGAACGGCGCATCCAGCCGATTGATTTGAATCCCCTGGCCCTGCAGCAGGCGTAACGGTCCATCCAACGTACCAATGGAAAAGAGGCGCGCCAGGAAGGGTTGGTCAACCACTGTAAAATCATTGAGTTCGACAAGACCTGAATAATCGCCCCCGACGCCGGAACCCGGCACCGGGAAATCGACACGCACCGCAACCTTGCCGCCGAGCATGCTGGGAAATCCGGTCATGCCATTAATAAAATCGCCCGCCGCATCGGCGTGAATTGTCATCTGGCGCGCGCCAGCTTTCTCGGTGAAGCGGCCGACCACACGCCCCGTCGGTGTCGGTCCCTCGGCATCGAGAGAGAACCCGTTGATACGCCGCTCGGGACCGAGTTCGATTGCGAAGTCGACGGCGCGCAAGCTTAAATTCTCACGCAGCACGGTGCGGTCCAGAGTGGCCCTGATGGTGATGGGCCGCTCGTTGCCGCGCGTGGGCGCGGTTGGCGGCGCCACGGCCCGCCCCGCTTTATCCTCGTCCTGCTCGCCGAACACCCGCGTCGCATCCACCGCGCGGCCGCGCAAATGCCAGATGCGCGAGCCGTCCGCCGGTGCTTCCATGTTCAGCGCAAAATCATTGTTGGGCCCGGCCTTGATCTCAGACATCGTCGCCGAGAGAAGCGCGCCGCGAGGGCCGAACGACAACCCGCCGCGAATGTGAAGATTCTCTCCCGTTACGTCGAGGTCGGTAACGGTGAACGCGCCGCCTTCGCCAAAGCGCACATTGCCCGAACCCATTGCAGGCTCGCCGGCTTTCTTGACCACGTTGATGGCTTCGATTTCTGCCGAAGCGCCGGTGAGATCCGCGCGCACGTCCGCTTCGCGAAAATCGAACCGCCGTCCCCGCAAGGTCGCCGTCACGGGAATGGTGCCCCGAACCCAGCTTGGTTCGATCAGGCCGAGAGTCACACGCGAGGCGTCGTTCAGCCGCGCCTGTATGTCGATCTTCGTGGTGAGATCGGTTCCCACCGGCACGAATTCCTCTGTCCAGTTGAATGCCAGAGGCACACCGGACATGCGCGCAGCGCCTTCAGCGGTCAGACGCGCATTGTCGACAGTCAGTGATGCGATACCGCGGTCCAGCTTACGACGCTCGCCCAGCGGCAATGCGAAGCCATTGACCTTCGCGGCAACGGCGATCTTGATTTCATCGACCTTGAGATCGCGCTTCATCGGAATGGAAAAATCGAGATCGAGCGCCGCCGTGCCCTCGGTTTGCGCGGGATCGATCCGAAACCTTCTGGCATACCCGAGCGGCGGCATGTCGATCAGGCGCAAGACATCTTCCACGCGCCCATCGCCGTGAACTTTAAATTCGCCGGGGGAGTGCCGGATATGGAGCGTCGGTATGTCGACCGTTCCGGCACGAACCGCAATCGGCCCGACATTGCCCTCGCTCATTTGCGCGCGGAACGAGCCACCCGTCAGCTGCGCGGCGCCCTTACCATTGGTGAGCGGCGTCAGCCCTCTTATATAGGTGGCCGTCATATTCTCGATCGGGAACGTGACGTTGACCGCATCGTCAGGCAGAGGTTCGCCGATGAAAAGAGCACCCGCGGGAACGTCCGCAGTGATCGCGAATGGTCCCATAGTGCCTTGGGCGACGTTATCGACAATCCAAAGCCGCGCGCCGGGGCCAATATTCGTCGGCCAGAATTTGATGAGATCCGCGACGTTGATCTTTTGGACTTCGCCGTTCAGCGTAATAGCCGGCGATTGGCCCTCGGATAAAACGGTGGTGCCGGAGAATTTTCCCGTGAGGCCGCCGCCGGCAAGGGCGATATTCACCCAGGTGATCCGCTTCGCAGGCACATTGTAAATCGCTTCGACGCCGAAATTCGTAAGCTGCAACGGCGCGGAGAAATGCTCCGGCGCTACGATTCTTACATTTTTCAGTTTCAAGCCGCTGCTGGCGACGCGCAGCGCGTCATCCTGCCAAAGAAAGCGAAAATCTCCGGTGCCTTCACCGGAAATGTCGGGACCGGCGAGCGAGATATTGTCGAGCGTGAGGCGCTTATCCGTACCGTCATAACGCCCAACAAGCGCAAGCCGTTCGACGCGAAGCGGCATACCCAGCCCTGGTGGCGACATTTGTCCGGAACTCTCAACGGTAAAGCCGGCGGAGGTAAGTTCGCCGTCGTCGCCGAGAGCGAAGCTCCCGCTGAGATCGGATTTGAGCTTGTAGTCACTGAGCGCCGCGAATTTTGGGCTATTGGCCGCAAGCGCGGCGAGATCAAGACCGCGTATGGCGATGGTGCCCGAGTCGGCGCCGCCATTATCACGGAGTGTTGCTTTGGCCGCGATCACCGCCGGCGCGCCGGAGATTTCAACGGCGGCCTCCAATGTGGCAGTCAATGCGCCGTCGCGATTGCGAACTTCGAACGTCAAGTTCGGCGCGACAACGAAGGCGCCAGTGATGTCATCGCGAAAGGCAAGCCGTGCATCGGAAATGGAAAATGTTTCGAGCGTGCCTGCGCCATCGCCGCCGCGCTTGCTTAGCGTGTCGCGAATGATTTTGAGGATATCGGCATCGCCCTGAATCGGACCGAAGCCGAGCTTGAGCGTGTTGTCGGTACCGCGAACGGCCGTGACCTGCATGCCGAGAAGCGCAAAGCGCTTCAACGCGAGTTTGCCGCCCAGCAAAGCGACGCCGTCGAAATCGAGATCGGCCTTCGGTGCTTGGGCGATAATGCGCCCATTCACATCGAAGACTTTGGTGCCCAATATAGCGAGATTGATATTGCCGTCTTCGCGCGACCATTCGAGAACGGCCTGGTCAAAGCGAACCACCAAGCCGGTGATCGAACGATTGAGAACGTCTTCAATGGCGCCCGCGAATGGCCCCAATGATATCGGCCCCATCGCCAGACGCAGTGCCGCTCCCCCGACAAAGAACAGCGAGGCGGCGATCAGCGCACCGACAACCACACAGGCGCGAAAAAAATGGCGCGGCTTCATTCGACGCGTACTCCAACGCCGATCGTATGAACGGGACCTGAATGCCCGGTGATAGGAAAATCAAATCCAGACTTGGACTTAGCACCGATTCATATGAATTTTGCCAAAATCGCCCCTTGAACTGTATCGCCTACCGAGATCACCTTACCAACGCACCGGGGTAAAACGATGACAAAATCCGAAAAGACTTTGGAACCCGGGGACAAGGCGCCCTCCTTCACCCTGCCACGGGAGGGCGGAGAGACGATCTCCCTTTCAGGACTAAAAGGCAAAACACTTGTCCTCTACTTCTATCCCAAGGACGACACCTCCGGTTGTACCGCTGAAGCCATCGCCTTCTCGGCTGAGGCAGCTAAGTTCAAAAACGCAGGCGCCGTGGTGGTCGGTGTGTCCAAGGACAGCCCGAAATCGCATGACAAATTCAAAGGCAAATACGACCTCAAAGTCGTCCTGGCATCCGACGAGGACATCAAAACGGCCGAGGCCTATGGCGTCTGGGTCGAGAAGAGCATGTATGGCCGCAAATATATGGGCATGGAGCGGGCCACCTTCCTGATCGACGGCAAGGGCGTGATCCGCAAGATCTGGCACAAGGTCAAAGTCCCAGGCCACGCAGCCGAGGTTTTGGCGGCGGTGCGCGAACTCTAATTTGTCACAGATGCTCCCGGACTAAATTCAAACCAGTGCCACTATCGAATTGAATCGGCCCCGTCGGCGAAAGCGCTGAGTGAGCAAGAATTCCGACATGTCATGAGGCCCTCGCCGAGGCGTGCAACAACATCTCGGGGGCCCTGCAGCCGGATACGCGTCAACACCTGGTCAACCATCTAAGAGCTTGATCTGGCGCCAAGAAGTAGGGTCAAATACTGGCAAGTGGGGTTGAAGCCCGGCACAGGGCTATAAGGGACGATATCATGCTGGATTTGCTTCGTGAGCGAGGCTGGAAATTTGTTTGCGCCACATTCCGGGAGCGGCAAATTTACATTCGCAGTGATGGCCGCGTGCAGTTCTTCACCTTCGGGCCGCATATGCAGGCCATCATGGCGGGCATCAGTCTCGTTTTCCTCGGCTGGGTGGCCTTCACCTCCGTCAATACGGTTTTCAAAGACCGCATCATCGCCTCCAAAGAAAATCATTTCCGGCAATTGCAGGAATCTTACGAGACGCGCATCGCCGGCTTGCAGCTTTCTTACGACCAGCTGAACGGCGCGCTTGTCGCCGCCGAAGATCAGTTCCGCGATGTCGCTGAAGAGCTCGAAGCAAAACAACAAGCGCTTGCCAGTGTCATCCGCAACAAAGAAGCGGTGCGCGCGGCGCTTGGGCTCGGCAGACCCGCTGCGCCGGCGGGCACGCCGGTCAGGCAGCGTGGCGCCAGCCTGATGAACAACACCTCCGTTGGCGGCGCGTCATTCGCCGACCAAAGTGCAGGAAGCGTATTGCCGCGTTCACCCACCGCCCTCGCGCCGACAAGCGGAACTTTCAAAAGCGACTCGCGCCCAGCCTCGGCCACGAATTCCAGCGCGACAAATAAAAGCACCGAAGGCAGACCGCGCGCCTATTTGCGTGACGCCGCTCAAAAGGTTGGGCAATTTTTCCACGTCACGTCCGGAACATCTTTTGTAAATCACCCGTCTATTCCTGCAATCGCCGGACTTCGCGACAGGCTCGCGTCCCTTCTTCCTTCGCAGAAGGGGCTGCTGGAAGCCGCTACCGTCGATGTCAAAGCCGATGCAAAACGCCTTGAGCGCGCAATCCGTGATGCCGGCCTCAATCCCTCGACGCTGCTTGCGCGCGTCAATCGTAACCGCGGTATGGGCGGTCCCAATATCCCCCTAACGTCTGGCTATGGCGACGAAGCTTTCGCGAATGCGGCAGCTGGCGCTGCGGCCGAATTGAGCGCGTTGCAAAACGTCGCGACGGCCATGACCTCGGTGCCCTTGACATCGCCGGTTCCTGGGAAGGCGCTGGAAACCACAAGCGGGTTTGGCGCACGCGAAGATCCCTTCACGCATCGCCAGGCCTTCCATAGCGGTTTGGATTTTGCGGGTGCCTGGGGTACGCCGGTCAGCGTGACGGCGCCGGGCATTGTCACCTATGCGGGACCGCGCGGCGAATACGGCAACACGGTTGAAGTCGACCATGGCTTTGGAATCAAAACCCGCTACGGCCATCTTTCGCGCATCTCGGTTGCGGTCGGCACCAAAGTCGTGCGCGGCGTGCAGATCGGCAAGATCGGATCGACAGGGCGCAGCACAGGCCCGCATCTGCATTACGAAGTGTGGGTCGAAAACGCGGTGCGCAATCCGAGCACATTTTTAAAGGCGGGGCGTGATGTTCTCAAAGACTAAGGCAACGGAGTCTCCCACTTCCATGTCCACACCGCCCTCTCCTGCAACACTGCCAAAGCGCCCGGCGCGCCCGCAGGCGCCATCGATCGTCAGCGCCGATCTGACCGTGCAAGGCACGCTGATCTCGGCCGGCGAGCTTCAAATCGACGGTCGCGTCGAGGGCGATATCCGCGCCGCGGCCATAGTGGTCGGCGACAACGCGGTCATCATGGGCGACATCAGCGCTGAGGAATTGACCGTCCGTGGCCGCGTCGAAGGCAATATCCGCGCGCGCAAGGTGCAGCTTTGCGCCACCTGCCATGTCGAAGGCACGATCCTGCACGAGGCATTGTCCATCGAAGCGGGCGCCTTCTTCGAAGGCAACTGCCGTCACTCCGACAATCCGCTGGCCGAATTTACGGAAATAGCCGGGCGTTCGGGCAATGTGGCGCAGCGCCCCGTTGCCGTTGCGACCAACTCGGTGATTGCCGAACCAGCGCGCACGACGGGCTGAGAAAGCAAGCGCCGCAAAGCGACGTCTCGAACTGTCAGAAAAAAACGTTGTGCTGAGATGCGAACGTCCTTCGAGACGCGCCTTCGGCGCTCCTCAGGACGAGGAACAAAATCAATCCTCGTGGTGAGGAGGTCGCGTAGCGACCGTCTCGAACCACGCGGCCCGCTAACGCGGGCGCCTCAACAACGGTGTTCTTTTATTCGAGATCCGTCACGTCGGGAGTTCCGCCGCCGACTTTCTGCGCCAATGACGCCGCCATAAACGGATCGAGCTCGCCGTCCAGAACGTCGCCTGGCGAATGGCTTTCCATGCCGGTGCGCAAATCCTTCACCAGCTGATAGGGCTGAAGAACATAAGAGCGTATCTGGTGTCCCCAACCGATATCGCTTTTGGCGTCGTTCTCGGCCTGCGCGGCGTCTTCGCGCTTTTTCAATTCCGCTTCGTAGAGACGCGCGCGCAACATGCCCCAGGCGGTGGCGCGGTTCTTATGCTGCGAGCGGTCGTTCTGGCACTGCACGGCGATACCGGACGGCAGATGCGTGATGCGCACCGCGCTCTCGGTCTTGTTGACGTGCTGACCGCCGGCGCCTGAGGCGCGGTAAACGTCGATGCGAACGTCTTTTTCCGGAATCTCGATCTCGATCTTGTCGTCGATCACCGGATAGACGCCGACACTGGCAAAACTGGTGTGGCGCCGCGCATTGGAATCGAACGGCGAAATCCGCACCAGGCGATGCACGCCGGTTTCCGTCTTCAGCCAGCCATAGGCATTATGGCCCTTGATCACGAGCGTCGCCGATTTGATTCCGGCCTCTTCGCCTTCGCTCTCTTCGAGATATTCGACCTTATAGCCTTTGCGCTCGGCCCAGCGCGTGTACATGCGGAGCAGCATCGAAGCCCAGTCCTGCGATTCCGTGCCGCCGGCACCGGCATGAACTTCCAAATAAGAATCGTTGGAATCAGCTTCGCCCGACAACATGGATTCCAATTCCATGGCGGCGGAGCGCGATTTCAGCCCCGCTAGATTGGCTTCCGCTTCACCGACCAAAGCCTTGTCGCCCTCGGCTTCGGCGAGTTCGATCATGCCGACATTGTCGGAAAGGTCGCGTTCCAGACCCGCATAAGCCGACAGCGACTCATCGAGGCGCGTACGCTCGCGCATCAATTCCTGCGCCTTTTGGGCGTCGTTCCAGAAATCGGGGGATTCAGACTTTGCGTTCAGTTCTGCGAGGCGGCGTTGGGCGTTGTCCCAGTTAAAGATGCCTCCTCAGCAGCGCGAGCGACTGCTTGATCTGGCCGATGGTCCGCTCGGTATCCGCGCGCATGGCTGCTTTTATCCCTGGGTAGAACGGCGTTCGATATAGGGGCACCGCGCGGCACCGTAAAGGTCCGCGCGGCCGGCAGGCTTAGTAAAGCCCGCCGGTGCCTTCGCCGATAATGGTGTTGACGGTATCGGACGGCGGCGCGCCATTCGCGTTGACGCGTGCGGTTTCGAAGCCGTCATCGTCGCGATAATTGCGGCTGGGATCGTCTTGCGAATAGCCCTGCCCCGGTTCCGTGCCGGGCTTGAAGGCTTCGAGAATGCCGTTTACTTCGACCAGCACGACACCGGCCGGAATGCGGAACGGTGTCGCGGGTTGATCCGCCAAAGCTTCCGCCATGAAGTCGCGGAAAACGGGAGCGGCATTGCGGCCGCCGGTTTCGGTGGAGCCGAGCGTGCGGGGATTGTCGTAGCCAAAATAAACGCCGACCGCGAGATCCGGTGAGAAGCCGACAAACCACACGTCGCGATTCTCGCTCGACGTTCCGGTCTTACCGGCCAGCGGCTTGCCGACGGCTTTGACGGCCGTGCCGGTACCGCGCTGAACGACGCCTTCCATCAGCGACACGACCTGATAGGCAGTACGCGGATCGAGCACCTGGGGCCGGAATTCCGGCAGCAAGGGTTCTTCCTGCGACTTCCAGTCCTTGTCGTTGCACTCCGGACATTCCCGGTTGTCGAAGCGATACACCGTCTTGCCGTGGCGATCCTGCACGCGTGTGACCAGTGTCGGCATCAGCTTGCGCCCGCCATTCACGAATTGCGCGTAGCCGGTGGTCACCTTCAGCAGCGTGCTTTCGCCGGCGCCGAGCGACATGGACAGCAGATGCGGCAATTTCTCGTAGACGCCCATGCGCTCGACCGTCTCGGCAATCTTCTCGATGCCGATTTCATGCGCGAGCCGCGCGGTCATGACGTTGCGCGAAAGCTCCAGACCTTTGCGCAAAGTCGTGAGGCCGAGATATTCGCCTTCTTCGTAATTTTGCGGCGTCCATAGCGGCAGACCTGGGCCTTGCGGGACTGCAAACGGCGAATCCAGCACGCGCGAAATCGGCGTGTAGCCATTGTCCAATGCCGTTGCATAAACGAACGGCTTGAAGGTCGAGCCGGGCTGACGCTGCGCCTGCATGGCGCGATCGAATTCGCTGGACGCGTACGAGAAGCCGCCCGAGAGCGCCAGCACATCGCCTGTGAAGGGATCGATGGCGACGATGGCGCCGTTTATCTCCGGCACCTGCCGCAAGCCATAGGTGTCGGAAACCTTGCCCGGCTCGGCCAGGCTTTCGACATAGACAACGAAGCCAGGCGCAACAGCGTCGGCGGCCTTCTTAACTTCGGGGCCGAGCCACGAGCGGATCGGTTTGCGCGCCCAGGCCAATTCCTTGAAAGGAATTTGCCCTTTGCCGCCGCCTTCGAATGTCAGCTCCACATCTTGCTTTGCAGAAATGCCGGTTACGACCGCGAGGCGCCACGTAGGCACACCCGAACGGTTCTGCACCTCTTTGAATTTCACCTGCCAGTCCGCATCCATATCGAGCTTGGCAACCGGGCCGCGCCAGCCATGGCGGCGGTCATATTCGATCAGGCCTTTGCGCAGCGAACGCACAGCAATGTCTTGCAGGCGCGTGTCGAGCGTGGTGCGAACCTGGAGGCCGCCATCGTAAAGCGCCTCCTGTCCATACTTCTCGTAGAGAACGCGGCGAACTTCTTCGACAAAATAATCGACGTCCTGCGCAACAGCACCGAACGGACGGCGATAGGTGACCAGATCTTCGGCTTTCGCCGTTTCCGCCTGCTCATGCGTGACGTAACCGTTCTCGGCCATCTGATCGATGACCCAGTTGCGGCGAATGATGGCCGCCTCTTTGCGCCGGACCGGATGATAGTTGGCAGGGCCTTTAGGAAGAGCGGCGAGATAGGCGATTTCCCCGAGGCTGAGTTCGCCGAGCGGCTTGGAGAAATAATTCATCGCCGCGGCTGTCACGCCGTATGAGTTTTCGCCGAGAAATATCTGATTCAAATAGAGTTCGAGGATCTTGTCCTTGGTGAACGCGCCGTCGATGCGCATGGCCAGAACGGCCTCACGCACTTTGCGCGAATAGTTCACGTCGCTGTTCAACAAGAAGACGCGCGCGACTTGCTGCGTGATGGTGGAAGCGCCTTGCGGGCGGCCCGTATTGCGGAGGTTGTAAACAATCGCGCGCGCAATGCCGGAAATATCCACGCCAGGATGGTTGTAGAAATTCTTATCCTCGGCAGAAAGGAACGCCTCTTTGAGCAGCGCCGGCATCGCACCGATCGGCACGAAGAGCCGGCGCTCGCGGGCGTATTCGCCGATCAGCGTGCCGTTGCCGGCATAGACCCGTGTGGTGACGGGAGGCTCGTAATTCGTCAGCGCGTCATAGCTCGGCAGATCGCGCGTGATCCAATAGATGAAACCGGCAGAACCGATGAGACCCGTCACTACCAGGACGGCCAAGCCGCCAAGCACATATCGAACCGATTTACTCATTCGCCGAATGATCTCACGAGGCATGCCGGACCGGCACAAAGCGTGCCGCGCCGCACGCGAAGCACATCCATACCATGTGTTATACGGCGGGAAAAAGGCGATCTCCGCCGATCACCAAAATGCGAGACGACTTCTAGAATTCGCATAAAAGGCAAAAGTTCCCTAATTGGCGGCGCGGCGGATAGTCGACGCAGTGTCACCGGCAAAATGACGGTCGATGGCGCTGCCGACAGCTTCTGCGACCCGCCCCCGCCATGAATCGGTGATCATGACCGCTTCATCCGCTTTGTTGGTCAGATAGCCGAGCTCCAAGAGAACCGCAGGCACATCCGGCCCCTTCAACACGGCGAAGCCAGCCGAACGATGGGGTGTTGTCGGGCGTACGGTGGTGGCGCGCGGCAGCGTGCTCACCAATGTTTCGGCGAATCGAACCGAGCGATTCATAGTGTCGCGCTGCGCGAGATCGATCAGAATCGAGGCCACCGGCGTGTCTTCCGACGAGAGATCCACGCCGGCGATGATGTCCGACATGTTTTCCTTTTCGGCCAGTTTCGCGGCTTCCCTGTCCGACGCCGACTCCGAGAGCGTGTAGACGGACGCGCCGCGAACCTCGCCGTGGTCGTTCGAATCGGCATGTAGCGAGACAAAAAGATCGGCCTTCACGCGACGGGCAATGGTCACCCGTTCTTTGAGCGGAATGAAGATGTCCTTGTCCCTGGTGAGATAGACTTTGTAACGCCCCGTCGCCTCAAGGGCGTCTCGAACCTTGCGCCCAACCTGCAGCACCAGGTCTTTTTCCTGAACGCCGCTGCCGCCATGGGTGCCGGGATCGATCCCGCCATGACCGGGATCGAGAACGATAATGCGCTTACCGGGCGCTGAGCCGGTTCTGGGCGTATTGAGCGGCGGCGGTTCCAGCCTCGTGGCCGCCCCTGCGACCCGGTTTTCCCGCGGCCACCCAGCACTCGCCACGAAGGCCTCGTTGGTGGTGGGAACCAGATCCACGACCAACCGAAATCCTTGAGCGCCTTCTGGCGGCAGCAATTGCGGCTTGCTAGCCCGAACGGGCGAATTCAGGTCGATAACGAAGCGAGAATTTCCCTGCCGAAACAACCCGTAGCGATAGCTTCTTACAGCAGACCTTCCGCTTGGGCGGGCGGCATCTGGTATGCGCCACAGGACCTCGGGAAGGTCGACCACGATGCGGTTCGGGTTGACCAGGACAAAGGTTTCGGCGCTGACGGGATCGCTGAGCTCGACCACAAAACGGGTACGGCCCGCCTCTTCCGAGAGGCGCAGGCCAATAACGATCGGGGTTACAGAGGGGCGGGTCTGCTCGCGATTGACGCGGTCGACCAATGCGCCCAGCGGGTCATTGGCGTCGGCTGCTGACGCCGCGCCTGGCCTGGCCATGGGAAGGGGCTGAGCGGCGGCCGAGCCGGCAAGGATGGCGGCGAGCATAAGCCCCGCGCCCAACCTTCCAATTCGCCCCCACATCCCAGGAATCCCCATTTAGGTGAATCGCTCCCAACAATCTGGTTTGCAAGCGTTTATACTTCGTTAGCAAATCCGGTCTCTATTAGCTCTAACAGGCTTGAGTAGGAAATCCGACACGAACGAGGGTCTACCCCTTGCCGCCGGGTCGGCCCTTCCACTACAAAGCGTGTGTCCTGTCCTGCCCGGTCTGAGTCGCGCTACACCGCCTCGGCCGATGGATGGGAAAATGCTTTCCTCAAGCGCCCAAGGCCCCGGAAAGCCCTGTTTTTTCGTGTCGCGAAGGCTTTGGCCTTTTCGGCGCGGCCCTTTGGACACCACCGGTCCGGTGCATTCGCTAACCCGCGATACACAGGCGAACCGGGTTTCGAATTGAGATGGCTGGCAGCAACGCTTCTCGCGACTTCCCCATAGCGCAAGGCCGACGCCTTACGAACTCGTCTTCGCGCCAGCCACACTGCACCTTCAACATTCTGCGCCCAGTTCCGCCGATCCGCACGCGCGTGAGTTCGCTCGCGCTTTCGCGTTTCGCAGCCGAGCGGGCAGCACGGAGATTACCATGCCTAAGCGTATGCTCATTGATGCCAGCCACCAGGAAGAAACCCGCGTCGTCATTCTCGACGGCAGCAAAGTCGAGGAATTCGATTTTGAAGCGGCATCAAAACGCCCTTTAAAGGGCAATATCTATCTCGCCAAAGTCACGCGTGTGGAGCCTTCTCTCCAGGCGGCCTTTGTCGAATATGGCGGCAACCGCCAAGGTTTCCTCGCCTTTTCCGAAATCCATCCGGATTATTACCAAATTCCCGTAGCCGACCGTCAGGCGCTGCTCGCCGACCAATCGCGCCGCTTGATGGCGGAAGACGATGACGGTTTCGAGCCGGTCAAAACCTCCAAACCGTCAGCTAAGAAAGCCGCCGCCGAAGGCGACTCCGGTGAGGCCTCCTCCGAGAACGAAAATGAGGAGACCGAAGAGGAAGAAGAAGAGGCCGAAGACGACGGCTCCGAATTCCCGCGTCAGATCGATAACAATTCCGGCGAAGAGTCGGACGAGAATACCCGGCACCGCGCGTCGTCACATGACGACGACGCGCATGATCACGATCATGAGCATGACCACAATCATGAGCACGACCATGAGCCCGGGCACGATCATGAACACGGGCATGACCATGAGCACGCCGATCATCATGACGATCATCATGACGAGCATCATAGCGGTGCATCGTCTGAGGAACCGCACGGGCATTCTCACCACGCCGAAGCCTCAGGCGATAACGGCGAACAGAATTCCGAACAGCATGCGGTGAAAGCGGAATCGACCGGCGCGCCGGTGCCGCATCAACGCCGCGAGCCGCGTCAGCGCCCGCCGCGCCGCCGCCAATATAAAATTCAGGAAGTCATCAAGCGTCGCCAAGTGATGCTCATTCAGGTGGTCAAAGAAGAGCGCGGCAATAAAGGCGCGTCCCTCACCACCTTCATGTCGCTCGCCGGCCGCTATTGCGTCTTGATGCCGAACACACCGCGCGGCGGCGGCATTTCGCGCAAAATCACGTCGGCCACCGACCGCCGCCGTTTGAAATCCGCGGCTCAATCGTTGGAGCTGCCCGAGGGCATGGGCCTGATCATCCGCACCGCCGGCGCCAACCGGACAAAGGTCGAGATCAAGCGCGACTATGAATATTTGCTGCGATTGTGGGATTCGGTGCGCGAGCTGACACTGAAATCCAACGCGCCTGCCCTCGTCTACGAGGAGGGAAATCTCGTTAAGCGCGTCATCCGCGACCTCTACAACAAGGACATCTCGGAGGTCTTGGTCGATGGCGAAGGCGGCTATCGCGACGCCAAAGACTTCATGCGCATGCTCATGCCGAGCCATGCCAAGAATGTGAAGCTCTACAAGGATCAAGTGCCGCTTTATCAGAGCGCCGGCGTCGAAGCACAGCTCGATGCCATGTTCTCGCCCACCGTCACATTGCGGTCGGGCGGCTACATCGTGATCAACCAGACCGAGGCCCTTGTCGCCATCGACGTGAACTCGGGCAAGGCGACGCGCGAACACAATATCGAAGACACCGCCTATAAGACCAATTGCGAAGCCGCCGATGAAATCGGCCGCCAATTGCGCTTGCGCGATCTCGCCGGCCTGATCGTGATCGATTTCATCGACATGGAAGACGGCAAGAACGACCGCATCGTCGAGAAGCGCTTGCGGGATGCCGTTCGCGGCGATCGTGCCCGTGTGCAGATCGGCAAGATCAGCCAATTCGGCCTGATGGAAATGTCGCGCCAACGCTTGCGTGCAGGCGTGATGGCAGGATCAACCGTCACCTGCCCGCATTGCGCCGGCCTCGGTCTGGTGCGCTCCACCGAATCTGCCGCGCTGCGGCTCTTGCGCTCGCTCGAGGAAGACGGTCAGCGCCAAGGCGGCGCCAATTTCTCGGTGCGCGCGCCGGAAGACATCGTCATTTTCACGCTGAACCATAAGCGCCGCGAAATTGCGCGGATCGAAGAATCCTACGACCTCTCGATCATGTTTGAGCCGAAACCCGCAATGGCGGGCGGAACGTTCGAGATCGAGCGTACTGGCATACGCGTGAACGCGCCGGCGCCAAGAAGTGCGGCAATCTCTATGGACGGCGGTTTCCATCACCGCGCTGAAGCGGTGGAAATCGTTCCTGAGATCGTTGTGCCTGAGGAGGAAGAACCGATTCTTTCCGAACCCTTGGAAGCGGAAGCACCCATGGGCCAGCAGCAGCCTCAGCCTTTAGGCGACGGCAAGCGCAAGCGCCGCCGCCGCCGTCGCGGCGGACGTGGCCGTGGCCAGCAAGAAAACAACGGCGCCGTGCATGCCAAAGAGAACGGGGCGCTTACCGCAAACGAATCCTCGGAAAACGAAGACGGCGAGGACAACGAGGACGAGCTTCCGTCCGAAGGGGAAGCTGAATCGAATGGCGCCCCCCGCCAAGCGCAACCAACACCGCAGAGCGAAGAAGAAGGCGCGCAACGCCGTCGTCGCCGCCGTCGTGGCCGCCGCGGCCGCCGGCGTGATGGCGACAGCCCGCGCGTCGAGCTCGGCCAGGAAAATGGCATTGGCATCGCGCTTGAAACACATGCGGATCATGATGGCGAAATGCGTGTCCAGGGAACGGGACCGATTGCGGAGCAATCTGACAGCGTAACCGTTGTCGAAACTCCGCAATGGTTGCCGCCTGAACCGCTTCCGGCCTTTACCAGCCACGTCGTTCCTGAGCCGCCCGCCCCTGTCGCGAAGGCTGAAGAAATCCCCGTCGCGGAAGATTCACCCCGTGCGCCAGTTCAAGATCTGCGGCGTCCGGAACCGGCCGCTGCGGCACCTGATCCCGCCGAACGCAAAGGCGGCTGGTGGCAACGGCGCTTTGAGGGCTAGTTGCGCTTTAAGACAGTTCGGGTCGGCGGGAACCGGCATTGACGGGCCATGGCCCCCCACCTACCGTCCGCTCGCGTGGGGGCGCAGCGCGATTTGAGGAGATTGCGGTATTGAATCTCGCCCGTGACTTTTTGCGCCCGGTACTCGGCGCGGCCGCTTTAGCGCTCGCAATACTGGCCGTAAGCCTCTCTTCGCCGCCCGCGCAGGCGCAAGGGCGCCCGATGAATTTCATCCGCGACGACGAGACCGAGCGCCTCGTCCGCAGTTACCTCAACCCCATTCTGACTGTCGCCGGGCTGCAGCCCAGTGCCGTTGAGCTCTATGTCATCAACGACCCGTCGATTAACGCCTTCGTGGCCGACGGCCAGAAGATGTTCATCAACACCGGCCTGATCATGGAGCTGAAAACGCCGGCTCAGATCAAAGGGGTGCTGGCGCATGAAACCGGCCATATGGCGGGCGGGCATTTGGTTCGTACGCAAGTCGCCGTGCGTGCCGCCATGGTGCCGATGCTGCTTTCGGTCGCCGCCGGTATCGGCGCGATGGTCGCCGGTGCCGGCGATGCAGGCGCAGTGATCATGATGAGCGGACAGCAAATGTTCGAGCGCGAGTTTTTCTCGTTCACGCGCACGCAGGAATCCGCCGCCGACCAAGCGGCCGTGAAATATTTGACCGCCACGGGGCAATCGTCCGACGGTATTCTGGAAGTCTTCCGGCGTTTCGAAGGCCAGGAGATCATGAGCGCACAGCGCATCGATCCGTTCGCACAGAGCCATCCCGCTTCCAGTGAGCGCGTGGCGCAACTTCGCGCACTGGTTGAGAGCTCGCCGTTCCACGACAAAGACAGCGCGGAAGCGCAATATGGCTACGACATGGTCCAGGCGAAATTGCGTGGCTATATCCAGCGCCCCGAAGTGACGCTGCGGCAATACCCGACAACCAACACGACGAAGCCGGGACGCTACGCCCGCGCCATGGCCTATTTCCGCCAGCCCGACATGAAAATGGCGCTGAGCGAGATAAACAGTCTTCTAGCCGAAGAACCGAACAACCCGTTCTTCCTGGAGATGTTCGGGCAGATCAACGTGGAAATGGGCAAGGTCGAAGAAGGCATTACGCCCTATAAGCGCGCCGTCGAGATATTGCCTGATGCACCGCTGATCCGCGTCGCGCTCGCGGCCGCTTTGCTCGGAACCGAGAAGCCGCAATACACCGAACAGGCCCGCTTCGAGCTTGAGACCGCGCTCAATCAGGAGAGCGACAACGCCTATGGTTGGTATGTGCTTGCCGATGCCTACAATCGCTTGGGTATGACAGGCAAAGCGCAGCTTGCCACCGCCGAGCGCTATTTCGCCGTCGGCGCCTATCCGATGGCCATGCAATTTTCGGTGCGGGCGCAACAACAATTGCAGCGCGGCTCAAGAGATTGGCAACGTGCCAACGACATAATGGCCGTCTCACAAACCCAATTGCCCAAACGGAACTGATTCTCATGGACAGCCGTATGCGAACCACAATTCTGGGTGTTGCCGCAGTGGGGTTGGCGACGATCGCGCTTGTGTCGGCGCAAGTCGCTCCTGGAAAAGCAGCGGTCGAGAAGATCGTGAAGGATTACCTGATCGCCAATCCCGAAATCCTGATCGACGTGCAGAATGCGTTGGATCGCAAGCAGGCGGCGAACGAAGCCCAGTCGCAGCAAACCGCTTTGACGAAAATCGGCGAAGCTGCGCTTACCGATCCAAAAGTCGCCTTTATCCAAGGCCCGGCGGACGCGAAAGTTACCGTGGTGCAATTCTTCGATTACCATTGCGGTTTCTGCAAAGCCTCCCTGCCCGCCATGAAGAAAGCGCTCGAACGTGGTGGCAGCGTCAGGTTTGCCTTCGTGGAATATCCGATCCTGTCAGCGGAATCGCTGATTGCGGCGCAAGCGGCGGTAGCCGCGCGTCAGCAGCCGGGTAAATATATGGCGTTCCATATCGCGCTTATGGAAACGACAGGCGCTTTACCGCGCGAACGCATTCTGAGCATCGCGCAGACTGTCGGGCTCGACATTCCGAAGCTTGAAATGGACATGGCCAGCGACGCGACGCGCGCAAGCTTGCAAGCGAGCAACGCTTTGGCGCAGCAACTTCACGTCAACGGCACACCGACTTTCGTCATCAACGGAAAATTCCTTGTCGGTCAAATCGACGACGCGGAATTGACCAAGCTGCTGAAAGATGGGCAGGCTTAGGTTCCCGCGGGCCCGCTGAGCTATCGCGCCAGCGGCCTCTGAAGGAGGGGATCATGAGCGCATTCAACGTCGTTCGATTTCGCGTCAAACCCGATCGTGAAGAAGAGTTTGTCGCCGCGCATAGAATAGATGTGAAATTCGCTGGTCTTCAGCGCGCCGCATTGGTGAAGACAGGCGAGCACACCTATTGCTTCGTCGGCGAATGGGATGGGTTCAATTCCATCGTCTCCGCGCGCCCGCAAATGATCGGCATACTCGATAGCATGCGCGATTGCCTAGAAGATCTCGGCGGCGGAATTGGCCTCACGGATCCGGTGTCGGGAGAAACCGTGGTCGACATCGCGCCGCGCAAAGCGGCGCGCAAGGCCGGAAAGAAACGCGCCCCCGCGAAAGCGAAGAAGCCGGCAAAGAAAGCGCGCAAGGCGGCAGCCAAGAAGGCGCCTGCTAAAAAGGCTAAATCTAAAAAGGCACCTGCACGCAAAGCTAGCAAGAGGCGCACACGGCGCTAACAGCTTATTAGCTGTGCGTGCCAAGCCCGAAGGCTTTCGGGTAAGAGAGCGTACCGCTATTTCCCGTCAATATTCCGGGTACGAGTTCGAGCGCCATGAACGCCTCGCGCGGATAGGGCGATTCGAATTTCGCGGCTAACGCGGCCGAGAATCCAAAGCGCGGATAATAGCCGGGGTGCCCCAGTACGATCACTGCTTCGCAGCCCAGTTTCGGCAAGCGTTGCAATGCTTCGCGGATCAGCGCGGAGCCGATGCCCTTGCCTTGCAGCTTGGGGGATAAGGACATCGGCGCCAAAGACACGGCGTGAATTTCGCGACTGTCGACGGAAACATGCAGTCTGCTGAACAGAATATGCCCGACGATGTCGTCCTCCTTGAGCGCGACCAACGACAACACCACGAGACCCGCATCCCGCAATCGGTGGATCAACTCCACTTCGTCGCTGCCTTGGAAGCTGGCGCGCGTGACGGCGGCGATCGCATCGTCATGCGCCGGCAGTGCTTCAACAATGTTTACTGACGCGGCCATCGCTGCCCCCGGTTAAAGCCAAACGCGCCGTTTGTCAGATCAGGCCGGACAAAGGCGAAGACGGGTCGGCATAAAGCTTTTTGGGCATGCGTCCGGCGAGATAGGCATTGCGCCCCGCTTGCACCGCTTGGTTCATGGCGCGCGCCATGAGAACCGGATTCTTCGCTTCGGCGATGGCCGTATTCACGATCATTCCGTCACAGCCCAGTTCCATGGCGATAGCGGCATCCGACGCCGTACCAACGCCCGCATCCACAATCACCGGCACTTTGGCCTGTTCGATAATCAGGCGAATGTTGACGCGGTTCTGAATGCCGAGCCCCGACCCAATCGGCGCCGCCAGCGGCATGATGGCGGCCGCGCCCATATCTTCCAGGCGCTTGGCCAGCAGCGGATCGTCGCTGCAATAGACCATCACTTGGAAGCCTTCTTTGATCAGCACTTCGGTGGCGCGCAAAGTTTCGATCATGTCCGGATAAAGCGTTTTCTTGTCGCCCAGCACTTCCAGTTTGACCAATGACCAGCCGCCCGCCTCGCGTGCGAGGCGCAAGGTGCGCAAGGCATCCTCAGCGGTGAAGCAACCGGCCGTGTTGGGCAAATAAATGAATTTCTTGGGATCGATGAAATCGATCAACTTCGGCGCGCCGGCATCCATCAGATTCACGCGCCGCACGGCCACGGTGACCATTTCGGCGCCGGAGGCTTCGAGCGCCGCCGCGTTCTCAGCATAGTCTTTATATTTGCCGGTGCCGATGATGAGACGCGATTTAAGGGTACGGCCTGCGACCACAAACGGCTCGTCGACGATGGGCGTCGCCGCCGGGGCGTTGCCGCCGCCGATGAACTGCACGATCTCCAGCCTGTCACCACTGGCGAGGCTCGCCGCCCCATAGGTCGAGCGCGGCACGATTTCGAGGTTTCGTTCGACGGCCACCTTCGCCGGGTCGAGATTGAGCTGGCGCAGCAGCCCATCCACCGTCAAAGGTTCATCGAATTCCCGGGCTTCCCCGTTAAGACTTAGCCGCAATCCCATCGCCTTAATTTCCGTTTCGTTCTCTTATGTTTTTGGTTTTCTTACGCGGGCCGGTATAGAATTCTCCACCCACCTCACCTGGCCCCAACGGGGGGAAGATGACCCTGCCCATATATGTCCTGAACGGCCCGTCGCTCAATCTCCTTGGTACCCGGGAGCCCGAGATTTACGGCCATGCCACTTTGGCCGATATCGAACGCCTCTGTGCCACAAGGGCCAAGGTTTACGGCCTGGAAACCGTATTCCGGCAGTCCAATATTGAAGGCGTCCTGGTCGACTGGATTCAGGAGGCGCGTGAAAAGGCCTCGGCCCTGATCATAAACGGCGCCGCCTATACCCATACATCGATCGCAATCCTCGACGCCTTGCGCGCCTTCGACAAGCCGGTCATTGAAGTTCACCTATCGAATCCCTTCAGGCGGGAGCCATTCCGGCGTCACTCTTATGTCAGCCTTGGGTCCACCGGCGTTATTGTCGGCCTCAAGGAACATGGCTACGTGCTGGCGATCGATGCCCTCGCGAACATGCTTGAAAGCACCAGTAATGACCGCAGACGAACCAACTGATAAAAAAGAGATCCCCGGCAAGCGCCCCAATGTTGACGCTGGCTTCGTGCGCGAGCTCGCGGCGCTTCTCGATGAGACCGGACTGACCGAGATCGAGGTGGAAGAGCAAGGCGTGCGCGTGCGCGTCGCCCGCCAGGGGGCAGCCGTCTACGCCGCCGCTTCGGCGCCTGCGCTTCTCGCCGGCCCCGCAGGCGGGGCCAAAGGTGCCGAGGCGCCCAAGCGTGGCACGACGGTCACGTCGCCGATGGTCGGAACGGTCTATCTGGGCCCGTCGCCCGGCGCCCCGCCTTTCGTGAAAGTCGGCGACAGCGTGAAGCAGGATCAGACGCTCCTCATCATCGAAGCGATGAAGACGATGAATCAGGTTCCGTCGAATGCCTCCGGCCGCATCGTCGAAATCTACGTGCAGGACGGCCATCCGGTGGAATACGGCGAACCTCTGATGTTGGTCGAATAATGCGCGCGGCCAGCCCGGCCAAAATCAGTGTTTCTTGCGCAATTCTTCGCGCCCCTTCGCACAGGTCACATCATCCGCATGTTTGAAAAAGTCCTCATTGCCAATCGCGGCGAGATTGCCCTTCGGGTCAATCGCGCGTGCAAGGAAATGGGTATCGCAACGGTGGCGATTCATTCGACCGCCGACGCGGAGGCGATGCATGTGCGGCTCGCCGACGAGAGCGTATGCGTGGGACCACCGCCGGCGGCGCAATCCTATTTGAATATTCCGGCGATCATCACCGCCTGCGAATTGACCGGCGCCGACGCCATCCATCCCGGCTACGGCTTTCTTTCCGAAAACGCGCGCTTCGCGGAAATCGTCCAAGAGCACGATCTGACCTTTATCGGTCCGAACCCGGAACATATTCGCCTGATGGGGGACAAGATCGCCGCCAAAGCCGCCGTGAAACGCCTGGGCATTCCCACCGTTCCGGGTTCAGATGGCGCTGTAGGCTCGGATGAAGAAGCCTCTGAGATCGCCAAGGAGATCGGCTTTCCCGTAATCGTCAAGGCTGCGGCCGGCGGCGGCGGACGCGGCATGAAAGTGGCACGCTCGGCAGGCGAATTGTCCATGGCGCTTTCCACCGCGCGCGCGGAAGCGAAGGCTGCGTTCGGCAACGACGAAGTTTACTTAGAAAAATATCTCGAGCGCCCGCGTCACATCGAAATTCAAGTTATCGCCGACAGTCATGGCAAGGTTCTGCATCTCGGCGAGCGCGATTGTTCTTTGCAACGCCGACATCAAAAGGTTTGGGAGGAAGCGCCCTCGCCCGCCCTCAATCCGGGCGAGCGTGTGCGCATCGGCAAAATCGTTACCGATGCACTGACCGAGCTCGGCTATCTCGGCGTCGGCACCGTCGAATTTCTCTATGAGAACGGCGAATTCTATTTCATCGAAATGAACACACGGCTTCAGGTCGAGCACCCGGTGACGGAATTGATTACGGGCATCGACCTTGTTCGCGAACAGATTCGTATCGCGGCCGGCGCGCCGCTCGATGGCGGCCAAGACGACGTGACGTTTGCCGGCCACGCCATCGAATGCCGTATCAATGCCGAGCATCCGTTCACGTTTCAGCCGTCACCCGGGAAGATCACAGATTTCCACGCGCCGGGCGGGCTTGGCGTGCGCATGGATTCGGCCGCCTTTGCCGGCTATCGCATCCCGCCTTATTACGACAGCCTCGTCGGTAAACTCATCGTGCATGGCCGCAACCGCAATGAATGTTTGATGCGCTTGCGCCGCGCGCTTTACGAGCTTGTCGTCGGCGGTATCGACACCACCATTCCGCTGTTCCAGGAATTGATCAAACAGCCCGACATCATTGACGGGGACTACAATATTCACTGGCTGGAGCACTATCTCGCGCGCCGTTCGCTCGGCCAGAGCTAGTCGGAGCCCATCCCCCATGTGGATTGGCGGGTGATTTCCCTTCACCGCATTCGTGATCTCGATCTGGCAGCGCCAAGCGCGGCAGGACGGCCAGCTTTTCTCAGTGCCGCCAGCGGCCTCGTCTGCATCCATGATTTTATCTATGTGGTTGCAGACGACGAACTCGATCTCGGCGTATTTCGCGCGCAGACAAGTGAGCCGGGCCTACTGATGCCGATTTTTGCCGGCACACTTCCTTTGGACGCAGCAGAGCGTAAAAAACAAAAGCCCGACTTCGAGGCGCTCGTTCATCTGCCGGCTTTCGGTAATCATACCCATGGCGCGCTACTTGCGCTAGGTTCGGGATCGAAACGCACGCGCCGCATGGGCGCTCTAGTAGCATTGGATTCCACCGGCGCGGTTCATGGCTCACCACACATTGTCGACCTCTCGCCGATCCTCTCGCCTCTGAACGAGCAATTCGTCGCGCTGAACATTGAAGGCGCGATTATCGTCGGCGACGAATTTCTTCTGCTTCAACGCGGAAATAGGAATGATGCGGTAAACGCCATCATCCGATTTTCGCTGAACGATATTTTCGGAATCCTACGCAAGGGAACACATGCGGCCTTAGTGCCACATTCCACCACCGCGATAGATCTCGGCGATGTCGGCGGCGTTCCCTTGAGCTTCACCGATGCGGCCGCATTGCCGGATGGCGGCATGGTCTTCTCCGCCGTGGCCGAAGACACCGACAATTCTTACGACGACGGACCCTGCGTAGGCGCCGCCGTGGGCATTATCGACAGCAAAGGAAAGCTGCAAAGCGTCCAGCGCCTCCATTACCCGTACAAAATTGAAGGCATTGCCGCGCGTGTGGACAGCGACGCCATCCATTTGCTGCTTGTCACCGACGCCGACGATCCGGAAACTAAAGCAAGCCTCTTTTCGGCGACAATACGTCAATAGCTCCATCGAGATTCCCCCATCTGCCGAAAGGCAGCGATGACGGCAGCCGCGCGGTCCGTTAAAGTCGGCTTATGAGCGGCATTCATCCGGAAGAGCTGTTGCTGGCCTATCGGCTTGGCATGTTTCCGATGGCGGAAAACCGCTTTGCCGAAGACGTGCTCTGGATCCGGCCGCGTCAGCGCGGAATTCTGCCGCTGGAAAATTTTCATGTGCCGCGCCGTCTGGCGCGCACCGTGCGCGCCGACCGCTACACTGTGCGCGTTGATCAGGCCTTCCCTGAGGTCATCCGCGGCTGCGCCGCCGAAGGCCCCGACCGCGAAGATACTTGGATCAATCCAGCCATCATCGAGGTGTTCGAAGGTCTGTTTGTACAGGGCCAAGCGCACAGCGTCGAAACCTATGACAATGGCGAGCTTGTCGGCGGGTTATACGGGCTTTCACTCGCTGGTGCATTTTTTGCCGAAAGCAAATTTTCGCGCCGTACCGATGCCAGCAAAGTTGCGCTGGTGCATCTCGCTGCTCGTCTCAAAGCCGGCGGCTACACTCTGTTGGATGCGCAATTTCCCAATCCGCATCTCGCGCAATTCGGCGCCGTCGCGGTGCCGGAGCAACGCTTCGCGCAATTGCTGCAGACCGCCCTTTCGCGACAGGGCAATTTTTACGCGCTCGATCGGCTTTATGGCGTGGGCGGCAGCGGCGGAAGTTCAGCGGGCACTTCAGGTTCGGGCGCAGTTTCCGGCGCGTCTGTTCTGCAGGTGATGACCCAGACATCGTAGATCGGATGCTCGACGGCGTTGAGCGCCGGCGTGGATGCAAACATCCAGCCGGAGAAGATTCGCGTGGCGTGGTTTTGCGGGTCCACATCGTCAACTTGCAGGAAGGCGGTGGTTTCCGGCGGCTCCTCTGGTGGCACGGTGTGGCAATAGCGAACCGTGATCGACAGCGAACCGAACCTCACCGGAACGCCGGACGGCGCGAACACATCGGTGGCGCGACCCGTGACTTTGTCGAGCCCACGCAACACGGCCATGCGCTTGATTCCGGAAGCGTCCGGAACGGCGCGCAACAAAGAAGCCGCTTGTGCGGGGGGGATTTGCGCCGCCTTAGCAGTCGGCTGCGGTGCAGGCCGCCCCGCCCTAGCGGCAGCGGGCCGTGCGGGCGGCGGAGCGGGCTCAGCCGCGAACAGAGACGTCGACGCCGCACAACACGCGCTCAACAAGATCCAGCGCAATTTTCTCACATTCATTGCGCGGGCGCGCCTCCGGCGCCGAATACGGTCTTGCCGAGCAGACCGATCAAATCGATGGCGCCTTGCGTGTTTTCAATTTCGCCGCCGGCCGCCAATGGCGTCGGCGAGCCGCCCGGCTCAATCGAAAGATAATTGCCGCCGAGAAGGCCTTCCGAGGTGATGCGGACGGACGAATCGTCGGGCAGCTTCACGTCACTGCGTAAATTCAAATGGGCGACGGCCGCGAATGTCTTGGGATCGAGATCGAGTCGCGAAACGGTGCCGATCTTGATTCCCGACATGCGCACATCGGTGCCGGCATTGACGCCGTCCACTCGATTGAATTTCGCCATGACTTCGTAGCCGCCGGCCACCGCATTGCCGGTAGAGCTGTAAGCGAACACCAGAAACATGACGGCCACGCCCAGAACGGACGCTCCGATCAAGGTCTCAACGATGGAGTTCTGCATGGGTGGTTCCTCGATACGCGGCTGTCAATATCCGAGAGGGCAAAGGTCTCACGGGAGATGGGCCGAATCTGGGCAGCTCAATTCGGCTTCCAGGCCTCGTAGTCACCGGTTGCCGGCGGGCGCGTGCCCTGTTCCCAAAGGCTGCCGCCCGGCCGGCGCGCATGGGACGTGCCGGTCAGATTCGGTTCGTGTTCAAGCTCGAAACGCTTAGGTTTGAAGGGCTCCACGGTGGGGGGCTGGTCGAACGTATGGTGCAGCCAGCCGTGCCAATCGGGAGAAACGAGGCTCGCCTCAACCGTGGCGTCATAGATGACCCAGCGTCTCTTGCCGTCGGCTGTTTGGTAATAGCGATTGCCGATCTTATCCGTACCGACGAGCTGGCCGCGCCACCAGGTGGTGACCCAGGTACCGACCGTGGCGCCGTGCCACCAGACGAACAGCATACGGAAGAGATTGATCACGCTCGCACCCCAAACAAATTCGATAGGCGAATCTCGAAGAACCATACGGCAGCTAAGCGAATTCGCCGAAGCGCCCGGACTATAGGGAGACGAGCCTGAAGGAGCAACGCGCTCTATCCGCCCGATCCGCCACGAGATTCTCCGCCCGTGCCGCGTGCGCAGAAAATGATTCGAATGGGAGCAGCGCGATTCGTCGGCCGGAATCGTACGGAAATGTAAGAATCCAATGTGACGAACCCAAGACATGGGCTCGGGAATCGCCGTCTACACCTTGTGCCGGCGCCTCATGACACACACACGACAGGCCGCCATTTCGTCCACAGAGTCTTCCACAGGCTCTGAGCGAACCGAGCCAGGTGCTTGAATCTCCTAAAAGATCGCCCAAAATTCTTATCCCACAACATATAGCGGTAGAGGAGCCGCGTTAACACAAAATCTCTTGCAAGCCTGGGGCCCTGGTCATAGCTTTTGGGTCCTCTGCCGCTGATCCGCGGCAGAGGCTCAGACAGACAAAGCCGGAGAGATTCGGCGGACGGCGCGGGGACTTTCTTTGCGATTCCGCCAGCGCTCGAACTTTGTCTGCGCCGAGGGGGACCGGGTCCATTGCTGCGAGGGGTTAGCCAGAATGCATATCCGCCGTTTCTTCACGACCGAAGGCATGTCGCCATACCAAGGCATTTCGTTCCGCAACGCGACGAGCGAGATCCGAAATCCAGACGGCTCGGTGGTATTCCGACAGGCGGATATCGAGGTCCCGGAGAGTTGGAGCCAGGTCGCGTGCGACGTGCTGGCGCAGAAATATTTCCGCCGTGCCGGCGTCGCAAAGGCGATGAAGAAGCACGAGGAAGAGACCGTTCCGTCCTTCCTGTGGCGTTCGGTGCCTGACAGCGCCGCCTTGGCCACCCTTGCCCCCACCGAAAAAAAGACCCGCGGCGAAGCCAGCGCCAAGGAAGTGTTCCATCGCCTAGCCGGCACCTGGACCTACTGGGGTTGGAAGGGCGGCTATTTCGACGCCGAGAGCGACGCGCAGGCCTTCTATGACGAGATGTGCCACATGCTGGCTACGCAAAAGGCAGCGCCCAATTCGCCGCAATGGTTCAATACCGGCCTGCATTGGGCCTATGGCATCGACGGCCCGAGCCAAGGCCATTTTTACGTCGACTTCGAATCTGGCGAGCTGGTGAAATCCAACTCGGCCTATGAGCACCCGCAGCCGCATGCCTGCTTCATCCAGTCCGTCGCCGACGATTTGGTGAACGAGGGCGGCATCATGGACCTTTGGACGCGCGAGGCCCGCCTGTTCAAATACGGCTCCGGCACCGGCACCAATTTCTCCGGCCTGCGCGGCGAGAACGAATCCCTTTCCGGTGGCGGCAAATCCAGCGGTTTGATGAGCTTCCTCAAGATCGGCGACCGCGCGGCGGGCGCCATCAAATCGGGCGGCACGACGCGCCGCGCGGCCAAGATGGTCATCGTCGATGTCGATCATCCCGACATTGTCGATTTCATCGGCTGGAAAGTCATCGAAGAGCAGAAGGTGGCCGCCATGGTCGCCGGCTCCAAGCTGGCGCAGAAGCATCTTAAAGCGATCATGCGTGCCTGCATCAATTGCGAGGGCTCGGGCGACGATTGCTTCGACCCCACGATGAACCCGGCACTGAAGCGTGAAATCCGCGCTGCCAAGAAATCGATGATCCCCGAGAACTATATCGAGCGCGCCATCTCTTTCGCGCGTCAGGGCTATAGCGAAGGCGATTTCGAATTCCGCGCCTACGACACGGATTGGGATTCCGAAGCCTATCTCACCGTCTCGGGCCAGAACTCGAACAACTCGGTGCGCGTGACTGACGATTTCCTGCGCGCCGTGCAAGGCAACGCGTCATGGAATCTGAAGGCGCGCCGTGACGGCCGTATCACCAAGACGCTGCCTGCGCGCGAATTGTGGAACAAGATTTCCTATGCGGCATGGGCCTGCGCCGATCCCGGCATCCAGTTCCACACCACGGTGAATGACTGGCACACCTGCCCGGCCGGCGGCGAAATCCACGCCTCCAATCCGTGCTCGGAATATATGTTCCTGGACGACACGGCCTGCAATCTCGCCTCGCTCAATCTCATGCAGTTCCGCAAAGACGGCGACGGCGGCAAGAAGCGCTTCGATGTTGCCGCCTTCGAACACGCCGTCCGTCTCTGGACCGTCGTGTTGGAAGTCTCCGTGCTGATGGCGCAATTCCCGTCCAAGGAAATCGCTCAGCTCTCTTACGAGTACCGCACGCTCGGCCTCGGCTTCGCCAATATTGGCGGGCTCCTGATGGCCGCCGGCCTGCCCTACGATTCGCATGAGGGCCGCAACATCGCCGGCGCCATCTCCGCCGTCATGACCGGCGTGTCCTATGCCACCAGCGCCGAAATGGCTGGGGAACTGGGCGCCTTCCCGCGTTTCGAAGAGAACCGCGATTCCATGTTGCGCGTGGTGCGCAATCACCGGCGCGCGGCACAGGGCGAACGGACCGGCTATGAAGGCCTGAACACACATCCCGTGGCGCTCGATCACAGCGCGGTCGTCGATAAGGAATTGTCGGAAGCCGCCAAGCGCGCCTGGGACGAAGCCTTCCGCCTCGGCGCCGATTTCGGGTTCCGCAACGCGCAAGCCACCGTCATCGCGCCCACCGGCACGATCGGGCTTTTGATGGATTGCGACACCACCGGCGTCGAACCCGATTTCGCGTTGGTGAAATTCAAGAAGCTGGCCGGCGGCGGTCACTTCAAGATCATCAATCGCTGCGTGCCTGAAGCGCTTCGTACACTCGGCTACGAGCAGATCCAGATCGAAGAGATCATTCGCTACGCCGTCGGTCACGGCACGTTGCAAGGCTCCAACGCGCTCAGCCACGGCGCCTTGCGCGCCAAAGGCTTCGGCGCCAAGGAATTGGATGCGCTGGAGCATGCGCTGGCCCAAGCCTTCGACATTCGCTTCGCCTTCAACAAATGGACGCTGGGCGAAGAATTCTGCGCTGAGGTCCTGAAACTGCCGCGCGCCCAACTCGACGAGCCAGGCTTTGACATGCTCAGGGCGCTCGGCTTCGAGAAGAGCGAAATCGAAGCTGCCAATCTCTATGTTTGCGGCACCATGACCCCGGAAGGCGCGCCCTATTTGAAGGCCGAACATCTTCCGGTGTTCGATTGCGCCAATCCGTGCGGACGCATCGGCAAGCGCTCTTTGAGCGTGGAATCGCATATCCGCATGCTGGCGGCATGCCAGCCCTTCATCTCCGGCGCGATCTCCAAGACGATCAATATGCCGAACAACGCGACGGTGAAGGATTGCGGCGAATCCTATTTGCTGTCGTGGAAATTGGGACTGAAGGCCAATGCGCTTTATCGCGACGGGTCCAAGCTCTCACAGCCGCTGTCCAGCCAGCTATTGGCCGACGACGATGCCGAAGACGAATTGGAAGAATTGATCGCGCAGCCACAAGCGCAGCGCACCACGATCGTCACCGAGCGTATCGTCGAAAAAGTAATCGAGCGCGTTCGCGTGCATGAGCGGGAGCGCCTGCCCCATCGCCGCAAGGGCTACACGCAGAAAGCCGTTGTCGGTGGGCACAAGGTCTATTTGCGGACCGGCGAATACGAAGATGGACGCCCCGGCGAAATCTTTATCGACATGCATAAAGAAGGCGCCGCCTTCCGCTCGCTGATGAACAATTTCGCCATCGCAATTTCCATCGGTCTCCAATACGGCGTTCCGCTGGAAGAATTTGTCGACGCGTTCACCTTCACGCGCTTCGAGCCCGCCGGCATCGTCATCGGCAATGACTCGATCAAGAACGCGACGTCGGTGCTGGACTACATCTTCCGCGAAATGGCGGTCAGCTATCTCGGGCGTCATGACCTCGCCCACGTGCAACCGGCCGAGGACGAAGATTTGGGCGGCGGCGACACTAGCGGCAATCCGGGCGGACGCGACGCGGCGCAAATCATCTCCAAGATGACGTCATCGGGTTATGTGCGCGGACAGTTGAAATCGCTCTCGGTGGTGCGCGGCAATACCGCGGCCAAATTGGACGCCGAACATGCGCATGTGCACGAGCACGAGCTTGTAGGTGAGGTTACGCTCGAAGCGGCGATGGGTGCTCTCAATCTCCAGGTGATGGAAGCAGCGGGACGTTCGGCTGGGGCTAGCGGCGGTTCGGTCGCGAGTTCGGTGGCCGAGATCGGCAATCGCATTGTCTCCGACGCACGCGAAGCGCGCGCCAAACGCGCAGCGGAAGCGCGGCTCAAAGGCTATGAGGGCGACAATTGCGGCTCGTGTGGCAATTTCACATTGGTGCGCAACGGCACCTGCATGAAATGCGATACGTGCGGCAGCACCAGCGGTTGCAGCTGAGGGATGAATAGAGGTGGGGCGGCGTCTCTGACAGAGCCGTCGCCCGCTGTAATGGCCCCCGCGCAGCGCGCTCAATTTAGTTTCTAGGGGGCCTCCGCCGGAACTTGGACTTCTGGCCTAAACCCTAAAGGCCATAAAAAGCTGCGGAACGGTTCACGATTGACTCCCCGCCTTTGGGAGCAAAACGCGCCTAAGTGCGTTTCCTTGGTCGATGCAGGGGTTCCACTCCGGAGTCCCGCCGCTAGGAGACGCCAAATGGCTACGGAATATCGCGAAACGCACACCATCAAGAGCGGCGACGGCGGCAGTCGCGAAATCCACACAATCGACAGCGGCAACGGCGGCAGTAAGGCCGGCGTGTGGCTGGCCGGTATTCTCGGCATGATGCTGCTGGCTATCGTTGGTTATGTGGTGGTGAACGGGCGAGCCGTCGTTAAACAAGATGCAGGCGGTCAATCGGTAACGGTTGACGTCGATCCGCCGACATTGCCGGCGCCGGCGCGCTAAATCGAAAATTACTTATGTGTTTTGGCGGAGCGTTAAGCAGCGCTCCGCCATTTGATATTCTCGGCGAGCAAACGGGGCTCGCCATTTTTTTGGCATGAAAAGGCGGCGGCGCACCGGTACCTGTGCACAAGCTACCCCTCGCGATTGAACAAAGGTGCCGGACACCCGACTCTTTCCAGTTCAAGGCTGCGGCTTGTCGCGGGCCACATTCCTTTGTATTCACGCGCCATGTCTCCCATCCTTTCTATCTCCAATGTCAGCAAGACATACCGTTCCGGCCATCATGCGCTGAAGAACGTGAATCTTGAGATCGAGCGGGGAGAAATCTTTGCCCTTCTCGGTCCCAATGGAGCGGGCAAGACCACGCTGATCAGCCTCATTTGCGGCATCATCAAGTCCGGCGAAGGCACGGTGCTGGTCGATGGGCACGATATTGCGCGAGACTACCGCGCCGCGCGCGAAAGCATCGGGCTTGTGCCGCAGGAATTGACGACCGACGCGTTCGAGACGCCGTGGGCGACGGTCAGCTTCTCGCGGGGATTGTTCGGCAAACCGCCGAACCCTGCCTTCGTCGAGAAAACCTTGAAGGATCTTTCTTTGTGGGAGAAGAAGGACACCAAGATCCGCAATCTTTCCGGCGGCATGAAACGGCGGCTGATGATCGCGAAGGCGCTCAGCCATGAGCCGCAACTTCTCTTCTTGGATGAGCCCTCGGCAGGCGTCGATGTGGAGCTGCGCAAGCAAATGTGGGAGATCGTACGGGGCCTTCGCGCCTCCGGCGTCACCATCATTCTGACCACGCATTATATTCAAGAAGCCGAGGAAATGGCCGACCGTATCGGCATCATCAATCACGGCGAACTCATTCTGGTGGAAGAAAAGACTGCGCTGATCCGCAAACTCGGTAAGAAGCAGCTCCGGATTGAACTAAACGACCCCATCGAAACCGTACCTGAATCACTGGCGGCCTATCGGCTTGAGCGCGCCCAAAACGGCGACGCGTTGATTTACACCTATGACGGCACAGCCACGCGCACCGGCATCACCGCGTTGCTCGCCGATCTCGCACAGGCGGGGATCAGCTTCGCCGATCTGCACACCACGCAGTCTTCGCTAGAAGACATCTTCGTCGATCTGGTGAGGCGTCCGAAATGAGCGGAGGATTCAATCACCGGGCCGTGTGGGCCATTTACAGATTCGAAATGGCCCGCGCTTT
Source organism: Alphaproteobacteria bacterium (assembly GCA_947467345.1). GTDB lineage: Bacteria > Pseudomonadota > Alphaproteobacteria > Micropepsales > Micropepsaceae > CAIYRG01. The sequence continues at coordinate 56,119 of CANIHD010000003.1, forward strand.
CCGCACGGTAGGACAAAGCATCATTTCGCCGGTGCTTTCCACCTCGCTCTATTTCATCGTGTTTGGCGCCGCCATCGGATCGCGCATCGATGCCATTGAAGGCGTCAGCTACGGCGCCTTCCTGGTGCCCGGACTGATCATGCTGACGACCTTGTCCCAGAGCATCGCCAACGCGTCGTTCGGGATATATTTCCCGCGCTTCACTGGCACCATCTATGAAATCCTCTCTGCGCCGATTTCCACGCTCGAGATTGTCCTTGGATATGTCGGGGCCGCCGCCAGCAAATCGCTGATCATGGGGATCATTATCCTCGTCACCAGCGCGTTTTTCGTCGATGTCTCGGTGGCGCACCCGATCTGGATGCTGACCTTCCTGGTGCTGACGACGGTGACCTTCAGCCTGTTCGGGTTCCTGCTCGGCATCTGGGCCGATGGGTTTGAGAAGCTGCAGATCATTCCGCTTCTCGTGGTGACGCCCCTCACCTTCCTCGGCGGCAGCTTCTATTCCATCACCATGCTGCCCCCGTTCTGGCAGGCGGTCAGCCTATTCAACCCGGTGGTGTATCTCGTCAGCGGCTTCCGCTGGAGCTTCTACGAGATCGCCGACGTGAACGTCGCCATCAGCCTGGGCATGACCCTGTTCTTTATGATCGCTTGCCTCGGCGTGATCTGGTGGGTGTTCAAGACCGGATACAGGCTGAAGAGCTAACGGTCTCACGCCAGCTTCGAGCTCTAACCCAGGCGTAACCGGGTCTGCCTAGGCCTGGGCAAAGATTCGTGTATTGCTTATCTTTAAGCCTGCCTTCATCTAGACCTTTCGGAATTGAATTTTCGCTGACGCTTTCCGGAGTGCGCGCATGTCGAATTTCTCGTTTGCTTTTCATCCGCTCAAATGCGGCATGGTTGTGGCGCAAATCCTTGCTACCAGCGCGTTGATCCTGACGGCAACGTGCCCTGCCAACGCCGCCGAGGTCGTGCCTGATTTCTACGCCAGCGGCTTTGGCTGGCAGCACGCGCCGAATGCATCAGGGAAAAACTTCGATCCGCCGCCGCCAGGAGCTCCAGGCGCGGCCGGCCCCATCGGCGCCCATCCGAACCATCCGCATGTCGGCAACGGCACGCCTGGTCAGGCCGCGACCCCGCGCATTGGTAACGATGGCAGCCCGCTCCTTCTGCCGTGGGCGGCGGAAAATATGAAGAAGACGCGGCTAGCCATCGAAGCCGGCGGCGTGCCGTTCGATCCCGCGGCGCGATGCTGGCCGGGCGGCGTTCCTGCCGTTGTCAGCTTTGCCAATCAGCCCATGGAAATTCTGCAGACACCGGATCTCGTGGTTCTGCTTTATGAGCGTGGCCAGGTTGCGCGCCGCATCTATATGAACCGCCCGCATGCGCAAAATCTCACGCCAACCTGGTATGGCGAATCCGTTGGTCATTATGAAAACGGCGACACGCTTGTGATCGACACGATCGGCATGACGGACAAGAGCTTTGTCGATGTGTTCAATGTTCCACACACCAAAGCGCTGCATATCATTGAGCGTTACAAAATCATCGATGGCGGTAACAAGATCGAGCTGGTCATCACGGTCGATGATCCGCAGACCTTCACGCAAACCTGGTCGGTGATGAAGCTGATGGAGCCCTCGCGGGAACGCGTCGGCGAGGTTCTCTGCCAAGTCGGAAATGACGATGTCTACAATCAGGGTTTGCGGCCGGTTCCGACCGCCGCGACACCGGATTACTGAACGACGAGCGCATTTTCGCATCGGGCGCGCGGCGAAAACAGAAGATGCGGATCATCGGAGGGCAATCCATGAGCGTTAAGGCAATCTGGTTGGCGGGAATAGCCGCGACAGCTTTCGCAGTTCCTGCCCTTGCACATCATTCCTTCGCTATGTTCGACGCTACCAAGACGATTGAAATGGCGGGCGTCGTGAAAGAGTTTCAGTGGACCAATCCTCATGCGTGGTTGATCGTTACGATCGCCGATGAGCAGGGAAAGGCGACCGACTGGCAGCTCGAAATGGGCGGCCCCGGCGGCTTGGCGCGGCAGGGCTGGCGCCCCAAGACGGTCGTTCCCGGTGACAAGGTGACCGTCAAACATCACCCGCTCAAAGACGGTTCGGCGGGCGGCCAATTTGTATCGGTGGTGCTGCCGAACGGCACATCACTCGGCGAATAGACACAGCAAGAGATTTGGCACTGCGCGGCGGAAAGCGTCGCGCAGGCGCCGATTGGTAGGGGAATAGATTTATGCAGTTTTGGTCCATCGAACGGCGAAACTTTGTCGCCGTCGCGTTCACGGCAGCTTTGGGATTTGCATTGACCATCCCAGCGGTTGCAACGGCTCGCGAAGCGGCGCCGACAGCAGCGCGCACACCGGGTGGGCCTTTCTACACGCCGACTGCCAACCAGAACATTTCCGGCATTTGGTGGGTACGTCGTTACGACGCAAAGATTGCCCCCGTGGGCGGCGGCGAATTGCCGTTCACACCGGCGGGCTTGCAAAAATACCGCGAGAATATGGCGGGGCTAAAAGCCGGCACACTAAAGGACGAAGCGCGGCGTATTTGCGTGCCCGATGGTTTTCCGCGTTTGGCCGGCAATCCCTACCCGTTCCAGATCATCCAAACGCCGGGCCAAGTGACGATCACTTATGAGGTCAATCACATCATTCGTCCGCTTTATCTGAACGCAGCGCCGCCAAGCGCCGACGACGTGGAATTGTTTCCGCGTTACATCGGCTACTCCACGGCGAAGTGGGAAGGTGATGTGCTCGTCGTCGAAAGTGTCGGCTTCCACCAGGACACATTCATCGATGCCACCGGCGTGCCGCACAGCGAGCAATTGAAGACGGTCGAGCGCATTCGCAAAGTCGACAACAAAACACTGGAAACCGAAATTACAGTGACCGATCCCGCGATGTTTACGCGGCCCTGGCAATCGCGCTTCGTCTACGATCTTCATCCGGAAGAGCGCCTGCGCGATTACAATTGTGGCGAAAGTTTCCGCGACATCTCGAACGTACCAGGCGTCGCCGAAGCGCGGCGGGCACGGACGCAGCCTTAAACCGCGGAAATCTTCGCGCGCTATCGCTGACGCGGGCGTCCATCCGGGAAGGAATGGTTGTCTTCGCGATAGCGCAGCACCATGCCGGCATTGTCGATGAGTTCGAGCGACGCCTGATAGGCGGCCGGTGGCGCTGCGTTTCCGGGCACTTCGGCTTCCATCACATAGAGTCTGTTGTCGAGGAAATGAATCTCGGCAAAGAGACGTCTTCCGTTCGGCAGCGTCACCTGCAATTGGTGCCCCGGCACCACCTGTATCTCCGCATAGGCGTCGTAGGTGACGGTGCGTTTCTGCCGGATCTGTGTGGCCAGATGCTGCATAGCGCCGCGCTTCTCCAAGCCGATGGCTGCCGGGCGCATCGTGGTTTTCGAGAAATCGATTACGGTCATGGTGTAGCCCGATAGCCCACGCTCGGCCGTATAGCGGTGACCCGGCATGATCGCCGCGCACTCCGTTTCGTGCATCATATTTTCGATATTGGGCTGCCCGGGAAAATTCACCCGGAAGCGATCTTGCGCGCTGACATATTCGATCCAGCCCTGCGCCGACGCCGCACTCGCCGCGAAAACCAGTGCAAGCACTGCAATGATTGGCCCCACGCGCATCCACCCCTCCCTGATGTTTATGATCCGGGAAGAGTGCCACGACGGTGATCTCAGGCAAACGGTGCACGGCTTTTTCTTAGCTCTCTCATCTTGTCAGAGAGAGCGGCAATCGTGACGTGACGCGCATAAAAAAACGGGCCGCGAATCTTGCGGCCCGTTTTCACATTCAAGACATCGACCTCAGTCGAATTCCTTCGGCGCTGAACCCGGAGTTGTAAGGAAGCCGAGGAGGCATCCGTCCGAGTTGTCCTTCAAATGGTGGCAGCGAACCTGAATCGTATCGCCGACTTTCACGCTTTCCTTCGTCCAGCCGCCGCGGATCAACGCGCCAATGCTGCCGCCTTCAAGCGCCCAGGTTTTCGCCACACCGGCAGCGTCCGGAACTTCCATGTAGACCCACACATGCGGGTTCATCCAATGGACTTCCGTCACCTTACCGCTGAGGTTCATCCACTCGTTGGTTTTATAATTCGCGTGGCTGTGATGTGCCCAAGCCGCGCCCGACATGGCGAGCGCTGCAACTGCCGCCAAGCAAATGGACCTCTTAAACATGTGTTCCTCCCCGGAATTTGATTGCCTGCAATATACAATGTCTGGTCAACGAAGAAAACGCCCTTCCTATTATTGCGACGCTTTCTCTCGGGAACGTTAAACCTTACGTGGTGCTCCCTTTTGCCATAAGGATTTCGTGGGTTTAGCTGGAATTTGACCGCTAAGGAAGACGGTTTGCTACAAAGCTTTAATCCGGTGTCCATCGCGCAAATCACGTCGGCACAACGGGACAACGGCGCCGATTCGTGGCAAGTTCGCCGTCAAATGATGGCCGGCACAACCGGCTTAACGGGAGGCTTTCATGCGTTTTCGATTCTTGACCTTGGCCGCAGCACTGGCGACAGCGACCGTTCTAGCGGGTGCCGCCTACGCCCAGGATTGGATCAATTATGTCGATAAGGATGTTCGCCTAGCGGTCAATCTGCCGACCCAGCCCACGGCTGAAGACATTACCTTCGAATCCGAATACGGCGCCATGCTGCCGGCGCGTCGTTTCACAGCAGCGCGCGGCGACAGCCGCTATGTCGTGACCGTCATCGACTACACGGACTCAAATACGCCCATCACCGATTGGCGCGGCTCCATGCAATGGGCTCTCTGGCCCTTCCGGCAAATGGGCAAGCTGACCTTTGACGGGTATCAGGAAATTGATCGCATCCCGGGCCATCAGATCGCCGTGCAGCTTCCGAATGGCCGCCGCCTCTATGTAGGCACCAATATGTATGACAAGCGGCTCTACGTGCTTGAAGCCGAGCTTCCCGGCAATTTGCCGCCGCCCGAACATTTTCGCGCCTCACTTCAAGTGCTGAATGAGACGGGTAATCCGATCCGTCTCGATGACGACGGCAACCCGGCGCAGCAGCGGCCTATCGAGCAGAGATAACCCGCACCCTTACGGCTTTTCCCGCCTGGCTGCCGCTGGCACCTTTTCGCGCGCGCAAATAATCTTAGCCAATCGAATAAATTTTCGAGTGGCGGGGAACCATGCGAAACACATTTCGGAATTATATGCGGCCGGCTTTCGCGGCTGTCGCTCTTTTCATGTCTGCCTGCAGCGCGCCGCAACAAGAGGCGCAAGCACGGGCCGCACCCGCGGCACCAACACAGGAAGAACGCATAGCGCGCGGCGCCTATATCACCAGCTATGCCGGCTGCAATGATTGCCACACGCCAGGCTATTTCCTGGGCCAGCCCAATAACGAACTGCATTTGGCCGGCAGCGATGTCGGGTTCTTCATGCCAGGGCTCGGCTATGTCTATGGGCCCAATCTGACGCCGGACCCTGAGACGGGTCTCGGCAATTGGAGCGAGGACCAGATCCTCACCGCGATCCGCACCGGCGTCCGCCCGGACGGACGCAAGCTCGCCCCTATCATGCCATGGCAAGCCTTTGCCGGGCTGACCGACGAGGATGTCCGTTCCATCGCCGTCTATCTGAAAAGCCTAGCGCCGATTGCGCGTCCATCTTTGCCGATGACCCCTGCCGATCAAATGCCGCCAGGCGCCTATATGAGCATCGTGTTTCCGCCGGGCGTAACGCCTCCCGGACCGCCACCTGGTGCGGCACCTGCGGCACCGCCGGCGCCATAAAGGATCAGCGCGTAAGCCAGTTCCGTAAAGCAGCGGTGACTGCCGCGGGCTGTTCGGCAATCGACATGTGGCCGCAACGCTCGATGATTTCGAGCGTTGCGCCGCCTATGCCGGCTGCGATCTCTTCGTGCTGGGCGACGGTGCCTAAACTGTCCTGCCTTCCGGTAAGTACCAGCGTCGGGACCGAGATTTTAGGAAGCAAATCAGCGGCGGCGCGGCGATTGAGAAGCGCTTTTACCTGCTTTTCGAAAATCTCCAGTGTGGCGCGGGCGAACATCTTCACAAGCGGCGCCGTAAGCTTTTCATCGAAGACACGCGTTGCATGCACCATTGGCGGCAACCACCGTCCGACCAGCGCCAACATGCCGTCGCTATAAGCGAGATCGACCAGAACCTGACGCTGTTCGGCTTCGCCCTGCCCTTTCGCGTGAATGTGCGTATTGAGCAGTGCGAGCCGTTCGACGCGCTGCGGAGCCTGCCGCATGATTTCGAATGCTACGCGCCCGCCCATCGAATGGCCGGCGATGCAGAATTTCTCCGGCGCCTTGGCCAGGACGGAGGCTGCCATCGCATCCAGTGAATCGAAGCCGAGAAAATTCGCTACTGAAATCTCGGCAATATCCGACAGGCCGGTAACCTGATGCGCCCATACCGTCTCGTCGCAGAGCAGTCCCGGTAGAAATATGAGATTGGTTTTTGCCATGAATTTTTCGCCGCTCTTTCCCGAGTTCCGCCCGCCTAGAATTTCTTCGCCAGCATTGCGCGGGCGCGCTCCAAAATAGGCTTTGGCGTATCATAGGCGAGGGATAGGGTTTGATGCACGCCCTCGCCTGTCAGCGGCGTGATCTCGAGCCGTTGACGTTTGGCGTCGGCAAGAAATTGCGGATCCGTAACGACCTTATTGAAAGCGGCACGTAAAGCAGCAACCCGCTCCAGCGGCACGCCGGGCGGCAGCATGAAGGGGCGCCCCAACGCACTGCGTGCGACCACCGCGCGAAGGATCTGCCGCTCCTCTTCATTACGCGCCAAATCTAATATCCACGGCACGCCGCGCGCAGTGAGTTCGGGATGCGGTTTCAGGGCGAGTTGCAGCAGTACCTTGATCTTGCCCTCGTCGAGCCATTCCTTCTTGGTCGAAAGAATGCTGGACCACGACCAGCCGCAGCGCCCGTCGACTTCGCCGCGCTCCATGGCGAATTCCAAATCGGCGCCGCCAGGATATCCGCTCACGAGGCGAAATTTCGCGCCCAGAACGCCCGATGCCACCATCGGATAGACGTCGGGGTCGCCGCCAATGCCGACGCCGCTGACGATCAGTTCTTTGCGATAGAGATCGTCGAGTTTGTTGATGCCGGCGCGTTCCCACGCCACGCATACGCTGACTTCGTCTGTGGTCGAACCCAGCCAATTGAACTTCAGCGCATCGAAGCGTATCGACGCCGGCGGCGTCGAGCCGAGTAATGGTTCAAAAGGAATCCCACGCGCAATAACGCCAATAGCGGTGCCGTCTTTGGGCGCGACATTGCAAAGCCAATTGGTGAGTTTCAGGCTGCCGGCGCCTTCCATGTTCAGCGGAACGACGGTCGGATTTCCTGGGATATATTTCCCGATATAGCGCGCCACCAACCGGTTGTGGACGTCATAGCCGGCGCCGACCGTGAAGCCGACATACATGGAAATAACTTTGCCGCGATAGAAATCGGCAACACTGTCGGCGGCATGGGCCGTGGTCACGCTGAAAGAAACGCCCAGCATTATACAAAGCGCAAGCCCGAGCCTTCGCAACATCATGATAAGCCGTCTTAGGTTCCTGTCGGACGAGCCTAACAGGTCTCCTTATGAGGCGTTGCTCGCGTTGTCGTGATGAGACGGCTTAAAAGCGCAGCGTATGTCCGAGTCGGATGGAAAGCTGCGACACCTGAAAGCGAAAATCCGTGCCAGGAATGACAGCCGATTGTCCCAGCGCGACGAAGAGTTCGCTACCCGGCCGAAACTCCCAGCGATAGCGCCCGAGGAATCCGAAACTCTCGCTGATATTGTCGTATTGCGCTTGGAAGGCGATCTGCATATCCGGCGTGAAATTCACCGCGCCCTCGGCGCTGAGGAGATGAATGTCCACGTTGCCGCCGGGCACGTCGATGTTCTGATAGTCATAGCGGCCTTCCAGTTCGTAATAGGCGCTGGGCCGGTATTTCAACTCCAACGCGCCCTTAACGCTGGTGCCGTCGTAAAAGGCGCAGCATTCAAGCTCAGCGCGCACCATCAGCGTGCGCGCCTGCGAGGTCTGATAGAAACCGCCGATGGTCGTCCAATTATAGTCGCCGCTCGGCAGGGGCACCCCGCCAGGTAATGCGAACGTATTCGGGACATTTTCAAAGCGGTTTATGAGGTTGAACGCAAACGTGGCGTTGGTCGAGGTTTCGCCGTCGAAAAAGATGCGGCTCTCTCGCGATTCCAGCCGGTCATTCAAATCCGTGACGAAGATATTTCGCGCCACGATTCCGCGATGCCGGAAGAAGCCATCACGATAGCGGATACGATTGGTGAAAGTTGTGTCGTAATAGCGAATATTGGTTCGGTTCACGAAGCCCAAAGCGGGGCGAAAATTCGCCCCCACCTCTTTGAAGGCGATGTCCGCACCCCAGGGCTCGTTCGGAAGCGTGAGCACAGCGCCAAAAGCGTCGTCATCGCCTAGCGTGCTGGAATGGCTGCGCTCGAAATAGAGATCAGTCTGCAACGTTTCGTCGCCCAGAAAATCCGAAATGCGGTACTGAAAATCGGCGCCCACGACGGTGTTTTCGGACTCTCCGGTGGGATCGCCATTGGTCACGATGGCGCCGATGCGCACATCCTCGGACAGGGGACGCGCAATCCGAGCGACGGAAAGCACCTGCCCCGGCTTTGTCAGCGTATCGTCCGTCAACACGGAGAGCGCGCCGATTCCGAAACCGCCAAATTCGCCTGACAGCTTGCCGCCGGCGACAATGCTGACGGGAACGCCACGCGCTAAGCCGATATTACGGGAGAAGAAGGGCCGCGCATTGTTGCCGGAACGGTCGTTATTTCCGCGCGTGAAGCCGCGGCTACCGAACTCAAAGACACCGGCGTCCTGAAGAAAGAAATCGCGCGTCTCCGGTATGAAAAGCGAGAACCGCGTCGTGTTGATCTCGCGCGCGTCGAGTGGCGCATCGGAGAAATCGGTGTTGTAGGTCAGCGTGCCGGTGAGCCCAGGTGTTATTTTATAGAACGCGTTGCCGCCCGCAGTACCGGAAATTCCCGCGCCGTCACCGTCCACGCTCCAATCGTGCTTGCTGCGCACCACGCCATAGAGCTGCACATCCAGCCCCAGCCCCTGACTAACACCGGTGATGCCGGTCAGAGTCCCCTCTTCCGAGACATCGGCGAAGTTCAGCGCAGGGTTGAACGACGCCCAGCGAATGTTTTCGTTACGGCGCCGCACGCTGCGATAAAACTCGAAGCCCCATTCGCTCTGGCCCTCAATGTAGGAAATGCTGCGAAAGGGAATGGCGACTTCCGCAATCCAGCCATCCGGCACCTGCCGCGTCCGCGCTTCCCAGATCGTGTCCCATTGCGCCAGCTCTTCGTTGTTGTTCAGGCGCAGCGCATCGAGGCGGCCACCGGAAGAGCCGATCTGAAAATTATAGGCATTGCGCCGCGTCAGCCCGGGATCGAGCGTGAAGCCGATATTGTCGCCAGTGAAAACTTCGCTGTCCCGCGCCATGGAGCGCACGATGATCTGCTCCGGGTTGGTGTCGTAAGAGTAGACGCCGAAATAGAGATTGTTCTCGTCGAACATGATGCGCAGCACGGTGCGTTGGGTCGGCACCTCGCCGGCATTCGGCTGGCGTTGGCGAAACTCGGTCAGCACCACCGCTTTGGCCCAGGCAGTGTCCGACAAATCGCCGTCTATTGTGGGTGCTTCCGCAGCCGAGATGCGCGAGGCAGCCACGCTGGGGCGCGCGGCCATATTCACCGCCTCAGCGGAAAGAACGGGCGTGGCCCAGAACAGAACAAAGGCTGCCGCCAAAGCGGCCCCGCCTCGCGGACGGAAATACTCGAACACTTGAACGCCCCCCTGCGGCTTAACGATGAGTCTTAGCCATCAAACCTAGGTTTGTATTGCACAGGCCGCAACGCGAGGGGCGCCGCCCGGACCCATCGACCACGGATTTGTGTTTGGCCATGCCCTTCCTCCCTGCACCCCTTTGGCATCCGGTTTGCACAACACGAGGTAAGAGTTCCAACCCGGTACGGGCGCCATGCGAGCCGATCTTATTCTGATTGTGTCAGGCATCGCTTTTGCGATCCTGGCTATGCTCTTGCCCAATCTGGCCATGTCCCAGATTGTCCCAATTCGGAACAGTGTCCATTTGGCGGCCTATCGGCCGGCGCAGGACGCAGCGGCCGTGGCCCGGATCAAAGCCGGCGAGATCAATTGCAAGGGCTGCCAGCTCTTCGGCGCTGACCTATCCAATACCTGCGTGAAGCATGGCGACCTAACGGGCGCCAATTTCGATGACGTCACCGCGCAGTATATGTGCATGTCGTTTGCGAATTTCCGCGACGTATCGTTTCGGAACGCCGATTTGACCGGCGCCACGCTCGACATCGCGAATCTGAAGGGCGCCGACCTATCGAACGTACGCGGCCTGACGCAGGCGCAACTCGACACAGCTTGTGCCGATAACGAAACCAAATTGCCTTCCGGCCTCGTGGCCAAATCCTGTTCGTAGCCTCTAAGACTTGATTGCACTCCTGTTACTACCCTGACGACCACTCAAGGCCCTCCATATTCGGAGGGCCTTTTCTTTTGTGGGCCGGGCGGCGGCTTACTCGGCGGCTTACTCGGCCGCTTCAGCGGCGTTGTCCGGGGCGCGCCAGCGCAAGACCGGCTTGCGCGCAGCCGCGGTTTCATCGAGACGACGGCGCGGCGCCAAGCGCGGCGCACTCTGGAAGCGTTCGATGTCTCCCGCTTTGGCATCGCGCGCCAGCCCACGCATCACCGCGATGAAGCGGTCGAGCGTTTCCTTCGATTCCGTTTCAGTGGGTTCGATCAGCATAGCGCCGTGAACGACCAGCGGGAAATACACCGTCATCGGGTGATAGCCTTCGTCGATCAGCGCTTTGGCGATATCCAGCGTGGTGACGCCGCTATCCTTCAAGAAGGCGTCGTCGAACAACGCCTCATGCATGCAGGGACCTTCGAACGGCGCGCTCATGACATCCTTGAGCGAGGCCAAAATATAATTCGCATTCAGCACGGCGTCGTCGGCCACCTGGCGCAGACCGTCGCGCCCATGGCTGTACATATAGGTGAGCGCGCGCACGAACATTCCCATCTGGCCATGGAAGGCACACATGCGCCCGAACGGGCTGTAGCCAAGCGCCTTGGCTTCCTCTTCATCTTCGATGAGACGAAAGCCCTTCGCGTCCTGAACCAGAAGGGGCAGCGGCGCGAACTTGGCGAGACGTTCGGAAAACACCACCGGACCGGCGCCGGGACCGCCGCCGCCATGCGGTGTCGAGAACGTCTTGTGCAGATTGATATGCATCGCGTCGATGCCGAGATCGCCAGGCCGCACGCGACCGACAATGGCGTTGAAATTGGCGCCGTCGCAGTAGAAATACCCGCCTGCCGCGTGAACGGCATCAGCGATCTCAATGATGTCGCGTTCGAACAACCCGCACGTATTTGGATTGGTCAGCATCACGCCGGCCACATCGGGGCCGAGCTTTGCTTTCAGCGCTTCCACATCGACGCGCCCCTCAGCATTGGCGCGCACATCTTCGACCGTGAAGCCGCAAAGCGCCGCTGTGGCCGGATTTGTGCCATGCGCGGATTCAGGAACAAGGATACGGGTGCGGTTTTCGCCGCGCGCGCGAATGGCGGCACGAATGGCAAGTATGCCGCACAACTCGCCATGTGCGCCGGCCTTCGGCGAGAGCGCCACCGCCGGCATGCCCGTCAGCGTTTTCAGCCACGTCGCCGTTTGCGAAAGAACCGCGAGAGCACCTTGCACCGTGGACTGCGGCGCCAAAGGATGAGCGTCTGAGAATCCCGGCAGACGCGCCATCTTCTCGTTCAGCCGCGCATTGTGCTTCATCGTGCAGGAGCCAAGCGGATAGAACATCGCATCAATCGACGCGTTGCGCTGCGACAGGCGCACATAATGGCGCATCGTCTCCGGCTCGGAGAGACCGACAAGGCCTATGGGACGCTTGCGCGCCAAACCGCCCAGGCGGTCAGCTTTCAGCGTAACGTCCGGAAGATCGACGCCCGTTACCTCCGCGCGGCCAACTTCAAACAGCAATGGCTCTTCGTGGTTGAGCCCGCGATCTCCCGAGAGTGTTGGCGGTGCGCTAGAAACGGAGGCGGCGCCCGGTGTGGTGGGACGTCCTTGATTGTTCAGCATTACAGCACCTCCTGAAGCGCTGCGCCGTAGGCGGCGATGTCTTCGTCCGTGTTGGTTTCCGTCGCGGCGACAATCAAATGATTGGCGACGCTTTTTTCATGCAGGTACAGGCGGGAGGCACGCACACCGGCAATGATTCCCTTCGCCGCCAATTCATGGGTGATCTCAACAGCGGGGCGCGGCAGCTTCAGCGTGAACTCGTTGAAGAAAGAGGGCGTCACCAATTCGACGCCAGGAATTCTGGTCAGCCGCTCCGCCAATTGCGTGGCGCGCATATGATTGATGCGTGCGAGGCGCGTGAGGCCAATCTCACCAAGCAAGGACGTATGAATGGTGAAGGCCAGCGCGCAGAGGCCCGAGTTCGTGCAAATATTACTGGTCGCCTTTTCGCGCCTGATATGCTGTTCGCGCGTCGACAGCGTGAGCACAAAGCCGCGGCGGCCATCGGCGTCGAGCGTCTCGCCGGCAAGGCGCCCCGGCATTTGGCGCAAGAACTTCTCACGCGTCGCAAAGAGACCCACATAGGGGCCGCCGAAATTCAGCCCGTTGCCAAGCGACTGCCCTTCAGCGGCAACGATATCCGCGCCCATCGCGCCCGGTGCTTCGATAAGTCCGAACGAGACCGCCTCCGTCACCACCGCAATGAGCAGCGCACCTTTGGCATGGGCCGCTTCCGCAATGGGGCGAAGATCGCGCACAAACCCGAACACATCGGGATTTTGCACAACGACACAGGAGGTTTTGTCATCGATGAGAGAAGCGAGGTCTTCCACCTGCCCCGGTTTGACCGCTGCAGTGACGACAGTTCCGCCCAGTTCCGCCACCGTGCGCACCGTTTCGGCGTAATGCGGATGCAGACTGCCGGACAGCAAAACGCGGTCACGCTTCGTAACGCGGCCTGCCATCAGCACGCCTTCAGCTGTGGCGGTCGAGCCGTCGTAAAGCGACGCATTGGCCACTTCCATGCCGGTGAGAAGCGCCACCTGCGTCTGGAATTCGAACAGCACCTGCAAGGTGCCTTGCGCGATTTCGGGCTGGTAGGGCGTGTAGGAGGTCAAAAATTCCGAGCGCTGGATCAGATGGTCCACCGAGGCCGGAACGTGGTGGCGATAGGCGCCGGCCCCACAGAAGAATGGCTTCTCGCCAGCAGGAATACTCTGGCGCGAGAGGCGGCCCATGATGCGCTCCACCTCCATTTCGCCGGCATGCAGCGGCAGATCGAAGCGCGCTTCGCGGGCCGCCGACGGCACGTCGCGGAAAAGCTCATCCACCGACGCAACGCCGATTTTCGCCAGCATGTCGCGGCGGTCGTCCCCACTCAGCGGAAGATAACGCATGAGAGCCTCACAAACCTTTCAGAAATTCCGTGTACTGATCTTTGGTCATCAATTTCGTAAGGTCGCCGGGCGCTGAAAGCTTCAGGCGAAAGAACCAGCCGGCCCCTTCGGGATCGGCATTCACGGTCGCGGGCTCGCCTTCCAATGCCGGATTGTTTTCAGTCACCTCGCCCGCCGCCGGCGCGTAAACTTCGCTGGCCGCCTTGACGCTTTCCACCACCGCCGCTTCGCCGCCGGAATTCAATTTCCGCCCCGGCGCAGGCAACTCGACGTAAACGACGTCGCCCAATTGCTCGGCCGCATATTTGCTGATGCCGACGGTACCGATGCCATCGGCGATGCGGATCCATTCATGTTGATCGGTGTAGCGAACTTCGCTCATGTCATAACCCCGTTGTTGATCTTTTGTAGCGATGCGGAACGAACGGCATCGGCACTACCTGTGCAGGCCGCGCCGTTCCACGCACCATCAATCCAATATTGGTTCCGTCAGCGGCGTGAGACGCATCGACGTATCCCATGGCGACAGGCGCGCCCGCGCTGGGGCCGAAGCCGCCGCTGGTGACGACGCCGATGCGTTTGCCGTTCTGATCCACAATTTCTGCGCCTTCGCGTGCCGGCGCTTTATCGGCGGGACGAATGCCCACGCGCTTGCGCTTCGGCCCTTCCAGAAGCTCGAAAAGAATGCGTGCGGCGCCAGGAAAATCGCGCGTGGTTTTGCGGCGTTTGCCGATGGCCCAGGTGAGACCTGCCTCTGTCGGCGAAATCGTCTCGTCTATGTCGTGACCGTAAAGACAGAGCCCTGCTTCGAGACGAAGCGAGTCGCGCGCGCCGAGCCCTATGGGGAGAACTTCCGGCTCGGCGAGCAGCGCCTTGGCGACATCTTCGGCCTCTTCCGCCGGAACCGAGATTTCGTAGCCGTCTTCGCCGGTATAGCCCGAGCGCGAAACATGGCACGGAACTCCGTCGAATGTCGTTTTAATGCCGGCCATAAACGAAAGCTGCGCCGCATACGGACAATGGCGCGCCAAAGCCGCTTCCGCCGCCGGTCCCTGCAACGCCAGAAGGGCACGATCTTCGGCGAGCACAAACCGCACATTCGCTGGAAGGCGCGCGCGGATGAAATCATCATCGACCGATTTGCGACCTGCATTGACGACAAGAAAGAGCTCGCCATCTTCATCCGGTGAAAGTGGCCGCGTCGCCATCATATCGTCGACAATGCCGCCGTCGTCATTCAGCAACAGCGAATAGCGCTGGCGTCCTTGCCCAAGCGATTGGAATTCGCCCGGCGTCATCGCTTCCAGCGCGCGCGCCGTCGTGGCGTGATCGGGTCCGATCAGGAACCGCTGGCCCATATGGGAGACATCGAAAAGCCCCGCCTGCGCCCGCGTATGCAGATGTTCTTTGAGAATTCCGGCGGGGTATTGCACCGGCATTTCATAGCCGGCGAATGGCACCATCTTGGCGCCCAACGCGACGTGCAAATCGTATAGCGGCGTGCGGCGCAATTCTTCAGAGAAGGGGGTGTTCATAATGCCCACACGACAAACGGGTTAAGACGGCGCTCCGGAAAAAATCTCCGGCACGCGCCCCCATCTGTCATTGGACCTGAGAGATTTGACCCGGCACCATCCGTGAAGCGGATGAGTGTTCGGGTTTACCCCTTCGGTGAGCGCGCGCGTATTGCGCGCACCACTTTCCAGATTGTCATACCCCCCGCGGTCCTTTTGCCTGAGAGTTTCCGGGGCGGTTGCTCCTTCGGCGCCCTCCTAGCCATGCAGCATCGGAGGATCTCTCCCGCGGGGTATCGAATGACGGGCCAAGGAACCGGCGCCTCTCGGCGGAGCCCCAGGGTCCAAGGATCATAGAGGGGGGGCGATATGAGTCAATTCGCGAGGGCGATTGCCCACAGGCGGCGGAACGCCGCGCCTTACATGCGTTCTGGAATTTCGATGCCCAGAAGCCTCAACACCCGCTCGATCATGGCGAGGGTCAATGCAGCCATGCCTAGGCGCGCAGCGCGCAACTCCACATCGGTTTCGCGCATGATGTGATGCTCGGCGTAAAACCGGCTGAAACGCTGCGACAGCTCGAACACGTAATCGCACAGCACATTCGGCGCGCGCTTCTCCTCCGCCGCCGCTAAGGCATCGGTCAGCGCTAGAATTTGCAAAGCCAGCTGGCGTTCATGCTCGGAATGAATACGCGGCGCGGCCGCCTCGAAACCTTCTTCGTGGGCACGACGCAAGATCGATTTGATGCGCACCGCTGCATATTGCAGATAGGGGCCGGTCTTGCCCTCAAAGCGCGTGAAGCGCTCGATGTCGAAGACATAGTTCGACAAACGCGGATTGGAGAGATCGGCGAATTTTAGTGCGCCGATACCGACCGCCTTCGCGATGGCGGCGCGTTCGTCGGCCGGATATTCGGCGGCGAGGCCTTGCTCGGCGATCCGCTTCTCCGCTTCGCCCGTCATCATGGCGAGGAGATCGAAAAGCTTCATCACCCCACCTTCGCGTGTCTTGAACGGTTTGCCGTCGGCGCCGTTCATGGTGCCGAAGCCGATGAACTCAAGATGCGCGTGGCCGCCGAGGCCGGTTTTCCGCGCCGCGCGAAACACCTGCTCGAAATGCAAATGTTGGCGCTGGTCAACAACATAGAGAATGAGATCGGGATTATATTCCCGCACACGATCGATGATCGTGGCTAGATCCGTGGTGCCGTAGAGCACTGCGCCGTCCGTCTTCAAAAGAATAAGCGGTGGGATTTCTTTCGCATCACCGTCTTCTGCGACCGGCACGATCAGCGCGCCTTGATCCATCACGGCGAAGCGGTCGTTTTTCAGCCGTTCGATCATGTCGGGAATGAACGGATCGGCGTCGGATTCACCTTTCCACAGATCGAAATTCACGCCCAGGCTCGCATATTCGCGCTGCAGGCCTGCTTCCGAAACCTTGAAGAAATGGCGCCACAGCGCGCGATAACCGGGCCTTCCCGCTTGCAGTTCCGCAGTGGCGAGACGCGCCGCTTCCAGCCGCGCAGGATCCGCTTTGCACGCCGCAGAAGCCTGCGGATAGAGGATTTCCAAATCCTCCATAGTGACCGGCGATTGCTCGGGGTAAGGCGATAGATCAACGGACTCAAAATAGGGAAGCTTGGGCTGCCGCAATTCCAACTCGGAAATCAGCTGGCCCATTTGTAGTCCCCAATCGCCGAGATGGGCGTCGCTCACGACTTTCCAGCCATTGGCGCGATAGAGGCGCTGCAGACAATCGCCAATGATCGCCGAGCGCAAGTGGCCGACATGCATCGGCTTGGCGACATTGGGGCCGCCGAAATCGAGAACCAATTGCCGGCCTTTGCCGGTGTCCGGAAACACGCTGTCGGGCGCATAAGCCAGCGGCGACATCGCGTTTTCGATATGCGCATCGGTGAGCTTCAGATTGATAAAGCCGGGGCCTGCGATGGCGACATCTGAGAATAGCGGCGATTCTTTAAGCCGCGCTGCGATCTTCTCTGCAATGGCGCGCGGATTTGCTTTCGCCGCCTTGGCGGCCGCCAGCGCGCCGTTGCATTGAAACTGCGCCAGATCGGGGCGGTCGGAAAACTGCACAACGCCAAATTCCGGCGCGAGATTCTCCGCCGCGAACGCAGCGGAGGCGATCGCGGTGAGATCGGAGAGAAGCGAAATCATGGCGTGGAAAGGACCGGAAGCACGCGCGGGGTCTGGTTGTAGGCAAGCTCCGCCGGCGTCAATTGAAACCCGGTGAGAATTTGAAATTGGTGGGGACGTGCTTCGCCCGGCAGGTTGATGGTGGTGCCGCTGATGAATTCCATGACCACGCCGCCTTGCGGGCTAAGCATGCGTTCGAAATTGCGCTTGGAAATCATGCGGCCGGCCGCATCTATGACGGCCACGAAATATTCGATCCGTTGCGGACCTGCATTGGCACCGGCAGGACCCGGCGCCAGCGCGATGGGGAATTCTATATTCGACGTAACGGTGGTGTTTCCGTCCTTCCAGTCGCAGCTCACACGCGGCTGCGCCATGTTCGCCGTCAGGATGACATTGCGGGGGGCGCCCGGCGCCATTTTGGTTACCGAGGAGGCCTGGGCCAGCACGGCGCCTGTGGGGCAAAGCACAACCAAATTAATCGGGGTATTGCAGCCCATAAGGGGCAGAGCCAGGGCAAGAAAACACAGACGGCGCATGAAAAAATCTTCCACTCAGAGCGGCCGGCTCTTAAGGTTCCGGCGCGGCAACTTGACTTTTGCTGCGCCGCCCTCGACTTGTCCAGACCGAGCGTCCGACACAGCGTCCAAGACCGGGCGCGAATGTAACCAAGCGAAGGGCTAAAGGAAAGCCGCGTGCTTCCATGGGCATAGACGAGAATTTCGCCTCCAAGCCGTTGATGACGCTGCTGCTGGCGGCGCCGCGCGGATTTTGCGCCGGGGTTGACCGAGCCATCCGCATTGTCGAGCTGGCCTTGGAGAAATATGGCCGGCCGGTCTATGTCCGCCATGAGATCGTCCATAATCAGGCTGTGGTGCGGCGCCTGCAAAGCATCGGGGCCGTTTTCATCGATGAGCTGGACGAAGCGCCTCCGGATTCGCACGTCATCTTCTCGGCGCATGGCGTACCGAAATCGGTGCCGCGCGAAGCCGAGCGCCGCAAGCTGATCTATCTCGACGCCACCTGCCCCCTGGTTTCCAAGGTGCATGTCGAAGCCGAGCGGCATTTCGCGACAGGGCATCGCGTGATCCTTATCGGCCATCAAGGCCATCCTGAAGTCATCGGCACGATGGGGCAATTGCCCGAGGGCACGGTCGTGCTGGTTGAGACGTTGGGGGATGTTGAAAACCTCGCGTTCCCGATGGGAGAGAAACTCGCTTACATCACTCAGACGACGCTTTCGGTTGACGACACGGCGGAGATCGTCACGGCGCTGAAACGGCGCTTTCCAAATATTGCCGGGCCGCGCCAAGAAGATATTTGCTACGCCACCACCAATCGTCAGGAAGCGGTCAAAGCCATCGCCCCACGCAGCGAGGCGGTGTTTGTGATCGGGTCTGCCAATTCCTCGAATTCGCAGCGGCTGGTTGAAGTGGCACGCAAGGCGGGCATTGCCCGCGCATTCCTTATCGATGACGCCAGCGGTATCGATTGGTCATTGCTTTCGGATGTGAAAACGGTTGGCCTCTCGGCTGGCGCGTCGGCACCCGATGCGCTGGTGGCCGAAGTGATCGCCGCGTTTCGCGCGCGCTATCAATTGACGGTCGAAGAAATCACGGTCACCCGCGAAGATGTCGAATTCAAACTGCCGCGCGCGCTGGTGGGTTAGAGCAGGTCATGGCGGTTTACACCGACGTCTCGTTCGAAGATCTGGAAGAGTTTCTGGAGGCCTATGACATCGGCGGAGCGCAGGTGTTCAAAGGCATCGCCGAGGGCGTATCAAACTCGAATTATTATCTCGAGACCGACAAGGGGCGTTTCATCCTGACGCTCTATGAAAAGCGCATCGACACCGAGGAATTGCCGTTTTTCTTAGGCTTGATGGAACATCTCGCGGCGGCAGGCCTGCCCTGCCCCACGCCAGTTCGCATGCGCGCGCAAAGCTCATCGGGTCCGCTCAACGGCAGGATCGCTGCGATCCTCACCTTTCTGGAAGGCATTTCGCTGCATCGCCCCACGGCCGAGCATTGCCATGTTGCGGGCCGCGCGTTGGCCGAGCTGCATCGCACGGGCGCCGATTTTTCTGGCCGCCGCGACAACACGCTTGGCCTTGAGGGATGGAAGTCGCTTGCCACCGATTGCAACGCGCATGCCGACGGTGTCGCGGTAGGCCTGCAACAATTGATCGCCTCAGAGCTGACATTCCTGGAAGGCAAATGGCCCAAGGAACTGCCGCGCGGAATCATCCATGCCGATTTCTTTCCGGACAATGTGTTGTTCCTGGACAAAAAAGTTTCCGGCATCATCGATTTCTATTTCGCGTGCTACGACGCGCTGGCTTATGACCTCGCCGTCACCTTGAACGCTTGGTGTTTCGAACAAGATGGCGGCTTCAACGTGACCAAATCCAAGGCGATGCTGGCCGGCTATCAAAGCGTGCGCCGCCTGACGCCAGCCGAATGCGCGGCACTTCCCATTCTTTCGCGCGGCGCAGCACTCAGATTTCTACTGACTCGTCTTTATGACTGGGTGAACAAAAGTCCCGACGCCCTTGTTCGGCCCAAGGATCCCCGTCAATTCGAAAAGCGCCTGCGGTTCCATCGCAATGTGCGCAATCCCGAGGAATACGGCCTTTGACGGAATCCAAAGAGAAGAACGGCGTCGAGATTTTCACCGACGGCGCCTGCAGCGGCAATCCGGGCCCGGGCGGCTGGGGCGCGATCCTCCGCTTCGGCGGCACCGAAAAAGAACTGTCCGGCGGTGAACGCGAGACCACGAACAACCGCATGGAAATGATGGCGGTTATAAGTGGCCTGGAAGCACTGACGCGCCCCAGCGCAGTGACCGTCTATACCGACAGCCGCTATGTCATGGACGGCCTCACCAAATGGCTACCGAAATGGAAGGCCAATGGCTGGAAAACAGCGGACAAAAAACCCGTGAAAAATGAAGATCTATGGCGCCGGCTCGATGAAGCTTGCCAACGCCATCAAGTGGCGTGGCGCTGGGTGGCGGGCCATTCCGGCCATGTCGAAAATGAACGCGCCGATGTACTGGCGCGTTCGGCAATTCCCCGCCGTTAGACGCGCGGCAAAAAGAAACGCCTCCTCCCCTATCCGGAGAGAAGGCGTTCCGCAGTAATTTCAAATCAGAGCTGGCCGAGAAGCGTATCGCCGCTCGAGGCGCCGTAGCCGCCCGGCTCTTCCAAATTGAGCTGCTTGATCACGCCGTCATCGACTAGCATTGAATAACGCCGGCTGCGCTTACCCATGCCGTTTTTTCTCATGTCGACTTCAGCGCCAATCGCGCGCGCGAAATCGCCATTACCGTCCGAGAGCATCTGCACTTTGCCGTTCGAGCCGGCTTGTGTGCCCCAAGCGCGCATGACCGCCGGATCGTTCACGGAAATACAGGCGATGACATCGATGCCCTTCTTCTTCAGGGCATCGGCATTGTTGACGAAGCTCGGCAGATGTTTGGCAGAGCATGTCGATGTGAACGCGCCCGGCACGGCAAATAACGCCACGCGCTTGCCCTTGAAAAACTCTTCCGCCGATATTTCGGGAGCGGCGTCTTCCTTCACTTCGCGAAAGCTCGCTGCTGGCACTTTGTCTCCGGCTTTGATCATTGGCTTCCTCTATCTTTTCTTCGCTGTGTTCCCGCGCACCGGGTTGTACACGAGGGTAACAACCCGGGAAAAGGGGGCACGAGACTGGGCCTTTCCGGTTTGCGAAAAGCCCCGCTGCATGTCTAACTAGACGCCATGGGCTCGTTCAAAGACAACCGGGTCAACGAAGGCGAGAGCTTCCTTGAAGGCAAGCTTCTGATCGCGCTTCCCGGCATGGGCGATGAGCGTTTTGCCCAAACCGTGATCTATATGTGCGCACATTCGGCCAAAGGCGCGATGGGCATTTTCATCAATAAGCCGATCCCCGGCCTGTCATTTCTTGATTTGATGAAGCAATTGGAAATTCAAACGGCATCCAACATGCCGAATTTTCCGGTTCTCTATGGCGGGCCGGTCGAGACAGGCCGCGGATTCGTTCTGCATAGCGAAGATTACGAGAGCGCCGATTCCACCCTGCCGGTGTCCGAAGATATTTCGCTCACCGCGACGCTGGATGTGTTGCGGGCGGTCGCTGAGGGACGGGGACCAAAGCGGGCTTTATTCGCCCTCGGCTACGCCGGCTGGGGCCCCGGACAGGTGGAAACCGAATTCCGCGCCAATGGATGGCTCCACTGCGAAGCCGATGCCAATCTGATTTTCGCCGCCGACCCCATGGTCAAGTGGCGCGGCGCATTGGCGCGGCTCGGAATCGATCCGATCGGTCTTTCTGCCAGCGTCGGAAGTGCGTGACAGGCGCGCTTTATGGCGCGCCCATCACCACATATTCCCGCAAGGTCTGCGTTTCGATCTCAGCATCGGCGATACGGCTCTTCACGACGTCGCCGATAGAGACGAGTCCGAGCAAACGTTCGTCGTCAAACACAGGCAGATGACGGAAGCGTCCACGCGTCATGGTCTCCATGACATCCTCAATCGAATCCGATTCGGCGCACGCGACAACTTCGCGTGTCATATAAGCGCGCGCTTCGCGCTGCAACGCTGCCGAACCGTCATTCGCCAGAGCACGCACGATATCGCGCTCGGAAAGAATGCCGATCACACCGCCGGCGGAACCGATGACGAGCACAGCACCTATTCTGCGTTCGCTTAAAACTTTGACGACGTCCGAAATCGACATGTCGTCTGTGACGCTTACGACGTCACGGCCTTTCTCGCGCAAGATATGAGACACAAGCATGGGATTGCCTCCTTTTCAGGGGACGGTCTCAATCCCACGCCGCAGTTCTGTTGCCGCAACTCGCGTGGGCCGGGTTGCAACCGGGACCGACCCCAACATCCTACGCAAATTATCCGCCTCGGAATTCATCAGCACAAGTCACGTTTAAGAATTCAACAAACAGCGGAGAAAGAAATCGCTTGGCTCCGCAACCAATTTTCGCAGCGCCGCAATCGAACTTCGTTCAATAAACGCAATGCAATTACGCTATGCGCGCATGAAACTGCGTTGCAGCGCGAATATTCATTTTGAAATGGGATGTATTGACACCCCGGGTGATTGGGAAAATGATTTGATGGTCGCTTGAGGTGATCGCTTATGTGTTTTGATGTTGTCGTCGCGTTCGAATCTTTCGGATTGTCGGAAGGTCCGGGTACTGATGGTGACCAGACCCGTTGCGCGGCAGGAGCAACGCGGACACGAAGCGAAGAGCGCTCGCGGCATACGTAACGTAAACCGAAAGGAGGCTCCGTATGGAGAGTACGCCACCTAGTATAGACCATGGACTCCGCTCGCGAGCGGGGTCAGGCGAGGCCAAAACTGGATCGTGACTTACGTAAGTTCGATCGCGATTTTTTCTGCGGCCGACAATTGAATCAGACCAGCGGACAAGAAACGCACATGCGTTCTTACCGCACCAAAGCCCGACTTGGTTGGGCAAGAGCAATGCTCTGAAACCTTGTCCACGCAATGCGTCGGCGGGGTTTCTATTTTGTGTTCAGCGATATCAAAAGCAGCGAGCCTATTTCGCGTATCGCATCGTGATGAACGCGTTGACATCGGCAGCAGGCAACGGCGCGGAAAATAGATAGCCTTGCCCCAATTCGCAGCCCAGCGCGGCAAGACGCTCGGCCTGCTCTTTGGTCTCCACGCCTTCGGCGACCACTTCGAGCCCAAGCTCGTGCGCGAGCCCAATCATGGACGTGATCATGGCGTCGCCATCTTTCGCGCTGCGCGACAGAAAACTCTTATCGATTTTGACGCAGGTGAATGGAAAACGACGAAGGTGACTGAGCGAGGAATGGCAGGTCCCGAAATCGTCGACCGCCAAACCGACGCCCATATCTTTCAGCCGCGTTAGCCGCGATTCCGCCGCGGCGGAATCGGCCATAACGGCGCTTTCGGTAATTTCGAGACGAAGCGTGCCGCGCGGGAACGTCGCCTTCTTCAGCAATTTCTCCAACTCTTTGGCAAAGGCGTCGTCGGCAATCTGCCGCCAAGCAACATTGACGCTGACGAAGAGCGGCGGTGTGAGCGGAAAATAACGCTGCCAGCGCTTGAGTTCCGTTGCTGCATTCTTCAACGCAAGCTGGCCAAGGGTAATGATAAGTCCGGTGCGTTCGGCGTGCTCCACAAAACGCTCCGGTTCGATCAAACCACGCTCCGGATGCGCCCAACGCAGCAGCGCCTCAAAGCCTGCAACGCTGCCGTCCTTCAGGCGAATGATCGGCTGGTAGTGGAGTAGAATCTCGCCGCGCTCGAGCGCCTGGCGAAGATCGGCTTCCAGCGCGACGGGATCGACTTGCCCGGCCGATGAAATTTCACGCGAGTAAATTTGCGCGCGCGCCCCGCCGCCGCGTTTCGCGGCGACCATCGCGCGCTCGGCCTGCGCCAATAGATCCGGGCCGTCTGTCGCGCCAACGCCTGCCGCCACGCCAACGCTGACGGGCAAATAAATATCGCGCCCCGCCACCGGGAATGGCCGGCTCATCGCGCGAACAATAGCTTGTCCCAACGCCTTCATGTCGGCGCCAGGTTCCAAGACCAGCACGAAGCTGTCGCCGCCGATGCGATAGATCATCGCGCGCGGCAGACCTTGCGTCAGGCGCTGCGCTACGGCCTTCAACAGTGCATCGCTGCGATCAGGGCCGAGACTGGCATTGACGGATTTGAAGCGATCGAGGTCAAGGATCGCGACCACCACATCGCGAAGGCGCGCCCCCGCAGAATCCAAATATTCCGACAAGGCCGTGCGCGAGCCCACGCCTGTGAGCGCGTCGCTGCGCGAAGACGGCGGAACGTCGGTGGTCTTGCGCGTGGTGATGTCGGCGATGAGGCCGAGGCAACGTTCGGAATTGTGCCCCTTCCCTCGCATCGTCGCGCGCAGTTCGTACCAGCCGAGGCGCCCGCCCGGTCCTTTCGCGCGAAACTCAAGACGGAACGCTATCCCCGCCTGCCGGCGATAGGTTGCGATGGCGCGTTCATAGGTAGCGCGGTCGTCGGGATGAATACGTTGCAGCAGCGCATTGGCGTTCAATTCGGTGATGCCATCCGGTAGTCCCAGAATACCGGCCCCCTCCGGCGACAGCGACAACAGGCCGGAATTCAAATCGAGATCAAATATGCCTTGATGCGCGGCGGCGACGGCCGCGTGCTCGCGCGTTTCCGCCAACACTTCGTCGGTGGTTTCTTCCTGAATGTCGTCTTCGCCATGCGCCTGGCGCATAGCGCGAAGCCGCGCAACGCTCGGCTCTGCCGCCGCCGAAGCTGCCGCCATCGCCACCAATATGGCGCCGACCGAGGAAAACCCGGCAATGGCCGCGGGCGCCACGAGATTGATGCCGAATAACCCAAGGGCGCGAAATGAGGCCACTGCCGTGATTAGCGCGAAAATCGTGGCGGCCGGCGCAAGGCGCCGCGCCGCGGCCACGCCCAAGCGCCCGCAATGCGCGAGGTATCCTGAAGCTCCCGCAGCGCCGACCACAGCGAGAAAGCGCAGGAACAATCCAATTCCCGGCACACCGAAGAAGGATGCAAAGCCCAGAACCACGATGATGATGGCGGCGCGGTCCGCCCACAGGCGCGCCCAGGAACGGAATGCTTCATAGGGCGCGACGTGGTCGATCAGGCGGACGCCTGATGCGATGACAAGCGAGAGCGCCAAGGAAAATAGCGCATAGGGCCCGCCGATGGCCGTCAGCCACGTATCATCGAAAACGCGCGCCGAAACGAGATCGGCGAATAGCAGCGATGCCGCCAGAAACGCAGCCCATTTCGCAAACGGACGGCGGCCAAGCACGGCGACACCGGCCGCAAAAGCCAGCGCTCCAGTGAAGAGTCCCGCAACCATTCCCGAAAGAACCGCGCTGCGGCTGTTATGTGCGATCAGTGCGGATTCCGTCCAAGCCAGAACTTCGGGATGGGCCGATGCACCGGCAAATTGCAGCGCCAAGGTCGAACGGTGAGCCGCCGGAATGACAATGCGAAAGGCGTTTTCACCAAAGGCGGTGGCGCGTTCTACGACCAGCTCGGGGTCAGATGCCGCCACCTCGCGCAAAACGGGCCGCGTCTGCAGAGGCACGAAGGCCACACCTGCCGCCGGCGACTCCGCCGCAACCAGCACACGCGCAATGGGACGCGGCGAACGATTCTCAACCGTGAGCGTGAACCAAGCACCGCCCGCCTCTTGAGGATCGCTGACACGGCCGTCGGAAAGTACGGAACCGAGAGTGATCACCGCGGCCGGCGCCGAAAGATCGGCCGCCGGGAATCCGGCCACCTGTGATTCAGATTGCAAGGCGGGCTGCGCGTCATCGGCCGCCATGGCGGCGGGAACGCTCAAAGAAACGCAGGCTGCAAACGTCGCCAGCAAAATGCCGGCGGCAAAGCGCCGCCGCAAAAAAAGAAACGCGGAGCCGATCACGCCGGAACGCAATGTTTGCGGGTGAAACAATTTCACATCTCAGCCCACAAGGTCGCTTTCCAGCATTGCGTATAGGACATGGTCACGCCATTCCCCATTGATCTGAAGGTAGCTGCGCGCGTGACCTTCTTCCCGAAACCCGGCCCGCTGCAACAGACGGCGAGACGGTTCGTTTCCCGGAATGCACGCCGCTTCCAACCTATGCAAGCCCAGCGTGCCAAAAGCGAAGGGAATAACGGCCCGAAGCCCGGCCGACATATACCCTCGTTGCGCATGCGCCTGGCCGATCCAATAGCCGAGGCTGGCCGATTGGCAGACGCCACGACGCACGCTGGAAAGCGTGCAACCGCCGAGCAGCATGTCATCGGATTGGCGAATGAGCAAAAACGGATAGGCGGTGTCGCCGCGTATCTCGCCCTGGTTGCGACGCAACCTTCGCCGGAAGGCGCCATGCGAAAGCTCATCCTCCGGCCAAGACGGTTCCCAAGGTGTTAGAAAATCACGGCTGTCGCCGCGCAAAGCCGACCATGCCTTGCGGTCGCTATAGCGCGGATAGCGCAAATATACGCCCTCGCCCTTCAGCAGGGGTTCGCGGCCACCCGGGAAAATCATGCCGCGCATGAACATGCCGAAACTCCGACTGAGGTTCAGGCGGCAAGAGAAACTCCCGGCGCCGTGGAAAATTCGTCCCGATCATCGCGAGAAACATGCCCAGAGTTCAACCTCTGGTATGGGCCAAATATATACGGGAGAGGATTAGGCCGTTCCCAATGCCCGGCCGAAGCGCGCCGCGAAGCGGTCGCGCCCTTCCAGGCGTTTGATCGGCCCCACCGCCGCGATGGCCGGTTCGCCGCGCGCGCAGACCCGCGCCGCGAAACGCCGCAAGGCTGCGGCATCAATGGAGTGCAGCTTGGCTAAAATTTCTTCGACCGAGAGCACGCGACCGAAGGTGTATAGATGGCTCGCGATCTGCTCGCAGCGCGAGTGCGGGCTCTCTAACCCCATCAGCAACGATGCCTTGAGCTGCGCCTTGGCGCGCGAGGTTTCTTCTTCCGTCGCATTGGCCGCCAGCGAGGCCATTTCACCGGCAATGATTGGCGCCAATTCGCCAGCTTTGTCCTCTGCGGTTCCAGCATAGATGCCGATCATGCCGGTGTCGTTATAGGAATGCGAAAAAGCGTAGATGGCGTAACACAGCCCGCGCTTCTCACGCGCCTCTTGGAAGAGGCGCGACGACATTCCGCCGCCAAGCGCTGTGGCATAGACCTGTGAAAGGATGGCGTCTTCGTCGGCGCTCGCAACGCCCGGAAAGGCGAAGGTGAGATGCGCCTGTTCCAGATCGTCATCGCCCCGAACATCGCCGCCTTTGAAAATCGCCGGTTGTGCGATCAGCTTCTTGCCGCTCGGCAGAGTAGAGAAAAGCCGCTCGGCGGTATCGACCAGATGCGCATGCTCCACCGCGCCAGATCCGATCAGCATCATCGCATCGGCGTGATAGTTCGCGGCCATATAGGTTTTCAGATCGTTGCGTCCGAAGGCGCGAACCGTCGCCTCGGTGCCTAAAATCGACCAACCCATGGGCTGATCGGGATAGCAGGCGGCTTGCAGATAATCGAAGACGAGATCGTCGGGCGTGTCGCGCGCCTGGCCGATTTCCTGAACGATCACGTCGCGCTCGCGCTCGACTTCGGCGGGATCGAACGCGGGACGCACCAAAATATCGGAGAGAATATCGAGCGCCAGCGGCAGATCGTCTTTCAAGATACGAGCGTGAAAGGCGGTCTGCTCGCGGCTGGTATAGGCGTTAAGATCGGCGCCCACCGCTTCCATCTCGGTCGCGATATCCTTCGCGGAGCGGCTCTCGGTTCCCTTGAACGCCATGTGTTCGAGCATGTGTGAAAGCCCCATTTCTCGGGACGTTTCATTGCGCGCGCCACAATTGACCCAAACGCCGACTGCCGCACTTTCGAGATGCGGCATCGGGTCCGTGGCAACGATCAATCCGCTCGGCAATCGGGTAATTTCGATCACGCTTTGGCTCCTCGCCGTTTCACAAATTCGCGCACGGCGTCGATGTCATTGGGCAGTATGGTGCAACGCTCCTCGCCTTCCATAAGCTTGGCGAGGTGGACCGGCAGAACCGGGTCCGAGCCTGTGGCGCGGCGAACCGCATCGGGGAATTTGGCCGGATGGGCGGTGGCGAGAATAACCACGGGGCCGCGGCTGTTCTTCTCCACGCGCCATGCCGCCGCGGCGGCAACGCCGGTGTGCGGGTCGATGACGAGACCGGTTTCATCATGCACGCGCTTCATAGCGGCAATGGTTTCGTCGTCGCTCACGGATTCCGCAACGTAACGTATGCGCAGCGAATCCTGGATTTGTGTCGGAATATCCAACCGCTTGGTCGATGCGAAATTCTCCATCTCGCTCTTCGTCCATTCGGCGTCGCGTCCCGAAGACTCGAACAATGCGCGTTCGAAATTCGACGCAACTTGAATATCCATCGACGGGCTGAGCGTTGCATGCGCGGCACCGGCAACATAAACGCCGTTGTTGAGCGCGCGCGCCATGATGTCGTTCTCATTGGTGGCAACGACAAGGCGCTCGATCGGCAGACGCATGCGCCATGCAGCTTCACCGGCAAACACATCGCCGAAATTGCCGGTGGGCACGACAAACGTTGCGGCGCGGCCATAGCCGCCGCCAAGCGCCGCGGACGCGGTAAAGTAATAGACGCATTGCGCGATGATGCGCGCGAAATTGATGGAGTTCACCGCCGTCAGGCTGACGGATTCGGCGAACGCCGTGTCCGCGAACAATGCCTTCACGATGGCTTGCGTTTCGTCAAACGTACCTTCCACCGCAACATTGTGAATATTGCTGTCGAGGACTGTCGTCATCTGACGGCGCTGCACCTCGGAAACGCGTCCCTTCGGATGCAACACAACGACATCGACATTGGGTTGGCCCTTCAACGCGTGAATCGCGGCAGAACCGGTGTCACCCGATGTCGCGACAATCACCGTCGCGCGGCGATTTTGTTTGTGAAGTGCGCGCGCGAAGAGGCGACCGAGAAGCTGCATCGCCACGTCTTTGAAGGCGAGCGTCGGTCCATGGAAAAGTTCGAGCAAATATCTGTTCGGTCCGATCTGAACGAGGGGAACGACCGCCGGATGCCGAAACGAGGCATAGGCGGCGTTCACGTCCTCGCGGAACTCCTCATCGCTGAAGGCGCCGCCGAGAAACGGCCGGATGACCTTAAACGCGACCTCGGCATAAGAGAGGTTCGCCATGTCTTTGAGGTCCAGCGGCTTGAACAGCGGCCATTCTTCCGGGAGGTACAACCCTCCGTCCGGGGCGGGCCCTCCCAAAAGAACCTCGGCGAAATCGGCCGGGCTGGAGACGCCCCGCGTGCTGACATAGTGCATTATCGAAACCTGAGGCGCTGCTTGCTGTGGTGGTAGATCAGATAGACCGCCACGAGGGTCAAGGCGAGCCCGAACCAGGTCCAGGCATAGGACAGATGATTATTCGGGAAGGCCACCATGGTCTGGCCGCCCAAAGGCAACCCGCCCGGATTGGGCGTGGCATCGGCATCGATAAGCACAGGCGCGATAGTTGAAATCCCAAGCGCGGCAGATATTTGGGCGGCGTCCCTCACAAACCAGACTCGGTGCGCCCGGTCGGGCTCCGGTATAAACATGCCGCCATGCTGACCGGCGCGAAGCATACCCATCAAGCTTGTTTCCCCCGCGATCTGCCCCTCTGCCCGCGAATTAGGGTCTTGTCGGTCAGCAGGGACGAAGCCCCGATCGACCAGCACCACCGTTCCGTCGGCCTGTTCGAGGGGCGTGATCACATGAGCGCCTGGTTGCCCATCTGGCCCCGTGGTGAAGAGGTAGGCCTCCTTGTCGTGAAGGAAATGCCCCTCTACCCGGACAATCCGGTACTCGGCGTCTTCGGGCGAAAACTTGAGTGCGTCCGCCAGCGGCATGGGCGCGGCATGCACCCGCGCTTCCACAGCGGCGACAAGACCGTTCTTCCATTCGAGGCGCTGTAATTGCCAGACGCCGAGAGCGGTCATCAACGCCACGGCGGGGAGGACGATCAATGTGGGAACCAGCAGTGGTTGAAAGCGGATCATGCTCTTTGTCCGACCTAATCGGCTTTGTGCTTGTACTGCATGATCATCAGCCAAGATTTGAGCGGCCGTAAAAATACCAAGAGAGAGAATGAGAACCGCAGGCAGCCAGATAGCGGCTTGCACCCAATAAGGCGGTTGATACGCCACCTCAGCCAGCAATGCTCCGCCGGTGACAATTGCTCCCACGATCAAAATGCCAAACACGGCCGCGCCGTCGCCGGCTTCAAGGCGGGTAAAATCAAGCCCGCACGCGGAGCAGGATTTCGCCGGCGTGAGATAGCCGGAAAAGAGTGGGCCGCGCCCGCAACGCGGACAGCGGCCCAGAATTATCGCTTTAACGAGGTCTAACTTCGCGAGTGGCTCGCCCGTCAATGGGCAGCCGCTGCGACGGCTTCCCCCTGCCCCCAAACATAGATGCAAGCAAAGAGGAACAACCACACCACGTCGACGAAGTGCCAGTACCAGGCGGCGGCCTCAAAACCGAAATGCCGCTCCGGCGTGAAATGGCCTTTGAGCGCGCGGAACAAACACACGATCAAAAACAGCGTGCCGATGATGACATGCAGACCGTGAAAGCCCGTGGCCATGAAGAACGCGGAGCCATAGATCGCGCTCGTGTCGCCAACGCCTGCCGACAGATATTTGTGGGCTTCGTCGGTGAGCGGCGTCAGCGCGGCGCCGTTGAGGCCAAAGGTGAAGGCGGCATGCGTATATTCATAGGCCTGAACCGCGGTGAAGGTAAGGCCGAGCCCAATCGTCAGAAGCAGGCCGTTGATGGCCGATTTGCGATCGCCGCTCAGGATGGCGTGATGGGCCCATGTCACAGTCGTGCCCGACGTCAGAAGGATCAGCGTGTTGATCAGCGGCAAATGCCAGGGATCGAAAGTGATGATCCCATCGGGCGGAAAATGCGTGATGCCGATATCATGCGGGAAAAGCGCCGCGTTGAAGAAGGCCCAGAACCAGGCAAGGAAGAACATCACTTCCGAAGCGATGAAGAGAATCATGCCGTAGCGGAAGCCGAGCTTCACGACCGGCATGTGCTTGCCCTGCACAACGGATTCGTTCACCACGTCGCGCCACCAGCCGGCCATGGTGTAAAGCACCAGTACAAAGCCGACGAGGAAGACCCAAGGGTGCCCGGCTAGAGGCAGACCGAAGAAGTCGTAGTTCTCGTGCATCCAGAACACCGCGCCCAAGAACATGATGAGGGCGGCGACGGAGCCAACGACCGGCCACGGGCTGGGATCGACAAGGTGATAATCGTGATGGACTTCATCTTGAGACATGGGTCTGCCTTTCAAAGCCTTTTGCCTGTCCGGCCGCTGCGCGGTTCAAGCGCGGAAGCCGTATCGCGGACTGCAGAACGGAAAAACGTATAAGAGAGTGTGATTTCATCGAGATCGCGCATTTCGCGGTCTTCGAGAATGGCGGGATCGACAAAAAACGACACCGGCATTTCGACGGTCGCACCGCCCGCCAGAAGCTGCTCGGTGAAACAGAAGCAAGCGACTTTGTTGAAGTAGCGGGCTGCGCGTTCCGGAACGATATTAAACGTGGCGTGGCCGGTTACTGGTTCGCTGTCACGGTTCTCCGCTTTGAAAAACGCCAAAAGGTTCTCGCCGATCTTCACTTTGACGGAGCGAACATCCGGCTGGAACGACCAGTTAAGAGCGGGATCGGTGTTGGCATCGAAGCGAATGGTGATGCTGCGTTCCGACATATGCGTCGAAGCCGTTTCGGCGCGTCGCGGCGTGCCAGCATAGCCGGTGACGCGGCAAAACATGTCGTAGAGCGGAACCGCGGCATAAGAGAGACCGACCATGCCCGCGACAATCGCGGCACAGGAGATCACAACGATCTTATTGGCGGAGAGGTTTTTCATGACCTCAATGCCCCACCTGTTCGCCCAGACGAACGATCGTCATGACGAAAAAGAGAATGGCGAGAAATCCGAGAACCAATCCCAGCGCGAGATTGCGCGTACGCAGCGCACGCTGGGCTGCCGTCAGGTTTTTCTTGTCTGCCATCGCGATCATCCCAGACCAACGGCGTCGAAGCCAGGAATGGAAGCCAGATGTTCCACGATCAGCGCCGCGAACAGCGCAAACAGATAGAGAATGGAAACCAGAAACAGCTTGCGGGCATGCGGCTCACGTACCTCATCGCGCTCGCGCGATACGGCGAGGCTGAGCACCACAAACCACGCGCCAAGTCCGGCACTCGCCGCGAGATAAAGCGGTCCGCCAAAGCCGAGCGCGACCGGCGAAATGCCCGCGACGCAGAGAACAATCGCATAGCGCAAAATCTGCCGGCGCGTTTCGCGCTTGCCGGCAACCACCGGCAACATCGGAACACCGGCGCGGGCATAGTCGCCTGCGCGGTAGAGCGACAGCGCCCAGAAATGCGGCGGGGTCCACAGGAAGATGATCGCGACAAGAACCAGCGGCGCGACATCGAGCGAACCCGTTACCGCGGCCCAGCCGATAGCAGGCGGCAGCGCGCCGGCAAGCCCACCGATCACGATGTTCTGCGGCGTGCGCCGCTTCAGCCACGCCGTGTAGACGAAGTAATAAAAGGCGATCGTGAAGGCCAGCAGCCCTGCGGCCAGAAGATTCACGAACAAGCCCATCATCGTGACTGACGCCACGGCGAACACCGTGCCGAAGGCATAGGCCTCTTCCGCTGCAATGGCGCCGCGCGGAATGGGACGCGAAGCCGTGCGCTGCATCAGCGCATCGATATCGGCGTCATACGCCATGTTGAGCGCACCGGACGCACCCGCGCCGAGAGCGACGCAGAGAAGCGCCGCGAAGGCCGTAAACGGGTTGATGTCGCCCGGCGCGATAACGAGACCCGCAAGTGCCGTGAAGAGCACGAGCGACATCACTCGCGGTTTCAACAGGGCAAAATAATCCGCCACCGTCGCGAAGCCGGCCGCGTGCGACAGCGGCGGCATTTCAGAAGATGGAACGGCTGCGGACATCAATGAACCTCGACTCGGGGTGCCGTGACGAATGGTGTCGTGATCAATGATGACCCGGGGCGTCTTTGATCTGCGGCAACTCGTTGAAGGTATGGAACGGCGGCGGAGAGGAAACTGTCCACTCCAGCGTCGTTGCGCCCACGCCCCACGGATTGTCCCCGGCAGCGCGCTTACGCAGAAGCGCTTCGGCCATACAGATCAGGAACACGCCGACACCGGCCGCTGAAATATACGAGCCAATGGACGCGATGTAGTTCCAGCCGGCGAACGCGTCCGGATAGTCGACATAGCGGCGCGGCATGCCGGCAAGGCCGAGGAAGTGCATCGGGAAGAACGTCAGATTGACGCCGATGAACGTGACCCAGAAATGCAGCTTGGCCAGGCCTTCATTGTACATGCGGCCCGTCATTTTCGGGAACCAGTAGTACCAGCCCGCGAACACCGAGAAGACAGCCCCGAGCGAGAGCACGTAGTGGAAATGCGCCACCACGTAATAGGTGTCGTGCATCGCGGTATCGATGCCGGCATTGGCCAGCACGACGCCGGTGACGCCGCCCACGGTGAACAGGAAGATGAACCCGAACGCCCACAACATTGGTGTGCGGAAACTGATCGAGCCGCCCCACATGGTGGCGATCCACGAGAAGATCTTCACGCCCGTGGGCACCGCGATGACCATGGTCGCGAATACGAAATAGGCCTTCGTGTCAGCCGTCATGCCGACCGTGTACATGTGGTGCGCCCACACGACGAAGCCGATGAAGCCGATGGCGACCATCGCGTAGGCCATGCCGAGATAACCGAACACCGGCTTGCGCGAGAAGGTCGACACGATCTGGCTGACAATGCCGAAGCCCGGCAAGATCAGGATGTACACTTCCGGGTGACCGAAGAACCAGAACAGATGCTGGTACAGAAGCGGGTCGCCGCCGCCGGCCGGATTGAAGAAGGTGGTGCCGAAATTACGGTCGGTCAGCAGCATGGTGATCGCGCCGGCGAGAACCGGGAGCGACAGCAGCAGCAAGAACACGGTGACCAGAATCGACCACACGAACAGCGGCATCTTGTGCAGGGTCATGCCCGGCGCGCGCATGTTGAAGATGGTCGTGATGAAGTTGATGGCGCCGAGGATCGACGAAGCACCGGCGACATGCAGCGAGAAGATCGCCAAATCCATTGCGGGGCCAGGTGAGCCGTAGGTCGATAGGGGCGCGTAAATCGTCCAACCGCCGCCGACGCCGTGACCGCCGGAATCGCCTTCCACGAACATGGAAAGGATCAGCATGAAGAACGAGGCAGGCAGCAGCCAGAACGAAATATTGTTCATGCGCGGGAACGCCATGTCGGGCGCGCCGATCATGAGCGGTACAAACCAATTGCCGAAGCCGCCGATCATGGCCGGCATGATCATGAAGAACACCATGATGAGGCCGTGGCCGGTGACGAACACGTTGAATGCGTGCGGATCTTCGAAAATCTGCATACCCGGTTCGGCCAATTCGGCGCGCATCATGACCGAGAGATAGCCGCCGATGATCCCCGCCACGATGGCGAAGATCAGGTACATCATTCCGATGTCTTTATGGTTGGTCGAATAGACGTAGCGGCGCCAACCGCGCGGATGGTCGGCATGACCGGCATCGTGACCATGATCGTGCGCGTGGTCGTGGCTTGCGGGATGTCCAGCGGCCATCGGCTTATTCCTTCTCTACTGTGGCGGCCGCGAACTTCGTGGCCCCCGGTACATCGACCGCACCAAATTTCGTCTTTGCTTCAGCGAGCCATTGGTCAAAGCGCTCCTGGCTCACGACATCAACCACAATCGGCATGAACGCGTGGCGAGCGCCGCAGAGTTCGGAGCATTGGCCGTAGAACGTGCCTTCCCTGTTCGGGCGGAACCAAGCCTGATTGAGACGGCCCGGAACGGCGTCGATTTTCACGCCGAAATTGGGAATGGTCCAGGCGTGAATGACATCGGCGCCGGTGGTGATCAGGCGGACCGTTTTGTTGACCGGAACCACAACGTGGTTGTTGGTTCCCATCAGGCGCGGCGGGCCACCCGGCGTGTTGGGGGCGGACAGACGATCGACGGTCATATTGGCGTCGAACGTCAGGTTCCCTTGGTCCGGATATTCGTAGGTCCAATACCACTGCTTGCCGATGGCCTTGATGGTCAGATCGGCCGGCGGGATCGTTTCCTGATGGTAGAGGATGCGGAACGACGGAATGGCGATGGCCGCCAGGATCAACACCGGCAGGACGGTCCACAGAACTTCCAGCAGCGTGTTGTGGGTGTTGCTCGAGGGAACAGGGTTTGCCTTGGCGTTGAAACGGATGGCGACCCAGATCAACAGGCCCAGCACGAAAATGCAGACAGCAAAGATGACATACAGCAAAATGTCATGAAACCAGATGATCTCGGACATCCGGTCATCGGCCGGCTGCGCCAGGGTCATTTGCCACGGGTGCGGCTGGGCTTGCGCGACCGTCAGATGTGAGGCCACGAACGCCATCGATAGTGCCAACAACGCACCAAGCTTACGGATCATTAGCCGACCTCGTGCAAACGGGTGGCTTCCCGGGAAGGCACAGCTTTTGGCCGCCTCGGCTCCGGGTCGCCCCCTAAGGGAAAGATTCGCCGGGCCGATTTAGGCGGCCCGGGGGAGGCAAGTCATTGCGACGTGATGCCACGCGCCAAGGTGCCCCCGACCCACCGGCTAGTGCCCGGACAGAATTCAATTTTCCGCGTGCCGGTGACGACGGCAGGAGGAGGTCATATATACCCCATGACGGGTATGCGAATCCGTGCACCCACGACTCAAGGAAACATCCCTATGGCCTCCCCCGACGACCTGTTCTTCACCCAGACCGGCATGAACAGAGACAGCGTCCAGCGCATCCTGGACAACAGTTTGAAGGGCACGGACGACGGCGAGCTATTCCTGGAATACCGCCAGACCGAGAGCTTTTCCTTCGACGACGGAAGGCTGAAGGCCGCCGCCTATGACACCACCCAGGGCTTCGGCTTGCGGGCGGTTGCTGGCGAGGCCACCGGCTTTGCCCATGCCAATGAGCTGTCCGAAGCCGCCATTTCCCGGGCCGCCGAGGCGGTAACCGCCGTTCGCAGCGGCTATTCCGGCACTTTGGGGTCCGGCCCGGCGCGCACCAACATCCATCTCTATTCCGACCAAAGCCCGCTCGAATCGGCGCCGTTTGACCTCAAGGTAAAGCTGATGGGCGAAATGGACGCCTATGCCCGCGCCAAAGATCCGCGGGTCAAGCAAGTGTCCTGCTCGCTGGCGGCTGAGTGGCAGGTGGTTGAAATCATGCGTCCGGGCGGTGAGATCTACCGGGACGTACGCCCTCTCGTCCGCATCGGCGTGTCGCTGGTAGTCGAGGAAAACGGCCGCCAGGAGACCGGCTATTACGGCGGCGGCGGCCGCAAAGCCTATGGCGACTACATCGCCCCCGACTATTGGCACTCCGCCGTCGATGAGGCCTTGCGCCAAGCCTTGGTGAATTTGCGCTCGGTGCCAGCGCCGGCCGGCGAAATGAGTGTGGTCCTTGGCGCGGGCTGGCCGGGCATCTTGCTGCACGAGGCCGTGGGCCATGGGTTGGAGGGCGATTTCAATCGCAAGAAAACCTCCGCCTTCGCTGGCCTTCTGGGCCAGCGCGTGGCGTCGCCTGGAGTAACCGTTGTCGATGACGGCACGATCCGCGAGCGCCGCGGCTCACTGAGCATCGACGACGAAGGCACGCCGACCTCACGCACCGTGCTGATCGA
The DNA here is from genome assembly GCA_947467345.1 of Alphaproteobacteria bacterium. Taxonomy (GTDB): domain Bacteria; phylum Pseudomonadota; class Alphaproteobacteria; order Micropepsales; family Micropepsaceae; genus CAIYRG01. The sequence continues at coordinate 92,783 of CANIHD010000003.1, forward strand.
AGATGGCATCCTGAAGGGCTATCTCCAGGACCGGCAAAACGCGCGTCTGATGGGCGTGGCGCCGACCGGCAATGGACGGCGTGAATCACATGCGCATCAGGTGATGCCGCGCATGACCAACACAATCATGCTGGGCGGAAAGCACACACCGGAGGAAATTCTCGCGTCGGTGAAAAACGGCATCTACGCGGTGCAGTTCGGCGGCGGCCAGGTCGACATCACCAGCGGCAAATTCGTTTTCAGTTGCACCGAGGCGTACCGGATCGAAGACGGCAAAATAGGCGTGCCCATCAAAGGCGCGACATTGATCGGCAATGGGCCGGACGCGATGACGCGCGTGTCCATGATCGGCAATGACATGGCGCTCGATTCTGGCATTGGAACATGCGGCAAGAACGGTCAGAGCGTGCCCGTTGGCGTCGGCCAACCGACATTGCGGATCGACGGCCTCACGGTGGGCGGCACCGCGGCTTAATGGAACTATTTTCGCTTACGCGTCTCGACACCTGGCTGTTCATGGCAGCCGTCGCGGCATGGATCATCTATGTGCGCGTGTTCGTCGAACTGCGCGCGCGCATGCGCAAAGATCATTGGCGGATATGGGAGAAGAACGGGTTCACACTGAATCCGTCCGGCCTCTATCGCTATTTCATTTTTGGCGAGAACTACCGAGAACTTGACGACGCGTTCATTGTGCAGCGTGTTTTGTTTGCGCGGCTGGCGCTGGCCGCATTCCTATTGCTCATTGCCGCTCAGGTCATTCATCGCATCGTCGTTTGGAATGCGTGAGCCCTGGTTCCGGCGAAACGAACGCGGGCTGGGTTTGGGCCTGCCCATCCACCGCAATGGATGGATTTTGCTCGGCGCCTATGTCGGCTTTCTGATCGCGTTTCCAATACCGCTGGAATATCTTCTGGGCCATGCGCCGGACACGCTGACACGCGCGCTGACCATGCTGGCCGTCACGATTCCGTTTGCCTGGATTGTGTTGCAGCGAACGGAACGCGGTGCTTCAAGAAACGATTGATCAGAGGAAATTATATTCCTCGAACAATTTGCACATGTCGCCTTCCCACTCGCCCTGGAATTTGGCGAGCAATTCTTCGCCGCGTGTCTGACCGCGATCGACCAGCTCCCATAGGGGTTGCAGGAATCCTTCTTCCGACATGCCGGCTTCGTCCATACGCGCGCAGCGGCGAAGACCTGCGGTCGCGATTTCCAGCATTTGGCGCGCGAGCGCATGCACATTCGTGTTCCGGAATGGCGCTTTGAAGGCGAGCATCGGCACCGCGGAACGCATCGCCTGCCGCTCCTCGGCGTTCCAATCCTTGACGAGATCCCACGCGGCATCGAGCGCGGCATCGTCGTAAAATAATCCGGTCCATAGGGCCGGAAGGCCGCAAATACGGCGCCAGCCGCCACCATCGGCGCCGCGCACTTCGAGATAGGTCTTCAGCCGCGCCTCGGGAAAGATCGTCGTCAGATGATCGGCCCAATCCGACATTGTGGGCGTGATGTGTTTGACTTCGGGAATCCGGCGCTCAAGGAAATCGCGGAAGCTTTTGCCGGCAACGTCGATATAGCGCCCCTCGCGAAAGATGAAATACATCGGCACGTCCAGCGCGTAATCGACATAGCGCTCGAAGCCGAAACCGCTTTCGAAAACGAACGGCAGCATACCGGCGCGGTCATTATCGACATCGGTCCAAATCTGGCTGCGATAGGAGATAAACCCGTTGGGCTTGCCTTCGCGGAAGGGCGAATTGGCGAATAATGCCGTTGCCACCGGCTGCAACGCCAATGCGACGCGCAGCTTCTTCACCATGTCGGGTTCGGAGCCGAAATCGAGATTGGCCTGCACCGTGCAGGTGCGGAACATCATCTCAAGGCCGTAGCCGCCGACCTTGGGCATGTAATTCCGCATAATCTGGTAGCGGCCTTTGGGCATGATTGGCATTTCGGCCAGCGTCCAATCCGGCGCGTATCCAAGACCCAGACATCCAGCGCCCATCTCGGCGCAAACCTCACGCACTTGGTCCATATGCGTCATGACTTCGGCACAGGTCTGATGCACGCTTTTCATTGGTGCGCCGGAGAGTTCGAACTGGCCGCCCGGCTCAAGGCTCAAAGTGGCCTTTCCCTGGCTGAGGCCGATAATGTTCTCGCCCTCGTAGATCGGCTGCCAGCCGAAACGCTGCATGCTGTCAAGCAGACGGCGTATGCCTGGCTCGCCGAGATAGGGAAGCGGTTTGTAGTTCTTCAGATCGTAAACGAATTTCTCGTGCTCGGTGCCGACACGCCAATCCGCGCGCGGCTTTGACCCAGCAGCCAGATGAGCAACCAATTCGTCACGCGAGCCGATAAGACCGCTGGCCGATTGCGGGATGGACATATGCGCTTCCCCTGCCCCGCGATGATAGCAATTGCGACGCGGTGTTATCTCTTGGTCTTTGAAGTCGGCGAGAAACTAGTGTCGCCCCCGCTCGGTTACAAGGTGGGGTCCGTTACAAGGTTAGCCAACGCGATAATTCTTAGGGCCGCGTACTATTGCCAATCGCCAGAGATAGCCTGCCAAACGGCAAGGGCCGCCAGCGCCGCTGTGTCCGCACGCATGATGCGAGGCCCCAGTGTTACAGGAATGACATAAGGAAGAGAGCGAACCAAAGCGCGTTCGGTGTCGTCGAAGCCGCCTTCAGGTCCGGTCAGAATGGCCCATGAGTCGGACGTCCGGCCGATCTCCGCCAATGCGGATGCGATCGGCGGTGCTTCGCCGCTCTCATCGCAGAAAATCAGTTTGCGTGTCGCCGGCCATTTGCGCAGCAAATCCGGCAGACGAACAAGTTCGCCAATCTCCGGCACCGATAGCCGCCCCGATTGCTCGGCCGCCTCGACAGCATTCGCGCGCAAGCGCGCTGGATTCACGCGGCGCGCGATCGTCCGATGCGTAAGCACGGGCTGCAAGCAACGCACGCCCAGCTCCACTGCCTTCTGCGCGACAAAGTCAGCGGGCGTCCGTTTGATCGGCGCGAAGATCAGCCAGAGATCGGGAACGTCTTCTTGGACTTTGGTTTGGCTTTCGAGCACCAAAGCGCAACGGCGCTTTCCGATCAGAACGATGCGCGCGAGCCACTCCCCATCTTTGCCATTGAAGAGGCTTACGCGGTCGCCATCCTCGGCACGCATCACCCGCAGAAGATAATGTTCCTGATCGGTAGTCGGCGCGATTGAACCTCCGGTAGCGAGCGCGCCCTCCACATGGAGGCGCAACTTCCCGCCCGGCTCCGCGAGTTCCCGATCCTGCAGTTCAATGGCCTGATCGCGCTCTTCTTCCTGGCTCATGGTCACGTTACGGTAGCCTCATGACAGACCGGTCGCACGCATGAGCAAACCTTCGCAAGCCCCGAAGGGATCAAGGCGCGCCCCCGAACTACGTCCGGGCGATGCCGCCCCCCTGTCCTGGGTCGACCGCGCGCCCGCCGCCATAAGACCTTATCTCCGGCTGATACGGCTCGACCGCCCTATCGGCATCTGGCTGCTGTTCTGGCCCTGTGTGTTCGGGCTTGCGCTTGGTGCGGTCGCAGACGGGCGAAGCTTTCCCGACATCGTCTCGGTGCTTTTGATGGGGCTCGGCTCCATTCTCATGCGCGGTGCCGGCTGTACCTATAACGATATTGTCGACCGCGATTTCGATGCACAGGTCGCACGCACGCGCGGGCGCCCGATTCCCAGCGGCGCGGTCAGCGTGAAACAGGCATCCGTCTTCGCGCTGGCGCTGTGTCTTGTGTCATTCGCCGTGCTCCTCACCTTCAATCGCCTGACCATTGTCCTCGGTGTTTCCTCGCTGGTGCTCGTTGCCGCCTATCCGTTCATGAAGCGCATCACCTGGTGGCCGCAGGCCTGGCTTGGGCTGACCTTCAACTGGGGCGCGCTGCTGGGTTACACCGCCGAGACCGGACGCTTGGACCCTGCCGCCTATGTTCTTTATGCAGCGCTGTTTCTGTGGACGCTCGGCTACGATACGATCTACGCCCATCAAGACAAAGAAGACGATGCGTTGATCGGCGTGAAATCTTCGGCGCGAAAACTCGGCGAGCACACAAAGCCGTTTCTCTATGGGTTTTACATCCTGTCGTTTCTACTGCTTCTGATTGCCGGATGGCTGGCGGGCTTACGTATCGTGTTTGCAATCAGCATGATTGTCGCCGGCGGCCACATGGCGTGGCAGCTGCTTGCGCTCGATATCAACCGGCCGCTTCTCTGCTTGAAATTGTTCAAAGCCAATAGGGACACGGGGGCACTGATCGCCGCGGCAATTCTGCTCGGCGCGGTTGCGGGATACTGATTATTTTTGGACAATGCTTCCGCCGATGACGCCACAGAATTTGTGCGCGCCCACACCAAGCTTGGCGCCTTAGCTTTCATTTCGGAAATCCCGCTGTATCTCGCGCATGAAGTATTGCCGCTGTGGAATGAGACCGAGGCGGTGCGTCACGGCCACATGCCGCCGCCCTATTGGGCCTTTGCCTGGGCCGGCGGTCAGGCGCTCGCGCGCTATCTGTTGGACCATCCGGAAATCGCGTCGGGAAAAACGGCCCTCGATTTCGGCGCCGGCTCCGGTCTTGTCGGTATCGCCGCCGCGCGCGCCGGAGCGTCGGTCACTGCCGCCGATATCGACCGCAACAGCATTGCCGCCATCGCAATGAACGCTGCGGCCAATGGCGTTGCGCTCACAATCATCGAACGCGATATCCTGGGCTCGTCCGAGTACTGGGACCTCATTCTCGTGGGTGACATGTGTTATGAGCGCCCCTTGGCCGAGCGCCTGCTGGCATGGCTCGGCGAAAAGGCCAAACAGGGTTCGAAAATTCTTCTGGGCGATCCCGGCCGCAATTATTTCCCCGCTACGGGTCTCACGCGCCTCTCCACCTATTCCGTCCCTACGCCGAAAGATCTGGAAGATCGCGAAATCCGCGAGACCTCCGTCTATGCATGGGCTGGCTGAACGGACGAAGAATGGTTACCGGCGCACATAGTAAATTGCCTTTGGGCTTTGGCGCGCAAACGCGCCATGCCACATTGCGCCGCCCAAAGCCGGACACGAGATGAGCTACCGTTCCCTTCGCGAATTCATGGCCAAATTAGAGCGCGACGGCGAACTCGTCCGCGTTTCCGAACCCGTCTCCACGGTTCTCGAGATGACCGAGATTCAGACGCGGCTTCTGGCGGAGCGCGGCCCTGCGGTTCTCTTCGAAAAACCAGTGCGCGCAGACGGCACGATTTCCGACATTCCCGTCCTGGTGAATCTGTTCGGCACCGTTAAACGCGTTGCCAACGGCGTGACTACCGGCGGCGTCGAACGCAACGACGCGAAGTCTTTGCGCGAAGTTGGCGAGCTTCTCGCCTCTCTGCGCCAACCGGAGCCGCCGCACGGATTTCGCGAAGCGATGGACATGTTGCCGCTCGCGCGCACAGTCATGGCGATGAGGCCGAAAACAATCGGCCACGCACCCTGTCAGGAGATCGTGCTAAAGGGTGCCGATATCGATCTCACGCGCCTGCCGGTTCAAACCTGCTGGCCGGGCGAGCCCGCGCCGCTGATCACTTGGCCGCTGGTTGTAACCAAGGGGCCTGGAAGCGCGCGCGAAGACAATTTCAATCTGGGCATTTATCGGATGCAGGTTCTCTCCAAGAACCAGACCATCATGCGCTGGCTGCAGCATCGCGGCGGCGCACAGCATTACAGACGGTGGGCAGAAGAAAACACGGCGCCACTGCCAGCCGCCGCCGTGCTTGGTGCCGATCCGGGCACGATTCTCGCCGCCGTCACGCCGGTGCCCGAAACGCTTTCGGAATATCAATTCGCCGGGCTCATGCGCGGTGCGCGCGTCGAGTTGGTGGACTGCGTAACCCAGCCTTTGAAAGTGCCCGCTGAAGCCGAGATCGTTTTGGAGGGCGAAGTTTCGTTACGCGACACGCGCGATGAAGGTCCTTACGGCGATCACACCGGCTATTACAATTCGGTGGAGCCCTTCCCGGTTTTCACGGTGACGGCGATCACGATGCGACGCAATCCCATCTATCTCTCAACCTTCACCGGGCGCCCGCCCGACGAACCTTCGACGCTGGGCGAAGCACTGAACGAAGTTTTCATTCCGCTCTTCCAGCAACAATTTCCCGAGATCGTCGATTTCTGGCTGCCGCCTGAGGGCTGCTCCTACCGCATTGCAGTCGTCAGTATACGGAAGGCCTATCCCGGCCACGCCAAGCGCGTGATGATGGGCGTGTGGTCCTATTTGCGTCAGTTCATGTACACGAAATGGGTGATCGTCGTGGATCACGACATCGACGCGCGTTCGTGGACTGACGTGATGTGGGCGCTTTCCACCCGCATGGACCCCGCCCGCGACGTCACGCTCATCGAAGGCACGCCCATCGATTATCTCGATTTCGCTTCGCCCGAATCCGGCCTCGGCTCCAAAATCGGCCTCGACGCCACCAATAAATGGCCGCCGGAAACGCACCGCGAATGGGGCCGTGAAATCCGCATGAGCAAGGAAGTCATTGAAGCTGTTACGCAAAAATGGCCACGCCTCGGCCTTCCTGGTAGCGGCAAACCGATCTGGAAATAGGCCACAATGAAAATAGCCGCCGCTGACTCTTACTCAGGGCGGCTAGATCACAATCAATTCGCACCAGGCGCGCGGCGCGGAACGCCGCCGCCGCCACCGCCACCCAACACGGGCAATAAGGGCGGTTGCGGACCAAACACAGCTTCAAGTGCATCGCGCGCGCACACCTCTTCGCTGTACTCGTCGCCGCCTGCACCGCCGCCGACGCCGATGGCGCCGATCAGCTGATCATTGACGATGATGGGCAGACCGCCCGATTGCACGTTCAGACCAAATTGCTCCATGCGGATGGTCACCTGCACGTCGTCGAAGGCGCGATTGGTCAAAACATGAGACGGCGCGCGCGTCAGAAGCGCCGTGCGTGCTTTCTGCTCGGTCGCTTTGATGTTGATATAGCTTTGCCCATCCATGCGGTGCTGATGCACGACGAGGCCGTACGGATCGAGCACGACAACCGTCACCGTGCCGCCGTGTTTCGCGGCGTTCTCCTGACAGATGTGAGACAGCCGCTCGGCAGTGTCTCCATTGATGGAGATGTGGTCGTGGATTCGTTTTCCGGCTTCAGGACTGATGATGAATTGTTGCGGCACTTGGCCGACGGTGCCGGCTTGCTGTGCCGCACTCGCGGGAACGCAAAAGGCGAATGCGGCAACTCCGGCGAGCAATCCAAGCTTCAAGCTTTGTTTATGCGCAACCATAAGGTCCTCCCCATTTTTTTGTTTTGAATGTATTCGATGCTTGCGTTCCTAAACGGGTGGGCGCGACGCCAGATAGGCCGAGATCGCGACAATATCAGCTTCCCCAAGATGCGCGACGACGGCCTTCATCGGTTCGGCCGCCGCGCCATGGCGCGTGCCGTCCTGAAATTCAAACAATTGCCGCGCGTTGTGAAGCGCAGAACGCCCCGCGATTGCCGGCACATCGCCGGCGCCCAAGAGATTGGCACCATGGCACGTTGTGCACGCGACAGTCTTGCCTCCGCCGCCCTTCACCAGCGCAGCACCGCGCGCCACGCTGCCTTTGGGAACATAGGCGATAAAGGCCGGGCCCGGCGGATGATAGGGCTTCACCAGATCGGTGCGCAGCTCGACAATACGTATGCCAAGCGGCATGTCGCCGCCGCCTGGAACGGCAGCGGGAATTTCCCGTGTGGCCACGAAGAGTTTGGGCGCCGTATCGGATTCCTGCACTTTGATCCACGGGGCGGATTTGAGTGACGCGTAATACGTGGCGGCGGCCTTAATTTCATCATCCGCCAAGCCTTTAGCGAAATCGACCATATTCGGACGATAGGCACCCCGATCACCGCCTTTTAAATCATGCATGGTGCGAATGAAATAGGCCTCTGGAAGTCCCGCGAGCGGTGCCGATTGCGGTTGCCCTAAGCCGGACGGCAGATGGCATCCCATACAGATGCCGTTGCCGTTTCGCCCCTTGCGAATGATTTCGGGAACCGAGTCCGGAACGGTCGGATAGACCTCGTTGCGCGCGACGTCCTCGCCCTGCGTGACGTTTCTTGAAAGGTCGGCCGGCAAACCTATCTGTAGGGTGGGCGTCGCCCACCACGGCGTCTCGGCATGGGCAAGAACAGGAACCGCTAGCAAAGCCAGTGTGACGCAGATTTTCGCCTTCATCGTTCCACCCGTTTATTGTGCTGTCCTTGGCACCGTTCACCGGGCATGCGACAGGGAATCGGCCACACGCCCAGCGTGTAGGAAACCTTCACCCCGCGAAGAGGCCTTGCACCCCTCAGTTGTGCTCCGCCGCTCCCGGGCAGGCCTGTATCTTTTCAGCCCATCCCGCTAAAGGGGTGCGTTCTTCTTAGGTATTTGCCATGCGTCCTGCCGATTTCCTGCCCGATCCCGAAGCCGCCGCGCGGCTCGACCGCCTGGTCAAAGCCGCACTCGAAGCCGGCGCCTCTGCAGCCGATGCGGTGGAGTTCAAGAACACCTCTATCGGCGTGTCGTATCGCCTCGGTCAGCTGGAGGATGTGGGGCGTTCGGAATCGTCCGATTTGGGCTTGCGTGTGTTCGTCGGTCGGCAAGTGGCGTTTGTGTCCTCGACCGATTTTTCGAAAGCCGCGCTCGATCAATTGCCGGAGCGCGCCGTCGCCATGGCGAAACTGGCGCCGGAAGACAAATTCGCAGGGCTCGCTCCCAGCGAATTGCTGGCCCAGGATATCGCAGCCCTCGACCTCGACGATCCGGTGCATATTCCGACGACACTTCTAGTGGAACGCGCCCGCGCCGCCGAGGCGACTGCGCTGGATACGCCCGGCATTACCAATTCCGAGGGCGGCAGCGCCGATTACGGACGCACCAGTGTGACACTGGCGACGTCCGGCGGCTTTATCGGCGGCTATGCAGGCACCAGCCATGGCGTCTCCGTTTCGGTGATTGCCGGCGAAGACACTTTGATGGAGCGCGACTACGATTATTCGCGCGCACGGTATGCGAGCGACCTTACATCCGCCGAAGAGGTGGGACGAAGCGCTGCCAAACGCGCGCTTCAGCGCCTCAATCCGCGCAAAGTTAAGACCCAAAGCGCAACCGTGATTTTCGATCCGCGTGTTTCGTCCAGCCTGGTCGGACATTTCGTCGGCGCCATTTCAGGCAATGCCATCGCGCGCGGCGTGAGCTTTCTCAAAGACCGCATGGGACAGGCTGTTTTCGCGCCGGGCATCAGCATTATCGACGATCCGCATCGCAAACGGGGGCTCAGGTCCAAACCGTTCGACGGCGAAGGCGTGCGCAACCGGCGCCAGGTTCTTATCGACCAGGGCGTGCTCACAACCTGGCTAATGGATTCCGCGTCGGCGCGGCAGCTTGGCCTGACCACGACAGGACATGCCTCGCGCGGCACCGGCGGACCGCCGGGACCATCGCCGACCAATCTTTATATGGCGGCCGGAACGCAGACGCCGGCCGAATTGATGGCGGATTTGCGCGATGGCTTTTACGTCACCGAGTTGATCGGTCAGGGCGTGAACGGCGTGACCGGCGATTATAGCCGCGGCGCCGCCGGTTTCTGGATCGAGAACGGGCAACTCAGTTTTCCGGTGAGCGAAGTCACCATCGCCGGAAATCTGAAGGACATGTATGTGAACATGACGCCGGCGAACGACCTTGTGTTCGAGCATGGGACCGATGCTCCGACTATTCGTGTGGAAGGAATGACGATTGCCGGTGCCTAACGCACCCGCGGTGAATTCAGCCGACACAGCGCTTCTGGTTCATCACGCGCGCGAGGCCGGCAAGATCGCGCGCAAATTCTTCGGCGGCAGCTACAAAAGCTGGGACAAGAGCCGCGGAAATCCGGTCACCGAAGCCGACATCGCTATCGACACCTATTTGCGCACCGCGCTTCTCGCCGAGCGCCCGTCTTATGGCTGGCTTTCGGAAGAGACCGAGGACGATTCTTCACGCCTCACACGCGCCCGCATTTTTGTGGTCGATCCGATCGACGGTACCCACGGCTTCATCAGAGGCCGCCCGCATTTCACCATTGCGGCGGGCGTGGTCGAAAATGGCCGGCCCGTGGCGGCCGCCATTTACAATCCGATCACCGAAGAAATGTACGAAGCTTCGCCGCAATCGGGCGCGCGCCTAAACGGCGCCGTCATTCATGTGAGCAGCCAAGACAGTGTAGCGCACGCGACTATTCTGGCGCCGCGTGACATCGGCACCTATCCGCAATGGCGCGGGCGCTTTCCGGATTCGACGAAGCTCGAAAACCGCGCATCCATTGCCTATCGTTTGGGCTTGGTGGCGGAGGGGCGTTTCGACGCAGTGATTTCGCTTTCCGCCAAACATGACTGGGATTTGGCGGCGGGCGATCTTATTCTGCATGAAGCCGGCGGGCGCGTTACCTCTCAGACGGGTGCACTCTTGACCTATAATCATCCCAAGCCTCTGCAACATGGAGTGGTCTGCGCCGGCCCCAAATTGCACCAGGCCATTCTCGAACTTCTGGACCCGAGCTAGCGATGGTGTTGCTGTTTTACGTATCCAGATACGACCATAAGGACTGAGGGTGTCATGACATCGCGTAGCGCAAAGGATGAGTCGGATCAGCTTCTGCATTTGGTCTTCGGCGGCGAATTGAAGGACGTGAAGACGCACACCTTCAAGGACCTCTCGAAGCTCGATATCGTCGGCATATTTCCGAATTATGAGAGCGCGTTGAAAGCCTGGCGCGGCGCCGCGCAAGCATCGGTCGACAACGCGCAGATGCGCTATTTCGTGGTCCATATCCACCGCATGCTGGACCCCGATACAGACCACGAGCATTGAATTCTTAACCAGGCCACGCCGCGCCCATCCGGCCATCCCTCGCCGGACCTGCCTGCCCATGCTAAAGTGGCTGCATGAACCGCGTCGAAAAGCCTGAGGAATCGGAAGGCACTGCAAGCGCTTGGGCGCTGATGGCCCGCCTGTTCCGAGACTATGTGGGTCCGCGCAAAGGCGCCCTAATCCTTGCCGTTCTTTGCATGGCGGGCGGCGCCGCGACCACCGGCATTCTCGCCTGGATTTTGGACCCCGCGGTCAAAACAATCTTCTTCGAGAAGCGGACCGACATGCTGCTCTACATCCCGGCGGCGGTGGTCGCGGTGGTGTTCTTGCGCGGCGCCTTCAATTACGGCGATTCAACCTACAACAACGAAGTTGGCCAAGGCATTGTCGCGGACACGCAGCGCGACATGTTTCGCGCGCTGATGGCCTCAGACCTCGAACGCCTGAACGCGATCCATTCCGGCAAATTCGTTTCGAATTTCATCTATGACGCCACCATGCTGCGCGAGGCCGTGACCAAAGGCGTTTCAGGCCTCGGGCGCGAATTGCTACTGCTCATCGTTCTGGCCGGTGTGATGCTTTACCAAAATTGGCGCCTCACTTTGGTATCGGTGGTCGTGCTTCCCGTGATCGGCCTCGCCGCCAAGCAGCTCGGCAGCCGCGTCAGCAAAGCCTCCACGCAAAGCATGAAGGAAACCGGCGAGCTTTCAAGCACCCTGTCCGAGATGCTGGATGGACGGCGCATCGTGAAGGCCTACGGACTTGAAGAGCACGCCATTGCGCGCGCCGACGAGAAAATCGCACGCCGGCTGAAATATCTCCTGCGCGGCATACGCGCGCGCGCGCTCTCCGTGCCGGTGGCCGATTTCGTCGGCGGTCTCGCCATCGCTGGTGTCGTATTTTACGCCGGCTATGAAGGCATCGCAGGACGGTTAGAACTCAATCAATTCGCCTCGTTTTTGGCAGCGATGCTTTTGGTTCAGCAGCCGGTGCGCAACCTATCGCAGCTCTGGACGGTGACGACCGAAGGCATGGCGGCAGCCGAACGGGTTTTCGACCTGATCGACAGCAAGCCGCATATCGTGGACGCGCCGGGTGCGTCTGCACTTCGCATCGCGCCGCCGCCCTTGGGCGGCCGCGTTGCCTTTAAAGATGTGAAATTCTCCTACGCAGGCGCTGCGGCCGCGGTGAACGGCGTTACGCTTGAAGTTCCGGCCGGAAAGAAAGTGGCGCTGGTGGGGCCATCCGGTTCCGGCAAGTCAACGCTGTTCAATTTGCTTTTGCGTTTTTACGAACGGGACAGCGGCACGATCGAGATCGACGGACAAAACATCCGCGACGTTACGATCGCATCGCTGCGGCGCGCCATGGCGCTGGTCACGCAGGACGCATTCTTGTTTGACGAATCCGTCGCAGCCAACATCGCCTGCGGAATTCCCAATGCATCGATAGACGACATCATTGCCGCGGCTAAGGGTGCCGCGGCGCATGAGTTCATCTCGGCTTTGCCGAACGGATATGACACGATTGTCGGCGAAGGGGGCTTGCGGCTTTCCGGCGGTCAGCGGCAACGCATCTCCATTGCCCGCGCCATGCTGCGCAACGCACCCATCTTGTTGTTGGACGAAGCGACGTCCGCGCTCGATACGGAAAACGAACGCCTGGTGCAGGACGCGCTGAAACGCCTGATGAAGGGGCGCACCACCATCGTGATTGCGCACCGGCTTTCCACCGTTCTGGATGCCGACCGCATTTGCGTTTTGGAGCAAGGGCGGGTGGTCGAACAAGGCCGGCACGAGGAACTGATCGCGCGCGGCGGACTTTACACCCGCCTCTATCAGCACGATTTCCAAGACGACAATGCGAGGCCGACAGCGAATGTCGGATGAATCGGCGCATGGCCGTTTGAGCCTTGGCCTCTATCGTGCGGCGTTTCGCGCGCTCTCCCCTGTTGTTGGATGGACGCTGAGTTACCGCGCCTCGCGCGGCAAAGAAGATCCTGCCCGGCTTGATGAACGCTGGGGTCGTGGCGCCCATCCGCGCCCGCAAGGAAAACTCGTGTGGATTCACGGCGCCAGCGTTGGCGAATGCGTCGCGGCCCTGCCGCTGATCGAGCGCCTCGTCGCGCGCAGCAATGTGCATGTTCTGGTGACAAGCAACACGGTGACATCGGCGCAGCTGATGGCGGAACGTCTGCCACCCAATGCGTTTCACCAATTTGTTCCCATAGACCGTAGAGATGCGGTGCGGAATTTTCTGGCGCATTGGAAGCCGGATTTAGCACTGTTCGTTGAATCCGAGCTTTGGCCGAATCTCATTCTCGAAACCAAAGCCGCCGGCATCAAATCGGCGCTGATCAATGCGCGCATGTCGGAACGCTCCTTTCGCGGCTGGCAGCGGGCACGCGGCATGGCGCGGCGGCTTCTCTCGACGTTCGAGGTTTGCCTCGCGCAGGACGCGGAAATCGCGGAACGCCTGCATAAGCTCGGCGCGCGTGAGGTTGAGATCATCGGAAGCCTGAAAGCCGATGCCTCGCCACTTCCTGTCGATGAGGAAGCTTTTGCAAGCTTCGAAGCGGCGATTGGGACGCGGCCGATCTTTCTGGCTGCGAGTACCCATCCTGGCGAAGATGAGATCGTGTTGGATGTCGCCGTTGCGCTGAAATCAAAACTGCCCGGATTGTTGACAATCATCGTGCCGCGTCATCCACACCGCGGCGGCGACATCGAGCATCTTTCTTTAGCGCATGGTTTTTTCGTCGTGCGCCGTTCCAATGACGCTTTGCCGGACGCAGATATCGACATCTATATCGCCGACACGATGGGCGAGCTGGGCCTGTTTTACCGCGCGGCGAATTTCGCTTTTCTGGGCGGTAGCCTCGTACCGCATGGCGGGCAAAATCCGCTCGAGGCTGCGAACCTCGGCAGGGCTGTGCTGACAGGTCCGCATACGGACAATTTCAAAGAGATTTACGACGCGTTGTTGGGCGCACAAGGCTCGGGCCGCGTTCATTCCGCTGCCGAACTGCAAGCTGAAGTCTTGCGCCTAAGTATTCACCCGGCTGCAGCGGTGCAGCTTGGTGAGAAAGGCGCCGCCGCTTCGGCCAAGCTCTCCGGCGCGTTGGACCGCACATTTGAATGGACCGAGAATATTCTCCTGAAGGGCGCTCATGCGCGCGCCTGATTTCTGGCAGCGGAACGACGCATCGTCGCGCCTGCTCTCCGCCCTCCTCTCGCCGCTCGCCGCGCTCTATGCAGCCGGCGGCCGCCATTTTGCCGCCAAAGCCAAACCTTATCGCGCGCACGCGCGCGTTATCTGTGTCGGCAATCTCACCGCCGGTGGAACCGGCAAGACGCCTGTCGCCATTGCGATTGGGCGCATGCTGACGGCCAAAGGCTGCAAAGTGTATTTCCTCACACGCGGCTATGGCGGGCAGACGACCGGCCAAGTTGTTGTCGATACGAACCTTCACAACGCAGGCGCGGTCGGCGACGAGGCGCTTCTACTGGCGCGCGTTGCACCGACTATTGTTTCTCGCGACCGCATACAAGGCGCCGAGATTGCGGATAGTCTCGGTGCCGATGTCATTGTCATGGATGACGGCCACCAGAACTTTGATCTTGTTAAAGATGTTTCGCTTGTGGTCGTTGATGCCGAGACCGGTTTTGGCAATGGGCGCGTGATTCCAGCCGGGCCATTGCGCGAGCCGATCGAACAAGGCCTTGCCCGCACCGACGCAATTGTCCTTGTCGGCAGTGGAAATCCTAAGATACCGCCGCACCAAATTCCGGTCATTAATGCGCATATAATGCCAGCCGATCCCGATGCTCTGCGCGGCAAAATGCTCTTCGCCTTCGCAGGCATCGGCCGCCCGGAAAAATTCTTCGCAACACTCAAGACCATGGGCGCCAAGATCGCCGGCACGAAAGCGTTCGCCGACCATCATATGTTTTCCGCCGAAGAGCTTTCGGAGTTGCGGACGACGGCTAATGCCAAGAACGCAATGTTGGTGACAACCGAGAAGGATTGGGTTCGGCTCGCAGCATCGGAGCGGCAGGACATTCTAACTGTGCCCATTCACATTGCATTCGACGAGCCCGCACACATTTCAGCGATTCTGGAGGGGTTGAAGACATGAGCGAAATGCTTTCGTCTGGCCCTCCGCCACGCCGAATTCCGCCCACTCGCCGTTTGCGCTATCTCGCCGAGGCGCTTGGTTTTTATCTGGTGATCGGGTTCTTCAAGTTGTTCCCCATCGAGAGCGCTTCCGCTTTCGGCGCATGGATCGGGCGCAATTTCGTAGCGCCCACCGGCTTTTCAAAATTGGCGCGCGAGAACCTGATTGCTGCCTATCCAGAAAAAACAGTTACGGAGGTCGACGCGATCCTTTGCGGCATGTGGGACAATCTCGGCCGCACGCTCGCGGAATATAGCCACCTCGGCAAAATCAACACGGGCTGTACAAATCGGCGCCTCACCATCAGCGGGGGCGAGAATGTCACCGCCGCTCTAGCGCGCGGCAAAGGCGTCATCTTTGTGTCGGGGCATCTGGCCAATTGGGAAGTCTTGCCCATTGCCGGGCGTGAATTCGGGCTGGAGGGCGCCAGCGTCGTGCGTCCAGCCAACAATCCGTACATGAACGCTTGGCTGGAGCGCACGCGCACGCGTTATGGCATGGCCGAGCTCGTTTCCAAAGGCGCGCAAGGCACGCGGCGCATCTATTCGCTTTTGCGCAAGGGTGCCTGCGTCTGCATGCTGATCGACCAGCGCGCCAGCGAAGGCATTCAAGTGCCCTTTTTCGCGCGCGATGCACTGACGACACCGGCCCCGGCCATACTCGCGCTCAAAATGGGCGTCGCCATCGTGCCGATTTCAAACGAACGTGTGGGCGGCGCGCATTTCCATGTCCATGCGCACCCGATGATCGAATATGAGAGCACCGGCGACGCGACGCGCGATCTCATCGCGCTCACAACCGCCATCAACTATTTCATGGAAGAGCAAGTGCGCGCCCATCCCGAACAATGGCTCTGGATTCATCGCCGCTGGGTGGACGAAAACGCGCCATTGCGCAAACGGGCGCAAGCGTTGTCAGATCAGGTTTTAGCAGATCAAGCTTTGTCGGAACGCGGTACGGCACATAAAGCGGCATCCAATCGCGTCTGAAGCCAGTTCATCCGCCAGCAGAGATGCGCGCCAGTAGCACGGCCCGTCTGTCCCACCAACCCGATTTGCGTACCCCGGCGCACATGATCGCCCGGTTTCACATCCATGCGGCTGGTGTGCAGATAAGTGGTGGACACGCCATGCCCATGATCGAGCACCAGCGTATTGCCGGAAAGATAAAGATCTTCGGCCATGCGAACGATAGCCTCAGCGGGCGCTTTGATGGGCGTGCCCGTCGGCGCCGCGATGTCGATGCCGTAATGCGGCTCGCGCGGTTCGCCGTTGAGAATGCGCTGGGCACCGAACTGTCCGCTGATGCGCCCCTCAATCGGCCAATCAAACGGATCGAGAAACCATGTCTCGTCGGTGTTGATCAGCCGCGCTTCCGTCACGACTTTCGCGTCGCGGGCAATGCGGTCCTGAACCTCTTTCGGCGGCGAGACATATTGTTCGGGCAGACCGTTGACGCGTTCGGTGGGAAATTCGCGGGCGCGCGGAATAATAGTTTGCGTTTCTTCGCGACCGTCCTCGAACATCACGCGCACGGTGAAGGGCTTGGTTTCGTCGCGGCCGAAGCCGAAACAGAATTGTCCGTCCGCGACGCGCAAAGGCGACTCGTTCAGCCATGCGCGTGCCCCCGTGCCGGCACGTCCCAATACCAAACCGCCCTGCACAGGTGAGCCGCTAAGCCAAAGCCGTTCACGCTGCGCGAACGCCGGCAAACTGAATCCCATCATTCCGAAAGACAGAGCCGCGCCGAAGGCGGCGCCACCGAGGATCATTTCGCGCCGATTGGGGCGGAAAGGATCGGCGCCGTTCATCTCGGCACCAGGCCCTTTTCTTCCATGCGCTTGAGCGAAGCGCCGGGGCCTGCATAAGGCTCCTGCAAATCGACGCTCCAATAGCGCAAAGCTTCAAGCGGAATTTGTGCGCCGGTCACGGCGCAGATCACGTAGGCGCCGGCCCGGACGACACGGAATTCGCCATCGAGATATTCCAGAACGGCGGCCTGGCCGCCTATGTCGCGTTCGTACTGGCTCATGAGTCGATTTTACAGAAGCCGGGGCGGAAATGCCAATTACGTAGGGGTCAGAAGAGTTGCCCCTGGCCGGCTTTAGGTTTGCCCGTTTTCCGCGGTTCCTTACCGCCCCCGGCGCTGGTGGCGACCGCGCCGGCTTCACCGTCGGCGAAGCGTAAAGTCAGGCCCTCGCCCGCCTTAATGGCGCCGGAGCGTCGCCGGATGCTCCCATCCTCGCCCCGCACCAAAGCGAAGCCGCGTTCCAGCACCGCCCGGTAGCTCACGCTTTCCAGCACCCGGGCAGAAGTAACGAGAGACTTCTCCGCCTTCTGCAGGTTCTGCCGATAGGCGCGATCGAGCCGGGTGGAAAGCCGGCTCAAACGTTCACCCCCCCCCGCAATCTCGGTTTCGATCAGGCGGGGCCGCAGCCGCGTGGAGGCATGAGTGGCCCGTGCCGCATGACGCCTGATATTTTGGATGAGCGCGCCGCGCAGGCGTTCGGCGGCGCCCGCGTTGCGATCCCGCGCCGCCGCTATTTCGGCGCGAATCAGCTTGGGGCGCAGAAGAGCGCCGGTCCGGGCAAGGTGCGATTGATGACGCTGTAAATTTTGAAACAAGGCGCCGCGCAGACGCTCGGCGGAACCGTCAAACCTTTGCCGCGCCAGCGCCAGCAAAGCGTCGGCGCGGGGAAGCGCGCGGACGAGGCCCTGCAGCGTGCGGCGCCGAGTGTCCATCTGCCGGTTGGTGCCGCGCAAAAGCCGTCCCTGCATCTCGAGTATCGCGCTGACGAGATCACGCAACACTGGAACCGCCATTTCGGCGGCCGCTGTTGGGGTGGGCGCCCGCCTATCTGAGGCAAAATCGATCAGCGTCGTGTCGGTCTCGTGGCCGACCGCGGAGATCAGCGGAATCTCGGACTCCGCTGCCGCCCGCACCACGATTTCCTCGCTAAAGGCGAGCAGGTCTTCGAACGATCCACCGCCGCGCGCGACAATCAACACATCGGGACGCGGCACACGCCCGCCCGGCGCCAAAGCGTTGAAACCCCTTATGGCCGCGGCGATTTCCCCCGCCGCCTTTTCGCCCTGAACATTCACCGGCCACAGCAGCACATGGCGCGGACAACGGTCCGCCAGACGGTGCATGATATCGCGGATAACTGCGCCGGTAGGTGAAGTCACCACGCCAACGA
This sequence comes from Alphaproteobacteria bacterium, assembly GCA_947467345.1. Lineage (GTDB taxonomy): Bacteria > Pseudomonadota > Alphaproteobacteria > Micropepsales > Micropepsaceae > CAIYRG01. The sequence continues at coordinate 111,080 of CANIHD010000003.1, forward strand.
TTTGCGGCAGAAAGGGAATCGGCTTCTTGCGCTCGGCGGCGAACAGGCCCTCGGCGGCCAGCCGCTTCTTGCGGTCCTCCAGCAGCGCCATCAGCGCTCCCAGGCCGGCAAGCTCCATCTGCTCGACGACGAGCTGGTATTTGGACTGGCCGGGGAAGGTGGTGAGGCGGCCCGTGCACACCACCTCCATGCCCTGCTCCGGCTTCACCGCGAGGCGGCCCGCATTGCCCTTCCAGACCACCGCGCCGATGACCGCTTTGTCGTCTTTCAGGTCGAAATAATAGTGCCCGCTGGAATGGCGATTCACGCGGCTCAGCTCGCCCCGGATGCGGACATAGGGAAACGCCTCCTCGACCGTGCGCTTGAGGAGCCCCGAAATCTCGCTGACGCTGTATTCCAGAAGATTGCCGCCGGGGCGCATCGGCCCGCCGGCCGGCAAAGGGGTTTCGTCGCTCATGCCGCGATGATACAGCGCTTCCTCAATCCTGCCAGTCGGGTGACGCACCGTGAACATCTTGCTTGTCGGATCCGGAGGACGCGAACACGCGCTGGCCTGGGCGTTTAGCGCCAGCCCGCTTGTTTCCAAGCTCTATTGCGCGCCCGGCAATGCCGGCATGGCGAACATCGCCGAATGCGTACCGATCGATGCCATGGCTTTGGAGCGGCTGGCCGCGTTCGCCAAAGAAAAACGAATCGATTTTGCGGTGATCGGGCCGGAGGGTCCGCTGGTTGCCGGGCTCGCGGACATTCTGGAAGCGGCAGGCATCCGCACATTCGGACCCAGCGCGGCAGCCGCCGTACTGGAAGGCTCGAAGGGCTACGTCAAAGACCTCTGCGCCGAATACGGCATTCCGACGGCCGCGTATAAAAGATGCGCTAGCGCCGCCGAAGCGAAAGCCTATGCGCGCACGCAAAGCCTTCCGCTGGTCGTTAAGGCCGACGGCCTCGCCGCCGGCAAGGGCGTCGTCATCGCGGAAACTGTCGCCGAAGTAGACGCCGCCATCGAATCCATGTTCGGCGGTACGTTCGGAGCCGCGGGCGAAGAATTGGTGATCGAAGAATTCATGGTCGGCGAGGAAGCGAGTTTTTTCGCGCTGACCGACGGCGTCAATATTCTGCCGCTCGCAGGCGCGCAGGATCACAAGCGCGTCTTCGACGGCGACAAAGGCCCCAACACCGGCGGCATGGGCGCCTACTCGCCCGCGCCCGTGCTAACGCCCGACATACAGCAAGAGATCGTCAGCCGCATCGTGCAGCCAACGGTCGATGCGATGCGGCGGCGCGGCACGCCCTATATCGGCGTTCTCTACGCAGGCCTGATGATTACCGCGCAAGGCCCTAAATTGATCGAATATAATTGCCGTTTCGGCGATCCCGAATGTCAGGTTCTGGTCTTGCGCCTCAAATCCGATCTTCTGCCGGCGCTGATCGCCGCGCGCGACCGGCTTCTCGATACAGTCGATTTACGCTGGCACGACGACGTGGCGATCACCGTCGTCATGGCCGCGAGAGGCTATCCGGGCACGTATAGCAAAGGCACCGAAATTCGCGGGCTCGACCAAGCGGGCGAGATCGAGGGCGTCGAGATTTTCCATGCGGGCACGGAAGCCCGCGGCGGAAGAATCCTAGCGACTGGGGGGCGCGTTCTGAATGTGTGCGCCACCGGCATCGACATTGGCGAAGCGCGGGCGCGCGCCTATGAGGCCGTTGCACGCATCGATTGGCCGGAAGGATTTTGCCGCAGTGATATTGGCTGGCGCGCAGTAGCAAGGGGCCTGGCCTGATGCTGCTGTGGCTCAGCCTCGCGCTGCTCGCGGCCGGCATTCCTCTGCTGTTGGTGGACCGCAAAGCGGCGCGCTATTTCCGTGACCATGTGCAACCGCCTTTGCTGCCAATTCTGGTCAAAACAACAGATCTGGCAAAGGGAATTGTCTGGATCGTCTGCATCGCGCTGCTTTATCTCGGCACGCTCGTTACGATTGCATTTATTGGTGAGCAGCCGAATTTGCGCTGGGCGAATGATGTTGCGTTGTCGTTGCTGGCGAGCTTTGTAGTCGGCAGCATCGCTCTTCACACGGTGAAATTATTTCTCGGACGCCGGCGCCCGCGCGACGATTTCGAGCACGGGCTTTACGGCTTCGTCTTATTCACCTGGACCTTGCAATATAATTCATTCCCGTCCGGCCATGCGCTGACCATCGTGACCTTAGCCACTTGGGCGACGGCTCTGTGGCCGTCTCTCGCGCCACTCTGGTTCGCCGTCGCGATTTATCTCAGTCTCTCACGCGCGCTTCTGGCAGTGCATTTCCTGAGCGATGTGGTGATCGGCGCGGCTATCGGTATGATCGCCACGCGAGAGACCATGGTGCTGTTGTTTCCGCAGCTGACGCCGTCCTGGTTTTAAGCTCATAGGATGTGAAGTGCGCGCCGCCTTTCCTCCCCCGTTTACGGGGGAGGTGTCTGCCAGGCAGACGGAAGGGGGAAGCCATTTATTCCGTCGCTTTAGATACGCAGCGTTTGCGTCCCGCCCCCTCCGCCTCACCGGCATTTCGCCGGCTCGGCACCTCCCCCGCTTCGCGAGGGAGGAAAGAAATCGGCGCGGGACCGAAGGTCGATTAAATCTAAGCCGGCAGAGCGTCGGGCTCTTCACTGTTGTGGATAGAGAAGACGGCGTTCAGGCCGAATGGCTCAAGATCGACCTGCCATTCGAGAGTGCCCCGTTTGATATCGAAGCAAGCGACCCGCGTGGACAGCGGATACCAGGGCTTAGAATTTCCCAGCGGTAAACAACCGAGACGCTCGCGAATCCAGATCAGTTTTTCACGCGTCTTGGTTTCGCGCACCCGCGTGAAGCCAATTAGGACGCGATCGTCCGACAGAATTTTGATGCCGCGGCACCATCCGAGCGGACGGCCGTCCGGCGTGTTGGTGAGAACGTTCAGATTGACCCGCGCATGCACCTGCCCGCGCTTCCAATCGTAGATGACGATGTCGCCGGTCACGACAGTGAAATAGACAAGATCGCCGCGCACATGCCCGTCATGGATGTATCCGATATCAACTGGGATACGCTTTCCCATATCTTCCAGACACACGGCATCCAACGTGTCGCAGCGCGTCGTCCAGATTTGATCTTCTAATGCGAAGACGAAATTCGGGTGGGCGATATGGGGCTTGGTTGTGGGAGTTTGCGGTAGTCTATGTCGCGCGAGAAACGCGTCCACAGCGGATCGCCCATCACATCCCATTCGCGCAGGACTTCGCCATTGTCTGTCATCTCGACAACCATATCGAGACCGGTGACCGCCACCAGAATTGTGCCGCGCGCAGAGGGCGTGACGTGATGGATGTCGTTGAAGCACGGCAGCGAGACATAATGCGTGCGGCGGAAATCCGGCACGCTGTAAGCCATCACTTCGGTCTGCGTGCAGAGCCACAGACGATCACCGGTGAAGGTTCCGGCTTTAAACAGAATTGAGGGTTCGTTGTCGGGGCAGGCCTCGGGCGGCGAAATCACGTCGAGGCAGGTTTCGGCCTTGCCGGTTTCTGTATCGAGCGCGAGAACGACGGCGCGCTCAAAGCCGCTCCATTCACTGGCTTTCACGTTGGCCCTGGAGCGGCCGCCTACGATGAAAAGCCTAGACATGAATCAGCCGCGCCGGGCGCGAAAGAAATCCGTCAATACACGGCCCGAGGCAATCGAATCTCCGCCACGCGACACTTGCGGCCGGTGATGGCACGTCGGCTGCTCGAAGAATTTGGGGCCGTGTTCCACCGCGCCACCTTTGGGATCGGCCGCCGCATAAACAAGCCGCGCGACGCGGGCCAAGCTGATGGCGCCGGCGCACATGGCGCAGGGCTCAAGCGTTACATAAAGCGTTGTGCCGATCAGGCGCTCATTGCCGATCTGAGCAGCGCCCTCCCGCAACACCAGGATTTCGGCATGGGCCGTGGGGTCTTTCAGCTCCACAATGCGATTGCCGCTGCGCGCCATGACGCTTTCGTCCGGCGCAACCAGAACCGCGCCAACGGGGACTTCACCCCGGGCCGCAGCCGCCTTGGCCTCTTCCAGGGCAAGCTGGAAATTGAAAAGATCGGACTCCATTTGCCACATGACTTGCCTATATCGAACGGTCACAGTACCGGAACACCGCCACCAACTGGGTCATAACATTGGCATTGGACGAGGAAAACAGCGGAGACGGACTTGAACGCATCGCCAAGGTGATGGCGCGGGCGGGCGTCTGTTCGCGCCGCGACGCGGAAAAGCTGATCGCCGAGGGTCGCGTAGCCATTGCCGGAAAGAAGGTTACCGCGCCCGGGACCAAAGTTGCGCCCGACGCCGTCATCACGGTGGACGGCAAACTCATTCCAATGGCCGACGCCACGCGCCTGTGGCGCTATCACAAACCCGCTGGACTGGTCACCTCGCATCGCGATCCCGAAGGGCGCCCCACGGTGTTCGCCAGCCTGCCGCGCGGCCTGCCGCGCGTGGTCTCGGTGGGCCGGCTCGATATCAATTCGGAAGGGCTGCTGCTGCTCACCAATGATGGCGAGCTGGCGCGGCGTTTGGAACTGCCGGCGCAAGGATGGGTGCGCCGTTACCGCGTGCGCCTGTTCGGCCAGGTGACGCAAGAAGATCTCGACAGACTGTCGGAAGGGCGCACCGTCGATGGCGTGCGCTACGGTGCCGTCACCGCCGAATTGGAACGCGCCAAAGGCCCCTATGCGTGGGCAACCGTATCACTGAAAGAGGGCAAGAACCGCGAGGTCAAGCGGCTGATGGAAAATCTGGGGCTGAAAGTGGCGCGCCTTATCCGCGTCAGCTTTGGCCCGTTTCATCTCGGCCAATTGGCGGAGAGCGCGGTCGACGAAATCGCCGGAAAGGTCTGGCGCGAGCAGCTCGGTGTCGCACGCCCGAAGCGAACGCGGGAATGAAGCGTGGAAAGCACCACGAGCAAGAATGCCATTCGCGCCGCCAACGAAGCGCTGATGCGCGGAAATCTGCCCCTTGCTGATCTCATCGCGCAAGAATTATTGCGCGCTGAACCAGGCAACGCATTTGCGTTCAATGTGGTGGGAATTGTCGCCGCGCGGCTGGGCTCGCGTGACGAAGCCATAGCGCATTTCAAGCGGGCGCTTGCTGCGGCGCCCTATCTCCAAACCGCGCGTGACAATCTTCAAAGCGCGACCGCCGCCCTTCCGTCACCGCACATGCCAAAAGCGGATCGTTATTTGCTCATTGAAGCGTGGGGTTCTGGCTTTTGGGCCGATGTGAACCACGCGCTCGGAAGCCTGTTGCTGGCGGAAATAACGGGACGCACACCGATTACGTCATGGGGCGCGAACAGCCTGTTTTCGGACGGAAGCAGCAATGATGCATTCCGTTTTTTCTTTCGTCCCGTCTCCGACCTCACGCGTGCCGACATCCCGAAATTGGGTGCTGCCGATATCTTCCCACCCGGAAAATCGGCGCTGCGAGACAATGCAGTGAAGATGCGGGAACAAGGACCCGCAGGAATTTATTTCCTGAACCGTCCTGAGACGCTCGCGGTGAGCGACTACTATGTCGGCGTCATTGATCTCTTGCCGTGGATTCCGGCGAGCCATGCGATGCACGCTAAGCCCATCGACAATATCTATCGCTACCTCAAGGAAAAATATCTGCAGCCCGTCGTAGAGGTTGCCGACGATATCGAGAATTTCTGCAGCACTCGCATTCGCGGACGGCAAACCATTGCGGTGCATGTCAGGGGCTCGGACAAAGTAACCGAATTCATCGGCCTCGATCGTTTCAACGAGAGCTATTTTGCGCTTCTGGACGCCGAACCGCACGACACTCAGATTTTCCTGCTCACGGAGGATGCGCGTCTTCTGCAGGCATTCCGCGAACGCTACGGTGCGCGGGTGATCGCCACCGATTCTTTGCGCACGGCCATCGACACTGGACCGCACAATGTTGCTGGAATGGATAAGATGCGTTTGGGTCGTGAGGTTCTTGCCGATGTTTTCATCGCACTGGAATGCGACCGCTTCCTCGGCAATGGGCGCTCGAACGTGTCGGCAAGCATCGAGATATTGAAGGATTGGAAGGGCAATGCGCGACTGCTGGCGCCATCGCAATTGCGCGAGCCCAATCTCTACCTCCACGGATTCCGGCAGGTCTAAGCGCGCGCCCCTAAGAACGTGCCAGTGGCGGCGGAAGCTCGGCCCCGTGCGGATCGAGATGGATCAATATTTCCGCAGCGGGAAATGCTGTGAGCAGCGCGGCCTCTATCTTATCGCTGACCTCATGCGCGTTCGCGAGCGTCATTGCCGGATCCATCTCCACATGAAGCTGCAGGAAGGTTTGAGTGCCTGCCGTTCGAGTGCGTAAATCGTGAAGCCCGCGCACTTGCTCAAAGCCGAGCACAATGGATTTGATCCGCTGCCGTTCTTCCTCTGGCAGTTCGTGATCCATCAATTGATCGAGTGACGCACGCAAGATTTGCCAGGCGCTAACGGCCAGAACGCCTGCGATGCCGAGACCAATCAGCGGATCGGCGATATGCCAACCCAGGTTGGTGGAGAGCACAATGGCGACAATCACGCCCAGATTGGTCAGAAGATCGCCGAAATAATGCAGATAGTCGGACGAGATTGCGAGGGACTTGGTCTCGCGCACAACGCGGCGTTGATAGGTGATAAGCGCGAACGTCAGCACAATCGAAACGATCATGACGGCAATCGCAGCCCATCCGAAATCCAGCGGCAGTGGATTCAGCAGACGTCCGAAAGCCTCGCTGACTAGAAAGAGCATCGAGCCGACAACGAGGAGACCTTGCGCCATTCCGGCAATGGCTTCGGCCTTGCCGTGACCGAAACGATGCTGCTGATCGGCAGGCACTAAGGATTGACGCACGGCAATGAGATTTCCTGCCGACGCCAGAAAATCAATGGCGGAATCCACCAGCGACGCCAGCATGGCCACCGAACCAGACAGCAGGAACGCTGCGCTCTTCGCTGCAATCAAAACGGCGGACACACACACGGACGCGATGGCCGCCCGCGTCATGAGGCGTGCATCGGTTTGCGCCCGTCCGCGCTGAGAAACCGTGGAATGTTTGGGCGCAGATGTCCCGCGCATCACCGTCATGGAAAAAGTCTAGCAATTCTCCACGGTGTGTCCAACGTATCGCGGGTATACATCACTCGTTCATGCAGACGGAACGGACGGTCGCGCCAGAATTCTACGGCGAGCGGCTGCAAGCGATAGCCGACCCAATAGTCGGGACGCGGCACCGTCGAAAGTGCATATTTAGCAGCGTATCTTGCGACTTCTTTTTTAAGTGCAAAGCGGCTTTCCAGCGGGCGCGATTGCTGGGAAGCCCATGCACCGATCTGGCTGTCCTTGGGACGGCTCTTGAAATACGCATCCGCTTCGCCTTGCGAAGCGAGAATGACACTGCCTCTCACCCGCACCTGACGCCGTAAAGATTTCCAGTGGAAGCAGATTGCCGCGCGCGGATTGGCGGTGAGTTCAACGCCCTTCGCGCTTTCGCGATTGGTGTAGAAAACGAAGCCGTTGTGATCGACCGCTTTCAGCAGAACCATGCGCACATCGGGCAGGCCCGCCTCATCGACCGTCGCCAGCGACATGGCGTCAGGATCGTTCAGCTCTTTGGCTTTCGCCTCGGCGTACCAGTCTTGGAATTGCGCGATAGGATCGGCCGCCGGTGCGCCATCTGAATCGCGCGTTTGCTCGTTGTCGGCAGCACTCAATTTCGGCACCCTTCAAAACAAGGCGGCTGCTATTCCTTCGGCAGCTCGCCTTTGTAGTTCGGATCGTAATATTCCGGCTTCATACGGCTCGCCACGCCTTCGCGCTTCAATGCCGCCTGGAAATCCTGCGCCACATGCGTGTCCTCCAACCAATAGGGAATATTGGTTCCGCCTTCATGCAGATCCATGCCAGTATAATCGGTGTGCTTCTCGCCCGGCGGGCCAGGTTCGCGGCCCGGATTCCACGGACCGAACCAAGCCATCAGCCGTAAGGGTTCTTTTGAAACGCCGAAATGCTGGTGATACCAGCGCGCGCCGCCTGGCGCCGCCGAGATCATGCCCACGGGCTCATAATCGATGCGCCGGACTTCATCGGCCTTGCCGTCTTTCCACGGCGTCTCGCCAAGGCGTTCCGGCCAGGTGTGTGTGTAACCCTTGCCTTTGATGCAGATCAGGATGGCTGCGGACGTGTGCGCGTGCGCCTTCGAATATTTGCCGGTCTCGTGCTGACCGATCCAATAATAGAACGTGTTGTTGGTCATGAACGGTTCGACGCGGCGGTAGCCGGGCGAACGGCGATTGTCTAAAGGCAGATCGCAATTGACGACATCGGGAATGAAATTCGTTTTGCGCATGGCAAGGCCACGCACCGGATCGGGCTCCACGTCGTCTTTATATTTGTAGTAATCTTCGGCGCCGGAGAAGCGGTCGCGGAACTGCATTGGGCAGTTGAAAATCGCGTCCACGCTTTGCAGCGTGTTCATCACGATGGGCGCCGTTGTGCCGGCGAGAAGAACCGCCGGCGAAGAACTCGCATTGACGATGCGATGCATCGCGTTCATCGGAATCGAGAACAGCGATCCCGCCTGCCACTCGAACACATGTTTCTTGGTCTCGCCGTCCAACCACACTTCGGTGGTACCGCGCCCCTCCACCACAAACATGATTTTTTCAAACAGATGTTTTTCCGGATTCAGCGCGCCCGCGCCGGGCACCTCCACCAGAAAGCAGCCCCATTTCGATTCCGTGCCGTGAAGCTGGATATAGGTGCCGCGCCCGCCGGTGCGCTTCCACGGCGCCAGCGGAAGATTTTGCACCTGGGAAATGCCGATATCGCGGAAGCAAGGAATGCCTTCCGATTCCATGAACTCGTCATACGGCGTTTTGACTCGACCCCATTTACCGAAGCCCGCGCGCTGTCCTGCTTTCGGCTCGTGCCAATGAGTGGCGTTGTCCAATCTGCCGGTTACGTCGTGCATGGTTTCTCCTGTCGCGAGGGTGTCGTTACGGCCGCGCGCACGCGGTCAGGATGCGTCATCCCATGCCACCCCAGAGAGGGTGTTGTCCACGGCAAAGGACCTAAATTGAGAGCGTGCGCTCGGCGAACAGCTTGGTTTTTCAGGGTTTTTTGTACAAAGCGTCAATCCAGCCGCTCTTATCTAGCTCAGTCACAAAGCTCGCATCGTAAAAATCTTCCGCTTTGTGCTGCATCATCTCGCGATAGTTGAAAATCTCCATCGTCTTCTTGATGCCGTCCACGGTCGGATAGGGCTTGGCGGGAATACCTGCGACTTGGTTGTACATCCGGTCCTGCGCTTGCGGATCACGGATGTTGAACCACTTCACCATCGCGGCATTGAACGCCTGCTTATTGGATTTGATCAGCGCCACTGCTTCGATGGACGACTTCATAAACTGCATGGCAGTGTCGTGATTGTTACGCAACCACGCGCGTTGCGCATTGAGGCCCGAACCCGCCACCGGAATTTTAAATGTGGTGAGATCTGCAAGGTCGTGCAGACCTTGTTTTATCGCCAACGACTCTACCAAAGCACTGCCGATGAATGCATCGATGCGCCCCGTGGTCAGCGCGGCCGGTGTATTGCCGTTGATGTAGATGGAAATGTCGCGCTGCGGATCCCAACCCATCTGACGCGCGAATGCGATGATGGTGAGGTGCGTCACAGAATCATCGCCGGAATAGCCGATGCGCTTGCCCTTGAGATCAGCAAGCTTGGTGATCGATTTGTTGCTGATGATGTGATCGCGCACCAAACCTTCAAACGTCGCGATGATCACGCGGTCGGCCGCGTCCACATCGCGCGTGAAACTGACGATCATCGGCGTGCCGCCGCCAACCGAAATATGTGCGGTGTCCCCGGCATCCGAAACATATTGGTCCGGAACCATCACGCCCTGGCGCCGCGCTTTATCGGCCGCATAGGGCGTAATGTATTGGTGCACGGTGAGACCGTTCTTGGCGTAGATGCCGTTATCGGCAGCGACCAGAAACGGAACCTTGTTGAGCGACACATCGCCGAGAGAAATTTGCAGCGCGCCGGGTGGCGCCACGCGCGGAGCCGCGGCTGGTGCCGGTGCGGCAGCAGCCAGACCGCTGCCCAATAGAATCGCCGTCGCAACGGACCAGATTTTGTTTCTCAGCATGTCATCCTCCCGATTGGGCGCTCTTATCCCCGAGCGTCCCTTGGGAAGACTTATAGCCCAATTTCGAGAGGGGCTTAACCTCCCGGGCATGGCATTCCTATATAGTCGGAGAGAACGTCCACTTGAGTCCCGAGCGGTAGAGCATGCGAGATCCTTACGAAGTCCTGGGGGTGCCAAAGAAGGCGACGGAAGCCGAGATCAAGAAGGCGTTCCGCACCCTCGCCAAAAAACATCACCCGGACACACACGGGAACGCCCCCGACAAGGTGAAGAAGTTTCAGGAGATCAGCGGCGCCTATGAGGTGATCGGGGATAAGGAAAAGCGCGCCCAATATGACCGCGGCGAGATCGATGCTGCCGGTCAGCCGCGCGGCTTCGACCCCGGTGCGCAAGGCTTCGGCGGCGGCTTTCGCCCACGCACAGGCGGCCGGCGTGGCGGGCCGGGAGAGTCCGGATTTCAATGGAACAGCGGCGCTGGCGCAGAAGGCGTTCGGGCCGAAGATATTTTCTCCGACCTCTTTGGTGGCTCGCGCCGCTCCCGCCAGCCCCAAAAGGGGCAGGATATTCAGCTCGCCACGACCATCACCCTGGAAGAGGCAGCTTCGGGCGGCTCGCGCCGGGTGGTGCTGGGCGACGGCAAAGAGCTCGAAGTCCGTATTCCGCCAGGCGTAAAAGAGGGTCAGACCATCCGCGTGCGGGGCCAAGGCGGCCCCGGTGGCCAAGGCGGACCGCCGGGCGATGTGCTGATCAACGTTGCCATCGCCCCCCATGCAAGCTTCACCCGCGACGGGCGCGATTTGAAACTGGATCTGCCCATCTCGCTGCAGGAAGCCATTTTGGGCGGCAAAGTGCCTGCCCCGACCCTGGCGGGCGCCGTATCGCTGACCGTGCCGCCCCATTCCAATAGCGGCCGGACACTGCGCTTAAAGGGCAAGGGTCTACCCGGCTCCGGCAAAGAAGAGGCCGGCGACCTCTATGTCCGCCTCGTGGTGATGCTGCCGGAACCTGGGGACAAGCAGCTCGATGACTTCATTCATGGCTGGCAAAGCGCCTACGACCCCCGCGCCAAGCTGAAATAGCTTCTGTTCGCCGCGTCCCCTCCGCTATATGCCTATCGTTGACTCGAGGGGGATGCATGACAGGTCTAATGACCGGCAAGCGCGGGCTCATTATGGGCGTAGCGAACGAGCGCTCGATTGCCTGGGGCATCGCGCAATCGCTTCACGCCCAAGGGGCGGAGCTTGCCTTTTCTTATCTCGGCGACGCCTTCAAGAAGCGCGTCGGCCCGCTGACCGAATCCATGAAACCGGCGGCGCTGGTCGATTGCGACGTACAGAACCCTGCCTCCATCGACGCTGCCTTCGCGCAGCTCGGCAAGGTTTGGGACAGTTTGGACTTTCTGGTCCATGCCATCGCCTTCTCCGACAAAGACGGATTGAAGGGCCGCTACATCGACACCACGCCCGAAAACTTCGCCATGACCATGAATGTGAGTTGCTACTCCTTCACCGCGGTGGCGCAGCGCGCCGAAAAAATGATGACCAAGGGCGGCAGCATGCTGACCCTCACCTATTACGGCGCCGAAAAAGTCATGCCGCATTATAATGTCATGGGCGTCGCCAAGGCCGCACTGGAAGCCAGCGTCCGCTATATGGCGGAAGATCTCGGCAAGAAGAACATCCGCGTCAACGCATTGTCGGCAGGTCCCATCAAGACGCTGGCCGCCGCCGGCATCAATGATTTCCGCTACATTCTGAAATGGAACGAATTGAACGCGCCGTTGCGCCGCACCGTTTCCATTCAAGATGTCGGCGACTCGTCGCTGTTCCTGCTGTCCGATCTCAGCCGCGGCATTACCGGCGAGGTGATGCATGTTGATGCCGGCTACCACATTGTCGGCATGAAGGCAGAGGACGCGCCGGACATCGCCGTTGCCTCGCGAGGCGATGTTTAAGGCGCAAAGCTTCCCAGTCTATTTCGCGCGCCACGGCGAAACTCTGAACAATGTCGCGCAGCGTTGGCAGGGGCGAAACGATTCGCCGTTGACGCCGCGCGGGGAAAAACAGGCGCGCGAAACCGGCTTGATCCTGAAGGATCTGATCTCGACGGCGCATCCGCCACTCTTCGTAGCGAGCCCATTGGGCCGCACCCGCGCCACCATGGAAATCGCGCTTCTTACGCTCGGTCTGCCGCGCGACGCCTACACCACCGAAGACCGCCTGATGGAGGTGGACCTCGGCGAGTGGACTGGACTGCCCGCGGATGACGTCAGGATTCACGACAAGGCGCGTTTTGAGGCGAGGTCGCGCGACCGCTGGAATGTCCCCTGCCCCGGCGGCGAAAGCTACGCCATGGTCGCGGCCCGCGCCGAAGATTGGCTGGCCAGGCTGACCGGACCGACCGTCGCCGTTTCACACGGCGTGTTCGGCCGCATCTTGCGCTGCCTCTATGCCGGGCTTCCCTGGCAGCAGATTGCCGAAATGGACGAGCCGCATGGCGCGGTTTTCCGGCTTGAGAGGGGCACTGTGGCGCGGTTTGACGGCGCCCCACGCGTTCCATAGAACGAACCCATGTCGCACAACAGTTTCGGCCACCTCTTTCGCGTGACCACCTTCGGCGAAAGCCACGGGCCGGCGATCGGCTGTATTGTCGATGGCTGCCCGCCGGGCATCGCGCTGACGGAAGCGGACATTCAGATCGATCTGGATCGCCGCCGCCCCGGACAATCGAAATATACCACGCAGCGGCAAGAGGCCGACGCGGTGCGTATTTTGTCGGGCGTGTTCCAAGACGAGCGCATGAAGGCGCAAGTCACCACCGGCACGCCGATTGCGCTGATGATCGAGAACACCGACGCGAAGTCGAAAGACTATTCCGACATTCGCGACAAGTTCCGCCCCGGCCATGCCGATTACACCTATTGGGCGAAATATGGCGTACGTGATTATCGCGGTGGTGGTCGCCAATCGGCGCGCGAAACCGCGACGCGCGTGGCTGCCGGCGCGGTGGCGCGGAAAATTCTCACGCATCTTTACAGCAAGGAAGTGAACATTCGCGGCGCGCTGACGCAGATGGGCACCGAGACCATCGACCGCAAGAATTGGGATTGGGACGAAGTGGCGAACAATCCCTTCTTCACGCCCGATGCGAAAGCCGCCGCGCGCTTTGCCACCTATCTCGATGGCATTCGCAAGAAGGGTTCATCCATCGGCGCTGTTGTTGAAGTGATCGCCGATGGCATTCCCGTCGGCCTTGGCGCGCCGCTTTACGGTAAGCTCGATGCCGATTTGGCTTCCGCCATTATGAGCATCAATGCGGTGAAGGCCGTGGAGATCGGCGACGGCATGGCGGTGGCCACGCTCACCGGCGAAGAAAATGCCGATGAAATGCGCAAGGGCCACAAAGGCGCGCCGGAATTTCTGTCCAATCATGCGGGCGGTATCCTCGGCGGCATCTCCACCGGCCAGCCCATCGTGACGCGCTTCGCAGTGAAGCCGACCTCGTCAATTCTGACGCCGCGTAAGACCATCGACATCGACGGTAACGAGACCGAGATTTTCACCAAAGGCCGACACGATCCCTGCGTCGGCATTCGCGCGGTGCCCGTCGGCGAAGCCATGGTCGCCTGCGTCCTCGCCGACCACGCTCTGCGCCACCGTGCGCAGATGGGGTGATCAAACACCCTCGTAGTCGTCGACCATTTTTTCGAGCGCCTCTCGTTCGCCAGGACTCTCTATAGTCGGATCGCCCAAAACGTTGCGGATGAGATAGAACTCGGCATCGCTTCTAATCCGCCCGCGCTTTACGATAGCCGCGTATTTTTTCGAAAATCGGCGCCGTACTTCTGAAAGCGTCAGAATGCCCAGCCCGTGAAGAAGCTCATCTGTCTTCGCTACCTCTTTCGGATCGAGCTCGAACGACATTTCAACGCAGTCATTGATCCCCATGCGCAGACCAGATGCCGCCTTCTTGGGATGTTCTGTTTCCAATCTTTCGAGAACTGCACTGGGGCGCTGTTCCGGAGGCAGATTCTGAGCGCCGAAGTACCGGTCGGCGAAGAAGGAAAAGAATTCCTTCAATTCCAGATATTCACGACTGCGCTTCGACGCCATCGGATCGGTCTACCCGTGTCGGCTCGTTACAAAGGTTGGTCGGAGGCAGCAGTTGCCGGCTCAGGCACCACCGGCGGCGGTGTTGAGACCGGATAGAATTTCAAAAGCCGCGCGAGATTGTCGCCGAGATACAATTGCGGTTCCGACGGCGGTGTCATGCCTTCTTTGACTTCACGCGCGTCCACGCAGGCGCGCGTGCCTTCCGCAAGCTCCAGAAATGTCGGCGACTTCGGAATGGCTTCCAGCACGCATTGATCGAAGAAGGTGTAGTCCAAATCTTCGCTGCAACCGAACGAGGTTCGGTCAGGGCGTGCGGCGGTCAGGATCATGCGGTTTTCGGTGGCCAGCGGCCCGATGAAGATTCCGGAATAGCAGGCGGAAAAAATGAGCACGCTCGGGCGATTGCCGCATGCATCGTCGATGATTTCCCCGATGCCGCTGGGCGACACCAGAAAATCACCGATGACGATGCCGTTCGGCGCGCCATGCGAGGTGAAATAGACAAAGCACCCGGCACGCGCGCTAAGCGTCATCTGCTTCAGCGTATCGCCAATGGTGCGGTAGTCGGACCGCATCGGCGCATCCGCATAGCGATTGGGACGCACCGAGAAGGTGCGCACATTATTGGCGGCGAATCCCACGCCCACCAATTTCGCGGCGAGATCGCGGCGCGCATTGTCGAAGACTTCGGCGGGCGCGCCGGAATGGGCGCGGTAGTCGCCGGCAATGACGGCGCCGATCCAACCATCGAATGCTGCTGCCTGCGCGGTGGGCGCGCAGAGAAGCGCGGCGAAACCGAGAAGCGCGAGGGCGGCGTGTTTCAAAAACTTGCGCATGCGGCGGCGATGCTAGCACGAGAACGGCCAGCGCTTCACCGCGAGAATAGGCCCACCATTTCAATATGGGGCGACCACAGGAATTGGTCGACCGGGGTCACGCTTTCCAGCCGGTAGCTGCCATTTACCAGGATGCGCGCGTCCCGCGCGAAGCTTGCCGCGTTGCAGGATACGTAGACCACGCGGGGCACGGAAGATGCCGCGATTTGAACGGCTTGCGGCCTGGCGCCGGGGCGCGGCGGATCAAGAACCACGGCGTCAAAGCCGGCCAGCTCGGAGGTCATGAAGGGCCGGCGGTCAAGGTCGCGCTGCTCGGCGCGGAATTTCGCGCCGCTTGTCCGCGTGGCCGAAGCAAGCGCCTCGATCATCGCCGGGGAATCGTCGGCTGCGCGGATGTCGCGGCCCTCAGCCAGAGCCAGCGCGAAGGTGCCGCAACCGCAGAAGAGGTCGGCGATGCGCTTAGCGCCACCCACCCCTTCCAAAACCAAATCCTGAAGAATGCGCTCACCTTCGCGCGTCGGTTGCAAAAACGGCGCGGGCGGCAGCGACACGGTGAAACGGCCGACACACAAGACAGGCGGGCGCGAAATCGAGATCGGCTCGTTGTTCCAGGTGAAACGCGCAAGGTCGAGATCGCGGGCTAGCTGGCCCAAATCCATCAGCACGTTGGCATCGCGAGCACGGCGCCAGCTCAATGACAGATCCACGCCAGAATCCGTCGCCGTCATGTGTAGCTCAGCCGTCTCGCCGCCACGCAGCAAGTCTTGCAACGCGACACGGAGCGGCGCGATCAATCTCTCCAATTCCGGCAGAAGAACCGGACAAGAGAAAATATCGACCAGCGTGTGGCTCTCGGGTTCGTAAAATCCAATCTCGGTCGTTTTCGATTTCTTGGCCTTCATCATCGCGCGGCGGCGCGTGCCTGGCGCGACACCGCGAATATCCGCGACATGCACGCCCTCAAAGCCGCGCTGTGACAAAGCATCAATGACGAGATTGCGCTTCCAATCGAGATAGGCGGTTGGCGCCAGATGCTGCATGGCACAGCCACCGCAGCGGGTGAAATGTTGGCAGCGCGCTTCAACGCGCGAGGAAGAAGGCCGGACGATTTCAAGCAGGCGCGCACGCTCGCCATTGCGCTCGATGTGCACCAGCTCGCCCGGAAGCGCGTAGGGGACGAACAGACCGTCGGCCGTCGCGCCGTGGCCGCTGTGACCAAGGCGGACGATCTCGACCGGATCACTCATCGGCGCCGTGCCGCCAGAAGATATTCGTGATTTCCGTCACCGCCGGTGATGGGGCTTTCCATGCTGCCTAGCGCCGCCCAGCCCTGCGCGTTCACCCATTCCGAAACATCGGCCAGCGCCGCTTGACGCAAGGCATCGTCGCGCACGATGCCACCGCGCGCGACGCCCAGCGGCCCCACTTCGAACTGCGGCTTCACCAGAAACACCGCCCAGGCATCGCCGCCTGCAAGTTGAAGCGCGGGTGTAAGCGCCAGCTTGAGGCTGATGAAACTGACATCGGCCACGATGGCGCCGACAGATTCAGGAACCTGCGCAGTTCCGAGATCGCGCGCGTTCACGCCCTCTTTCGAAACGACGCGCGGATCGCGCTTCAAGAGGCCATGAAGCTGTCCATGCCCGACATCAATGGCATAGACGCGGCGCGCACCTCCTTGCAGCAAAACCTGGGTAAAGCCGCCGGTCGAGGCGCCGACATCGAGACAGACGCGATTTTCCGGCGAGAGGCCGAATTGTGCCAGCGCTGCTGCCAGCTTCACGCCGCCGCGCGAGACGTAAGGATGCGCCGGTTCATAGGTGATGTTCATGGTGGCGCGAAGTTTCTGCGCCGGCTTGACGATGTTCTTGCCGTCGGCGCGAACGCGGCCAGCCTGAATGGCGGCTTGCGCTTCGGCGCGCGACGCCGCGAAGCCATGGGCGACAAGAAAGACATCCGCGCGTTCGTGCTCTTCGCTGGGTTCCATGGGAAATTCCGTCGCGCGTCGTCAGGTACCTGACGTCACTATACAAAAATCAGGCGATGATTGCCGCCGCTTCGTGGTCGCGGCCAAGTGCCGCAAGTCCGGCGGCCACGATGGACTTCGCGTCCAACCCTGCCCGCTCATACATGCGCTCGGGCGTGTCATGATCAAGGAACACATCGGGCAGAACCATGGTGCGAACCTTCAGGCCTTTGTCCAATAATCCGTCCCAGGCGAGGAAGTGCAACACATGGGCGCCGAAGCCGCCAATGGCGCCTTCTTCGATCGTCAGCAGAACTTCATGCTCACGCGCGAGACGGCGCAGCATCGCCGTATCCAGCGGTTTGCAGAAACGCGCATCCGCAACTGTGGCCGATAATCCGTAGGCGGAGAATTTCTCGGCGGCCTTCAAACATTCCGGCAGACGGGCGCCGAAGTTGACGATGGCAACCGAATTGCCCTCGCGCAAAATACGCCCCTTGCCGATTTCAAGCGGCGTGCCGATCTCGGGCCGGATAAGGCCGACGCCTTCGCCGCGCGGATAACGAAACGCGGACGGGCGGTCATCGATCGCGCGCGCCGTTGCCACCATGTGAACGAGTTCAACCTCGTCGGCGGCGGCCATCACCACGAAATTCGGCAGCGTGCCGAGGTAAGCGACGTCGAAAGCGCCCGCATGGGTCGGGCCATCGGCGCCGACAAGTCCGGCGCGGTCAATCGCGAAGCGCACCGGCAGGGATTGAATGGCGACGTCATGCACGACCTGGTCGTAGGCGCGCTGCAGGAAGGTGGAATAGATCGCGGCAAATGGCCGGAATCCCTCAGCTGCAAGCCCGGCGGCGAAGGTGACACCGTGCTGCTCGGCAATGCCGACATCGAAGAAGCGCTTGGGAAATTTCTCGGCGAAGAGATCAAGCCCCGTGCCGGACGGCATGGCGGCGGTGATGGCGACGATTTTTTCGTCGCGCGCCGCTTCCGCCACCAAGGCTTCGGCGAAGACTTTGGTGTAGCTCGGCTTATCGCCGCCTTTTTTCTGCTCGCCGGTGAGGACGTTGAATTTCGAGACGCCGTGATATTTGTCGGCCGACGCTTCGGCGGGCGCGTAGCCCTTGCCCTTCTTCGTAACGGCGTGGATCAGAACCGGCCCGACATCCATGTCGCGCACATTCTCAAGCACCGGGATCAGGTGATCGAGATTATGTCCGTCGATGGGGCCGATATAATAGAAACCCAATTCTTCAAACAGCGTGCCGCCGGTGAAGAAGCCGCGCGCATATTCTTCGCTGCGCCGCGCCCAGACGCGGAACATACGCGGCCAGCTGCTCAGCATGCGCTTCACGAAAAAGCGGAAGCCGCGATAGGTATGGCTGGAAACAAGCCGCGCCAGATAGGCGCTCATGGCACCCACGGGCGGCGCAATCGACATGTCGTTGTCGTTCAGAATAACGATCAACCGTTCGCCCATGGCCCCGGCATTATTAAGCGCTTCATAGGCCATGCCGGCACTCATGGCGCCGTCGCCAATGACGCAAACAACGTGATTGCGTTCGCCCTTGAGATCGCGCGCGGTGGCGAAACCGAGGCCCGCCGAAATCGAGGTCGAGCTGTGCGCGGCGCCGAACGGATCGTATTCGCTCTCGCCCCGCTTGGTGAACCCGGAAAGCCCACCGCCCTGGCGCAAAGTGCGCATGCGGGCGCGGCGGCCGGTTAGAATCTTGTGCGGATAGCTCTGATGTCCGACGTCCCAGATGAGCTTATCGCGCGGCGTGTCGAAGACGCGGTGCAGCGCAACCGTCAACTCGACGACACCGAGCCCGGCACCCAGATGGCCGCCGGTCGCCGATACCGCGTCGATCATCTCCAAACGCAGCTCGTCGGCGAACTGGCGAAGGGATTCGCGCGGCAGCTTACGGAGATCGGCCGGATCGTTTACCTGGTCCAGCAACGGTGTCTTGGTGACTGTCACAGTCTCTCTTCTTTGCCCGGCAGGATCGCCCGCCACATTCGCGGCGGTGCCCCCTTATTCGGTCGCCCATGCGGCCGGCAAGATTGTGGTGTCGATTAGGTCTTTTTCAGGCAGGTCGTCAGGCTTTCCGCATCACGGCAAATTGCGCCGCAGCCCGCAAAAGATCGGCCTTTTCATCAAACAAATCAAGGTGAAGAGCCGCTTGCCGGGCCAGTGCCTCGGCATGGGCGCGGGCTCTTTCGACACCTAAGGAGGCCACAACCGTGGCCTTCCCGCGGACGGCATCCTTACCGACGCCCTTGCCGGTGGCGGCAGCGCTACCTTCGACATCGAGAAGATCGTCGGCGATCTGATAGGCAAGGCCCACTTCCTGCCCGTAATTCGTCAAAGCCTGACGCGCGGTGGCCGAGGATTTGCCCATAATCGCGCCGGCTTCGCAGCAGAAGGTGATGAGAACCGCCGTTTTCAGGCGCTGCAACCGTGTGATTTCAGGCAGCGGCAGTTCCTCACCTTCCGACGCCAGGTCGATCATTTGCCCGCCGACCATCCCGGCATGCCCCGCAGCCTGGCCTAAACGGGCTGCCAATTCGCAGCGCACATAGGGGTCTCCATGCGCTTCCGGCGAAGCAATCAAGGTAAACGCGAGTGTCAGAAGCGCGTCGCCGGCGAGAATGGCCGTCGCCTCATCGTATGCCTTGTGGACCGTGGGGCGGCCGCGGCGCATGTCGTCATTGTCCATCGCCGGAAGATCGTCGTGGATCAAAGAGTACGCATGCAGACATTCCACCGCTGCCGCGACGCGTCCCAATGGCCGGCGATCCACGCCAAACAACCGCCCCGATTGCATCACGAAAAAGGCGCGTAGGCGTTTGCCGCCGCCCATCGTGGCATAGCGCATCGCCTCTAGCAGTCGCGCTTCCGAACCATGCGGCTTCGGCAACAACGCATCGAGCGTCGCGTCCATGAACGCAGCCGTCTCGGCAAAGGCCGGTTCGATCGGCGCCAGAAGCGAGCTCATCTATTTCGATGTCCTGAAAGACATCAGAGCTCGATACCTTCCGTGCCTCTGGGCTGACCGTCGGGCCCGAGCACAATCTTTTCGAGCCGCGCTTCGGCGCCCTTCAATTTCTTTTCGCAGTGGGCTTTCAGCTGCGTGCCACGCTCATAGAGCGCGATGGAATCCTCAAGATCGACCTCGCCCTGCTCCAGGCGCGAGACGATAGATTCCAATTCGTGGAGAGCAGCTTCAAAGCTCATCTCCTCGACGGCTACTAGCGGCTTGGCTCCTGCGGCGTCGGATTTTGCCACGGCAATTTCTCCTAGAGATCAGGCCGACATCAGGGCCTGCACATGGACGCGAACCGAACGTCCTAGCGCGCCGAGGTCATAGCCGCCCTCAAGGGAGGAAACAACGCGCCCGCCGGCACATCTGGCGGCAACCCCACAAATCTGTTCGGTCGCCCAGGCGAAATCGCTCTCTTCCAGCCGCATCTGTGCCATGGGGTCGTCCCTATGCGCGTCGAACCCCGCCGAAATCAGGATCAGCTCCGGCCCAAAGCGCTCCAGTGCGTCGAGGATTTCCGAAAAAGCCGGGCGAAAGACGGCACCGTCGGAACCTGAATCCAGCGGCCGGTTGACGATATGGCCGGCGAAATCCGCCTTGCCGGTTCCGGGGTAGAACATCGCCTGATGCGTGGACCCGTAAAAAACATCTGGGTCGTCGCGAAAAATCGCTTCCGTGCCGTTGCCGTGGTGGACGTCGAAATCGATGATACCGACACGCCTGATGCCGTGAACGGCGCGCGCCTGCATCGCGCCCACGGCAACGCTGTTGAAGAGACAAAATCCCATCGCCCGCCCCACATCGGCATGATGCCCCGGTGGACGAACGGCGCAAAACGCATTCGCGGCTTCGCCGGTCATAACAAGATCAACCGCTCTGATTACCGCCCCTGCGGCACGCAAAGCCGCTTCGCCGGAGCCCGGCGAAACCACGGTGTCGGAATCGATGCGGGCAAATACTTCGTCCGGCATGCCTCTTAGAAGCGCCTTGATGTAAAGCCGGTCATGCACGCGCGCGAGCGACGTAAGCCGCGCGCGCGGCGCACGCTCGCGCCGCAACGGCCGGAAATCATCACCGCTCAGCGCATCCAACACCGCCTGCAAACGTGCCGGCGATTCAGGATGTCCCGATGGCGCTTGAGCCAAACACGCCGGATGCGAAATGAGCGCCGTCGTCACGTCCGTACGATCACTGCACCGGCCGGCCGAACTTGACCTCTACCGATGGCAGCAGCGTGACCTGGTCCACGACGCAAGACGTGGAATTGTCACTGACATCCAAAATGTCTCCGGCATCGAGACATGGTCCCAGCCGATCACGGTTGAGAACGAAATAGGCGGCAGAGGCCTTCGCCCAGCACACGCCTTTGAAGGTAACGCGATAGGCCTGCCGATTCGTGGTGGCGGTGGCGGTCTTGGTATCCAGCACCGATAATTGCTGGAGCTGATCATATCTGAGGCAGGCTTGCGTCTCGGCAGCGAGCACCGGCGCCGCTGCAACAGAAAGTGCCGCAGCCAACGCCGCGCATGTTTTCCATTCGAATGTTTTCATGGCTCGATCTCCTGGCAACAGGGTCCCCGCCCGCAATGCGGAACATTGACGCTATTGCCGGGAAAAAGCGAGACGGAGCCCTGCCCCTCATGGTTCGAGACGGCCGCCTTCATCGTGAGGAGCCAAACCACCTCTCCTTCGAGACGTAACCGCGGACCATCGGTCCACGGTTACCCTCAGGATGAGGTGGTTGGGCGTCTCGAACGACGCATGACTCCTCACCATGAGGAATGACTAGGTTTCCTCCTCCCTAGGAGCGGGGAAAGGGCGCGTCTCTAAGGATAAAGGTGTTCGGCCGCTGAGAATGCCGCTCTAGGGATTTCGCTGGAAATTCGGCTTCAGTGCGCCGGCAAATCCACGGCCCTGAGCTGCGCCCCGCCCTCGCCAGCGCGAATGCCGGACAGCAGCGACTGCACCACGTCCGATGACACCAGCATGTTCAGGCTTTGCAGTGTCGCCATCGCTGTCGAGGACGATTCAAAGAAGCCCGCCACACGTTGGAAGAGGCCCTCCCTGCGCGGATAGTCGCGGAAACTCACCCGCGTGTTTGCGTCAATGTCGGCGATCGTTTTGGCGGCATCCACGGCGGTCCAGAATCCACCAAGCTCGTCAACCAGCCCGCGTTCGCGCGCGTCTGCGCCCGTCCATACCCGGCCACGCGCAATTTCCTGCACGCGCTCCAAAGGCAATTTGCGGCCCTCGGCAACTTTGCGGGTGAAATCCTCGTAGACCAGATCAGCCTGCGCATTGACCTCGGCCATCTGATCTTCCGTCCAAGGCTGCATGCCGGACAGAAACAGCGCGTTCTTGCCGATGCCGATTTCGCCGCCATGAACACCGGCGAGAGATTCGAGCGTTTGGCCAATTGCGAACTTGCCCCACACAACGCCTATGGAACCCGTGAGCGTCCCTGGCTCGGCAATGATCTTGTCGGCGGCGAGCGCGATGTAATAGCCGCCCGACGCGGCGACCGAACCCATGCTGACCACAACCGGCTTGCCGGCCGCACGCGCCTTCTTCAGCGCATCCAAAATCTGGTCGGAGGCAATGGCCGATCCGCCGGGTGAATCGACCCGCACAACAATGGCCTTAACGTCGCTGTCGCGCGTCGCCGCGCGAACGGCTTCGGCAAATGTGTCGCCGGCCACGCCGGTACCGCCGCCCGTCAGCGTTGCCTTGTCCTCGCCTTCCACGATTTCGCCAGCGGCATGGACAAGCGCGAACACCGGCCCGCCATTGCGCGGCCGGGTGGCGGCTTTGTTCAAATACTCGGTGAATTCGGTGACCCGCGCGCCGGCACCGGCACGCCCACGTGCCGCGTTTTCGGCGTCGTCATCATAGCCGATGGTGTTGATCAGCCCGCGTTCACGAACAAATTCAGCCGATGAAGGGCTTTCCTCAAGTATCGCCACCAAAGCGGCGGGCGTCATCATGCGATCGGCAGCAATGGTCGCAACCGCGCTGTCATACCAGGATTGCAGCACGCGCGTCGTCGCCTCGCGGTGCGCCGGTGTATAGTCGGTCTGCATGAACGTATCGGCAGCGTTTTTATATTCGTAGCGCTGAACGAATTGCGGGACCGCCTGAAATTTGTCGAACAGACCTTTCAGGAACACCGTGCCCCCGGACGTCCCCGCCGCGAAGAAGGCACCGACCGGCTGCATCCAAATTTGATCGGAAATCGCTGCGAGCTCGTAATCGCCGAGACCGCCGGAATAGAAACTCTGGGCATGCGTGATCACGAATTTATTCGCGGTTTTGAAGCGGCGCAGCGCATCGCGCAATTCCTGCGCCTGTGCCACCGAAAGATCACCGGTGCCAAGGCGAAGGAATACGCCTTTCACACGCGGATCGCGCGCGGCGGCATCGAGACCGAACACCGTATCCATAATCGAAAGTTTCGACGCGGTGAGCTCAAGCAGAGACGGCGCAGATTTGTCTTCCATCGGCGTGCGCAGGTCTAAACTCAGAACCATATTGTTTGCCAGCCCGTCGCCGGCCGAGAGCCGGACTGCCACCAATATGAGGGCGACAACAATTGTGACGACCACCACGCGCGCGACCGCGTTCAGCACGCTTTTGATGAGCGACCAGAGCCACATCAGGACCGGCATGTTTTCCCCAAAGAGAGATGTTGCGAGTGGTTGTACAACCAGCCGCGAGAATAGGGAAAAAGCCTTAATGAAGATCGGACGGAATCATTGCCGCAGCGGCAATGATTCTAGATTTTCGGCTCTAAAGCGCGCTGCTGCCCGATTCGCCGGTACGAATGCGTACGGCGGCCTCGAGATCGAGGACAAAAATCTTGCCGTCGCCGATCTTGCCCGTGCGCGCCGATTTGGTCAGCGCCTCGAGAAGCTCATCAAGCTGCGAATCATCCACCGCAATCTCAAGCTTGAGCTTGGGGATATAGCTGATCGTGTATTCGGCGCCCCGGTAGACCTCGGTGTGCCCCCGCTGGCGGCCATAGCCGCGCACTTCGGTGACCGTGAGACCTGCGACGCCGATGGCGGTCAAGGCTTCGCGCACCGCGTCGAGCCGGTAGGGTTGAATGATCGCTGTGACGAACTTCATTGCGAGGATCCTCCGAAGCCCATGTTGTAGCCGTTTTCACCATGGCCGGTAAGGTCGAGGCCCTGGCTTTCAGACTCCCGACTCGTACGCAGGCCGACGAGCGCCTGTGTGATTTTAAGCAGCGCATAAGTCATACCGCCCGACCACACCGCGGTGACGAGCACGCCGATTGCCTGGATGCCGAACTGATGCGCCACCGTGACGCCTTCGGGGAGGCCTGTGCCGCCCATGGCGAGAGGCACCAAAAACGCAGTCATCAACGTGCCCGCCATGCCGCCGACGCCGTGAACAGCGAAAACATCGAGTGAATCATCGACGCGGAAGGAACGTTTGACGATATCGACGGCAACGTAGCAAACGCCGCCGGCGACAACCCCAATGATGAGCGCACCCGCCGGGCCGACAAATCCCGAGGCCGGCGTTATGGTGGCGAGTCCCGCGATGGTGCCCGTCACGATGCCGACCATGCTGGGTTTGCCGAAGCGCACCCATTCGATCGCCATCCAAGTGAGGGACGCCACCGCCGCCGACATATGGGTGACCAGCATGGCCATGCCCGCTGTGCCATTGGAGGCCACCGCGCTACCGGCATTGAACCCAAACCAGCCGCACCACAGAAGGCACGCGCCCACCATTACCATCCATGGCGCGTGCGGCGGATGATTATGCTGCGGAAAGCCATCGCGCGGCCCGAGGACAATGGCGGCGACCAGCGCGGAAATGCCCGCCGTTGTGTGCACGACGATGCCACCTGCGAAATCCATCACGCCAAGGCCCGCCAGCCAGCCGCCGCCCCACACCCAATGGGCCGCCGGGGCATAAACGACGACGACCCAGAGCGACGAGAACAGCAGCACCGCCGCGAATTTGATGCGCTCGACATAGGCGCCCACGATCAAGGCCGGCGTGATGATCGCGAAGGTCATCTGGTACATGATGAAAACCGTGTCGGGGATGGCGGTGCCGGGATGCACCGCGTCCCGCGTCAGCCCGGCCAGAAAGGCGTGTTGCAGGCCGCCGATAAAAGGGGACCCTTCGCCAAACGCCAGGCTGTAGACGCACACCACCCAAAGGACCGACACGGCGCAGGTGATCGCGACGCAATGCATGAGGACGGATAAAATGTTTTTCGCGCGTACCAGGCCGGCATAGAACAACGCCAAGCCCGGCAAGGTCATAAAAAGGACCAGCACCGTGGATGTAAGCATCCAAGCTGTATCCGCCGCATTAATCATCGAAATACCCCCAAATTCGGCAGGTCCATCTAACGTGGCGCCTATCCCTGCCTCAGTGTGCTGTTTTTGTGGGCGCGTGCAACGATTTCGTCGTTTAAACGCTTACGTTCTGTCCCACGATTCACTGGGTTCTATAGGCGGCTATCGCGGACCCTCGGTTGCTCGCTTTTTGTGCAATTCTTCATTGTGCTCATGGTATGGGGTTGCCGGCCGATCCTGTTAGAGTTTTCCCAACGGTGGGGAAACAATCTGTCTTACGGAACTGAAAAAGAAGCTCGGGCCTGGCTTTCGGCCGAGCCACAGGCGAATGCGTTGCGGCTCGTCCTTTCCGGCGATTGGGTGACCAGTGAAGCGCCTGAACTCGACGCTGCCTTGCGCGGCGTGAAGGCCGACAAAGCCCAAACGATAGCATTCGACGGTAGCAAGCTAACTTCACTCGATAGTGTCGGCGCGTGGCTGCTGTTGCGTTCGCGCAAAGAACTCATTGAGAGCGGCCACACGGTTGATGCGTTTGTGTTGCCGCCAGCATTCGCACCGCTTCTAGAAACATTGGAACGCAGCGAACAAGCTTCGAAAGTTCGCCGCCGTCCGCCGCCGCCGAAACGGAATTACGTTGAAGCGATGGGCAAAGGCGTCATTGACGGCCTGCACGTCGGCTATTCGGTATTCGCGTTTCTCGGCCGCGTGACAGTGGAGACCATGGAGGCGGTCGTTCGCCCGTGGAAGGAATTGCCATGGCCGGCATTCATTAAGCAGATCGAAGAGACCGGATTGAACGCACTTCCGATTGTCGGATTGCTGTCGTTCCTCATCGGCGTCGTCATCGCCTATCAAGGCGCCGATCAATTGGCGCGCTTCGGTGCGCAGGTTTTCACGATCAATCTTCTTGGTGCGTCGATCTTACGTGAAATCGGCGTATTGATGACGGCAATTATTATTGCGGGCCGTTCCGGCTCCGCTTTCGCCGCACAAATCGGCACCATGCAGGTCAACGAAGAAATCGACGCCATGCAGACCATCGGTCTGAATATCGTCGAGACGCTCGTTCTCCCACGCGTCCTCGGTCTTCTTGTGACGCTGCCGCTGCTGACGCTCTACGCCGATTTCATGGGCATCATGGGTGGCGCGATGATGTGCTATCTCGATCTCGGTTACACATTCCCGGTTTTCTTCCGGCAGTTGGACTCTGCGATTACCCTCAACACGTTTCTTGTCGGCATGATCAAGGCGCCGGTTTTCGCCTTTTTGATTGCGCTGGTTGGATGTCTCGAAGGCTTACGTGTGGAACGCAACGCCGCCAGCGTCGGCCGGCAAACAACCAGAGCCGTTGTTGAAGGCATCTTCCTCGTCATCGTGTTTGACGCCGCCTTTTCCATTCTCTTTTCCGTCTTGGGGATCTGACCATGCCCCACGGAAGCGACCAAAAATTAGCGATCCGCGTGCGCGGGTTGGTGAACAGATTCGGCACCTTTACCGTTCACGATCATCTCGATTTGGATGTGCGTCGCGGCGAGGTTCTGGGCATTGTCGGCGGTTCCGGCACGGGAAAATCCGTGCTGCTGCGCTCGATTATCGGACTGCACAAACCCGATGAGGGATTCATCGAGGTGCTGGGTCACGACACCAGCGGCATGGACGAAAAGGAAATGCGCACCATTCAGAGTCGCTGGGGCGTCTTATTCCAGGAAGGTGCGTTGTTCTCTTCGCAGACCATCGCCGAGAACATTGAAGTGCCGCTGCGCCAATACACGAAGATGTCGCCGCATTTGATGGACGAAGTTGCCGCCATGAAGCTCATTCTGGTAGGCCTTCCCCTCGATACGGCGATGAAAACCCCTTCGGAATTGTCGGGCGGCATGAAGAAACGTGCTGGGCTCGCACGCGCGCTCGCCCTCGACCCGGAACTTCTCTTCCTGGACGAGCCGACGGCCGGCCTTGATCCGATTTCGGCCAGCCAATTCGATCAGCTCATTACCGATTTGCAGCGAAGCCTTAATCTGACGGTCTTCATGGTGACCCACGACCTCGATACATTGCGGGCAACATGCGATCGGATTGCCGTTCTGGTGGACAAGACGATCAAGATAGGAACCATTGAAGAGTTGCTGAAAGACCCGCATCCCTGGATTCAGGATTATTTCGCGGGGCCGCGCGGACGCGCAGCCTTGCAGCGCTCTTAAGCAACAGAGGAAGACCGAATGGAAACGAGAGCAAATTATTTCGTGGTCGGCGTCTTCGTGCTCGTTTGCATGGTGGGGCTGGTGGTGGCCGTTCTGTGGCTGGCGGGCGCGCAATACCGCGAAGAATACGTCCTCTATGAATCTTTCTTTCCGGGGCCGGTAACCGGTCTCGGGCCTGGCACCATCGTGCGTTACAACGGCATCGAGGTCGGCAGTGTGCGCGACGTTCATTTCGATCCCGATGATCCGCGTTTGGTTATTGCGATATTCCAAGTGAGTCCGGAGGTGCGTCCGCGCACCAATTCGGTAGCGTCGCTTGAAACCCAAGGCCTGACCGGCGTGACCTTTGTGCAGATGAGCGGCGGCACGCCGGACGCAGCATTTCTCACCACCAAACAAGGCCAGCAATATCCGGTGATCCCCGCGCGCGCGTCGGCGTTGCAGCAACTCTCGCAAACCTTGCCGCAATTGTTGGAGCGCCTGAACGGCGTCGCCGAAAACGGGCGTGAGCTTCTGAACGCCGACAATCGCGAGGCCGTTTCCGCCATATTGGTCAACATCCAAGCGATCACCGCCGCGATAAACGCGCGTACCGACAAGATCGACGCCGCCTTCGCGCAATTCCAAGGCCTCACGGAACGTCTTGAAAAGACCCTTGAAACGACGGACGACACCGTGATGCGCGTCGGCAAATTGGCGACAACCACCGAGGACAAGGTGAAGAGCATTTCAGTAGGGGAACTCGACCGGCTGCTCATCGAAACGCGCGCCACAGTGACAAGCCTGAATCGCCTCGCCAGTGAACTTGAAAGACAACCGACCGGACTTCTGTTCGGTGACCGCCGCCCGGGGTATCAACCGCAATGACCAAACAATCCTCCGTCCCGCCCTTCACGCGCCGAGCGCTGGTGCTCACGGGTGGTTTCGCCCTCGCCGGTTGCGCCCTGCCCGATCTCAAGAACATCGTCGGCCCGCCGCCGCCACTGCAGATTTATGTCTTGAAGCCGCAAACCGCTGCGCCTGCAGCGCCGATCCCCGAGGTGAAATGGCAGCTTGGCATTGCCGTCCCGGAAACCACGGCGGGCCTCAATACGCCGCGCATCGCGGTGAACCCGACGCCCACGACGATGGATTATTTCACCAACGCCGCTTGGCCGGACCGCGCACCGCTACTGATGCAATGGCTGATGGTGCAGGCGTTCGAGAACACACGGCGCGTCTCGGTCGGCCGTGAAACGACCGGGCTCGCAGCCGATTACATCCTGCAAACCGAACTGCGTGAGTTCCAAGCCCACTACGACACGCCTCTGCCACCGCCGCCAGCCAATCCCGACGATCCGCCGACGAAGCGTGAACCACCCACGGTGATGATACAGATCGAAGCGAAATTGATGTCTGTCGTTGACCGCCGCATCATCGGCAACTTCAACGCCACGACGCGCGCCACCGCGGCGGAGAACTCGGTGGAAGCCTCGGTTCAGGCGTTCAATGCGGCCGTCGGCCAGGCGCTGGGTCAGATTGTCGATTGGACGATGCGCACGCCACCAGCGGCGTAGCGTCATTCCGGCGTAGGGTCATTCCAGCGTAACGATCACTTCGACTTCGCCCATTTGGCGAGCCAATCGACCATCGCCTGCGGTTTCGAGGCGAAGCCGTTGTCGGTGATTTCGTAGGAACTGTGCACCACCGTTCCATCCGGCTCGGCAATGATAAGCCACGGCACGCCCGTGACCTTGGCGCCGTAGCGCGCGGGAATATCCATATTCTTGTCAAAGCGGGCGACATCCACCGTCACCAATTCGAAGTGCTCTTCGACGAAGGGCTCGACCTCCGGCCGCTCCAGCACGCCGGCAAGGATGCGGCAATCCGGGCACCAATTGCGGCCGAAATCGATCACCACGCGCTTGCCGCTGGCACGCGCCCGCGCAAACGCGGCGTCGACATCCTGGGCGGCGTTGGCGCGCCCGTTATAGGGAAACGGCAACGGCACGCGGAGCTGTTTGGAATTGGTGATGGTGACCCGGGGAGCCCCCGCATTGTCGGCCGCGTGGGCGCCAACAATATAGGTGGGGGCGAATGTTACGCTCGCCGCAAGCATCGCAATTTGCAGAATGCGTCTCGTCATTTCACCACCCGCAGGTTCGGCCACGGTTCTGTTCCGTCAGCCAGGTGTTCAATGGCGCGAAATAATCGAGGATCGCGCTGGCATCAATGTCGTTCTCGCCGGTGAATTCCGCAAGGGTCTCGCGCCAGGGCCGCGACTGGCCCTTTTGCAGCATGGCATTCAGCTTTTCGCCGACCGCTTTATTTCCATAGACGGAACAGCGATTTAGCGGCCCCTGCCAGCCCGCCTCGCGGCAAGCGGCGCGGTGAAATTGAAACTCATAAATAAAGGCCAGGAAATAGCGCGTGTAGGGCGTGTTTCCGGGAATGTGATATTTGGCACCCGGATCGAACGCGTCTGCGGGCCGAGCTGCCGGCGGCACCATACCCTGATAGCGAAGGCGCAAATCCCACCACGCCTCGTTGTACTTCTCAGGCGGCGTTACGCCGGAGAACACATCCCAGCGCCATTTGTCGATCAGAAGGCCGAACGGCAGGAAAGCGATTTTGACGAGCGCCGTTTTCAGAAGGATCGGAATATCCTCGTCGGTGCCGGGGATCGTTTTCAACAATCCGATTTGATTCAGATAGGTCGGCGTCTGCGCGCTTAGCCCTGCGAAATCGCCGATCGCTTCGTGGAAACCGTCATTGGCGCCGTCGCGGAAAATGAAATCCTGTGGAGCATAAGCGCGTTGATAATAATTGTGCCCGAGTTCGTGATGGATGGTGTCGAAATCCTCAGCGTTCACGCGCGTGCACATCTTGATGCGGATGTCGTCCTTGTTGTCGATATCCCAGGCGCTCGGATGACACACGACTTCACGGTCGCGCGGGCGTGTCAGCAATGAGCGCTGCCAGAATGTTTCCGGCAACGGTGCCAGCCCTAGCGAAGAATAAAAGCTCTCGCCGGCCTTCATCATTTTCTGCGCGTCGAATCCGTTCGCCGTCAGAAGTCGCGTGAGGTCATAACTCGACTTGGCGCCCGCCGGCGCAACAATGTCGTAAATATTGTCCCATTGCTGCGCCCACATATTGCCGGTGAGATCGGCGCGGATAGGCCCAGTAGCGGGCTGCACGGCATCGCCATATTTTTCATTCAGCTTGCCGCGCACGTAGCAATGCAGATTGTCGTAAAACGGCTTCACCTGTTCCCAGAGCGCGTCCGTCTTGGCGGCGAATTCCTGCGGCTCCATGTCGTACCAGGAGCGCCAAATCTCGCCGGTGTCTTTGAAGCCGAGTTCGCGCGCACCTTCATTGGCAAGCGTGACAAGCCGGGCGTAGTTCGCCTTCATCGGCGGCGCGACGCTGTGCCAGCCTTCCCACACGGCTTTGATCTCGGCGGGATCGCGCGAGCTGCGTAAAATTTCTTCCGCCGTGTCCAACGCGATAGGCATGCCTTTGTATTCGAACTTGCCGGTCGAATAGGCCGAATCCAAACCGGAGGATATTGTTGCCATTTCCTGCGCCGCACCTTCGCGCGCGGGCGTCGGCAGCACGATGGCGCGCTTCAGAATGTTCAACTTACGGCGCGTAACCGGATCAACATCGACGCCGTCGAAGCGCGCGGCTTCCTTGGCATAGGTGCTTGCCATCGCGTTGGCTTCGGCACCGGCGCGCGCTTGCAGCCACTCTGTGTCGTCAGTGATGAAATTGCTCATCACCCAGGCGGCTCGCCCGGCATATTCACTCATATTGGCAAGATCGGTTTCCGCTTTGGCGACGAATGCGGTGGCGTCATCGACGCTCGGCGCGGCAGCGGATTCCTGCTTCTGGCCGCATGATGAAAGCCCGACTGCGGCGACGCCCATCAACAGCGTAACCGCAAGCCCGAATTGTTCCACGCGCATAGGCGCTCCACCTGTCCAACTGATCAGGGAAGCTTAGGGCCGGCGGGGCCGCACCCGCAACCGGCGAATATCCCTACCCCAGCATGGCGGTGACGTGAAATTGCACGTGCCACTGCTTGGGCATTTGGTAACGGATGAAATGCAGCGCCGGTTGGCTTTTTGGATCGGGAAATAGCCGCTTCAAGCGTTCGCGGAAATACGGCACATCCGCAAAATCCTGCACCATTACCGTCAACGCCGTGATGTCGTCCGGCGTGCCGCCCGCCTGCTGCATCAGGCCTTCGGTGATGTGCAGCACCATATCGGTTTGCTCATCGCGCCCTTCGACCACTTTCCCGGTCGCGGCGTCAATTCCGTAAATGCCGGACGATTGCAGCAGCGGGCCAATACTCGAAGCCATCGGGATCGGATCGTGATGCCCAACGCCCGGCACTTCATAATTCTTGCGCCGGTCGCCGAGCACGGCAGTGAGCTGCAATTGAATTTCACTGCCCGCCGGCAATTCATACGGCACGGTCTTGCGCGCAGGACGATCGCCGAACTCTGACCAACGGCGAACCCATTCCTCGACCATTGCCGGTTGATGGGTGAAATCCTGCATGAACACCCAATAATGGTTGATGTGATCTTCGGAGCCGCCGGCTTGTTGCATGAACAGGGCGCCATTATCGAAAGCGCGCTGCAATTGGTTCAGCGGACCCTCGACGACTTTTCCGTCCTTCGGATCTTCGGGCGCGAAGACAGAAGAGAAAACATAGCGGCCAAGACGCGCGCCCATCGGCAGCGGGTCTTTGTGCTTCAGACCGGGAACGCCGATGGCAGTGCGCGTGGCGCCTGCAACCGCCACCGCCGTCAATTGCACATGAACGCCTGGTGGTAATGGCGCGTGATTGGTTTTGCGTGCAGGGCGATTCTCGCCGGGAAACATTTCAAGCCAAGGCTTGTTGATGAAAGCGCGGCCGGTGCGATCCGGCGTCCATACGGTGATCAGGCCAATTGAATCCGGGCCGACACCCGCATGCTCAAGCAGTTTGCGTAAATTCGTGAATGCCAGCGCGAATTGCGCTTCCGCGTCGGCCGGCATTACCCCGCTCGCGATATCGATGCCCGGAATTCCAGACGTGAAAATAACATCACCGGCGCGAACCGCGGAGATCGGCGCTTGGCCTTTTCCTAGAGCGGCATCGCTAACAGGCAACGCGTAGATTTGACGTTTCACAATTCTTCTCCCCTACGCGAACACGCTCGTCGGCGCGGTCGTTTATTTCTTTGCAATGCGGGAATCGGCGACCGGCTGAAAGCCCATCGCGCGTACCATGATCGCGGCCACCGCTTCATCATCGGGACCGCCGCCGCCGGCGCCGATGGCGCCGACAAAGGCCGTTCCCTCGCGAATCACCATGCCGCCCGGCAATGTCGTCAGTTCCGAATCGCCCCATTGCTCCAGATTGCCGTTCCGCTCTTCGAGATCGGCTTTGAAGCTCAACGTGTTTCTGCACATCGTCGCCGACGTGTAAGCCTTACGAATTGAATGTTTGAGAATGCGCGCATGCGCGCCGTCCATGCGCGCGGCTGCAATTAGACCCGCGCCCGCATCGACGACAGCAAACGCCATGGGCCGGCCCAGCTTTGTAGCCGCTTCGATACCGGCGGCGATCGCCTTGTTCGCCGCGGCTAAATCCAACGATTGTGTGTGAAGCATATGCGACCCCGCGCGTGACTGCTTGCGCTAAGCAGCTTCGCTTAATTCGCCGCAGACTTAACGGCAGAAGGGCACGCGCGGCAAGAAGAGCTCATGATCCACATACAAAACAACCTCCGAACGGTTTAACCATTCGGCGGTTGCTGAATTTCTGCGCTCTGCAGAAGCGAAATTTCGGCTTAGTTCTCGCCCATCTTCGTGCCGTTCGGGAGAACGACCGAGAGAAGCTGACCACCGGCCGAACCGTCCTTCAACGGATGAATGCTCACGGTAACTTTGTCACCGGGAACAACAGTCTTCGGACGCCAGCCGCTGCGGGCCAAGCCGCCCGGCGCGCCCATTTCAAGCGACCATTCGGTCATCTTGCCGGCATTGTCCGACACCATGACCTGAAGCCAGCTGTGCGGGTTGGTCCATTGGAATTCCTTCACAGTGCCGACCAGCTCAACCGTCTTGTCCGCGTCGAACATGGCGAAGGAGTGATGGGCAAGCGCCGGAACGGCGAACAGAAACGTTGCTGCACCAGCGAGGGTGAGGATTTTGGAATTCATTGGATGCTCCCGAATTTGTCTGAACTAAGCGTAATATATAGGCAACGCCTGCGAACCACACAAGTCTTCCCGCCGGCCGCAATGCGCACATACCTGACATAACTCGCGTTTTCGTGAACATCCGGTTTGCAACGCGTCTGTTCACTCGATTGGCCGCCAGGCGAACCAGCCAAGGCATTGATACAAGTTGCTATATCCGTCCCCGTCCGTATGTTGGCGCAAATATTTGTGAGGAAACGCATGGGAAATGACACCCCTGGCGGAAGCACCGCCACCCCCGATCTACCGGGACCTAAGCATAATCAGGACCAGGAAGCCGTCTGGGCCCGCTGGTCGAAGAAGCGAACCTTCGTCCGGGCCCTTGAGGGTAC
Source organism: Alphaproteobacteria bacterium (assembly GCA_947467345.1). Taxonomy (GTDB): domain Bacteria; phylum Pseudomonadota; class Alphaproteobacteria; order Micropepsales; family Micropepsaceae; genus CAIYRG01. Next base: position 145,361 of record CANIHD010000003.1, read on the forward strand.
GTATAGCCATCTAACCAAAGAATTGCTGGATCAGCCGAGGGTTTACTCGGCCAAGAATCAGCCGTGGAAAGGCGGGCCGGTTATTTACGGCAAGCACATCATCAGCCCCGGCTCGACCAAAATTACGCAATCTATCGAAACCCATATCGAGGCTTACGGCCCCGGCGGGTTTGGACAGAAGCACGGGCATTTGAACAGCGCCGTGTTCTTCGTTCTGAAAGGGCGCGGGCACGACATTCATGACGGTCGGCGAATCGATTGGAAGGCCGGCGAAATCATGCTGGTCGAAAACGGTTGCGTGCATCAGCACTTCAACGACGATCCCGAAGACGAAGCGATCCTTCTCGTCTTCAAGGCGAAGCCGCTCTTTCTGTTCATGCACCTGCTCTACCAAAAAATGGTCTCATGGCCGCAGGATACCCTCCCCCCCGGCCGCGAAGATTGGCAGCCGCCGAAAGACCTTTGAGCAATTCGCGCATTTGGAGAACTGAAAATGTCTGTTCTTGACGAACGCAATATGGCGCACACCGGCGCGAAAAAGAATGTCAGCTTCCGCGCTGACGACATCCAATCGTCCGCGGATTTCCGCAAACATTACGAGCAAGCGGCCAACGTCGTTTCGGTCGAAGACATGCCGTTCGAGAATTCACCCGACGGCCTGATCAAGCATTTGGTACATGAACGCATGGACACGCGCGAAATGTGCATCGACGCGTATATGCAGTTCATCAAGCCCGGCAGCCGCACGGGCAAACACCGTCATATGTGGGAAGAGGTCGTCTTCGTCGCCGAAGGCTCCGGCCACGATCTGCATTGGGACATCAAGTTCGACTGCGACATTAAATATAAATGGGACTGGGAAGCTGAACCCCGCCGCTTCGAGTGGACACGCGGCGATTTCATCTACATCCCGCCCTTCTCGATCCACCAGCATTTCAATTCCGGCGCCAGCGAAGCCCGGTTGATTGTCATCTCCAACCGCATCGTGAAATCGATGGGGTTCAACTGGCTCGACCAGCTCGAGAATTCACCCGACGCATAGTCGATTGGTTAACGGGGAAGTTATGAATCCAAATGACCGGCGGGACCTCCCGCCGGTCATTTTGTATGTGCGGCGCCGATAGATAAAACTTTATCGAGCTGTTTCCGGCGTTTCGGCAAAAACACCCCTGTTCTGTTTACAGAAAACTAAGCGCGCCGCTTGGAATACATTCCACAAGATAGGCCCTTGAGGTGAAGTGAAGGCCAGGATTACCCGCCGACCACGAGCTTCAACCCGGAAGGGGCAGATATGCGCAACTTCATCCTCTGTTTCGTCTCTGACGAATCCGGCGCGACGGCCATCGAGTACGGGATAATCATCGGCAGTATCTGTTTGGTGCTTGTCGCGGCTCTCGGCGGCGTTACGGCGGCGATGAACGACAATTTGGGCGCCATTGCCGCGGCATTGCAATAATCGCGAAAACGAGACCCTCGTCGGCGGGCTGAGCACTCGGCGGCTTTCTGACGAGGTCCCGCTGGCGAGAGCCAGCGGGAACCTGTCAAAACCCCATCTATTTCCGATGATCCGCACCGACGGCAGCGGCGACGGAAGAAAATCCCCCCGACCGCAATAGATCAGCGAGGTCCCGGGCGATGCGCGCTGCTACGCCCGGCCCTTTAAATATTAAAGCCGAATAGACCTGCACGAGAGACGCGCCCGCGCGAATCTTTGCGTAGGCCTGCGCGCCGCTGCCAATGCCACCGGTGCCGATCAAAATCATCCGGCCTTCGGTGAGGCGATACATATCGGCAAGGCGCCGCGTAGAAAGCGCAAATAGAGGTTCACCCGAAAGTCCGCCGACTTCATTGCGATGGCGGCTCTTGAGCTCAGGCCCACGCGCGATTGTGGTGTTGCCAATCATGATCCCATCAATATTCAACGCCATAGAAATTTCCGCGACATCGCGCATTTCGTCGTCGCTGAGATCCGGCGCAATCTTCACCAACAGGGGCGGCAATTTCGCGGCACCCGGCAATGCGCGGGCGCGTGCCGCTAAAGCGCGGCGGAGCAGATCTTCGATCGGCGCTCGCGCTTGAAGAGCGCGCAATCCAGGCGTGTTGGGTGAGGAGATATTGCAGACGATGTAATCAGCGTAAGGCGCGACGCTCTCTATTCCAGTAACGTAGTCTGCCGCGCCATCCACCGTGTCTTTGTTCTTGCCGACATTGGCGCCAACAACTCCGAACGCTGAGGGTCGCTGACGACGCGCGCGCAAACGTTCCGCGAATGCCTCAACGCCACCGCTATTGAATCCGAGGCGATTGATAATCCCTGCATCTTCCTCAAGCCGGAATAAACGGGGCTGCGGGTTGCCCGGCTGCGGCAGCGGCGTGACGGTTCCCGCTTCCACAAAACCGAATCCCAAACGCAGCATGGCGTCGGCCACGCGCGCGTCCTTGTCGAAACCCGCCGCCAATCCGATGGGATTGCGAAACTCCAGGCCCCATACATTGGTCGCCAAAATGGAATCGTCGGGCGCGGACCGGCTGCCCGCCAAGCCATGTTCGAGTGCCCACAAAGCTGCGTTGTGTGCCGCTTCCGGCTCGAGCCCGTAGAGCGCCGCGAGCGCCAATCGATCGAACAAACCAATGTCGCCCATGGGCCGGATCGCCCTTAGCCGGCAAAACCGGCGGAACCGCCATTGGCCTTCGACCAGCCGCGCGGATCGCGCATGAAATTTTCGACCTCGCGCAATTTGGCCTCATCGAATTTGCCGCTTGCCTTGGCTTCAGCGAGCACATCCCACCAGGTCGCCAGATGATGATGTTTGACGCCCATATCGGCGAGCGTCTTCAAGCCGCCAGGGAAGATGTCATAGTAGAAGGTGACGAAGGTGTGCTCGACGACGCATCCGGCGTTGCGCAGCGCGTTGATGAAAAGAACCTTGCTGCCGCCATCCGTGGTCAAATCCTCGACCAGAAGAACACGCTGGCCTTCCTTCACCTCGCCTTCGATCTGCGCGTTGCGCCCGAAACCCTTTGGAGCTTTGCGCACATATTGCATCGGCAGCATCAGCCGTTCCGCCATCCATGCCGCGTAGGCGATGCCGGCGGTTTCGCCGCCCGCAACCGTATCGAAGGCCTCGAATCCGGCATCGCGCGACAGGATCGACGCACCGAAATCCATCAGCGCGCGGCGAACGCGCGGAAACGAAATCGGTCGGCGGCAATCGGTGTAGACGGGGCTGGCCAAGCCAGAGGTGAAAATGAAGGGCTTGTCGCTGTAAAAGCGAACCGCATCGATCTCGAGCAGCATGCGGGCCGTCAGCTCCGCGATTGTCTTCTTGTCGATAAAGCTAGGGTTCATGTCCAGATTAATCCTAGGGCCAGAGTCGCCCTATTTGCGGAGCAATTCGATGGAGCGCAAGCGCCGCGTCTGTGCATGAAAAGCCAAGCTTTGCCAGCGCCTTACTGGAACGGCTCGCGAGCTCGCGGGAAAAGACCGCGAAAATGGGATTTTAAGTCCGGCTGAAAGGACACGGTAGAAGGCGAATTTAGGCCTCGCCGCCGCAACACGCCTCATTTGGCGAAATGCAGCGGCATTCGTTGCGATATTCGCGGCTGAGGCCCTGCAGATAGGAATCGATTGCCTGCCGTACGATGTCGCTGCGTGTCAGGTTCTTCTTCACGGCCGCCAGACCGAGGCGTTCGTAATCCGCTTGCGAGATTTTCACCGCCAGCTTTCGCGGTCCCTGGGGCGGCAGTGTCGAACGCGAGCTCCGCTTCAACGCGATCGGCGTCGGGTCGCTCTGCGCATTCAGCGGCGACAGGCTGGGCGCTGTCGCGCTTTCGGCCGCCAATTGCTCAACCAATTGCGTCTCGGGCTCAAGCGCCGGCATGAACATGACGCGGCGCGCCCCGCCTTTGCGAGCCAAGAGACTTGATGTGATTGGGGCGAAATTAGTTCGGCTCAAGACGTGTCCCCAATTTCCCGAATGGCACGACGCGATCCAGCGAGCAGCGGCCAAATGACAATCCGTTGCGACGTTCTATGCCGGATTGCGCGAAACCGGCCAGTTTGCGGCGGTCCGCAGCATTGCGGCGATCAGGCTCGTTGGCGTTTTCTTCGGGTGGCTCAGGATTGCGCGTTTCAACCTCCACAGAAGACTTAATGGATTTTCGAATCGGCGGCAATGCTTTCGGTTCCCACGAAGATATGGCGACGATCTCGATGTCGCCGGCGCTCAAGCCCGTTTCTTGTGAAACGCTCGGGGCCACGCGCGCCATCGGCGTGGCGGCAAACGGTCTTTCCGGTTCCGCCTCCACGAGCGGAGGCGGAATCGTCCGATAGATTTCATTGTAGCTTTGGGGGGCTTCCGGATTTTCGTCGGACTCCACGACGTTCCGAATTTCCTCCCTAGCGGATTGCGAGGCATTGTCCGGCGCCGGCGACATCGCCATAGCGGCTACCAGCCGTTCATTCGCGACGGCTCTCGAGACCGTCGATATTGCCGCGTCCGAGCGTGTGCCAGTCAGGCGTTGCAAGCGCTCGTGAACATAGGCCCACAAATCGCGCACTTCGCGCGCCGACACCGACGCAGGCGTGATCTCTCCCACCGCACGCCCGTCCACCATGCTGGCGGCGAACTCGACGCGCTGGTGAATCATGACCGGTGCTACGGTGCCGTGCTGCGACAACGCGACGGCGGATTCCCCGGTGATACGCGCGCGTGCCGTGGCGGCATTGATGACGAATAGAAGCGGCTTGCGGTGGTGATCGGCGATATCAACGGTTTGCCCGACCGCCCGCAAATCATGCGGGCTGGGACGCGTCGGCACCAACACAAGATCCGCTTGTGCAATGCCTTCCGAAATCATTTGCGTGAGCGCGGCCGGCGTGTCGATGACCGCAAGGTGAATGCCGGAGCCGCGCAAACGCTGCAGCACGGCGCCTAGATTCTGCGATTCGACTTTCGCGAAACGCGGCGTTTCGCCTTTGCGGGCGTTCCACCAATCCGACAGGCTTCCTTGCGGATCCATGTCAATCAAAGCGACTGGGCCGGCGCCGGCTCTCTCGGCCTCAACCGCAAGATGGCCGGACAATGTGGTCTTGCCGGATCCACCCTTCAGGGAGGCCAGCACTATGACTTTCATGCCACTACATCCGTCTGACTGGACCGCACGAAAGGCGGCACAATTGCGCAACAATTTGCGTCAAACGAAAATAGCGAGGCAATGCGAAGCGCGCGCGAGATTTCAACCAGGCAGCTTAGCTGTGGGAAAACTCTGCCAATGCCAATTGCTTTAAATTTTCGGCGACTTCGCAGACTGAGCGTGCCGGCCTTAGGATTGCCGCGCGAAAGCCGCAGCAGCATTGCCCGCAATCCGGCCGAATACCGAGCCTGAGGTGAGCCCAGTACCGCCCGGATAATTGAAATAGAACAAGCCGCCCAGCATTTCGCCTGCCGTATAGAGTCCCGGAATCGGACGGTAATCGAGATTCATCACCTCGGCGTCGCGTGTCACCCGCAGCCCACCGAAGGTAAACGTCACGCCGCATGTGACGGCGTAGCCTTCATAAGGCGGCGCATCGATAGGGTTGGCCCAATTGCTTTTGGGCACGCTTAGGCCTTCGGTTCGCTTGCCGTCTTTGATGTTGGGATTGAAGGCGACATCCTTGCGCACCGCCGCATTGTATTCGGCGATGGTTTTCACAAACGCATCGGCGTTCACGCCATCGAGCTTCTTGGCCAATTCCTCGATGCTGTTCGCGGTGACCTTCGTAACCTGACGGATGTTATATTCGTCGCGTTGAAGGTGCTTCACTTTGGCGTCGAATATCTGCCAGGCGAATTTCCCCGGCTGCTCCAGAATCACGCGCCCATATTTCGCATAGGTGTAATTGCGAAAATCGGCGCCCTCGTCCACGAAGCGTTTTCCAGTCGCGTTGATCATGACGGAGAACGGATAAGAGTGTTTCTGAAATTGGTCGCCGACCGCAAGATCGCCGAATTCCGGCGCGTTCATTTCCCAACCTACGGCATGGCAACCCGACCAATTGCCGTAGGGGCTGGCGCCAATGGCGAGCGCCATCCGCAAGCCTTCACCAGTGTTGAAGCGCGTGCCGCGTACCTTCGCCAAATCCCAGCCCGGCCCGAGATAGCGTGTCCGCCATTCGGTATTGGCCTCGAACCCGCCAGAGGCGAGAACCACGGCGCGGGCCATGAGGTCCGTCAATCCGTCCCGGCCGCGGACGCGGACTCCGCTGACTTTGATGCCATCGAACAGAAGATCGAACGCCCGCGTTTCATAGCGGATTTCGATGCCCTGTTTTTTCCCGGAGGCCGTCAGCATGTCCACGAGGCCGGGACCGCCGCCTACAGTTTCAACCGTTAGCCCGCCCCAAAACTTGAACTTCCCATCGATCTTGAAAGCCTGGCGCCCGAATATGGGAACGAAGCGTATGCCCTTCTCGCGCATCCAAAGCAGCGTATCGAGGCTGCGTGTGACCAGAAGCTCGCACAAATCCGGATCGGTGCGGAATTGCGTCACCCGCGCCATATCGTCGAAGAATTGATCCTGCGTGTACGTGCCAAAATCGGTGTTGTCGATTTCCTCGCGGCTGAGATCGGGCACCAACGCCTTGATATCATCGACGCCGTTGTAAACGACGCGCATCGCGCCGGCGGTGAAGCGGCTATTGCCGCCAGCCTCGTCTTCAGGGGCCGCCTCAAGCATCAACACTGAGGCGCCGCGCTCGCGTGCCGCCAAGGCCGCGCAGAAAGCCGCGTTTCCGCCGCCGACAACGATCACGTCCCAATCGCCCATAATATTCCCCGCATTCGCCCGCAGACCGGCGAGCCTTTCCCATACATCTACGGGCGAAGCCCAAGGATCAAGGCGTGTTTTAGGGTCCGTGCCCGGGGCCGCGAATCCTCGTAATAAGGCTGGGTAACCAACGATACAGCCAGCCCGTGCCCGCCCGCCCGGTAGAACCCAGTTTCGTCGAACTCTTCACCCCCAAGCTCGTGACCGTGCTGCGCGAGGGCTATGGCGCGGCGGAGTTGCGCCACGACGCAGTGGCAGGGCTCACCGTCGCCATCGTGGCGCTGCCTCTCTCCATGGCCATCGCCATTGCCTCGGGTGCCACGCCGGCGCAGGGCCTCTACACCTCCATCATAGGCGGCTTCCTGGTTTCGGCGCTTGGCGGGAGCCGGTTTCAGATCGGCGGCCCGGCGGGCGCCTTCATCGTCCTGGTCGCTGCCACAGTTGCGCAGCACGGGCCCGCCGGGCTGATCCTCGCCGTGTTCCTCTCCGGCTTCATGCTGGCTGCCATCGGCTTCATGCGCCTTGGCGCCTACATCAAATTCATTCCCTTTCCCGTGACGGTTGGTTTCACCGCCGGGATCGCCGTCATCATCTTTGCGAGTCAGATCAAGGAATTGTTAGGGCTAACCTTGGCCGGGCCAGAGCCGGGTCCGTTGCTGCAAAAAATTCCCGTTCTTCTTCATGCAGCACCGAGCGCGAATATGGCGAGTGTGTTGGTCGCGGGCGGTACAATCGCGACCATCTTCGCCATTGCGCGCTGGCGCCCGCAATGGCCGGGATTGCTGATCGCGATATGCGGGGCGTCGTTCGCCGCCACCGCGCTTCATCTTCCCATCGATACAATTGGTTCGCGCTTCGGCGGTTTGCCGAATTTTCTGCCCCCGCCGCGCCTGCCGGAGCTAAACGGTGATCTCGTCTTAGCCGTGCTGCCAAACGCTATCGCGTTCACGCTGTTTGGGGCGATTGAATCGCTGCTCTCCGCCGTGGTTGCCGACAGCATGACAGGGCGGCGACATCGCTCCAATTGCGAACTGGTGGCGCAAGGCATCGCGAATATCGGCTCCGCCCTTTTTGGCGGTATCTGCGTCACCGGCACGATCGCGCGCACGGCAACAAATGTGCGCGACGGCGCCCACGGCCCCATAGCCGGAATGCTCCACGCCGTGTTTCTGCTCGTGTTCATGCTCGTCGTAGCGCCGCTGGCGGCGTTCATTCCGATGGCCGCTCTTGCCGGGCTATTGGCTACCGTTGCTTGGAATATGTTCGAACGTCGGGCCATCCTTGCGCTTCTGAGAGCTTCGCGCGGGGACGCTGCGGTGCTTCTTGTGACGATCGCCCTGACGATGTTCCGCGATCTTACGGAAGCCATCGTGGTCGGATTCGCGTTGGGATCGGTACTTTTTATTCACCGCATGTCGCAAGTAACGGCGGTCGCCAGCGAAACGCCGTTCGTCCCACAAGACCGCGCCGACAAGGCCGGCGGCGACCGAACCGCCTATAGAAGCCGAGCCGTAAAAGACCCCGACATAGTCATCTATCGCATTTCGGGCGTATTCTTTTTTGGTGCAGCCGCCTCCATCGGCGCCGTGCTGGACCGCGTTCGCGATTCACACCGGGCGCTGATTGTTGATTTTTCTGCAGTCCCTTTTATCGACTCCACAGCGGCCCACACGATTGAGGACCTGGCGCGCAGCATGGCGCGGCGCAAAGTGAAATTATATTTGACGGGAACGAGCCCAGAGCTGCGACACGATTTGGCGGCATCCGGTATTGAACACACGCGCGTGCGTTTTGCGGATACGATAGACGACGCTGTTCGCGCCGCGCATGACCCTCCCCGTCCCGCTAAGGAACGGGGAGAATAGAAGACAGGCGATTCCGTTTAAGCTGCCTTGTCTTCCTGCTGCTGCTTGGCCTTCTTGAAATGTTCGTCGGCGCGCTTCTGCAGTTCCTGCGGCGCTATATCTTCGATGTGGGTAGCAATCATCCAGCTATTGCCGGCCGAATCTTTTACGCCGCCGCAGCGGTCGCCATAGAACATATCCATTGGCTCCATGACGCTCTTACCGCCGGCCTTGACCGCTTGCCGATAGGCGGCGTCCACGTCGGGAACATAAAGATAGAGGATGACCGGCGTCGCCGGCATGTTTTCAGTTTCCTCGGGGTGATCTGCCCCCTTCAGAGTGGTCCATCGACTATTTTAGTCTGGACCCTGAAGGAGAAGACAAATGGGCAAGAAGCACGGGCCTGAGGAGATTATCGGTAAGCTGCGCGAGGCCGAGATTATTCTAGCGCAAGGCGGGACGACGGGGG